>NZ_VFSD01000019.1 GCF_014332515.1 Pontibacter beigongshangensis | reverse complement strand
TTTATAAAAAATGAATCTTCCAATCCATGTACCTCACGCCTATTGATTCCTTCGGCCATCGGTTATAACTGCTGGCTTCCTTCTTCAGATACGGATTTTTAATTGGAATGCAACTACAGCGTAGATTAAATTAACTGTAGTTCGGTATAGTCCTAATCAAAATGGTAGGATTCAGGACATTCCTGATAGAAGCCCAATTCTTGCGTCTAGTTAATTTTGCAACGGATTTTGATGCCAAAAGAATTGACAAAAGAAATGACTGAAAGTAATAATACCTTAAAAGGAGAACAACCGGCTGCTTTCCGACCGTTAACAAAAACAGGAAATGCTCCTGTCCCAGTGTCGCTGCTCGATTTTGCCGTTACAGGGCAAGGGTATTCTGCTGTAGAAAGTATACAGAACAGCATTGAGCTGGCAAAATTTGCCGACCGCCGGGGCTTTGCCCGCTATTGGGTAGCTGAGCATCATTCCATGCCGGCCATTGCTGTTACTTCGCCAGCGGTGATGCTCTCCAGTTTAATCGGAGAGACCAAGCATATAAGACTGGGCGCTGGCGGAATGATGTTGCCAAACTTTCCACCGTTGGTAGTTGCTGAACAGTTTGGTATGCTGGCAGCGATGGCGCCAGGCAGGATAGATCTGGGAATTGGTCGCGCTCCCGGAACTGACGGCTATACTGCCACGGCGCTGCGAAGAGGCCATAGTTTTGGCGCCGAAAACTACCTCGAACAGTTGCAGGAACTGCTCCAATTTTTGGATGATGACTTCACTGAGGATGATCCCTACAAAGATAAGGTATGGGCGGTTCCGGGGCCAGGGCAAGACCGCCAAAACGGCATTGGCCGGTCCTTTGCCCGCCCTTCTGTGTGGTTACTCGGATCGTCGGGTTATTCGGCCCAGCTGGCAGGGAAAATGGGGTTGCCATTTGCATTTGCAGCACAGCTGGCGCCCGAAAACCTGCTGATGGCCTTTGACTTGTACAGAAAGAATTTCAATCCTTCGGAGGTACTAGAAAAACCACACACGTTGGCGTGCTTTGCCGTGTATGCAGCCGAATCCGAAGAAGCAGCACTTTTGCAGACGGAGAGTTTCGCACACAGCATGATGCGTATGATGCAAGGCCTGTCATATGTCATGCCTTCTCCTGAAGATCTTGCCAGGTATGCCTATACAGCTCAGGAAAAGATTATCATGGAAAGCTGGAGAAATAAAATGTTCTCTGGAACAGGCGAAACGGTTGTCAGGAGTCTCAATGAAGTTCAGAAACGATCGGGGCCAGACGAACTGATGATCGTGAATCTCGGACACTCACCGAAAGGGATACTTCGCTCGGCCGAACTGATCGCTGATGCTTACCAGATGCCTGTTTTTAAATGAAAATGACTTTGGATCAGGAAACCGCAAAAATTAAGTTGATCTTACCTGCGCAGGTTTCATCCAGAAAAAATTCCATGTTTAATACCTTATTTTTTGAATTAACCAGTTTTAAATGGAGATTAGCAAATTATACAATAGCGACCTGCCACAGGTCTATGAATTAGCATTTGAAGCGTGGAAAGAAGCTTATCCTGGTCAGTCAGATGCTTTTATAAGGAAAGTCAGTGAATTTATAGTACGGAAAAATTACTACGAAAATGCATACCGATATAAGATTGTTGAAGATGGAATTATAAAAGCAATTTTACTCGGTTGTGAGAAAAATGACACAAATAATGCTTTGGAATGGGTAGCGCTGCAGAAAAATGACCTCCAGGATTCAGAGCTTTTGACCATGAACAATCAAAAGGATTATCTTGTTAAATCTGATGATTTGCTGGCCACCTTTTTAAGTGATAACGACATAAAACTTGCTTTATTTATCAGTAATGTTCGAGGTTATGGCACTAAGCTTCTGAATCATTTTATGGAGGAGGCTCAGGTGAAAGGCAAAGACAAAATGTACCTATGGACAGACTCAAGCTGTAATCACCAGTATTATCCTAAACAAGGATTTGAGGAAGTTCTTTGTATTGATAACGCCAATGCTAGCATAGTTGAAGAAGATTACAGAACACTCTTTTACTGTAAGAAAATTTAATTCCTGGTGCTTTGCCTGAGATTCTGCTAACGGGTATTCAAAGGAAAATTAAAAAACTCCTACCATTAATTTGGCAGGAGGTTTTTTAATGATTTTAACGACTCTTTAAACTAAGCAGCCAGAAATTCATCTGTATCCTGAACGTTTGCATAGAAAAAGGAAAGAGCGCCTAAGAAGGCATGATGTACGTCGGCAGCTTTCACTACTTTCCCGTTAATTTCCTGATCGCATGAAGCACAGGCATCACCGATCACGGTACATTCAAACCCAAAGTCTTTTGCAGCTCTAGTCGTAGCATCTACACACATATGTGTCATCATACCTGTAACCACCACTTCAGTCACATCATTGGCTTTCAGATACTCCAGCAGGTCTGTGTCTCTGAAGCTATTTGGGTAATACTTCTGAACAAGCTTTTCGCTTTCCAATGGTTTTACATTTTCATGGATCTCCACGCCAGCTGTATCCGGTTGAAAAAAAGGCATGTGAACATCAGCTGCTAAATGCTGGATATGTGCTATCGGCAAATTATTCGTTCTGAAGTGATCAATGACCTTGCGTGCATTTAAACTCGCTTCTACCGGTCCTTCCAGTTCCCAGGCTCCGTTTTCAAAATAGTCATTCTGTATGTCTATGACAAGCAGTGCTTTCTTACTCATATTATTTCTGTGTTGTTAAATGAAATGCTACTACAAAGGTACCATGTCGCCCATACACACCTTCTACCATTACTTAACTGATACCTACCAATTTGATAAATAGCAACGGTTTTACTGTGTTACCCTCCTTACCCTCAAATCCTAGGGTATCCTGATTTTCAATTTAATGCATGATTAATTTTCAGAAAGTATTTCCCCTTAAAATACTATCGTCTTGCATTATAATAGACGCTACCAATGAATTGGCTATATTGATCTTATAAGCAAAACCAGAATCAGTAAACTGACATGTAATGCTTTACAGATACATGCAAGTACCTATAGTCGGGCTAGTGCTTCTCCAAATTAATTATTAGACAAGTGGTTGTCAGTATTTACCTTGTGGTACTGTTTCTCCAGCTTTTCTCTGGCGGTGTCGACAGTGAAGCTCCAATGGATTTTACTGGCTTTGCTGTTGCGCCTCTCACTCCAGCCTAGCACTTCCCTTTCCAGTACATCCAGGCTCCCAATCCTCCTGCTCAGGCACTCCCTTGCCACCACAGAGAACTCTATCTCCGCCATGTTGAGCCAGCTGCCATGCTTAGGCGTGAAATGAAAGTTGAACTTGCGGGCCAGCTCCCGGGCATCAGCGGCAGGCAGGTGCTCATAGAAGGAGCCGTAGCTGTGGGTGTTGAGGTTGTCCTGCACCAGCTCTATCTGCTCTGCATGCCCGTAATGCTCCTTTGCCAGCCACTCCATGAACTGCGCATAGTCTGCTTTCTTTCGCTGCTTTCTTACCTGCACGTACCGCTGGCCTGTGTCTATGTCATAAGCCAACAGAATAACAGCCGTGCCGTTACGCTTATACTCATTGTCCTGCTTCTCTGGCTTGCCTTCCTTCATGGGCAGCGGCTCCACTACTTCCCCCAGTAGCTGACAAGGCCTCTCATCAAAACAAACTCTGGCCGTGCCTACGATTGGCTCCTGCTCATACAATTCCAGCACATCCTCCATATTAGCCAAGTAGCGGCCATCTATTTTGCCGATGCACCACTGCTTTTTGAGCCAGGGCTTGAGCTTGCTTTTTTTAAGATCAGGCGCACTGACTCATCATGCAGCTCATGCCCCAGGCGCACGATCCGCTCGTTTATCAGCCAGACCGTCCAGCGGGCATGCCCTTCGGGCGCCTGGCTGCAGGCGATGCGTGTCACGGCCGCCTCCACCTCGGGCGTCACCTTGCGCGGCTGGCCCGGGCGAGGCCTCTCCTCAAGAGCGCCAAGCCGATGGGTAAGGTAGCGGCCGTGCACGTTGTAGACGGTGGCCACACTCACGCCTACCGCCTGAGCTATGGCGCCTGCAGGTCTCCCCTTGTCCAGGTGGAGCAGGACCTGTGCCCGCTTTACCTGGCGTGCGGCATGCTTGCCCTTGCTGAGGAGCTTCTTCAGCAAGGCTTTTTCTGCTGCGCTTAACGCTACTTTATCTAGTCGCTTCCCCATTTTGCATCCTCCTTTTCCTATAAAAGGATAGCAATGAACTTTTAGTTCTATAAATTAAATTGGAGCAGCACTAGTCTGAGAAGCGAAAGGAGGCAGTATGCTGAAATTATTCTAATCAAAACAGCCCTTCAGAGACCTCTTCTGCTCCGGCCCGCACGACAGAAGGAGACGGCAGGCGCACAAACGAGGGCTTGCTGCCGAATGACTTCAGAATACAAGCGTAGAGCAGGATTGCTAGCAGCAGTTGTGACCGGTGAAGCGGAAAACAAAGCAATTGAAATGCAGGGACTGTATGCGTAACTTTGACATACAAAACAGGTTGGACCGGATATTCCTTTATTACAATCGTGTAATCCTGGAATTAATATAGATCCGTTTAAAATTAACTAGCTGGCAGAAATGGGACACGATCACGGACACAACCATACACATGGTGCAAATAAGAAGACCTTAGCCATAAGCCTGAGTATAATCACCCTATACATGCTTGTGGAGGTTATTGGCGGATTTCTTACCAATAGCCTGGCCTTGCTGGCAGATGCGGGTCATATGTTGAGCGACGCCATATCGCTTGCCATTGCCCTGCTGGCCTTTAAAGTCGGAGAAAAAGCGGCTAACTATGGAAATACTTACGGGTATAAACGAATCGAGATATTAGCGGCTGTGCTTAACGGGGTAGCCCTTCTACTGGTAGCCTTTTATATATTCTATGAGGCCATCGACCGGTTTCGGAACCTCCCTGAGATCGCCCCCGGCGGCATGCTAATCATCGCCACCGTTGGGTTACTGGTGAACATGCTGGTTGCGTGGATCATGTTGCGTGGCGGCGATGTAAAAGGGAACCTGAATATGCGCGGAGCTTATTTGCATGTGATCAGCGACATGCTTGGTTCCGTTGGCGCCATTGTGGCCGCACTGCTCATCATGGTCTTCGGCTGGGGCTGGGCAGATCCTCTGGCCAGTGTTGTTGTTGCCGCACTCGTCTTACGCAGCGGGTATTTTGTAACCAAAGCTGCCATTCATGTGCTGATGGAGGGCACCCCACAGAACGTAGACATGGCGAACGTAATTGAAACAATTCAAAAAGCAAAAGGCATTATCAGCGTGCACGATTTACATGTCTGGTCCATTACCAGCGGGTTGAATGCCCTTTCCTGCCACGCGGTAGTAGATGAACGATTGACCATTTATGAGAGCGAACAGATCCTCCGCCGGATAGAACAAGACCTTGAGCATCAAAATGTTCATCATGTTACCATTCAATTGGAAACGCCTGCTCATCTGCACGACAATTCGGTCTTGTGTACCGTACAACCTGAATCGTCCGGTCACCACCACCATGCTCACTGATAGATTTTGCGGTTGGCCCCAATTGTGAAGCCTATGCTTTTTGGTTGCAAGTACATCTGTTTTCTTGTTGCGTAAGAGGTATTGGGGTTTACTCGAACTACCTACGCCATAAAGAAGCTCCGGAGTAAAGGGAATTACCTTGCCAAGGCCGGTTCATCCTTCTGCTGACCGTTTAAGACCCTGTTATAGGGCGTCCTGCTGCGCTATGCTCTCACCATAGCTCCCAAACAAGGTTCCTTTCCAAAGGGGCCTGCATCACAGGCCCTTAGCACTGTTATTAAAACAGATCGAAAAGGACGACCCTTGCCCAAAACTGCTTTCTACCTTTATGTCTCCACCTGCATTTCCAATGATCTTTTTTACCAGATACAGCCCTATCCCTTCGCCCTCAACATTAATTTCTTTACTATGAACACGCCTGAACTTCGTAAATATGTCTCTGATTTTATCCGGTTTTATACCAATGCCGTTATCTTCAAAGGACAATATAATTGAATCAGCTACTCTTTTGCTTTTAATTGTTACCTCCAACTGACGATCCGGAGACCTGTATTTTAAAGCGTTGCTCAGTAAATTAAAAAAGATACTCCGCAGGTTCTTTCTGGAAAAATTGATTTCATTTTCTTCGAAAGCAACGTTAATAGTTGCGTTGGATGCTACTAACGCATCACTTAATCCCATTTTCACCTCTTCCAAAAGCCTGGGTACATTTACCTTTTCAGCTTCATCAATCTCACTTTCGATCCTGGTAATATCGGATAGTTCGCTAATGGTCTCCTTTAATCTAATGACAGATTTTTCCAGGTGGGAAATAATTACCTTTTTATCCTCCGGAGTGTCAGTCGATTTTAAATGATGAAGGAGTCCTTCGATATTATTGACAGGTGCCTTCAGGTCATGTGAAGCCGAATAGATAAATGTATCATGTTCTTTATTGATCTCTACTAATCTTCTATTGTTTTCCTGTATGATTTTCTTAGATTCTGTAATCTCAGATATATCACTAAAAGTGATAACTGCCCCATCCGTCTTATTGTCCTGCGATCTGATATAAGGTACTATCATCATCGAATACCATTTGCTATCCGTTGTTTCGACTGGCTTTTCTTTAATTAACTGGGTATCAATTACTTCCTGTATGTCCTCTATCAAAGTAGAAAACCTGATATTGGTGGAAATGTCTGCCAAAGGTCTCCCGATATCAGCTTCCTTAATATTTATTTGTTTTATGGTGAGCGGGTTGTACTTCTTCAGTACGATATCATTATTAACATAAATCTGCGTAATGTACGTGCTTCTGAAGTAATTATGCAGGTCATCGTTTAACTCCGCCAGCTCCTTTATTTTCAACTGATATTCAAGATTTACGGTATTTAGTTCCTCATTCATGGACTGCAGTTCTTCGTTGGAACTCTGCATCTCCTCATTGCCGGAAAGCAATTCCTCGTTATAGGATTGAATATTGCTATTGGATTCGTCGAGGTATACATGTGCTTCCGCAAGCTTTTTTCTCGTTTCCGCAAGCTCTGATTCCAGATCGGACAAATACCTGCTGGTATGGGTTTCTTTATTAAATAATTCAACACTTTGCCTGGTATTTCGGTCTACTTCTCCTTCAGCAAAGTATAGGACAATGACCTTATGATCGGCTGTGTTTTCGTTGAGCAAAGGTTTTACAAGCATGTTGACTGACCGAATATGCTGGTCAACTTTAAAATAAATTTCCTGAACTGCCACTTTAGCGTTTTCCTTAATCGCTTTCTTAATGGAGGTTCCTGCCGCTATGGCCAACTCAGCAGGCAGAAGCTCGAGCAAATTATCATTGAAAAGCTTCGGCAGCAGGAATTTTTCAAAATCACCGAATGGCAGCATCACCTTATTGTTTTCATCCACGCATACTCCCGCCAAAAACCTGGCTTCTTCCAGCGTCGATTTATACAGAAGCGCCGGCAGACTGGCAGATACACTATTTTTTAAAGGCTTTAATGTAAGCGTTGAGTAAGTTAGCTTCTTTACTTCTAAATGGTGTGGCGCGTAGGCTTTAAACTGTAGCACGGCATTCTTTTCGGTGTTCAGGTATATCTTCCATTTCTTGTCAATCTCTTTGAAAGAACCTTCTAAAGAGCCCAGCCCCTCGCTAGGGCCCAGAAACAAATAACCGTCTGCGTTCAGACAAAAGGCAAGGGTGGCAAATATTTTTCTCTGCAAAGTCGGATTAAAATAGATCATCAGGTTGCGGCAGCTGATCAGGTCGATTTTGCCATAAGGCGGTTGATGGATAATGTCGTGTTCAGCAAATATGATCATCTTCCGGATGTTATCCCTGACTTTATATTCGTCGCCGACTTTGGTAAAAAAGTTATTCAGGCGCTCTTCCGAAACATCTTTGCTGATACTTTGGGGATAAATGGCTTTGGAGGCTTTTGCCAGTGCCTCTTTGTCAATATCCGAAGCAAATATTTTCACTTCAATGTCTTTTTTCACCTCTATCAGATGTTCTTTTAGCAGTATGGCTAAAGAGTAGGCCTCTTCTCCCGTGGCACAACCTATCACCCATACTTTCAGCACGTCTACCAGCAATTTATTTTCAACTATTTCCGGTATCACCCTGGTGGCAATTACGTCGAAGGCTTCACTATCTCTGAAAAATCTGGTAACGCTTATTAAGAACTCTTTGGCGAGAGTATCTATTTCAGATGGATCGGATTTCAACATCTGGATATAATCACCAATAGTTTCCGCATTATTGGCTACCATTCTTCTCGTGATTCTTCTTATAATAGTTGCCCGTTTGTATTCTGAAAAGTCTAAAGGCGTATGTTTTAATTTCTGAAAGGGCTGTTTCGTTGGCTTCTGAGAGCGGATGCGAAAAATTACAGGCTAAGGTCTTTTGCTGTATGTACTTAACGATCTGTAGAGGAATTTGCTTGGGTGCTAGTATATAATCGTAATAACCGGATTCAATGGCACTCAGGGGCATGCTATTGAACTTTGTTGACTGAGGATCCTGCACGATCACCATACCACCAACCTTCTTTATAGCTTCAATGCCTTTAGTACCGTCAGATCCATTTCCGGAAAGCACGATGGCAACGCTCTTGTTGCCAAGGTCTTCTGCCATCGAGTTAAAAAATATATCAATCGCTGAGTTGGGCGTAGATCTTTGCCTGTTCTTCAGCATCAGTTTACCATCCGTAATCGTCATGATTTTTCCCTCAGGCAACACATACACACAGTTAGAAATCACTTTCATTCCGTTTTCTGCAACATATATCTTCAGTTTGGAATGTTTTACCAGCAGTTCTTTCATAAAGCTTTTGTGATCTGGCGAAAGATGCTGCACAATGACATAAGAGACAGCATCAGACGGCGTATGATCAAAGAGCTCATGAATAGCCTCCATACCTCCTGCAGAGGCACCAATGCCGATAATAAATTTTTCCGGCTGAACAGGATTTAGGGGGCTACTGCGATTAGTGTTTGATTTAGTTTTCATGATACTAGTTAAATAAAGAGTAAGGAGCCTACATCAAGGTTAAAATCTACCTGATTCTCTTGAAGTTAACCAATTTCACAGTCATTATGTGCAATATGACAAATTTGATTTGGGTCCTTCACCGCAGAAAATGGCTTCTGATATTTTCTGCATCAGCCAGGGGATCTTTTTATGGATAGCTAACAGATCTGAGCAATAAAGAATTTAATAAGCACGTAAGCTTAGCTGAAGCATAAAAGCCAATGATCTGACCTGACTTAACTACTGCTCCTGCATTTTGATTTTTAGAAAGGTTTAATGCTTTTAAAGCAGCCAAAAGGCATATTTGCCATAATTTCTAATTTGGCGAGGTACTACTATATTTCTGGTTTTTACGTACCCGGTTCCTGAGCCAGGGATAGACCGCAACTTAACTTTCCGGGAGCTGAAATGGCACCGCGATCTGTAACAGAGCACAAGCCGCAAGACAATGGAAGCTTCGCTTTGATTGTCAGATTTAAATAAATCTAAGGTTTAATTCCGGTAAGTTGTGTTGCTGTCAATAACCGATCTGATTTATTTGTATATTAAAAGGAAACACCAGGTGTACGAATTGGCTCGAAGCATACCAAAAGTATAAACTCACCAAAGCTATTCTTTTAACTGATGTCTATCCAGGTAAGCCGAAGTGAAAGGATGTTCTTTCGCTACCCCTTCCCCCATAATATGACTTACGGTCCATCCTCTTTCTTTAAGATAATCTGAGATGATGGCACGATGACACCGCCACCACACGGCTTCGGAACACATGTAGGCAGTTCTGCTCTGGGAAGCGATCTCCATCAGCTTGGCTATTCCATTTTCAAAGTCCTTTGTCTCAGAATAATCAGCATAGCCACGAAAGGCCTCATTTCTCCAGGCAATGTTAGGAGAGTCTGGCCGAGGCTTTCTGCGGCCACCCAGCTCCTGTACGGGCATGTACCTGATACCTGCCTCTGGCAAGTAGGTCTCCAAAGCTGAAACATTGAAGTGCGGGAATTTTTTGGAACCCGGATAGCGGCGCACATCCACCAGCACCTCCATCTGAAACGAGCTGAGCGCAGCCACAAATTCTTCCTGGCTTCGGGTGGAATGACCAAAAGTCCAGATGGTGTTGAGGTCTTTTGCCATCTTGGTTCTAGTATATTTTAAGAGTGGTTCGGAAACATAGTGGCCGGCATTATCAGGCTACGGCTGCAGGCATGCAGGCCTTTACTTTTCGGAGTTTGGAATAGCGAGCGTCAGCAGGAAAACGGATTCTTCGATGGCTGCCACGCTATGCGGTATGCCTGTGTGAAGCGCCAGCATCTGCCGCTCTCCCATCTCGACGGTTTGTTCTTCTGTGGTGAAAAGGATCTTCCCCTCCAGCACCTGTAGCGTAATAATACCGGGAGCAGTATGCGTTTTCATCTCAGCTCCCTGGTGCATGCCAACCAGCACAAGGCGCAAACTGTTTGTCTTAAAGATAGTGATGGCATTGCGGTCGCTTTTCTGCCAGGCTTCTTCTTCTTTTATCTGCTTTTTGAAAAGGTGAAGATCCATTTCGACCAGCGCCGCATTCAGTGGCCGATCTCCGACTGGCCGCTGTGGCGTGGCCTCCGTAAATTTTTCCTGGGGGGCAGTTGCATCTTCATTTGCAGAACTGGAGGAGGTCTTATACCGCAGCGCCTGTATCAGCTCACTGGTCAGGGCATTGCTGTAGATCCCGTACCCGTCTACCAGAACGCCTTTCACGTTGTGTTTGTCAGAAGAAATAGCATAGACCACGGCCTCATCGCCCGGGTCAGTCATTCCTTCAAAACGGTAATGCCTGTCCACCACAAACTCGTCAGGGTAAATCTGCAGCGAGTTTCCGTTACAGATCAGGCAATTCTCCGTCAGGTTGAAGTCTACGTTATAGCCCTCTTTCTTGAGGTTGTTCAATACCTGTGAGACAGTGGTCATGGTGCTCATAGCAATTTACTTTTTTAGTGGCTGTAGGTAAATTAAACCAGTCTGTAGAAAAGGAGAAAAGCCAACCTCACCGTTAGTGCCGGTCTGGCTTTCCAGTCCTTCATGTTCCGTAAGACTGTTTATTCTGTACTACGCTGTTTCGCCGCTTGAGTCTGAATTCTGGTGTTTGAAGTGGCAGGAGTCTTGCAGTTCCTCATGCAAGGTGTCCGGGATCTGCAGCCAGCAGGGCAACGGATTTCCAGCTGTCTGTCACATCCTTTTAGCTTAAGCTGTTTCGGCGGTTAAGGCACTCTGCAAAAGGAAGTCAGGCATCCCCAGCTATAGTGGGTTTTTATAGAGCCAGCGACACAAATCCGGAAATTCAACGGTTGTTTTTTTAATTTCTCCAAAAAGCATAATGCGGCCTGCTCGTCCGGATACCCGCGTCCTTTTGCCCGAAGCGCAGCCAAGTCTGATTACGATAAGAGGAGGCGATGCCTTGAGCAGCCCTCATTTTCAGGGAATCGCTTCTATGACCTTTTGGTTCCGGAGTGGCGGAGCTGGCGGAAGCCCGGTTACCTGCAGTATTTCCTGCTCATCCAGGGTTTCACGTTCCAACAGCGCATGGGCGAGCGCATCCAGCTCCTTCCGGTATTGTCTTAGTAAGCGCTGTGCCTCCTCATGTGCCTCATGAATAATACGCAGCACTTCTTCGTCTATGGCTTCTGCGGTGGCCTCGCTAAATGGTTTGGCTCCTGTGTACCCATCCATGCCGCCTCCCAGGTATCGGTTTTGGCGGGGAGCCAGTTGTACCATGCCAAGCTTAGCGCTCATGCCCCAGCGGGTAACCATGGAACGGGCTAAGTTGGTTGCCTGTTCTATGTCGTTCTCGGCACCGGTGGTACGGTTGCCGTATACAATTTCTTCGGCCGACCTTCCTCCCAGAATACCAACGATCCTGCCGCGCAGGTACTCCTCCGGATAGTTGTAGCGGTCACCGTCGGGCTGCTGATACGTGACGCCAAGCGCCTGACCGCGTGGCACAATCGTAACCCGGTTTACGGGGTCTGCGCCGGCCACCACCAGGCCCAGAATGGCATGGCCGCCTTCGTGATACGCAATCCGCTCCCGATCCTGGTAACTAAGCAGCAACGGACGTGCGGGGCCAAGCACAATCTTTTCCAGGGCATCAAAAAAGTCTTTTAAGTTCACCGTATCCTGGTTTCGGCGTGCGGCCAGCAGGGCCGCTTCGTTTACCAGGTTTCTGATATCGGCTCCGGAGAAGCCCGGCGTTGAGGCCGCAATTTCTGCCAGCTGTACTTCTGGCGCCAGCGGCACGCTTCGTGTGTGCACCTGTAAAATAGCTTCCCGCCCTACTTTATCCGGCAGGTTCACTACCACGCGCCGGTCGAAGCGGCCGGGCCGGAGCAGGGCCTTGTCGAGCACATCAGGCTGGTTGGTTGCCGACAACACAATAACGCCTTCCTTGCTATCAAAGCCATCCATTTCGGTCAGTATCTGGTTTAGGGTCTGTTCCTGTTCGCTGGCGCCACCAATGGCGTGTTGCCCCCGGGCCCGGCCTATCGAGTCTAATTCATCAATAAAAATAATGGCCGGTGCATGCTCCCGCGCCTGTTTAAAGAGGTCGCGCACCCTGGCGGCCCCCACACCCACAATCATCTCCACAAACTCAGAGGCGCTCATAGAAAAAAATGGCACTCCTGCCTCCCCTGCTACTGCCCGGGCCAACAGGGTTTTGCCGGTACCTGGCGAACCCACCAGCAAAACGCCTTTGGGAGCAGCTCCGCCCAGGCGCGTATATTTATCGGGGTCCTTCAGAAAGTCCACGATTTCCACCAGTTCGTTCTTGGCTTCATCAATGCCGGCCACATCTTCAAAAGTTACCCGTTTCTGCGTGCTTTTATCGAAGCGTTTTGCCTTGCTTTTTCCGATGCCCATAAAACCGCCCATGCCCATGCCGGCCTGTTTTTTTGCCCGGCGGTACATCCAAATATAAAAACCAATCAGGAACAGCGCCGGTCCGAAGAGTATCAGAAACGACGCCAGCGGGTTGGCCCCTTCCTGAATCGGCTCGGCCCGTATCTCAACCCGGTGCTCAATCAACAAATTTTCGAGACCCGGATCAACGAAGGAAGGAACGATCGTGGCAAAGTCTCTTACGGATACCGCCTCATTCTCCGGGTCATTGTCTGCATCCTGGGGCCTGTAATTAACGGTATCAATAAACTGCCCCGAAATTAACTCGCCTTTGGTATAAATCGCCTTTACGTTGTTGTTGCTCACTTCTTCCTTAAATAGTGTATAAGGAATCTTGGTTGGCTCGGCTTCCGGGAAAAATGTTCGGGATAGCAGGTAGTTGAGCAGCAGCAGCCCCAGAAACCAAAACCAGATTCTGCCGGGAGGCATCGGGCTTTTTTTGTTATCGGTAGCGGGCGGAGTGCCGTTGAGTGGCGAGGATTTGTTTCCTGTTTGTTGTGCCGTTGTTTTCATGATCAGGTAAATGCGCTTTTATCTGAATATAAATGTTTAGGGGTGCATGCCTTAAAGTAGTTTGGAAGACAATCCCACGGCATTTCCTTTCCTATACGGAAGCATAGTACTGCCTGAGAAAAGGACCCTATAACTTAACAAATGTCTTTTTCCTGCGGCATGTTTTCCCTTCGGGACAGTTTTGCCCCGGTGCTTCCTGAAGTCTTTCTTTTGCCCTGCCCCCGTACCCGTTTAAGCAGTTCGGCCTTTTGCGGTCTATTCTTCAGGCCTGAACCTTACATAGGAAGAAAGCACATGCTCCTAAACCTCTGTAAATAACGCGCTTAGGCCGGGAACGTTGTAAAAAGCTTTACCTAATATTTCTGCAAGAGCATAAACTTCCCGGCATCAGCCCCAAGGGGTTTGCAGGACCTGCCGCCATAGGCACATAAGCTGCCCGAACGGCTTCAGCTACCAATCGTGTGGGCAGTTTGCCTATTCTGTAAGTAACAATACCTCTTCCCGGCCTAAGTTCCTGCCGACGAAAGGAGAGGGGAAAACACCCGATAGTGGCCGCCTGACTATTCAACGCAACATGCCGACTTATAATGAGCATGCGGGAAGAGGTGGTGAATTGCCGTCTCTTCCCGCATGCTCATTATTTAAAAAATTCGAATGCTATATCAATGGGCATAATATGTACCGCCCTGAATGCTTGCTTTGTTTCTATCTGATGTATAACCTGGGCCGGCACTATAAAAACATCGCCCTGTTTCAGGGTTTGAGCAGCGTCTTCCAGGTGTATTATGCAGGCCCCCTCCTGTATTACGAGTACAGACTCCCTGGATGCCAGGTGCTTTGGCATAAAAACTCCTGCCCTGGCAGCCATTTCCTTCCCTACAAGTGATTTCCCTTCGGCCAATAATTTAACCTTCGGATTGGTTACAACATGCATAGGTTGTGGTTTTAAAGTGTTTTGAAATACGCCCGGCTCACTTCGTCGTAATTTGCCGCCGATTATTTAAAATAAGCATGATACGTGTTGAAGGATGTTTTCAGATCTGAGACCAGCATGCTGGCCTGCTCTTTATCAGCCTCTTTGCTGAGGGCCTCGATCAGCTCCATGTGAGGATGAAGCCATTTATGCAGCTCTTCGTGGCTTTTGCCTGTCATGGTACAGCTTTTTATGAGGGCATTGTTTTCATTTTTCAACTGTTCGGCCAAAACAACATGGTCTGTTGCCTTTGCAGCGCTGTAATCCTGCAGGATTTGCTCAGATTTATGCACAAAAGGTTTCATTTCGTCATTGACCAGCCATTTTTCTCCGTTGTTTAATTCAAGCGCCTGATCGCTGTTTTCGTGGCTGTGATGCTCTTCTACTGGTGCTGCTACTTCTCCTGCCCGTGTTTTATCGGAGGTGCTTTCACATCCGAACAATAGAACTGACAGGGAAAGAAGTGCTATGATCCTGGTTTTCATGTGGAATTTATTTTAAGTTGTATAATAATTTAACTGATTTCGTCTTATGGCATTACAAAGAAGTGTCGCTTTGGCAGCTAACAGCAGGCAGCCTCTCTGTTTCTGAATTATGCGAATCAAAATGCCCCCCCGGAGCCCTCTGCTGCCGATGCCGCTACTACAGGACTGGCCGTGTTGCACCTGACTTTACCTGCCGGCACTTAACGCTGAACACCGGCACCATGAGCCCCGGCAGAAATGCGGCTTTACCAGATATCTTTTTGTATTCTTGAAAAATTTTCATGGCTACACCTCTTTAAGAGTTATCGTTATGTATTATAGACAGTGGCAAAACGTATCGGAACTCAACATTTGCTTTGTTCTGATTATGAAAAGATCCTGCGTCTTATTTTCTGCATCTTGTGTCCTGCAGCAAATGGCCGTACAAATTCGATTTCCTGGGAGTTAAGTCGCCGTCTATAATCGCAGTACAAAGGTACCTCCTAAAGCAGCCTCCCGGAAGGGCCGGAAGTAGGCAGAACTGGTATAAAAGTCGGATGAGGCAAAAATTAGCTTCGGTATTCCAGGGGGTTTATACCAGCATGTTTCTTGAAAAATTTGCCAAAGTGGGATGGGTCCGAAAAATTAAGATCGTAGGCAATCTGGGCAATGGTCTGCTTTTTATTCTGCAGCCGTACTTTGGATTCCAGCAGGAGCATCTCGTTGATCCATTCGCCGGCTGTTTTACCGCTGACCTCCCTGATAACCGTCGAAAAGTACTTCGGTGTCAGGTGTATTTTATCTGCGTAAAAAGACACCTGCCTTTCCTGGATGAAGTGTTCGGACAGGAGCGCCTTAAACTGAGAAAGAATATGGTTGCCTCTATCTACGGGAGGGGCCGGGTCAGGGCTTCGGCTTTGGTGAACGTCTTCTAGTTCGTGCAGAACAATATAAATCAAACTTCGAATAATGTCGGACGTGTGCGGCGCGGTGTCAAGAATTTTTTCATGGACCAGATCAAAGTAGGTCTTGAACTTTTGGTACTGATCCGAATCCAGCGCGACTACCTGTTGCCCTGTTTTCTCAAAAAAATCAAATTTATCGAGGTAATGGACATCGGCCTGGCCTTTAAGAAAAACCTCTTTGCGGAAGAAGAATATCCTGGCGTCATAGCTTGTTCCAAGGTCGGTGAACTTGCGGATGGCTGAGGGGGCAATGGTGAAGATGGCCGGAGCCTGAGCCTTTTGAACAAATAGGTCGGATTCTACCTGAATCTCGCCTTTGCTCAGCAGGCAGATAGCATAGGCTGAAGTGCGGTGGGAATCCATGGCGGCACAGGCATCGCCGAGATGAGACATGTAATACCATTGATTCGTAGCAGAGGCTTCTATCTCAGTATATTCGATATAAGGTATTGTCTTCATGTCACCAAGTAACGCACATTCTATGGCTTTGTTATGCCGCTTTTTTGAACCTTGAAAATGCCTGAATGGGGGCACCTCTCTGCTATTCCTCCTTGTGTCAGGCGGTATCGGATCAAACATACTCAATCCTGCAGTAACCAGCTAAGTAATGGTGGCTTTTCTTCTCTCCGGAATTTGTGGCGTCAACATGGAAGGTCGTACCTGCTAGCACTTTAGGAAGGTGCAGGAGTAGGAAGTATAGCTCCGGAGGGCCTTTTTGATTCAAATAATTCAATTTTAGTAGTAGCCGGGTGGCTACTTCTGCTCCCCGGCAAACTGATCTGTGCCTGATCCGGGCATCCGGTTCCCGGGCCGATTTCTCCTCCTAACAAAACAATCCTTTATTCTGCAGCAAGGCCTTTCCAGGTTGGTTTTTCTTCTTCAAAGTAAGGACGCGGCAGAAATAATTATGGATGCTTAGTTAAATGCCGGCAGCTTGCGTAGTGTATAAAATCCAGAAACAATCCTATCTACTATGAAAAATATCAAGACGCTGGCCATACTGAACACCGTGTTTTTCCTGCTTCATCTGGTCCCTTCGCAGCTCACGCAGTTGGAGCTTTTCAATAGCCAGACCATCGGCGAAGTATCTGATAAGTATCCGGCACTTTTCACTCCAGCAGGCATCACCTTTTCGATCTGGGGCCTCATTTACCTGGCATTATCCGCCTTTTGCATCTATCATCTTATCAAAGCTTTTAAAGAACCCGCCAGCCATGAAGCTAATGTAGACTTGCAGCAACTGGGGTATTTGTTCATGCTCAACAACCTGGCGACCGGCGCCTGGACTATTGCCTGGGTAAGCGAGTGGCTGGTACTTTCAGTGGTACTCATCCTGATTCAGCTACTAACGCTGCTGGCGATGCACCTGCGGCTGGGCATTTTTGATGCCAGGCGCTCGGCAGCCTCCCGTTGGTTTACGCAGGTGCCGCTAAGTTTATATTTCGGCTGGATCATCTTCGCCACTGTTGCGAACATCAGCTCTGCCCTGGCTGGGCTGGGCTGGGATGGTTTTAGTCTGAGCGAGGCGCTCTGGGCCATCATCATGATTGTGGCAGCCACGCTGCTCGTGGTGTTTGTGGTCTTTTCCAGGAAAAACCCAGTTATCGGCCTGGTGGGCATCTGGGCGCTTTACGGCATCACGATAAAGCACCGGGAACTCAACCTGGCCGAGAGCACTCAGATCAGTACGGCCGCCTGGATATGCCTGGCAGTGGTGGCCCTGGCGGTAGTAGTCATGTTTTTCAGGAATGCTCAGCGCAGCCCTGAAACATTCAGGCCTTAAATGCCTCTTCCTAACCTGAGGCAGGCAGCTGCAGCCTCCGGCACCACAACGCCCTACAGCAAACTTTCTTACTCCCAAGGTTTTTTGCGCTTTCAGGTTTACGCCCGGAAATGCTGCGCACAATATCACACGCAAACACCTTTCTGACTTGTCGTTTTTAATATACTTTACTGGTTTATGAATTAATGTTGGAGAACTAACGTATTAGGTGTATATACTTAGAGCCTGTTTTACATATCACTGTAAAATCCTGATCTCATTGCTCATCAATCGCCTTAGGTTCTACTTTATTTCCAGCAGCAACGCCGTACCATACTCCCGGATCTGAGTGTGCACATAACACAAGTAAATGAAATTATACATTAAATACATGGTCAGCAGTCGCTGTAAGGCACTGGTGCAGGAAGAACTCGTAAAGCTCGGATTACAGTCAGAGTATGTGGTGGTGGACCTGGGCCTGGTGGAAATTCACAAAGACATTACGGATATTCAGCTGGAACAGCTAAAAGAAAACCTGCACAAAGCCGGCCTGGAGTTGCTCGACGATAGCAAAAGCAAACTGATCGATAAGATAAAGACGCTCATCACCGATATGATCCATGCTTCGGAAGAACAGCCGAGGGTAAATTATTCTGTTTACATAAGTGAGCAACTGGGCTATAACTATAACTACCTGGCCAACATCTTTTCAGAGGTCAAGGGCATTACCATTCAGCAATTCATTATTATCCATAAGATAGAGAAAGCAAAAGAACTGCTTTTTTATGATGAGCTCTCCCTTACCGAAATCGCACATCGCCTGCATTACAGCAGTGTGGCCCATTTGTCCAGCCAGTTTAAGAAAGTGACAGGCCTCTCCCCTTCCTTTTACAGGCACATAAAAAGCAAACGGGAGGGCGTGCTCGAAAACCTGTAACATTTGATACAAACTGGAATAAGTATATAAAATATTCTCTTTCCATTCTCCTCACCTTTGTGCCTTGCTTGCAGCCATCGAGGGTGCTTAAAGCCATGTTATATGTTTCAGGTTTACTAAAGCACATTGTCAAAGCCTTTCATGGATACTTTCAGACCTGTAAGTCCAGACCTGTATCTCTTTTTCCAAACAAACTTACGCTCGCCTATGAACCTTACCAAATTAGAAACCGGGAATGCTTCCTTCGATCATATTTCACATGGCGGGTTGCCCCTCGGCCGAACTACGCTCGTGGCAGGCAGCTCCGGTAGTGCCAAAACCCTGTTTGGCGCACAGTTTCTGGCCATGGGCATTCAGTTGTTCGATCAGCCCGGGGTTTTTGTCACGTTTGAAGAACAGGTAGATGATATCCGGAAAAACCTGAAAAGCTTTAACTGGGATATTGACACCTGGGAAAAGGAAGGGAAATGGATATTTGTGGATGCCGCCCCCAAAGAAGAAAACATCATAGCGGTGGGCGATTTTGACCTGAGCGCCTTCAGGATCAGGCTCGAAAGCGCCGTGCAAAAATGCAATGCCCAGCGTGTCGTCATCGATTCTATCGGGAGCATTTTTACGCAGTTTCATGAAGAGATGCACACCATACGGCGGGAGCTGATTCAGGTAGCCCTCACCTTATCGCGTTTGGGCGCCACTTCTATTATTACGGCTGAGCGCCTGGAAGAATATGGCAAGATCACACGTTTCGGAGTAGAGGAATTTCTGACAGACAATGTGGTGATACTGCGCAATGTGCTACAGAACGAGAAGCGCAGAAGAACCATCGAGATCCTGAAATTCAGGGGCAGCAATCACGAGAAAGGCGAGAACCCCTTTTCCATTAACCCGGAAAAGGCCATTGTCATTATCCCGTTATCGGCCATGAACCTGAAGCACATCACATCTGATGAACGGGTTACCTCCGGCATACCTACCCTTGACACGATGATGAACGGCGGCTTTTTCAAAGGCTCCATTAACCTGGTATCTGGTGCGATCGGGGCAGGCAAAACATTACTGGTAGCCAATTTTGTCAGCGCTATCCGTGAGAATAGGGAGCGCTGCCTGCTCATGGCCTTTGAAGAAAGCACCGAACAGCTTTATCGGAATGCAGCTGGCTGGGGCATCGACTTCAGAGGGCTGGAAGAAGAAGGGCTGCTGAAGGTGATCTGTATTTACCCGGAGGTCTCCTCCCTGGAAGATCATTTTATCAACATTCAGGAAATTGTACAGCGCTTTAAGCCCGACAGGATAGCGATCGACAGTTTGTCGGCTTTGTCACGCACTTCAACCGACAAAGGGTTCCGGGAGTTTATCATAGCGTTTACAGCTTACCTCAAGCACCAGGAGATTACAGGCATGTTTACCTCTAATACGCCTTTGCTGGCAGGCGGCACCTCAGACACCGAAGGCAACATCTCCCCTATCACAGACTCTATTATTCTGCTGCGCTATGTAGAAATGTCGGGCGAAATGCAACGTAGCATCGCTGTGCTTAAAATGCGCGGTTCCAGCCACGATTCTTCAATCCGGAAATTTTCTATCTCTGATAAAGGCGCTAACATAGGAAAGCATTTCGAAGGCATCAGCGGCATCCTGACAGGAAACCCTATGCTTATTAAACTCGAGTAGCGGGAGTTTACTGCTTACCAAATCAGCCGGAGGTAATCGGCACCATTAGCCTAAACTAACAAGATGAGCATGCATGTATTTCAGCTCTTTATTAACGGACACAGCCCAAATTCTATTGAGGCCGTGGACACACTACTTAAGATCTGCCGAGAAAATTTAAATGGAAATTATCAGCTTAAAATTATTGACATACAGAAAGATCCTGACAAAGCGGAGGAGGCAGGCATTATTGCTATACCAACCCTGATCCGGCTGGAGCCAACACCCGTCAGCCGTATTATTGGGGCCCTAAATGTAAGAAGCCGCGTATTAGCCGCCCTGGGAATTTCGAGCCTGCATAAGTATTAGACACCCGCACTGCCTGTGGCCGGGGCCTGAAATATTTCCGTCCTCAACCGGCATCGTGCAAAAGCAGCAAAGGCAGGCGTTTAAAACAAGCTGCCTTTGCTGTTCATAATCCTGAAGGAGCCACATTGTCTTACCTGTAATTTCAGGGCATTACCTTCCGTTTATCAGCGTATGGGTTCACCTGCCAGACCATCAAAAGCTATTCCCAGGCAGCCTGCTTCTTTAAAAGTTTAACAAGTAATTTTAGTTTGGAGGTTAAGGCAGTTTTTGGACAATAGGTGTAATCCCACCCCACAAACTCCTCCAGCACCAGTCAAAACATCCGGGAGAAAAAGCAGATTGGGAAGGCGCTTTTGCAGAAGTACTTCCAGCCTTCATAACATGCTATATAAGGAGGAGCAGCTCACCGTCCATACAGCTCAAAAAGGAGTCGAAACGTCAGTGAGACAGCAAACGCCTGAATTATTTAAATAAAAACCAGCCTCCGGAGGTCTTTTCTGCTGCTGCTGCTGCTGCTCTTCTTTTTCACCGGAAACCACCTGCATGTACCTCACCGGAGCTTCGATAAACTTAACGGTAGTATTAGAGTACACTATATGAGGAGCGCCTGTATAATGGGTGCCTCTGACTTATAATTTAACAACAGCCAGGCCTTTATCAGCCATTGGCCGTTATGCCATACCGTTTAACTGACATCTGAATGCGCAAACAAATCATACATCCGGCAAACCAGGAAGTTTCTCCTGACCTGCAAAGTTGGCTAAACCTGGCGCAGCTGGCGCAGGTTGAAATAACGTCTGAAGAGGCCGCCCATCCTGTTGAAGCGGCTTTTGCCACTACCGGAACAACTGGCTGGAGGGCGGGGCAGCCAGGAGAGCAAATTATCCGGCTTGTGTTTGATGTGCCACAAGACATCCGGCAGATTACACTTCTTTTTCGTGAGCAGGAGCAGGAGCGCACCCAGGAGCTTCTGCTACGCTGGCTTCCGGCAGGCAGCCAGGCGTACCAGGAAGTAGTGCGGCAACAGTACAACTTCAGCCCTCCGCACACCACAGAGGAAGCTGAAGACTATGTCGTGGATCTCAGGCAGGCAAAAGCCCTGGAACTCAAAATTATTCCGGACATAAGCGGCCGAAATGCCTACGCTTCGCTTGCAGCACTCCGGCTGGGCTGATACATTTTTTTATCCCGGAAAAGGGAATTCCTTTGCCCTGACCTGAAAGGCGCTTACACCGCCAGCGCCGAGGCAGCGAGCCTTATTGGCGGCAGGATATTCCTTCTGCTCCAGCAGCCTCTTCCAGCACCTGGTCTATCCTGATCCACTTCATGCCGGCGGCTTCGGCGGCTGACGTGCCCGGAGTTCCGTCTTCGAACACCAGGCAAGCCTCCGGCCTGATACCAAGCTTTTCGGCAGCCAGCAGGAAAGGGTCCGGGTGAGGTTTGCCCCTGGCAGTATCTTCGGCACACACCAGCACTTCCACCAGTTTGTCTATGCCCAAAACCTCCAGCGTTTTCTGTATCATTTTCCGGGAGCCCCCCGACACGACTCCTATTCTGACGCTCCCCACATGGCTTACCAAATGATCAGCCACAAACTGAACCGGTTTTACCTGTTCAATAAATTCGTCATAAAACAGTTGCGATTTTAGGGCGGCAAAGGCCTCGGGGTCAAAATCGCTGTTGTACCTTTTGTTGATTTCCTCCACCACTGCCGGAATCGGAAGGCCTGCAAACTCATCTATCATGGCCGGGTCTATGATCACCCCACCGTTAGCGGCAACCTTTGCATAGGTGTCTTTGTGCGCCTGCATGTTGTCGGCTAGGGTTCCGTCGCAATCATAAAGAAAGGCTTCATAATCGCCTGCAGAAAGTGAGAGAAGTTGCTTTAAGGCATTTGCATGCAGGCTGGTCGGGTTATTCTTCAAACTCATAGTTTATAATTTCTGTTTTTTAAGCGTACTCCTCCTCCGGTTTTATTTTGAGAGTGGCGTACTACTTATTTAATCCGGCAGAGAAAGTACCTGCCCTAATTTATAATTTTGAATTTCTAATTTTCAATTTGGCCTAGCCCTACTTTTGCTGCTGCTCTAAACCGGATTATTCCGGCCCGGGTCTTTTCTATTCGATGGCCGCTATCAGCTTTTCTACGGCCCTGTTTACAAACCCTTTTTTTGCCCGCTGCCAGTTAAACAGCAGCAAGCCACAGCAGGCACAAACGATACCAGCCAGCACATCGAGCACGTAGTGGTGCGAACTGTACACAGCAGCAAACCAGATACCAGCTGTAATAATGGCAAATAACACATTAACCAGTCCCAGCCTGTTCTTTAGCGCATAGTACAAGACCAGAAGCGGGTAAGACGAGTGCAGCGAGGGCATGGCAGCAAACACGTTGGAACTTTTGGCATAAAGCGCACTGAAAATATCGACTCCGAAGTAGGCATCGAACCGCGACAGACCTGCTGTGTTGCCAGGTGTGGCGGCTATAAAATCGAAACCGAACTGCTGCACGTACCAGGGCGGAGCCGCCGGGTACAGGTAGTACACCACAAAGCCCAGCAGGTTCACCAGCAGGAAGGTGAGCGAAAAATAAACAAACTGCCTCCTGTCTTTAAAAAAGAGGAAAACGGCAAAGGCAAGCGGAACCGGAACCCAGGTGAGGTAGAAAACACCGCTCATCACGTCCAGAAGCGTATTGCTGTGCAGCAGCCAGTATTCGTTCGGCGTTAACAGGAGGTCGCCACTCCGAATGCCGAATATGGCTTTCTCGGCCCTGTAAAGGCTCCCGATATGCACTGTGTTAAACCAGTAATTCGGGAAAGCCTTCATGTAATCGAACAGCACCCAGAACAGGATAAATATCGAGAAGCCTGTAATAAACTTTCTGGTTATGGCCGACAGAAAATACAGCGTATTTGCCAACGCCACCAACACCAGTTGATCAATCTTAAAGCCGACCAGCACAAAAGACAGCAACATATACGTTCCTGACAGGGCTAGCATCAGCAGTATGTGTTCACGGGTTGTTTTCTTTCGCTCCTCTACAAGCGCCGTCACAGAATCCATGTTACTTTTCTTCAAAATCAGATTGTTTTTTTGGCTTACCTGCTGGCGCCAGTATGGCAACGGGTGAGCTCTTCCTGCAGGCCAGGCATAGGCTCCTGGGGCTGCCTCTTTTCCCCAACCCCGAAAATACGCTGGTTCAGGGGGTACAGAAAAATAAGGAGGAACATGGCACAACTGCTGAATTCTATCAGCTCCGCTCTTTTACCGCTCGGGCACATCCAGGCAACCCCCATGAAAAGCAGGAAAAACACCACCTGGTACAGTCTTGGTACTGCCACCCCTGCCCTTGTATCTGTAAAGGTGCGCAAGCCTGCTGACCTGCTATAGGCTACCGGCCACACGAGCAGGTAGAGCAGGATTACTACCGTCAGCATTTTAGAAAATACCAATTTATTCAGCTTTGTTCCGTTTACCACCATATTATGTATGTTGGTTTCCTGCTGCGAATTGTGTGTAGAGAAAAACCCGCTGCTCTCGACGTTAAAAATGCGCTGCCCCCAGCTGATCTCCTCGGCTGCCCCAAAGGTAAACAGCACGCCAGTGGCCAGCAACGTCAGTCCGAAAAGCCGAGGTTTTTTTCTGTAAAGCCTGCAGAACCGGAAGAACATGGCACCGCTTATGGCCACTAAAGTCAGTGCCGTCAGCCACTCTATAAACCCATCTTCCACAACATACACCTGCTCATACCACACCCTGTCTACACGAGACTCTATGACGCCAAAAACTACGCAAAGCGTTACAAAAAACAATACAGTTATTTCAAACAAACTGGTTGGTAAATGATTATCTTTCATTTCACGCACTTTAAAAATTCTGATTCACATTGCAGCAAGACTTGAGAAATAGCTATCGCTAGCTATGCCTGATGTGGGCGGGCCGGTATAAACTACGCCTGAGCCGGGGCAGCAGCCCATAACCTGAAGGCACAGGGGCAGCAGCAGTAAATTACGCTCCGGGAGGGCTTTTTTATTCGAATAATTGCCTTGGCACATGCGCCCTGAAAAGGCCCTGTTACCAGACAATAGCGGGATCAGCGGATGGCAGGAAGGGTGTTCTGTTCTTTCAATAATTTCTTTTCTGTTGCATGGCTGCTTTTTAAGGCTTAAAACGTTCCGTCACCAGTTTACCGGAGGCCGCGTCTTTGCCTCTCAGTTCCACGTACAACACATTCGGCACCCAGAAGCTGCCGCCCTCAACCCGCACAAATACCCGCTCCAGAATGGCCTCCTGGCCATTTATTTTAGCGTAGGCATGGTACTGGCCGTCTTTGGACCTCCGGAGGTGTAGCGCAAGTTTGTTATAACACACAAACTTGAGTTCAAAGTTGTCTTTGCCCAGTTTTCTGGTGTTCAGCCCGTAGGCGAACTTTCGCTGAATGTAGTTCAGTTCTTTGCGGGCTCCCCCTTCGGCATACCGTATCCAGAACACCTGCACGGGTTCGGCCTCATTTATGGCGCCATTTGCCGACCGGTTCAGCTGATACACAACCGTGTTGGTGTTAGGGTCGCGCTGCACATAATACAGCATGTTCTTTACTTTTGGCACCGGCAGGGTATCTGGTGCCACACTATAAAAGTCGGGGGCTGCAGCAGCGGCCTTAAACCCGGTAAGGCTGAGGCAGGCAAGCAGCAGCAGTGTTAGTTTTACGCAGTTGTTTTTCACTTTCCGGAAATAGCGAGCTCCTTTTGCTCGATTGCTTTTTTAGAGTCACGCAGCCTGTTTATGGCGGTAATATTTGTCATTACGGCCATTACTGCAAGGGGTATGGTAAACACTGACATGGTTTCGAACACCTGAAAAGAGGTGCCCGGAAAATAAACTTTGTAATCGTCCCCGATAAAGCCATAGGTAATGCCGCAGGCGATGCCGGAAACACCGATGAGCACCACCCGCTCCGGCCGCTGCATCAGCCCGCCCCTGCACTCCACCCCCAAGCCTTCGGCACGCGCCCGGGTGTAACTCACCATCATGGAACCGATAAGGGCTACAAAGGCAAATAAGGAACTGAGCAGGTAATGATGCGCGATAAGGTAATAGCAGATGCCCATAAACATGATCATCTCGCTGTAGCGATCCAGCACCGAGTCGTACATGGCTCCGAACGTGGACTTCATGTTGCCCAGGCGTGCCACCTGCCCGTCGAGCATGTCGAAGAGGCCGGCAAACAGCACCAGCGCCCCGGCCCAGCCCACATACTCCAGTTCTCCGCGGTTAGACCGCTCACCGCCTATTATAAAGACAGCGGCTACGCCTATGTTCAGTATAAGCCCGGTGGTGGTAACCGCATTGGGCGTAAAACCAAGGCGGATCAGGAACCGCACAATCGGGTTAATTACTGTATAGATCCCCTGTTGCAGTGCATCTCGTAGTGTTCTCTTGCTCATACCATGTTTTTGCCAAAGTCTTAAAAATCAAACTTAAACCTGCCTCTTATACCAATTTCAGAGACATTAGGATGCTCCAGGTAAGAAAATCTCCTGACCACATCTACCCTGAAGAAATTAAAGATGTTGCCGACTCCTACGCTTGCCTCCACATAAGGCTTTTTCTCCAGCGTATACGTAATCGGGACCCCACTGGCATCTACCGGAAACTGGAGCAGCTCAGGATTCCGGTGCGGCATGTTCTCGTCCCGCACCTGCCCATACAGCACCTTTACAGTAGCAAACTCCCGCAGCCTGGTTTTTCTGACCAAAGGTACCTTATTAAAAACAAATCCGTTGAAACAATGGTCTATGTTCACACTGGCGTACTGGTCACTTACAAACTCCAGAAAGTTCATCAGGTTGTATGACTGTATCTGGTAGGAGTACGTCTGGTTGGCCCTGTGGATAGACAGCAGCGGGAATGGCACCTGCCCAAACAGGTAACCACCTTCCAGCACCACATCGGAGTAGCCCAACTGTGAGAGGAACACCCGCTTATAGATATTCAGGTTCAGCTGCTGAAAATCGTATTGCCCGTGAAACAGGTCTTTTATGCCAGCCGCAGCCCGCAGGGTGAACACAGGATAGCGGTTGGCGACAGGTGTGCGGTATACCTTGCCCTGAAAAAACTGCTCTCCCGGCGCCCAGCGCAGTTCCAGTTGCGCCTCCGATGTTGTCAGGCTGTTCAGCAGGTCCGGGCTTTCCTCCCCTCCTTCCACAGAGGCAACTCTCTGGTACTGCAAGGTGCCGGCCGGCGATTGCCGCCAGTTCCGGAAACCGATGCGGTAAGAGAAATGGTTCTCGAACTCGTGCTGGTAATCGATGTTGTACGTTTCGTTATAAAGCCACTTGTCGTTGTTACCGCGCTTAAACGAGAGCAGGAAATTGTCTTCCTGCACAAATTGCAGATCCTGCCCCGGAATTTTGGTGTCGCGCTGGTAATGGGCCCGGATAGCCCGCACCGGAAACTCAAAGACAGATCGGTTGGTGAGGGAGTAAGTGCCGCCCACGTAGTATTTCCATTTCTCGTCTTTAAAGCCATACGCAGCGTAGGTATCCAGCATCACTTTCTTGCTGAAGGTGGTGGTAGTTCTGCCGCCAAACCGGAGCCTGAAGCCCTCTACCGGGTTAAAGCTGTAGAAGGCATTCAGCGGGCCTATTTCTATGTTAGGTCCTACCCGTTTATAGCCGGCAATAAGGGCCGTAGCCCAGTCCATGGTTCGTTTAAAGGAGCGCAGGTTGGTCAGGCTGTCTATGTTGGTGTAGGTTCTTGCCTCTACTGCCGTGAGCGCCTGGTGCCGGTTATTTTCCCAGAAAGCATTGTCCTCATCGGCCGCCTGCTCCTGCCGCACCACAGCCTCGCCCTCGTAGAGACCAGCAGCTGCAGGCTCGTTTATTCTGAAGTCGCGGTAAGACACCGTGCGCTCGCCGTAAAAGCCTGCATCGCTGTTCCGGGTCAGCCCAAAGTCGGCCTGCAGCTCGCTCTTGCTCAGGTGAAACCGGCCGTCTCCGTTCTCCTCAAAATCGAGGTTTACGCGCAGGTCCTTCACCCAGTTGATGCTCACGGTCTTGTCTACAAACATCTCTGCCCGCTGCACCGCATACCGGCCATTCAGGGTTACGTACAGCTTACCCGTAAAAAGGAAAGCCGTAGGGTTGCGTGGTATAAACGACAGCTCCGCCAGCTGCTGCCCGGTAGCGTTGGTAATGGTATCGGTTAGCCAGTATTGGTAGAAGGTAGGCGCCAGGTTGGCAATAGGGCTGAGAAACTGGTTCGTGACAAGGGTAATATTGTCCTGGTAGATATCGATGTCCTGGTAGATGTTCTTCACAAAGGCACCCACCCCATCAGTATCCACAAATTCGCCAAAGTCTACTTTCTTTTCGGCCCGCACAATGGTTTTTTGAGTGGCAGGGTGCTTGCGCAGGTAGTGCTCCGAAAGCTCCTCCTGCATAAAAAACGGCAGCAGCGCCTTGCCCTGCACCACGGTGGTGTCGAGGTTATCGGTAATGAAGTCGTACTGGCGAAGCAGCGGGTTGCGTTTAAACTTTTCCGGCTTGTTGGTGAGCGAAAGTTGCGTTTTCTCATACTGCTGGTACTGCACAAAGTCGTAGTGCTGCGGCCTGTTCTCCTCGCGGTGCGCCACTACTTCCCTGATCAGGTCCACAGCCGGGTTATTCTTGTTGCTGTACTTCATCTTTCTGCGGCTTCCGGTTATCACCACCTCTTTCAGCTGCGTGGCATCAGGGGCAAGCTTCAGGTGAATAACCTGCTCCTGGCCGGGCTTGATGGAAAGGGTCTCGCTTTTGTAGCCTACATAAGAAAACTGCACCTTGTCGACATGCTGGTTGGTTCGGAGTTGATAGTTGCCATCCAGGTCGGTGCTGGTGCCCGTGCTGCTGCCGGGGAAAAACACGGAAACACCGATAAGCGTTTCGCCGGTGCGGACATCTGTAACAATTCCTTTTACGGTTGTTACAGCAGATTGTGCCATGGCAGGCACCACGCCTCCCAGGAATAAGGCAGAAAGGTAAACCAGTCGTGTTAAACTGAATATGGGGTTGTATATATTCTTATCGGAATACATAACTCTTTTGGATTGCATAATTATAAAAAAAGCCGACTGCCAGTGCGGTCGTAACTTTAGAGACCAGATAAGACTGACCGGCAAATTGTGTAAGTGTATAAACGCCTGCCGTGTTGAGCGCAAAACTGCCGTTCCAGACAAGAAGGTATTTAAGGGCCTGAGTGGGCACTTTGGTATCTCCGGCTACAAACACCCATTTCCTGCTCAGGGTAAAGTGCGCAGCGCCACCTGTAACTGTTCCGAGTGTAGTGGCGGCCATATACCACCAGCCGATCAGTTCCACCGCTACTATGGTAACAAAAAAATCGGTGCCGGAAGCTATCAGCGACGCTGTCTGGGCCTTCAAAAAAGTAAACATGAACCTGATGGATTTTATGTTTTGGATGCAGGAAGCCAGCCGGTGAAGTGGCTCGTTTTACTTCCTGCAAAAGGATTTGAGGTAGCTATAACAGATAGCTGCTATAGACTGCTGCAGATTAGCGAAGGCAGGGGCAGCAGCGATTTAAGGAAGTTTTCATTTACATACTCAATATCATTCACAAAAAGAGCCCGCCGATAAAACTCTCCGGGAGCAGCAGCAACAGCAGCAGATCCTCTGCAGGGCTATTTTCATTAGCATAATTCGCTTTCATAATTTACCTGCATTTGCCGATAGCAGGCAGTTGCTTTATGCAACTCTTATGGCTTTTCGTTACTCAGAATTTATTTTTTTTCAGGGGTTGAGTGGCATCAGGTACAGGTACAGATGCAGCAGCAGATTGGTATATACGCCTGCCACTATATCGTCCAGCATCACGCCCCAGCCACCAGCCACACGTTCCAGTCGCCTGATAAAGAGTGGCTTGGCAATATCGAAAAAACGAAACAGGAGCAGCGCCGCCAGTAAGTACCCTGGGGTAACCGGCAGGAATAACAGGCTGATGCCCATACCCGCCACCTCGTCTATCACTACTTTTTTGTCGTCTTTGCCCCAAAGTGGCTCCACCGCTCCGGCAGACCATATGCCCAGGGCGACAATAGCCAAAAGCAGGAGAGGCTGCCAGCTCACCCACTGGCCTCCCCCAGCCTGGAAAACAAAATACCAGCAGAAGCAGGTGGCGACAGCGGCTACTGTGCCTCCCCCCTTGCCCATGTACCCGATGCCCAGGCTGGTGGAAACTAGTTTGTGTACTGTGAGCATGCGCCTGTTACTGAATGGCTTCTACCAGATCCTGGTAATAGTCCAGCCCCAGGTGCGTGATCAGGTCTTCGCCCATGATGTGGCGGAGCGTGTTCTGCAGTTTAATCAGCTGTTTAAAAATGTCGTGCTCCGGCCGCAGCCCTTCCGCCGTTTGCGGCGATTTGTAGTAGAACGACAGCCACTCCTGTATACCCGTCATGCCGGCACGTTGCGCCAGGTCCGTGAACAGGGCCAGGTCAAGCACGATAGGCGCTGCCAGGATAGAGTCGCGGCACAGGAAGTTGATCTTGATCTGCATCTTGTAACCCAGCCAGCCAAAAATGTCGATGTTGTCCCAGCTCTCTTTGTTGTCGCCGTGAGGAGGATAGTAATTGATGCGTACCTTGTGGTAAATGTCGCCGTAGAGTTCCGGGTTGTCTTCAGGGCGCAGGATATCTTCCAGCACACCCAGCTTCGACACTTCTTTTGTCTTGAAGTTATCCGGATCGTCGAGTACCAGCCCATCGCGGTTACCCAGGATGTTAGACGAGAACCAGCCGTTGATGCCCAGCGCCCTGGCCTGCAGACCAGGAGCCAGAATGGTTTTCATCAGGGTCTGGCCTGTTTTAAAGTCTTTGCCTGAAATGGCAACCCCTGTCACCTTAGCCAGCTCTACCAAAGCCGGGATATCCACGGTCAGGTTCGGAGCCCCGTTGGCAAACGGAATTCCGGATTTAATGGCGGCATAGGCATAGATCATGCTCGGAGATATGCGCGGATCGTTGTTGCGAAGGCCTTCTTCAAAGTTTTCGATGGTGGCATGCACTTCGCTGGGCTCGGTGTATACCTCTGTAGAGCCACACCAAACCACCACCAGGCGGTTACAGCCGTTTTCTTCTTTAAAGTTGAGCATGTCGTTCACCAGTGCTTCGGCCAGCTCTGTTTTGGTAGGCGCCTCTTTCACATGGGTGGCCACCAGGTTTTTGGCGTACGCCTGATCAAACACGGCTTTCATAGGCTTGATGGCCTCCAGCTCCGGCTTTATAGCATACAACAGACCCGGCTCCAGCACTTTGGCATTTGCGGCTGCCTCAAATACGTTGTCTTCGTACACATCCCAGCCCCCGAACACAATATCGTTCAGGTTAGCCAGGGGTACAAAGTCCTTTATAAGCGGGTAGCGGTTCTCCGTTCGCTTTCCTAACCGGATATTGCCCATTTGGGTTAAAGACCCTACCGGTTGCGCCATTCCTTTCCGGATCGCTTCAACACCGGCAATAAAGGTAGTGGCAACTGCTCCCAATCCGGGGATCAGGATACCGAGTTTTCCCTCGGCATTTTTTACGTGATATTCCATATTCTTACCTTGTTTCAAATAATTTAAATCATTTTATGTTAAAGCCATTTATTGTCTTTGTACCACTGGAGCGTTTGGGCCAGGCCTTTTTCCAGATCGTACTCCGGCACAAAGCCCAGATCCTGACGAATGGAGGCGATGCTACAGTTCCAGTTTTCTGCCGCCAGCTCCCGTAGTTTCTCCTTATTCAGGGCCGGCATTTTGTCTGAAGCGGCGTAGGCTGCCTCCAGCAGGTTAGCGATAAGGGTCGCCACTCCCAGCGGCAGGTGCACCTTCACCGATTTTCGGCCCAATATGCGCTTTGTAATGGTAGCCAGCGCATACCGGTCGTAGCTGTTGCCATCCGATATATTATAACTGGCATGGCATCTATCTGTTCCCAAGGCCTGCATCACTGCTTTTGCCAGGTCCTTTACATACACAAAGCTCAGCCACTGTGGTTTGCTACTGATGTAGGGCTCCAACCCCAGGCTCAGTGTTTTCAGAACTATAAAAATATCTTTCTCGCGCGGCCCATACACGGCGGTTGGCCGCAGCACCACCAGGGGCAGTGCTTCAATCTCAGCCAGATACTTTTCGGCCACCAGCTTGCTTCTGCCGTAGGCGGTCACCGGCATGGCCTCACTCTGCTCGTGTATGGGCAGGGGTGCTCCGTAAGCCGTTGGCCCCAATGCGGCCAGGCTGCTGATAAATACAAACTTTTTGAGCGGAATGGCAGCCGCTGCGGCCGCTACTCCCAGGTTCCTGGTAAAATCAGCGTTAACCCGTTCGTACTCCTGCGCCAACTTGGCTTTGGTAGTGCCGGCAGCATGAATAATATAGGTATACTGCTTTTCTTCCAGCTCCTTCCGGATGCTGGCTGCATCGGCATAATTCAGGCTGGTGTACTGTATGGCAAAGGGTTTCAGGTGGGCCACCTCACTGCCAGGACGCACAGCGGCATATACCTCCAACCCGGCCTGGAGGGCCGCCTCTATTAAATGGAAACCCACAAATCCGCTTGCTCCTGTTATCAGTACCCGTTCTTTCATAGCGCCATCTCGTAAATACGGTATCGTTTATAAGGTTTGGCAGCCATGTTCAGCAGGCCTTGGTTCATCAGCACATTATCCTCCAGTATCCAGGAGGCTTCTGCCATTTTCATGTTCTTCTCCCGGTACTTCTGCATAGCAGCCCCATAAAAAACGGCCTCTATGCCGAGTTTTCGGTAACCTTCTACAACACCAAGCGCCAGAATACGCACCGCATTAATTTTTTTCCGAAGCAGCAGCAGCTTAAAAATACCCGTCGGAAACAGGCGCCCTTTGCTGATTTTTTTCTGAATCTGGTTTATGTCCGGAATAGCCAGCGAGAACCCGATCATTTTGCCATTATGCTCGGCCACGAGGCAAAAATCAGGGTCTACGATCAGCTTCAGGTCCTTGGCCAGGTAATCGAATTCCTTCGGGGTCATGGGCACAAAGCCTAAATTCTTGTCCCAGGCGGAGTTATAGATTTCACGCAGGTTGGCTGCTTCTTCCTGGTAATTCTTCAGGTTGATCGGCCTGATCGTGATATCCTTTTGCGCCAGCCTTTTCCGGATTATCTCGGATAACCGGTAGGGCTTATCGTTAAAGTTCTCGGCCAGAAACTGGTAGGCCAGCAGGTCTACCTTCTTCTGAAACCCGAGTTGCTCCAGCAGCTGCACATAATACCTGTAGTTATAGGGCATCATGGCCATAGGCGAACTGTCGAAACCTTCTATCAGCAGGCCGCAGCTTTCGTTTGTAGAAAAATTCACCGGCCCGATCATGGTGGTGGCTCCTTTGTCCATCAGCCACTGGTGCACCTGCTGAAACAGCCTGTCAGCCACTTCGCCATCGCATATGCAATCGAAAAACCCAAAAAACCCGTCCTTTGTGTGGTTAAAGGCATTGTGGTTGTTGTTGAGGATGGCGGCCACTCTACCAACTATTCTGTCATTTTCATAAGCCAGAAAAAGCTGCAGGGCAGAGTGCTCATGAAAAGGGTGTTTGCCCGGTGTTAACAGGTCGCGCTGCGCAATATACAGTTCCGGCACGTAGTACGGGTCGTTCTTGTACAGCTCATGCGGAAAGTCGATAAAGGCCTTCAACTGCTGCTTTGTCTCAACAGGCACTACTTGTTTCATATGCTGTTGCATTGGTGTCAACTCCACACGCTTTAAAGGCACTGGAGATTTTACTTACTGCTTCCTCTATCTGGCTGAAGGTGTGCGTAGCCATAACCGACAGTCGGATAAGGGTGGAATCGACGGGCACCGCAGGGGCTACCACCGGATTCACAAAAATGCCGTTGTCCTGCAACACCTTCGTTACCTGAAATGTTTTGTCGTTATCCCGGATGTAAATAGGTATGATCGGCGTTTCGGTCGGCCCAAGGTCCAGCCCCTCCTCGCGCAGCAGGCGGGTGGCATAGCGGGTGTTGGCCCACAGCTGCTCTATGCGCTCCGGCTCCGACTGTATAATATCCAGTGCCGCAATGGTGCTTGCCACCGAAGCAGGCGACATGCTGGCACTGAAAATAAGCGACCGGGCATGGTGCTTCAGGTACTGGATGGTGTCGCTGTCGCTGGCGATGAAGCCTCCGAGCGAGGCAAGCGACTTGCTGAACGTTCCCATGATCAGATCTACCTGACTTGTTAGCCCGAAATGTGAGGCTGTTCCGGCGCCACTGGCCCCTATTACCCCCAGCCCGTGCGCATCGTCTACCATAATGCTGCCTCCATAAAGCGCTGCCAGGGCTGCGATCTCCGGCAACTTCACAATATCTCCTTCCATACTGAACACGCCATCTACTACAATAAGCTTAATAGCATCAGCCGGCAACCTGCGCAGTTTCTGCTCCAGGTCCTGCATGTCGTTGTGGCGGTATTTTATTACTTTAGAGAAAGAGAGGCGGCTGCCGTCAATAATAGAGGCATGGTTAAACTCATCGAGGACGATGTAATCGTTTCGGCCCGTGAGACTGGAAATAACGCCCAGATTTACCTGAAAGCCTGTGCTGAACACCAGCGCCGCCTCTTTGCCGACATAGGCGGCAAGCCTGTTCTCCAACTCCACATGAATATCGAGGGTGCCGTTCAGAAACCTGGAGCCGGCACAGCCGGTACCGTAGATTTCAATTGCACGGATGGCTGCCTCTTTCACTTTCGGGTGATTTGTAAGACCCAGATAGGCATTCGACCCAAACATCAGCACCTTCTTCCCCCCTATGATCACCTCCGTATCCTGCGCAGACGAAATCGACCTGAAGTAGGGATACGTGCCCTGCGCCATCGCCCTCTCCCCAGCCTGATGCGTAACACTTTTTTCGCGGGCCAGGATTTTTTCACGAAGTATATTTGCCATCTGTTCTCAAATCTTAGTTAATATGCAATTATCTTATATAAATATAGTTACTATTTTTGAATAGAAAAATACAATAATTATTTAATTAAGAGTTGGATGGCTTTGCTGCAATTATCTTTAGTTCAAAACAAAAAGAACTAAAAACCACTGAATGGGTTATAATATACTTTCTCACGCTTCATTCCTTTATTATTATATATCAGAGCTGATTTACAGCCCGAAATTCAGGTATGACTCAGGCCTTTAGCCCTTGCATTAAAATGTTGTTGATCAGGTCCATTCGCCCTTCCAGGTCTGCAAACCTGTTTTCAACGAGCAGCCCCACTTCCAGCCCCCGGAAGGCGCACACCATTGCAAAAGCTATGGCATCAATATCATCTGCAGCATACTTTGCAAATTCGCCCTTCTCCAGGCCAAACTTCAGAATATGCCGAACCAGGTGGATCTCCCTTATCTCGTATCTCCTGGCCAGGTCCCGCATGCTGTGCAGGTTGGCTTCTATCTCACCCCGAACCACATTATACAAATTGGCCTTCTCCTGAAGAATGCGGAATTTGGTAAGGCATAAAGCTTTTAACTTTTCTTCAGCAGAGGAGGCCTTGCCTACTTCTTCCTGCACTTTCCGGAAAACTTCTTCCATCTCCCGCGACACAACCTCACTGAAGATCTCGTCTTTGCTCTTGTAATAGTAATAAAGCGTGCTCTTACCTTTACCTGCCGCTTTGGCGATGTCTTCCATAGTGGTTTTGGAACAGCCAAAGTGCCTGAATAGCTTTTGAGCCTCATTCAGAATCTCTGTTTTTACTACCTCTTCTTTTTCCCCCATGCGCTTCCAGACCAAAACCGTTTTCTGGTCCAAAATTACAAATTAAATCTGGATTCCTACTTTCTTTCAAAATAATTTTTAGCGGCGCAAGACCAGGTGACCATGTAAGATAGGCACAGCTGTGGAAGGACCGTTTTAAGATGCCTGCCGTTCAATTTCGGGCAAGGTTAATTATCAGACTTGTGGCACATCAGCATACCGGAACATAAGACAAACCTGCTGCAGGATATACAAGAATAGCAGCCTCAGTTTATAGAACAGCCAAAGCCTGATACAGCAGAAAAGGTAGTCGTAAGCCGCCTTTCCTGCTATCTCAGCGCGGATGCCAATATGCACCAGAGGGCCTTTTTCATTCGCATAATTTGAATGAAGATACGGGGCGGGGCCTCTGGCAAAGCAGGCGCTGTTCAGAAAAATCTGTTCACACGGGTCAGTTCTTTCCGGTACTGCGTCAGGAGCCTGCTTTTAAGAATAAATCCTTTAAACTTACCGTGCTGCACCACCGGCAGCGACCAAAGCTTTGTTTCGTCGAACTTGTCCAGCACCTCGGAGGCAGGCTCATCAATATCTACTACAACTGCAGCGGGTTGCATCAGGTCTCTGGCCCTGAGGGTGTCGTAATGAGAGATGTCGCCAAGCTGCTTGCGCAAGTCGTTCAGCGTGATCACTCCCATGAGCATATTGTCGTGGTTAAGCACCTGCAGCACATTGCGCTTAGAGTTCGATAAAATTTCCACCACGGTCCGGAGCAAGTCGTCTTCCCGCACAGGCGTGTCGCCCTCCTCCACCAGCTTCCGGATATTGAGTTGGTTCAGCAGAATGCGGTCTACCCGCAGCGCCTTGCTCTGCCCCTTCGGCTGGATTACATTTTTGCTGAGGTTCTCGGTGTAATACTTCAGAAAGTACGAAACAGCGCATACCAGCATGAGCGGCACGAACAGCTGGTAACTCTGCGTGATCTCCGCCACCAGGAATATGGCCGTTACGGGCGCATTCATGATGCAGGCAAAAACGCTGGCCATGCCCAGGAACATATAGGTGGCCGGGTTCAATTCATAAAAAGGAAAGAGAAATACCACTATCTTGTAGAACAGGAAGCCCAGAAAACCGCCCGTGATAATAGAGGGTGCAAAATAGCCGCCTTCGCCGCCAGAGTTCACGCAAATGCCCGTAGCGATAGGCTTTACCATGGTGATCAGGAAGAAGAACAGCAGGTTGAGCCAGATGGTATTAGGCAGGGCGGCAAGCGGGGAGTTCATGATCAGGGAGCGCTCCTCACCACTCAGCAGCGCGTTTATGCTTACATAGCCCTCGCCAAACATAGGAGGCAGCAGGTAAATAATGCTGCCCAGGGCTAGGCCTCCGGCCAGGGCGCGCAGGTAGGCATTTTTGATACGCGAGAAATAAATGCCGCAGTACCGGTAAGTCCTGAGCAGATAGTTCGACATGAGCATGCCCAACACCCCCAGCGCGACCACCAGCGGAATCTGCTCGTAGGCAAAATCGGTGAGGGGCACGCCAAAGCGCAAGTGCTCCCCCATTATAAACTCGAACAGGATCTTTCCGGCTGCGGCAGCCACCAGCAGCGGAATCAGCAGCGTAGGCGTGAACTCCGGCAGAATAGTTTCGAGGGCGAAAATAAACCCGCCCATGGGCGCATTGTACACCGCCGAAATACCGGCAGCCACACCACAGCCGATCAGGAGAGTGCGCAGCCGGTACCCCAGCCCCAACACACGCCCCACGTTAGAGCCAACCGCTGCCCCGCTCGATATAATGGCTGCCTCAACTCCGGAGCTCCCGCCAAAGCCTATGGTTAAGCCGGTTGTGATGAACTTGGAGTAAACGAGCCGCAGCTTAATGAACGAGGCATTCTCTTCTATGGCCTGAATAACATTGCGGGCGCCGTTAAAGTAAGCTGTTTTGCTGAAAACATTGCGGTTGAGGAATGTCACCAGCAGGAACCCTACTAGTGGCAGCATGAAGGAGAGCAGGCTGGGCGCAAAATGCACGGCATACTGCTCAATGTAAAAGATAATCGATTTAATGAGAATGGCCGCTGCCCCTACAATTAAACCCACCACCACGCTTAGTACAAATGGCATCACGCGGTTGTTGCTCTGCCGCCTGCGCCATCTGAAAAAGGCCAGTTGGAAACGATTTAATTTATGATTCATTGCCAGAGAAATGCATTAGTTCCAAGCTACAGATCAACCATACGTGATGTTACGCATTACAGCCGATTAAGCATAGTTTTAAGTAGCTATTCTGACGAAAAGGTTGTGCCGGTAGAACTTCAGGCCAGAAACCCAGATATTTTTACAGGAAGGAAGGCAGGATAATGATAGACGATTTTAACAGGAAATACATAGGCCACACCGTACACCACGGTTTCGAATGTCCTCATCTCCGGATAAATCACGCAGCATACCGGCACGTTTTCCAATTATTCTAATGAAAAGGCCCCTCCAGAGGTACTGCTGCTTCTACTGACCTGCTCCTACAGTAGAAAGTCAGGAGGATTCACATCTTTTGTAGTCTAGTAAGGTCCCTTCAGGAGACGACCGTGGAAAAGGTGGGACCGTGTGCAGCTAAGCGACAGCCTTGTTTCCAGTTCTTACAGTTATCTTTCGCTTCCGTTTTCTGCCGAGCCAGATCAGGATGCCCGTAACCCAAAGCATAGCTGGGACCAGGCCGAGCAAAAACCAGAACACTCTGGTAATGTATCCTCCTACTTCACCAAAATGAAGTGGCACAAACCAGTTTTTCGTTACCCGGTGCCCGAGTGGAGCATCAGCAGGATCATAGGCATACAGAATCTCGGCCGTGTACTGATCCAGGTAAACAGCAGGCCTTTGTTGAGTGCCTGCACCTACTTCGACCTGGTTGGTATAGGAAAAATAAACGTAGCCAACACTGTCTTTGGGCAGGATGAGGTAGCGCTTGTGGTAGCTGCCGTACATGCTCTCCATCAGGTCCAGGGCCTGGTACACATTCATGGCAGGCACAGCGGCTTGATACGCGGACTTTAGCGTTTTAGGATCAGGCTCCGGCCTTGTAGTAAGGGTTAGGGTATTGACGGCTTGCTGTGTCTGAACCGGAAAAGCAAAGTAGGCCCCTGTAACAGCTATGATAAAAAGCGGGATACTGACGTAGAAGCCCGTTACGCTGTGCAGGTCATAGTTGCGGCGTTTAAAAGAGGCCTTGGGCTTCAGGCGCAGCCCGTCTTTTAACTGGCGCTTTTTGCGGGGAAACCACAGCATAATACCTGAAGAGAGCAGCACAAACGCCAGCAGCAAGGCACAGGCGCCTGTAATAACTGAACCGGTCTCACCAACCGTCAGAGTCCTGTGGATTTCCAGAATTGTGTCCAGTACTCCACGGCGCTGCTCCATCTCGCCCAGGTACTTGCCTGTGGTAGCATCAAAGAAAAGCCACTCTTTTTTACCTTCCACTTTCAGGATGTAGTTCTGCAGCTTCCGCAAAGGAAAATTAACTGTCACCACTTCTTTGCCAAACTGCCTCCCGGCCTGTTGCAGCACCTCCCGCACATCTACAGGCGCAGCCTCAGGATTGGTGGCCTTGTACAGGTGCGGATACAGGGCAGCCGTCAGCTCCGGCTGAAACACATACAAAGAGCCCGTAATGCCTACCACCGAAAGCACAGCACCGGCAACTAAGCCAATCCAGAGGTGTACCTGAAGTATGAACTTGCGCATATGTTTACTTAAAGGCCTACGGCGCATGGCTCCAAAAGAGCTGCGCCGTAGGCAAATGCTCACCTGAAACCTTGTGCAGGCTAGAACTTGATGCCCACCGTACCCTGCACATGCCGCGGAGCGCCAGGCATAATAGCGGTAGCCGATTGAGATCCTTCGTAATACCGGACATTCGTCAGGTTCCGCACGTTAACCGCTGCATGGAACCGCTTGTTGCCATAGTATACAGTGGCATCGTAGCGCGTGTAGCCGGGGAGTCTGAAGCTGTCAGTGGCATCGACCGGCCGGTCGCCATAGCTGCTGAAACCGCCTCCAAAGCCAAGCCCCTGCAGCAGGCCACCCTGCAGCTCATAGGTTGTCCAGAGGCTGCTGCTGTGCTTGCTCACGCCCCTGAAAGCAGTTCCGATATTACTCTCCTTCGTATCTTTGGTAACACGGGCATTTGTGTAGCTGTACGTGGCAATCACATTCAGGCCAGGGAGCACTTCGCCGGTAACATCTGTTTCTACCCCCTCGCTCCGCACTTCGCCAACCTGTATATTAAAGTTAACATCTTCCGGGCTCGGAACCGGCACATTGGTTCGGGTAATGTTAAAATAGGCTGCTTTAAAGTTGACCTTATCGTTGAGCAAGCCAATTTTGGTACCGGCTTCCATCAGGTCGGAGGTAACTGGTTTAAACACATCCCCTTCTTTGGTGCGGCCTATCTCCGGCTGAAATCCTCTCGACCAGTTACCGTACACCGATACTGGCCCGTACATTTCGTAGAGCACCCCAATTCGCGGGTTAAAGGCTGTGTTGCGCTGTGAAGTGGTGGTCTTTTCTTTGGCACTTACATTTTCCTGCTCCCAGAAATCATAACGGGCACCCAACAGCAATTTCAGGCGCTGGTTTATAGATAGGAAATCCTGCACATAAATGCCTGTCAGACTGGTGTTATCACGGTAATCATCGCCGAGCACCAGTTTATCAAAAGGTTTTGATTTGCGCTCGTACTGCGGGTTATAGATATCCAGCGTATCGTAGGCGGCACGTTTAAACCAGATGTCGAACATCGATCTGGAGGCCTCTACCCCTACCACTGCTTTATGCTCAAAAGCCTGGCCTGTGTTAAAAGTAGCGTACAGTTCGTTTTGTGTGGCAAAGTTACGCTCGTAGTTGTACTGGTCCTGCAGCCGCCGTGTGATCCTGGAATTAGAGCCTTTTACCACGCTCACCTGCTCGATAACGGTTCTCCCTTCAGAAGAATAATTGAAGTTGGAGGCATGGCGGAGGCTGAAGACATTATTTAAACGGTGCTGCAGGTTGTACTGCACCAGGCGGTTCTGGTGGATGCCCTTGTTGTCTGGCTCACCAACCGAGCGGCTCGCGGGCACATCCGGTATCACACCACCCACAGAAAAGATGCCGCGATCCGAAGCCTGATCGTTATTCAGGAACTCCGCTTCTACCGTTAGTGAGGTTTTTTCCGAGAAATCGTAGGTAAGCGCAGGAGCAACAAAAAGGCGCTCCGTACTGACAAAATCACGGTAAGTATTTCCTTTTTCATACACCGCATTCAGCCTGTACTTGAATGTTTTATTCTCATTAAAAGAGCCTCCCAAATCGATGGCAGGACGCACCTGGCCGAAACTGTTTGCCGTTACCTGGACATCCTGAAACGTGTAGGCCGTTGGTTTTTTCGTCGTTACATTGATCATGCCGCCAGGGTCGCTTACACCATACAGCACGGAAGCAGGGCCTTTCATCACTTCTATTTGCTGAATGTTGGCCGTTTCGCGATAAGTACGCACACTGTTACGAAAGCCGTTCTTAAAGATACTCTCCGTGCTGGTCCTGAAGCCCCTGATCTGGAAAATATCGGTACGGCCGCCGAAGCCTGTTTCCATGGTTACGCCGCTTACATTCCGCATGGCATCCTCCAGCCGGATCACCTGCATCTGGTCCAGGGCCCGACGGGAAATGATCTGTACCGACTGTGGCACCGACTTGATCGGGGCCTCCATTTTAGTTGCCGTCGAACCGATTGGCTGGATAAATTCGCCTTTGGTGTTGGCTGTAACCTCCACTTCTCCAAGAGCGGTAGCTTTGGAAGACAGCAGCAGGTAAACTGTTGATGTGGATCCTGCATTCACTTCTACCTGGCGTTTTACGGTGGTGTAACCAAGCCCGAGAGCCACCAGTGTGTAGGTAGAGGCAGGCACCGTTCTGATCACATATTTACCTTCTTCGTCGGTGGTGGTGCCCAGGTTGGTGCCTTCTAACGCGATGCTGATACCAGTGAGCGGCTCGTTTCGCTCCGAGATAACACGCCCTTCAATTCTCCCCAGGCTTTGAGCAAAGGTGATTTGGGTGGCAGATAAAACAACAATTATAAAAGTAAATATACGGTACATAGCGCAAGCTTTTGTTTAGATTCATTCTAAAGAGTGGCCAAATTTAGAGAGGGAAATCCGGAAGCAAAAGAATTATTTAGAAAATTTCTAAATAATTCTTTTGCTTACCCACTGCCTGCTGTTCAATAGCTTAACCGACCAGTTAATTTGCAGCCACCCATATGGTTTTAAGAACAGAGCATGCGGGTCTTTCCGGCTGTGCATGGCACGACTACGGCTCACCTGGGTGGAGGACGCATGATCCTGAAAAAACAAAAACCACAAAGTGCCTGCAAGCAAGTTATGCTGGAGGAGCTAACCGCTCCGCAGCAGCATAAAAGGCCTCCGGAGGGCTTATTTTATTTGAATAATTCGGAATTTCAGCCCCTCTTGCTACCGGCACGTTTCGTTGTGAGTTAGTTGACCGCACTTCTCAGGTGAATTTTCTGGGAAGCGTAAGAGGGTGTTTTTTTACTGCTTTCAAAAAAGAGGCAGGAACAGCTGTGTTCACTTGCTGAAACGGTAGCTGCTGGGGCAAGTCAGTCCTGTACTTACAGTTGGAGGATAAGCAACTAATGCCTTTGCTGGTGTTCTGCAAATCAACTCACAGGCAACTTCGTAAAAGGTAAACCTGAAGCCACTGAGAACTATGAAGAAAGATAAGAACAGAACCTCCTCCAAACTTACTTCCGCCGATTTGCTGCGATTGGGTTTTCCGGCTGGCAAACCGATGGGCACTGCCCTTAACCTTGTGCATACCTACTATACCGAGTTAGGCAAAAAGCACCAGATCGAGCTGCTGCAGGATGTCATGGCCGCACCGGATCAGTACCAGATGCATACTACCCTGGGTCCGCTGGCGCAGGCCATTCTGGCGCAGCAGGAGGCCGCTCCTATTGCCCTGAAACCGGAGAAACAGCCATATGTCGTTTATGGCGCCATTGGTATAGAGCAGGGAGCTCTCGACCAGATGGAGATTGCCATGCGATTGCCCGTAACGGTGGCCGGGGCCCTCATGCCCGACGCGCACCAGGGTTATGGCCTGCCGGTGGGGGGCGTGCTGGCCACGCATAACGCCGTTATACCGTATGGCGTGGGTGTGGACATTGGCTGCCGGATGAGTATGAGCATTTTCGATATTCATGCCGGCTTTATAGACAAGAATCGGGAAAAGCTGCAGCGCATGCTCCTCGACAACACCTGCTTTGGGAATGCCTCCTTTAAAAGACCGATGCACCACGAGATCATGGAGCGCCCTGAGTTCTCAGAAATTCCGGTGGTGCGGGAACTCCGTGAAAGGGCCTTTCAGCAGTTAGGAACTTCGGGAGGAGGAAACCATTTTGTGGAATTCGGAACCGTAGAGATACACGCTGCCGAAAACGACTTTGACCTGCCGCCAGGCAAGTACCTGGCGCTCCTCTCCCACTCCGGCTCCCGCCGCCTGGGGGCAAATATTGCCAGCTACTATACCAAGGTAGCCATGGACTCTTGCCCCTTGCCCAAAGAAGCCCGGCACCTGGCCTGGCTCGACCTCGACTATGAAGCGGGCCAGGAATACTGGCTCGCCATGAACCTGGCCGGCGACTACGCCTCAGCCTGCCACCACCAGATACACGAGCGGCTGGCAGCAGACCTGGGTGAGGCCCCACTGGCTAAAATCGAGAATCACCACAATTTCGCCTGGAAGGAAAGAGACAGCCTGGGTCGGGAGGTTATTGTGCACCGCAAAGGCGCTACACCGGCAGCAGAAGGCGTGCAGGGCATTATTCCGGGAACCATGGCTACGCCGGGGTTTATCGTGCGCGGCAAAGGCAACGCTGCTTCCCTGAACTCGGCCTCTCACGGAGCCGGACGAACCATGTCCAGAACCCAGGCTATAAAAACACTTTCGCAGCCCCAGATGCGAAAGCACCTCCAAAAGGCTGGCGTAGATGTGCTCGGATCAGGATTGGACGAGTCGCCCATGGCCTACAAGGATATTCACCAGGTAATGGCCTCGCAGCAGGACCTGGTAGAGATTACCGGAACCTTCTACCCGAAAATTGTCAGGATGAACGACGACAAAAAATATGTGGAAGTGGATTAATGCTACTATTGCTTCATTTGCTGGCCTTTATCCCCAGGGTCTGTCACCTGACTGACCCTTCTTGGCATGAATCAGACCAATTGCTGCCATACCCACAGGGCACCGTCCGGGGACAACGCACAGAAACTTAAAGCGCAGAATCCAAATGATAGTGGATGAAGCAAATTCGTCAGAATAAACCAGCGACTCTAACATTACAGAGCAGCTGATATAGGCTTCTTTGGCTGTGAGGAAAACAGCAGGAAGGAGCTCTGATGCTGTATCTCTGAACCTGGCGAAGCTCCTAAAAGCATGGACAAAAATGAAAAAGGGCGTGGGAGCAGTTTGAAAACTGGCTCCAAGCCCTTTGTTATAGTGCCGTCCTGATTGGCAGCCCTTGTAGCCCGCTTCCCTAGTGGCCGCCCGCTACTACTATTGTTAGCTAACGGGCATGCTTAACAGGCACTTCCACAGCCTTGAACTGCGAAATGGCTTTGGTCAGCTCTTTCGGATTATTTCTGGATGCCTTTTTGGGCGCTACGATTACCAGGAACTTGGCTGCCAGGCGGTTCTTTTGTTCCAGCACCTCCAGCGCTGTTCTGAGGCTGTCAGTAGCCGTAAGCTTCAGGTCGTTGCTTTTGGAGGCATGGTAGTTGTGGAAATAGAACTTGCGCTGCGACTCATATTTGAGCACATACTCCACCACTTCACCCTCCTGCACATGACTGACCTCATTCAGGTAAACAGTTTTAAATCCTTGCCCGGAATAATCTTCTGTGGCTGCAAAGGCTGATTCAAAATCAGGGAATGCTGCAACGATGTAGCCGGTTTTTAAATCGAAAAAATTCATTTCTGCTAATTAATTTTCCTAGTCTGTCCCAGAGTCACGCTCTTATTTTCGACCAACAATACTACAATAAAAAAATTGGATAAGTGCCATTATTATAATATTTAGCACTTAAATCAGTTTTAATACGGACAAAATCATGAAAACCTAATCCATCAGTGTTATAAGCACTTGCCTTTTAGGCGTCTACACCCAAGCCTTCAAGTTAAGTGCCGTCTACTGGCACATACTCTCTAGAAACATTTTTAGGCAGATTATGCGGTATCATTCCCTATAGTTAACTGGGATCCTGTAGAAAAGGTTAGCCAGGAAATCCCCGCTGATTACATAAAGCATCCTGTATTGGCCGGCTTTTGCCTTAACACGCTCAGGTACTGCACCAAGTGAACACGATTCTGAAGCTAAAATATTCTGTAAAAACCGGGTATGGAACCAGAATCAGTATAATATGCTCTCTATTGTAGCGGAGCAGGTAGTTGGGGAGAGGCAGGAGAAATTATTCCAATGCCGAAGCCCCCCAAGACCAGTTCTCCACAGGAACACCTGTCTGCTGCTGCACCTTGCCAGTTCCGGTTCATCATGCCGGACTTCAGCACATACTCTCCTACCGGTTTCAGAAGTCGGATTGCCATTAGATTTCCTGCAGGAGAAGCTGTGAGGGATAGCTAGATTTAAATCAGAAGGCCCAATTAATTTGCCTGGCAAGGCAGGAGGAACTGATTAATCGCAATTAAATTCGTAATATTGTATATAGGTCATTTTTTTTTAAAACTGCCATGCTTACAAGTTACAGTATATGAATTAAGTACGTATAAAGATAAGTAATCGGGTCTTTGCACTGGTATAGGCAAACCGGTTAGTTAAGCATACATAAAGCATTTTTGCAAATAATATTTAAACATCATGGGTAGATCACAGGAAACTTTCAGTAAAAAAGAAAACGAGAAGAAAAGACAGAAAAAGAAACAGGACAAGGAGCAGAAAAAGGAAGAGCGCAAAGCCAGTGCCAGCAAAGGACAAAGCCTGGATGAGATGATGGCCTACGTGGATGATAACGGCAACATTACCTCCACTCCTCCGGACCCTACCAAAAAGAAAAAGGTCATTAAGCAGGAAGATATCCAGATAGGCATATCGAAACAGGAAGCAGCTGATCCGGCAGACGCGATCAGGAAAGGAACTGTCGCTTTCTTTAACGACTCCAAAGGCTATGGCTTTATCAAGGATCATGAGACGCAGGAGAGTGTGTTTGTACACGTAAATGGCCTTGTGGACACTATCAAAGAAAATGATAGAGTAACTTTTGAAGTAGAGATGGGCCCTAAAGGTCCTAATGCGGTAAGAGTAAGACTTGTTGCTTAGGCACCTCTTCCGGCTGGGGAATGCGCATTTCCTGATAAACTGATTTAACTTTTGATGGCGGGCGCGGTGCTGGTAAATCTCTTAACCGGCACCGCCACCTGTATCTCCAGCTACCGCTGGCTTTGGCCTGCAGTGGCCGAGCATCGATTTTTTGGCAGAGCCAGAACGCCGCTTTCTTTGGCGCAACTTTCGGCACTTTGCACCTGCCTGCCAGACGCCGGAATTGCAAAAGGCTTCCTACCTGCCACCAGGTACGCAGGGCAGTTCATTTAAAATTTCCATTTCCCTTCAGCACAGGTTGCCCACCTTCTCAGGTCTTGCCAGGTAGACCATAGCCGGCTATTTTTTTAATGCATGAAACACCGACATTTTATCGTACATAAACCTTATGGCTTTATCAGCCAGTTTGTGAGCAATCATAAAAACAAAAAACTGCTGGGCGACCTGCATGATTTCCCGGAAGGCACCATGGCCATTGGCCGGCTCGACCAGGACAGCGAAGGCTTGCTCCTGCTGACCACCGATGGCAAAATGAGTGAGCTCGTACGCAGCAAACACGTTGAGAAAGAGTACCTGGCGCAGGTTGATGGCGATATAAGCCCTGAGGCCATTGCGCAGCTGCAGCAGGGTGTGGACATAAGCGTGAACAAAATAACCTACCAGACACTGCCCTGCCAGGCACACAAACTTACAGCTGCCCCCGGCTTTGCCGAGCGCATCCGCAAGATCCGCGACGACAGGCATGGCCCCACCAGTTGGGTGTCTATCACGGTTAAGGAAGGTAAATTCCGGCAGGTGCGCAAAATGACCGCAGCGGTGGGTTTCCCGACCCTGCGGCTGGTAAGAGTCAGGATCGGGGGAATACTCCTCCGTGACCTGCAACCTGGAGCCGTTCAGGAAGCAGAAAATTTCTCAGATGTGCTGGGAAATACATAGCCGCACCTCGTTTCCTAACCTCCTCTGTAGCAGAGGCTGCAAGAGACGCGGGCTTCGACAAATTAAAAAAATCAGAAGTTCAAAATGAGAGATGATGGCAGCAGTGGTAGTCTCTTCTGGTATCAGCAAGCTAAAGCAAGTTACAGGGCAAGCACTTTAGAAAGATGCTGCTCCCTGCCATCAAACCTTATCCCATTTCCCAAGCAGCCGCTTAAAAACCACTATTTCGCCCAGGTGGTAGGCATTGTGCTCGGCTACCAGCAGCGCTTCGCGGAGCAGGGTCTGGCCGTTTCCGTGTGGAAAGGGCTTGAACAGATCGTTGGCCGGGTCCTGCACCAGCTCCACCATCGCATCCACGCCGGCTTTTATGGATCTGATACTGCCCTCCAGGGTCGCCTGGTCGGCCGGGGCGTACTCTTCCGGCCAATAGCCATCGGGCCATGCCGGCGACTGGTAAGCAGGATTCCTTGTAAAGTCCAGGATGTCGTATAAGGCGATGCGCAGGTGCTCTATCAGTTGCCAGAGGGTGTAAGGCAGGTGCTTTACGGTTTTTCCGGCATCGGCCACCGTAATCCCCTGCAGCACTTCCTGCAGCGGCATAAAGGCTTGCCCACACCGCATAAGCCTGGTGAGGTGGTCGCGTAGTAATTGATCTTTGTTCATAGCTAATCAAGGCGGTTTTACTTGCTAACGTACGGAAAAGACAGATGTTAGCGGGAAACCCGGATAAGCGGCGGCAGGAGCAGCAAAAGCTCCGGAGGCCCAATTTCATTCAAATAATTTGAGGGCATACCCCATAGAGGTGCCTCAATCGGAGCAAAATTGCATCTTCCAAATCCTGACTGAAACAAAAAAGCCTCCCTTTCGTGGGGAGGCTTTTCAGGCGGTAAATTGGTCAGTATTATTTCAGCCACTCCACCAATTCAAAAAAAGACAAAATGCCCTGGGCGCTGCAAACAATGCCGGGGCACGCTAACTTTGAATTTCTACTGCTGAGCTTTTAATCAGGCGAAGCACTAGTTACCCGGCCAGGATACCCAGGGTATGCGCACCAGGATAAGGACCAGGGCTATTATGTAGAAAATGGCGATGCTTTTAAAACCTCCTGTGCCGTTGCCGACCATGCGTTTGGCACGGGAGTAGCCCACCGTTACCAGTATTGCGGCGATAACCATCATGAGCGGGTGCTCCAGCATGTAAAGCCTTGAAACGGAGTCTTTCATGTTGGGGCCGGAGAAATTGGAAACACCCAGTGGCGAGACAAAGTACAGAATCAGGCCAAAAACAATTTGCAGGTGCGTGGCGATCAGCCCGAACAGGCCGAGCTTTCGGTCTTTGTCGGTAAAGAGTCTGTTGCCGGATAAGCCAACCAGTGCAGCTCCAATGCTGATGAGCAGCCCCAGCAGCACCAGGTAAGCCAGGTAAGAGTGTAAATGCTGTAGTCCTGTATACATGTTTGTAGTAGTTGATGTCGGTCGTAAAGATAGAATAGTAAGTTCAATTTCTGCCAGCAAAATTCAAAATAAACCTGATGCGCTAAAATCAGACCCTTGTTTTTTTCCAGTTTCCCTTCCGGAACAGCCACCAGCTTACCAGCGCATGAAAGGAGTGGCAGAAGGCAATGGCGATAAAAATGCCGGTTGCCTCCAGGTGCAGGGTAATGGCCATCAGGTAGGCCAGCGGAATCTCGATCATCCAAAGAACCCCAATATTGATAAGGGCGGGCGTGCGGGTGTCGCCGGCTCCGTTAAAGGCCTGCACCATCACCATGCCCAGCCCAAAAAAGATATAGCCCAGGGTAATAATCTGCAGCGCCTCCGAAGAGATGGCAATAACCTGGGCGTTGCTGGAGAACAAGCCGGAAAGCCTGGTGCCAAACAGCAGGAACAGGAGCGTAATGCCTGCCATAAAGATGATGTTGTACCTGGCTGTGAGCCAGACGGCAACCTCTGCACGCTTGGCTTTGGCCGCTCCCAGGTTTTGGCCCACGAGGGTGGCCGCCGCCGCCGATAAGCCCCAGGCCGGTAGCAGCGTGAAACTAATGATCCGGAAGGCGATGGTATAACCCGCCAGCGTATTGCTTCCGAACTCCGCAATGAGCCGGGTCAGGAAAATCCAGCTGGCGGAGTCGATCAGGTACTGGCCAACCCCACCTGAGGAGAGCTTTAAGATGCGCCAGATGATGGGGAAGCTAACGGCCACATTTTCTCGCCCTATCTTCAGCAGGTGCCGCCCGTTAAAGAGGTGGTAGAGCTGGTACACCACGCCAAGACTCCTGCCGGCCGTGGTAGCCCAGGCAGCTCCTTCCAGCCCCAGACCAGGCCAGCTGCCGATCCCGAAAATCAGAAGCGGGTCCAGGATAATATTAGCGCCGTTGGCAAGCCAGAGGGCGCGCATGGCAAGGTGCGGCATTCCGGCTCCCCGGAAAGCACCATTGATCAGAAAAAGCAGGATAATGGCAATATTACCGGCAAAAATGATCCGGGTATAGGCAAGACCGGTCGCCAGCACTTCAGGAGTAGCGCCCATAAGTGTCAGGATATCGCCGGCATAGTAGGTAGCCAGGCCTCCCATCAGCAGCGCCAGCACCATACCTGTTATCAGAAGCTGGAAGGTAATACTGCCGGCCTCCACATAGTTTTTCTCGCCAAACCTGCGTGAGATCATAGCTGTGGCCGAAATATTGATGCCCATGCCCACGGCATAGATAATCATCAGGACAGATTCTGTGAGGCCGACAGTGGCGAGGGCTTCGGAACCCAGTCTGCCCACAAAAAAAATGTCGACCACTGCAAACAAAGACTCCATCAGCATTTCTAGGATCATGGGAATGGCCAGCAGCACAATGCTGCTTTTAATTCCCAGGGTGGTGTAATCCTGTTCCTTGCCCCTAATGGCATCCAAAACAAGCTGCAGAAATGCCTTATAACGATTCATAGTGTTGCCCTTTATGCCTTTACCCACGTAGAGGTAAGGCCAGGTTGGTATATGTAAGCTGCCTATTGTGTTTCCCCGCTCATTGATGCGGATAGAACCAGAAGTAAAATTGAACAAAATTTCAGACTCTTCACCATCAGGGGCAGCAGATATTGGCTTCTGACCTATGCTTTAGCCAAGACTTCGGCATGCTCCCTCCAGGGCTTAGGCACTGCAACTTCACGTAGTTTCAAGGCTGGGTGGCGGTGCTGCGGACGGGCCGGCATCATTAATACACAGTACTGCTATGAGTCGAGTCTGCCAGGTTAGAATCTATTGGTCAGAGACAGCAACTGTAGGTGCGACCTGGCAAATTGGGGCCTGCAAAAGTCAGATAATACCGCGCTCCGCTTAACCTATAAGCCTCGCCCCCGTTTAAACTTAGTTGTAAAGAAGCAGAGGCTCCCATAGTTGAGCCCTGCTCATCCGGCAAAATTATTATTTAAGAAGCTTATGAATTATACAGAGAATTACGAAGGAATCAAGATAGATGTGCAGGCAGTGGATATTTCGATTTCGGACGACATTCAGCAGTTTTTGCGCAATGCCATCTCAAAGCTGAAACGACACGCCAGCAAGATAGACTCGATTGATGTTTATTTCAAAGAGGAATCGAATCATGCCACCGACTCAAAAAAAGTAAGCATGCGCGTCGGTATCCCGGGAAATGATGTTTTCGCGGAAGACAAAGGCGATAACTGGTACGAACTGCTGAAAAACGTGGAGGAAAAACTCAAACGGCAGCTCGAAAAAAGGTAGCGTGGGGCTTCACCTAATTGAAATCAGAAATTAGAAATGATGGCAGCTTTGCTTTCCGGTAGCCCTACAAGCCTTAAATATCCCTAAAAATTAAATTGGAGAAGCACTGGTTTGAAAGCCTCTTCTGAAAGCCTCCTGCTGCTGTCCCTGAATCCTACCTGGGGGGCAGCAGGAGGCTTCTTTTGAACACTTCTGTGGCCGCACCCAGCATGAGCGCCAGCCTCACTCCTGACAGCAGTCCTGCGATTAGCGGAATATCAGCAGCGGGCCAACTTCCCGGCTAAAAAAAACTGACGGTGTAGTAGAAGCAAGAGGCTCAGAAAGCAAATTATTCTAATCAAAAACACCCTTCGGAGCTCGCTGCTGCTGTTGTTAAACTTCAGGCGTTAGCAGCATCCCCAACAGAAGGCACCCGGGCAGGATATACTTTTTGATTGAAATAATTGCCCGGAACCTGTTAAATTTACGCTGGCGGGCACGAGCAGACACAAACCAACCCGGGAAGCACAGGCAACTCCCCCTGAAAAGCGGCTTTCAAACGGTCTTCTGATAAATTTTTATGGCAAACGTATGAAACAAGAGCTTAACAACCCCTTCGGGCGAGTTTACCTCACCATTGAAGTGGACCATAAAAACAAGTGGGTGCATGTGAACTGGATGGGCTACCTGACAGAAGAGAATGTAAAAAACGGGGCGCTCGCCTATACAAAAGCGCTCGCTGACGCCGGCTACCACTCGGTTCTTAACGACACACGCCTGATTATTGGCGGCTGGACCCATTCCCTGGAATGGGTCCTGAACGACTGGGCGCCACGTGCTGCACAGGCCGGGCTGCAGTATTTTGCGATGATCACCACTCCCGAAACATTTGCAGGATCTACAGCAGCAGCATTTTATGAAAACCTAAAGTCGTTTCAGGCAAGCGTGTTCGACGACAGAGCAAAAGCAGAAGATTGGTTGCGGCAAAAGCATGCGGCAGACCATAAAAAAGCTTAAAAGAAACAATACTCCCGCAGGTCCCGATACACCTCAGCCAGGCGCCTGGGCGGGAAATGAGCATTGAGGCCACTTGGATTTGGCAATACCCAAACCTGAGTAGCGCCAATTGTCAGCGGCTGCAGCCCTATGCCACTCCCCTTCTGCCCAAATGCCGCCTCATACACCGAAATTCCCAGCAAGGCCAACACCTGTGGCCGGTACTTCAGCACCTTTTTCACCAGCACCTCGCCTCCCAGCCGCAGCTCCTCCCTGCCCAGGTCAGCGGCAGCTACGGTTGCCCTCTCCACTACGTTGGTAATGCCGAGGCCAAGCGCTAACAGTTGCTCTTGCTCTGCAGGCAACAACTGCCGGGGCGTGAAGCCTGCGGCATACAAGGCAGGCCAGAAACGGTTGCCTGGCCTCGCAAAATGATGCCCTATCGCCGCCGTGTACACACCCGGGTTTATGCCACAGAACAATACTTTTAGGTCTGGAGCGATTACATCGGGAACGGTGCGCTCTATAGCTGCCGCCAGTTCTGCTTTGGTGGGTTTGTAAGCCATGTGTGGAAAATGGTTTTCCGGGTTTTCAGGATAAAGCCAGCCGGGTATGGGCTGCGACCTGGCCATTTACCTAAAACCGGATGCCGGCGCTGACAGAAAAGCCTCTCCGCTTGCCTTCGGCGTTACCAAAAATAAGGGTGGTCATTAAATGATGGTGGTAGAGCACATCAAAATTCAATATCCAGAGGTCAAAGCCCAGGCCACCGTTCAGGGCGAACTGTGCATTCCGTATGTCTCTTCGGGCCAGTCCTGTATTATTCTGGCGCACTCCAATGTTGTACTCCAGCGACGGGCCGAAGAGTAGGCGCAAGCGCGGATCACGGCTAAAGGAGTCGCCCACCACAAAACCAGCCATTACCGGAAAGCGCAGATAGCGCAGCCCCACATCATCTGTCACCACGTTATTTACTCCCACAGCCCGCTCCACATTAGAAATGGTATGGCTCATGTATTCGAGGCCAGGTTGCAGATAAAACCGCTCCGAACCTATTCTGGTAAACAGGCCCAATTGCCAGCCCAGCCCTATCCCGGAATCCACAAGGTTAGGATCTGAAGAGAGCGTGAAGGCATTGAGGCCGATCTGGGCTCCTACCCATATCTTCCGCTCGTCGGGGTCTGGCTGGTTTCTGGCAAAAAGGCCCCGGTTCTGGGCTTCCCCCCGGAACATGGCCAGAAGCAGTACAACAATAAGTGCTAATTTTTTCATCGTTTTGGCAGGTTAACATGTGCAGAGGCAAGTACAAGTGAGCCAGATTTAATTGGATAACCTCTAAACATTGGCTGAACACGGCACACGCTTGCTTTATTAACTCCGATTATGACAAATTGTTCTTAAAGTCTGCATCTTGTTGCAGGCTGTTCTTATCTCCGCGATACTACCACGCCGGTTATTGATAAAATACTGGCCAATAACTAAAGCACATTTCCAGACAGTGGCAGAAATTCGGGCACCGGATTTTGCAGCACCTTCCGAAACAGCACGCAGGACTTTTTTTCTTTCTGTCGAGATTGAAAAAATAAAACTTTGAAGGATGGGAAGTTCGGGAGCATTCTATAAACGTCCATCCTGAGCACCCGATAGCGTGCTTGTGTAGAGCTACAGCAGAGCATCTCCCGAGCAGGTACAGCAGCAGAGGGCTCGGGAGGGCCAATTTCATTAGCATAATTCTAGGAAGAAGCCTGTTTTTATGCTGACGGAGCGTAGGCTTTCCGGAGCATGCTGCCACTTCTGCCGGGGCTAATCTGGTCCTGCTCCTTTACCAGTTGCCCGTTCAGGATGATGTACCGGAACCCGGTTGCCAGTTGCCGGGCCTCCTCATACGTGGCAGTGGCTTTAATTTCCTGTTGGTCAAAAAGCAGCAGGTCGGCTTTATAGCCTTCCTTGACAAAACCCCGATCGGCCAGCCCAATAGTTTCGGCTGTTAGCCCGGTCATTTTCCGGACAGCTTCCTGCAGGGGCAGCAGTTGTCTTTGCTTCACAAAGGTTTCGAGCACGCGGGCGAAGGCGCCAAAGCTGCGGGGGTGGTTCATGGTGGGGCTGCCATCGGTGCAGATCATGGTGTAGGGGTCGAGCAGCAGCGTTTCCTGCAGTTCCTCATCCATTATAAAATAAGCGCCAAAGGCACCATACGGACCAATGTCCTCCAGCAACACCAGCTCAAACGGCTTGTGCAGTGCCTCTGCAATCTGCGATAGTTTTTTGCCTTTAAAAGGTCCCGAACCTATTTGGGTCGCTTCCGGTCCGTTCCGAAACAAGATCTTTTCTTTCAGAAATTCCCTTAGTTCCTCGCCCCTGGTCCTTACTACTTCGGCATAATCGAAGGGTTTTTTGGCCCATTCCGGAAAAAGGATTTCGATGGAGGTGTAACTGGCGGTGTAGGGGTAAAAATCGGCGGTTACCTGTATGCCCCGCGCCCTGGCCCGCCGGAGCTGCTCCAGAATCTCTTCGCCTCTTTGCCGGCCCTTGCCATACACCACCTTTATGTGCGATACCTGCACCGGGCAATAGTTTCCCTGTTCCAGCAGCTCGTCTATGGCCGCGGCTATGGCATCGTCGCTCTCGCTGCGCATGTGGCTCATGAGCATGCCCTTGTGTTTGCCCACCGCTTTTGCCAGCCTGTTAAGTTCGGCACTGCCGGCGTAGTAGCCGGGGTTGTACTCCAGGCCCGTGGTCAGGCCGAAACAGCCCGCCTGCATGGCATCCGCCAGCAGTTCCTCCATTTTCAGGTAATGCGCTTCGGACGGAACTGGGTCGTATTTGGCCCCAGAGAGCATGCGCAGGGTATTATGGCCCGCAAACAGGATAATGTTCACCCCCGGTTTTACAGCATCCACCTCGTCCATCCACCCGCGCACATCTTCCTGATCGGGGCTGAAGCCATCCTGCCCCAGGCAGATGGTGGTAACGCCCATGGCCAGGAAATTATGAAACTCCGGCTCTGCTAGCGGCTCGCCATGTGCGTGCGCATCTATAAAGCCGGGCGTAAGGGTCAGGCCGGTGGCATCTATGGTTCTGGCGGCCTCATACTGGTTTTCCTGCTGCCTGTCGATGAGCGTTATGATATCATTTTGGATGCCTACAGTAGCCTGGAAAGGATCCTGCCCAGTGCCGTCGAGGACGGTGGCGTTGGTTATGAGAAGGTCGAAGGTCATGGCGCGCGATTGCTTTAAATGATTTTCTAGCTAACGTAAGCCGGGCCCTGCAGTTATAAAGGAGTTATGCCGGTATGGATGATTTCAGGAACCACCTCTCTCGCTGACTGGCGTCTGAAACTTCTGCTCTATACCCGCACAGAGTCTCTGCAGAAAACAGCAGTACGGATGAAAGGCTCAAAACCAAGTGTTAAGTAGTACTAAATCATAGAATTCCTTGTTCTTTCAATCCTTTGTAAAAGTCTTTGTCATAAACTTCAATGGTGAAAAAATCATGAGGCTGTTGCTGTTTTAGAACACGGATTACGTGCCGGTACCCCACGTAACTTGTCAGAGAATAAGTCTTATCCTTTTCCTCAATTACCTGTTCTTCCTCCAGCACCCTCATATTCAAACGCTTCATTTTTTTCTCGAAGTAGCTTATCGAACAGTTGCAGTCTGGCTGATAGCTGATAACGTTGTACCTGCCATTGGCAATGCCATAATAAAACCACACCCAGGCCACAGCTTCTGTACCCTTCGGTTTATAACCCCAGGCGGCAATACCAGATTTTCCTTCCGTCGGGGCCGTATCAGATACCATTTTGTAACCTTTCATGGTTAATCTCCGGTGCAACGCTTTAGGCTCTCGGACCTCCCGTAATTTCAACAATTCGTTAAAAGAAATCTTTTGCCCCACTGCTGGTAAAGTCAGCAAAAGCGAGCCTAACAAGGGTAGAAGTATTTTCATGCACGAATTAATTGGCCAGCACATATTTAGGAAAATATTTATAAAATTCACCTGTTAATCCGCTGAATATTTCGCCAAAAGTTGTAGCAGCAGAGGCTTTCAACAATTAAGAGGCAGGAAATCTTCAGGCACTAAATTCTTGCCTGATAAGTATACAGTTGGTAATACCTGCCCTCCTTCTCCAGCAGTTCCTCGTGCCTGCCCTGCTCGGCAATATGGCCCTGCTCTATCACCAGAATCTGGTCGGCCTGGCGGATGGTGCTCAGGCGGTGGGCGATCACGAAGGTGGTGCGACCCTGCATCAGGGCTTTCAGGCTGGCCTGGATCAGGCTCTCACTTTCGGTGTCGAGGTTGGAGGTGGCTTCGTCCAGGATCAGGATGCGCGGGTCGGCCAGGATGGCCCTGGCAATGGCAATGCGCTGCCGCTGGCCACCCGACAGCTTCACGCCCCGCTCCCCGATCAGGGTATCCAGGCCTTCTGCAAAACGATCGGTAAACTCATGTACATGGGCCGCGCTCACCGCCTGGAGCAGCTGCTCTTCTGTGGCATCGGGGCGCGGGAAGCGTATATTGTCGCGGATAGTGCCTTCAAACAGGAAGTCGTCCTGCAGGACCACGCCCAGCTGGCTTCTGTAGCTTTGTAAACTAATTTTCTGCAGATCGTGGCCATCTACGGTTATGGTGCCACTTTCGGGGTTCAGGAAAGAGGCCACCAGGCCAGCAATGGTGGTCTTGCCGGAACCCGATGTTCCTACCAGGGCGGTAACAGAGCCGGCTGGTGCCCTGAAACTGATATTTTTCACCACTTCTTTTCCGGGCTCGTATGCAAACGAAACATTATCAAACACCACATCGCCCTGTATGTAGCCGGGGGTTAGGGTTCTGTGCCCGCCATCGTCTTCCAGGGGCATATTCAGTATTTCTTCGGTCCGATCCAGGCCGGCAAAGGCCTCTGTCAGCTGGCTCCCGATGTTGCTCATCTGCAGGATTGGCGCAATCATAAAACCCAGATACAGCGTAAAGGCAAGGAAATCGCCAAAGGTAAGGTCGCCGTTCATAATCTGGTAACCACCTATGCCCATAATGCCCAGCGAGGCAAAGCCAAGCAGGAGTGTAGCCGAACTGGTTACAAAGCTGGTCGTGATCAGGCTTTTCTTCACGTTCAGGAAAAGCCGGTTTACGCCATCCTCGAAACTTCTGATTTCCTGCACCTCCGCATTGAACCCTTTTATCACGCGTACGCCACCCAGGGTCTCTGTGAGGCGGCCTGTCACCTCGGCATTTATCACACCGCGCTCCCTGAAGATCGGCCTTATCTTGCCGAAAGCCTTTAAGGAAATGACGCCAAAAATGGCCACCGGCACCAAAGCATACAAGGTCATTAGCGGACTGATGTAGACGAGCAGCACCAGGCAGATGAGCGAGGTCAGCACGCCGCCGACCATCTGGGCAAAGCCGGTGCCGACCAGGTTCCGCACCCCTTCCACGTCCGTCATGATCCGGGAAACGAGTTCGCCTGTTTTGGTATTGTCGAAGAAGCGGATGGGCAACTGAATAATGTGCCGCTGCACCTTGGCCCGCAGCTGCGCAATAAGATGCTGCGCCTCCACGCTCAGGATCTGGGTCAGGGCAAAGGAAGTGACAGACTGCACCACTATGGCTGCTCCCACTGCCAGGATCAGCCATTTGAGCATGGTCTTGTCGGCATTCGGTATCACATCATCAATCAGGTATTTGCTGGCGCCTGGCAAAATCAAACCAGCCAGTCGGCTGATGATGATCAGCACCAGCCCGATGGCCAGGTACTTTTTCCGGGGCCAGATAATGGTTTTAAACACATGGCCAATGGTTACGTTCCGGAGTTTTTTTGAGTTTGACATCTTTCGTTTAAGTCAAAGAGATGAGCGCTGGCTGAGAATTGAACGCACGATGCAACCTCTCATAATCCAGCGATCATGAAATTACTATTTATTTTTTTAATGCCTGCCCACTATGAATTTCCAGGCCTTTAAAGGCTGGCTTCCCCGCTGCTATTCCTTTGCTCTTAAAGGCGGTTTCCTACCAATTGTCCCATAATTCCGCTAATTATAGACAACGACTCAACTTATCGGAATTTGATCGACCTTTTATACAACAAATAGAATGTCGTGCTACGTGATACGTGTGTCGTTTTTCTCAGGGTGATGCCATTGCTGATGCCGAAAGGTTGAGACGCAGTCTATAATATCTTCCATCATGTAGGAAAAAATATTCCTTTTCTAAAAAAATCCCGTGCAGCCTGCCACCTGAAGACGTTCTCCCTTAAAGCTAGTTCCTTATTTTTCCGCAGCAGCCCTTTTAGACCCGGCAGCAGAGGCTCCGGAGGGGCATTTTGATTTGAATAATCTGGCAGAGGGGTGGCGATGAGTTTTCCTATCTATACCTACTCGAATCTAGGGTGGCGCGTATACACTTTAGCTGCAACTAGTGGAGCTCTGACTGCTTATATCCTACTAATTTGGTAAAAAATGGAGAAGGAAATTTTGTACGACCAGAACAGTATTATAATTGTGGCTGCGCTCTTTGGGCTGATCCTGCTCGCCAACGAGGCAGGATACCGGCTGGGCCACTACTTCCAGGTCAGAACCGATGTTGATGTTAAAGCGCACACCAATACCATTCAGGCAGGAACTCTGGGTTTGCTGGCCCTGATCCTTGGCTTTACGTTTAACATGGCGCTGCAGCGGTATAACAACAGAAGCCAGGCCGTTATAAAAGAGGCCAGTGCCATCGGAACCGTTCTGCTCAGAACAAAGCTGCTCCCGCACCCTTACGACAGCCTCACTTACTCACAACTTCAGCAGTACGTCAACCTTCGCATTGCCGTGAGCAAGACAGCCTATGCCAGGGTAAGCGAACAGGAACTCCTGAACGAGGAGACCCGAAAACTGCAAAGCGACATTTGGATAAATGCCGTACGCGCAGCACGAATCGACCCGAGGCAGGTTACGACCGGGTATTATATCGAGGCACTCAACAGCATGATCGATGCACAGGGAGAAAGCAACGCGCTGCTTATGCTGCATGTACCGGAGGTAATCCTGTTTCTGCTCTTCATCGTGTTTATCATGTCTGGGGCACTGGTGGGCTATGCCAGTGGCCTGGGCAAAAAAAGAAGCTCTATCCCGGCTCTGCTGATGACCTTTCTGATTTGCCTGGTGGTCTTTATCATCATAGACCTCGACAGGCCCAAACGAGGTATTATCAAGGTGAACCAGGATAGCATGATGCAACTAAAGAACTTCTATACTGCAGACAAGCCCTGGAAGATGTAGGCCTACCAAAGACTCCGGCGAAGCCTGATGCTGAAACCTGCCGCCGCCCCTGCTCTATTACGCCTGCAGGAAGGCAGCCAACGCGCTGGAGTGTTCAAGTGATGCTATCCTACGAGTATCCCGGTTACATCTGTGGCATAGATGGAGCGGAGGAGAGCTCTGGAGGGCCTTTTTAATTAGCATAATTCCAAAGCTCCCTCGCTCTCTGTTTCTAAAACGTACCCGATCATTGGAAGGCACTTGGAGCAGCAGCAGCAATAAGCTCCGGAGGGGCATTTTGATTTGAATAATCCGGTAAGACACCCACTGCAGCCCCCTTACTGCTAAGGATGGTCTAAGGCACTTAAGCCTTTCTAAAGGACGTGCCTTATCTTAAAATGCAAAGCTGAAGCAGATCGCCTGCGCCAGCAGCGTATTTCAACAGGGGATGCTATTTATTAACACAGGCCGGATGGATTTTTAACCTCTACAGCGGCAGCTGCCCGCAAAGGCAGGGGGTGATAAATAATCAGGGCTTTCATTAGTCATTACCATTGTAGTGTGGTATCTTTATGCATATCTCCTTCTTATCGCTTTTAGCCAAGGCACGCAGGCAAGATGTATTCACACATTAATTCTGATCCGACTTATATCGTAGCGTATATCGGTTTGTTTTTGGGTTGATACAACACCACCATTATGTCATTAGAGCTAAAATATGTTCCCGACGACGGGAGCATGAAATCAAAGTATTACATCATCGTTGCCGGTCTGCGCTCCACTATTATCCGGCATCAGGCCATTTTCCAGAACCTGCTCATCATCGACAAATTTCTGGATATCACGCTGCCGCCAACAGAAAATGACGAGGATTATCTGGCCAGGCTGGATGCCCTCTGTCAGTACCTGAGCCAGCAAAGTGTGGATTCTTACCTGATCCGGCACCTGTACCACAACCTACGCGCTGATGTAGAGGCCGTTCGAAACAAAACATTTTTTTTTAACCACGAAGAACACTATATTGTACTGCCTGAGTAAAGGGGGCAAACAATTCGGTGCCTGGCCTGTTATAATTGTATTAATATGGCATCAAATTTGTTTGTTGTTTTAACACCGATATTATAAAAGTTAAATTTTAGTTATTTTTTAAAATTTCTAACATTTTTTAAATATTCCCGGTTTGTTTTCGAAATAAGCCGTAATTAAATTATACCATAAAAAGTAATCATGAAAGAAACGACCAATTTATTCATTCAACTTATCAGGGTATTCACTGTTATTAAAAATAAATATTTTGATAATAGCCAGACTTTGGCATTAATACCTGTTCGACATAAAGATGCTTAAAGTACTAATTTAGATAAGCATAGCAAGTGATATCAGTGGCATCATAAGTTGTATTTAAGCCGCTGGATAATCATTTTGATTTATTATTATCTGGAATTTTTCCTGGCCTGGCAGCAGATTTTACAGACTCTGCCAGCTTTAAACCACAGTTACTTACCCCACCCGCTGCTTCGGATATTCCGGCACAGCGGGTGGGGCTTTTTTGGGTGCCGGCAAACTTACCGGCATTATAAAAAGCCGTTTTTCTTTGCCAGATGATAATCTTCCTTCCTGAAGATTTTTACACCACCATAGCCTGGCTGCTGATACGAAAGCAGGCGTATGACACAGGCTTCGTGTTCTCTGGCAGCACTTTACGCCGTTCAAAATTTAACCGTATTATTCCGAAGACACTTATCTGGTTATAGTGCCTGTTTATAAACTAAACAGGATGTTGGCCTGCAGGATAGACTCATCCAGCCCTTCAATTCCTACCACATTTTTCCAGTAGCGCCACTCAGAGCCGAGGTATACTTTGCCAGGTTTAGCCCACAGGCTTCCCATGTCTACAAAAAGCTGAGGCTGTGTCAGGTATTGGGAACTGCCGGGGCCCCGGTCGCCGATAAAATCCATAAAGCCCCTGAAGCGCAGCCTCACCTTCTCGGTAAGGGGCAGCGGAATGTCCCAGCTGGGTGTTATCTGGTAAGTGCCTTTGTACGCCGCACCATTCTGCTTGTAGTAATAGGTTTCGAGTTGCAGCAAACCGGAGCCGGGAATCCTGAATTTAAACGAGGGACCTACCACCGAGGCGAAAAAATCTTCGGTTCCGCCAAACAGTACGTTTACACCTCCTCCGAGCAGCACATCGCTGAGCGGCCCAAAGCTAAGGTCGCTGCCGGTAATACGGCTCAGGCTCAGTTTGGGGTACCACTCCAGGTATAGATCCGGCCCGGCCAGCGTCGCGTTGTTGAATAAGTCGGTAAATCCGAAATGTTCCCATGCACCGTAATCGCCGAAGTGCTCCAAGGTAATGGTGGCCAATTGCCCGGAGTGCTGCAGGTGGCGGCCATACAGGAGCTGCACATTAGAGCCGCCTTTGTAATTTACCTGCGCGGCCGACTGCAGCGAAGTGAGCAGGGCCAGCATAAAAGTTAACGCTAGCCACAAAGTCGGTTTTTGAAGCCGGGCGGCAGACCTGCATGTGCTTGGATACATATGTTCTGGTTAGTAAAGTGAAGCGCGCAAATATCTTCACAAAATACCTTGAATTAAAGAAGCCGGTAAGAACATTCCAATAAATTTAATAGCACGAGCTTCGTAATACCTGTTGTTGCGCAGCAGCAGAAAAGAGAAATACCTGATGAGGGCATTTTTTATTAGCATAATCAGGCTTCCGCACCTTAAAATTTGCTTTAGCTCGTCCAGACGAAGGACTTTATGTAGTGTTTCACCAAAATAAAAATTAGAAATCAAAATTAGAAATTATGGCAAGCACGCCTTTTGGAAGCTTTACAAGCGTTAAACCTTTCAATAAATCAATGAGGAGGGGCAATAGTCAAAAGCTGATACGTTTTTCTGCAGAAAACCTAAAGCAGTAATCGCTAGTTAAAGTAAAAGCCCGGTAAGGTTTGAGGCTGTAGCCACATAACTGCGGGTTTGCGGGATAACACAGCCAGAAGTTGTAAATTCGTGCAATTCTCCTAACAAGACTATTTTCACTTCCTAAACATAAACGATCATGGAAAATAACCCTTCCCAAGGAAGCTCTGCTTCCAGCACTTTTGTAGAACGGCTGGCCGAAAAACTCGGCGTTTCTGCTAAATCAGCAAATATTTTTGGAGAAGCTGTGGAGCGGGCTGGTGTAACGGTTATACCGGTGTCGAAAATGGCCTATGGCTTTGGCGGTGGCGCTGGCACTAAAGCCGGAGAAGAAGGATCAGGAGGCGGAGGCGGCTTGGGCATTATGCCAGTGGGCTATATCGAGATAAAGGAAGGCAATACCCGGTTCCGCACCATCCGCGACCCGCAAACCGTCGTTAAAATCGTAGCGCTGAGTGGGCTGTTCGCCGTGCTGACGGTAAGGAGTGTTGCTAAACTGCTGCACAGGTAAGCAGCCAAAAACCCCAGCTCCAACCCTAAGGGCCTTTAACGGCCCAAACAACAGCCTGGAAATGGCGCCTTATTGCCTGACAATTCTGCCATCTTCCATTTCTATAATGCGCCCGGTATTTTGGGCAAAGCTCTGGTCGTGGGTAACAATGAGCAGGGTCTGGTTATGCTCCTCGGCCAGTTGCTTAAAAATATCGAACACCATGTCGCTGTTGCGGTTGTCGAGGTTGCCGGTGGGTTCGTCGCCCATGATAATGTGGGGATCGTTGATGAGGGCGCGAGCAATGGCTACCCGCTGCTTCTCTCCACCCGATATCCTGTAGGCCATCTTCTGGGCCAGGTGGTCGATGCCCAGCATTTTCAGCCGCTCCATAGCCCGGTGCTCCACCTCCTGCTCGCTGTGCTGGTTCAGCTTCAGGCCGGGCAGCATTACGTTTCGGAGCACCGTAAACTCGTTGAGCAAGTAGTGGAACTGAAACACGAACCCTATTTTGGCGTTCCGGATGCGGGCCAGTTCGGCATCTGTTTTTTGGGTCATCGGCTCCTGGTCTATCAGCAGTTCCCCTTCGTAATCGGTGTCCATGGTGGAGAGAATGTAAAGCAGCGTGGACTTGCCGCAGCCAGACTTGCCGATAACCGACACAAACTCCCCTTTGCTGATAGAAAAAGTTATATCTGTGAGCACCTGCACGGTAACCGGGTCGTGGAACTGCTTGTGGATATGCCTGGCCTCCAGAATAATGTCGCCCATATTACTTGCCTCTGATTATTTCTACCGGATCTACCTTGCTGGCTTTGCGCGCCGGGAAAAACCCTGCCAGGTACGTGGTGATAAGCGAGAAAATGCCCCCGATAACATAAAATACCAGACTGTAGTTGACCGGGTACGTGGTGATGGTGGGCAGTGCCGCCGTGTTGAAGGGAATATTGTCGATGATGACCGAAAAGCCGAAGCCGGCCAGCAGGCCCACCATACCCCCGAAAAAACCGATGCTCAACGCAATTACCAGGAACACACGGTTCACATCTCTCCCCGAGAAACCCGTCGCTTTTAATATGGCAATCGAGTCCATTTTCTCATAGATCATCATGTTCAGGATATTGAAAATACCAAAGCCTGCCACAATAAGCAACGTAATGCCAACGGAATAAGAAATAAGCGACCGGACACTGCTGCCCGTCTCGAACTGAGAGTTGGCCGTTTGGATATCTTCGGCATCTACGTTAAAAACCTGCCTGAATTCTTTGGCAACGGCAGGAGCCATGGCCAGGTCGTGGAGCTTTACCTGAATATCGGTTATGTAGTTGTTGGGCTTGCCGAGCAGCTTTTGCGTGGTGCCGATAGAGGCATAGCTCTGCACTTTGTCTATCTCCTGTATTCCTGACTGAAAATACCCGACTACCTTGAGCGGAAAACGCTCGCCCTGCACCGTGGTTACCTGCACCACATCCCCGATGTCAGCCACCAGTATGTCGGCCAGGCCTTTGCCCAGAATAATGCTGTTGGCCACGTTTTTGGCATCCAGGGCGGTGCCAGCAGTTACATAATCCTGAAAGTTGAACAGCCTGTTCTCCTCCTCCACATCTACGCCATTTATAACGCCTGTTATGTCGATGGTGCCTTCGTTAAAGAACACCTGCGCCGTAAGTTTTGGAGCGGCGCCTAACACACGTGCATCGGCCTTTACAGCCTCCATAATAGGGCCGCTGTTGTAGATCTCCTGCCGTGAAATGCCCGACTTTACCGACTGAATAAAATTATAGGAATCGTTGAACTCTGCCGATACATTTACCGGCTGATCGAGGGTGGGTTTAATTTCGTTGTAGAGGCGCACATGCGGTGTCCGGTTCAGGATAAGGCCATCGAGCAGGTCGTTGAGCCCGTTCATAAAGCTGAGCAGGGTTATGAACATGGCGATGCTGAAAGTAACGCCCACGGCTGCTACCAGCGTTTGCCGCCACCTGGCCAGCAGCAGCGACTTCGCAATCCCGAAGATCAGTTTGCTGTTCATCGCGCAGGTTTTAGAATTATATCCTCTTCCGTTAGTCCGTCCAGGATCTCTACTTTCTGGTAATCCTTGAGGCCTGTGCTCACCTTTAGCCGCTCCTCGTTCTCGGTCTGCACAAAAGAGCCATCTATCAGGTACTCGCGCGGAATGGTAAGGGCGTCTTTTTTGGTTTGAATGATGATGTTGGCCTCCGTTGTGAGGTTAGGGTAAAGAGAGGGTGGTGTGGTGGTAAAACTGGCTTCTACGGTAAAGGACCTGGTTCTTTCGTTCATGGCCGGGTTAATTTTGTACACCTCCGCCTCAAATACCTGCCCTTTGTAACTGTCAAGGTTCAGTAGCACCCGCTGCCCTGGCTTAATGCGGGCAATATCGTACTCGTCTACCTGCAGTTCCAGCACAAACTCGTCTGCATCGCCGATCACAGCCACCGGGCTCTGCGGACTCACCATCTCCCCTTTCTCTTTCAGGATGCTGTAGACTTTGCCATTTGTTTCGCTTTTGATGGTGTAGTCGTCAGTCATGGTCTGGCTGATCTGCAGGTTTTTCTGCGATTGCCTGGCCGCGAAATCCAGCTGCTTTTTCAGGTCGTTGTACCGGAGTATGGCCGACCGGTAGGCCGTGACAGCATTCTGAAAAGCGAGTTCGCGCTGCTCCAGTTCCACGCGGGTGCCGATCTGGCTGGCCCACAGGTTACGCTGGCGCACGAGCAGCAGCGAGTCGTTGTGCATTTTGCTCCGGGCAAGGTCTATGGCGGCCTGCAGCTCGTTCAGCTTTTCGGCATTGGCACCAACCCGGGCATACTCGGCTGCCAGCCTGGCATTTTCGGTACTGAGTTGGGCGGCTTTGCTATCTATTTCGAGCAGCGGAGCCCCCTGCTGCACCACGTCGCCTTCGGTTACCAGCACCTGTTGTATGATGCCGCTCACTGTCGGGAACAGCTGGTACTGATTCTTACTCTTCACGATACCCGAAGCGTACACCGATTCTGAGATAGCCTCTACCGTGGGTTGTGTCGATTCCTGCTTGTCTTTGCACGAAGTCACTAATTGCCAGAGGAGCAACAGCTGGCATAGGAAAAAGAATCTGTTAAAACCGGGGAGTTTCATTGGCCGCTCTTTTTGTTCAGATGATGCCGGCAGGCGGGTTTAGGCCTTGTGCTCTGCTCTGTCACCAAACCAAATGTAACACATTTGGCTTATCCATGCATCAAAAAACAGATGATAAAAGTCAGCAATTCAGGCTGGTTGGTCCTGTGCCAGCTAAGAAAGAAACCTATGAGTGGCCTGATGCGGCAGGTCCGCTGCGTTTGGTAAATTCAATTATTTGAATGAAATCGGCCCTCAGGAGGTTCTGCTGCTGGTGCAAAGGCCGCCGGATTTTCCGCTAATTTGTAGCAAAGAATAATTTGTTCACTTAATGCTGCTCTTGCCCTCCATTTACTTACGTCCTCTTTTTAAGGTCTCCAAATTAGGAAAACGCTTTAACAGCAGGCGCAGGAGTAAAATAAGCTCCGGAGGGGCATTTTTATTGAAATAATTAAAAGGACAATTAGAAGATATGCCTGCAATTAATTTTGTTGGATTATTTGTTTTATAATTTTCCATAGCCTAGTTTTAACTGGAATTAAGAGCAATACCGGTTCCTCTCCTTTCATCACGGCGAGCCACTTGCTTTTTGATTATAACATACGCTATACCACTACGATGCTCTATATAATTTGTGGGAAAATGCCTGATTAATCTCCGGATTTCTGTTGGCACACAGGCCTGGTCCGCCAGCTTCTATTGCTGCTTTTATGCTGTATGCGTGACTAAAGCTATCTGTATCTCATTATCTGCCATCTCACGGAGGGCGACTTTTGAATCAAATCAAATGAATCAAATCAGCAGGGAAGCCGCTTTTAAATTTCACGTTTGAGATTTTTCTCTGAAAGACTTTAAACATCGGAAACAGAGTGCCTCCTTCTGGTTGTAAGCAATATTTATCAGAAATAAGTTTGCATCTTTTGTGGCTCACAAGGATCAGGATGCTCCACTTTAACCATGCTATATTTTCAAAATCGGGTGGTAAGCCCATCATTTATTCGCTTTTTTATATGAAGAGAACTTTACTCCTTTTCCTGGCGCTGCCGCTTGTCCTCGGATCGTGCGCCCCAAGTGTCTCCACTTTGCTCACCGCTTCTCCACAAGCTCCCCTTGCACCCGGAGAGGAAGTTAGCCTTATCAGTTTGCAGGAACAGGTGCCGCCGCATGCCGAGGTAATCGGGATGGTGCGCATCGGTGACAGTGGCTTCACGACCGACTGCAGCTGGGGCGCCGTGATTGCCAAGGCAAAATCGGAGGCCCGAAAAGTAGGCGGCAACAGCATTAAGATCATCGACCACCAAAAGCCAAACCTGGCGAGCACCTGCCACAGGATTACGGTAAACATCTTAAAGGTTTCCGGGGCAGAACCCACACAAAACGCACCATTCGCTGCCGAAAACGACCCGTATGTTGACCTGGGCAGAACGTATGCCCAGGCGGCGGCAGGTTCGCCGGAGTTGCCTGCCGAAACGCCCTCTCCTAAAGTGAGGCTCGGCATAAACGGCGGCTGGAGCACGCGCATAGCCAAGGTGACCGACAATGTATCGCCTGATTATAAACAGTATATAAAAGACCTGAAACAGGGATACCACCTGGGTGCCGACGCCACTTATTACTTCTCGGAGCAAATGGGTTTTGGACTGAAATACAGCACCTACAAAGCCTCAAACGAGGCAGAAATTTACGGGCAATCGTCGGGCGGAGGCAGGATGCGGGGAAAAATGAGCGACGCTATTTCCATTAATTTTATTGGTCCTACTTTTAATACCCGCTCCCTCGATATCACCAGAAAGAATACCATACATTTCGGGGCGGGACTAGGCTACATGGGCTACCGCAACAACAACACCATCGCAAACGAAAATCTGAAGATCACGGGCGGCACCCTCGGTTTAAGCTGGGATGTGGGCTACGACATGGCACTGACGGATAACATGGCCCTGGGGCTGCAACTGTCGCTTCTGGCGGGCACTTTATCTAAAATTCAGGTACAGAAAGGCTTCTCCACCACCACCGTTACCCTCGACAAAGATAACAGAGAAGGCCTGGCACGCATCGACGTATCGGTTGGGTTAAGATTTATGAAGTAAAGCTTAGCATGGATGCCCTGCCAAATGGCGGGAAAGAACCTGGCACAAAGCAATATTTAACATAAAACTCCAACTAAGGAAAAGCGTCTACAAACAGGGAAGGGCAGAAAGCTGATCAGCCTCCTGCCCTTCCCTGTTTGTAGACGCTTGTTGCTAACCCCTGCTCAATCTTTTTTCCGGAATAGATAAAGCACTGCTACGGTTGTTAAAGCAGCTCCAACGGCCACTTTCTGGAGAAGTGCCGTCCGGTTGTGTTTCCATTCGGCATTATACCCTTTCTCGGCCAGCAGGTTCGGTACTTTGCCGTGCATAAAATCCTCTACTATGCCTTCTACCATATTTACCCGATCGGCCAGCAGCAAGGGCAGCCAATGGGCATAGCTGTTCTCGCTGAACTGGTAAGCGTAGCGCCTGATCATGCCGCTCAGCCCTGACAGCGGCACCGAGGTTCCGAACACGGCTGTTACGTTTGGCCGTTCGATGGAGTGCAGTACTTCCTGGTTTACAGGTTGTAGCGGTGGCCGTTTCCAGTTATAACCCTTATGCTCCTCGTTGGTGCGGTGCTTCATAGGGTAGGTGGGGTCATTTTTGGGATCAGCATCTATGCCCCACCCATTAATAAGTTTATAGTCTATTGGCGTGTTTTCCATAGTCTTCTTTTTTTACATTCTGGCTGATGGTGGTATAAGAACTGGCTTGATACAATTATCCAGCTTCTCTGAAAAAATCCGGTAGGCATCCGACACATCTTCCAGTGGGATGTGGTGCGTGATCAGGGCTTTTGGGTTCAGGATGCCATTCTGCACATGATCGATCAGCCTGGGCAGCAGCCGCTTTACGGAGGCCTGGTTGGCTCTTATGGTAATGCCCTTGTTCACGACATTGCCAATTGGCACCAGGTTATCGGTAGGCCCATACACCCCTACTACCGACACAATACCGCCTTTCTTAACCGAGTTGATAGCCCAGTGTAGCGCTGTGGCCGAGCCAGCCTGCAGCAGCATTTTCCGGCCTGTAATGGTCTGCATCGCGTTGCCGGTCGCTTCCGCTCCTACGGCGTCTATGCACACATCGGCTCCCATCCAGTCGGTGGTTTTCTTTACAAACACCACCACATCGTCTATTTCCCTGAAGTTGTAGGCTTCGCACTGTGCGTAGTTCTTCACAAACTCCAGCCGGTACTCCACCTCATCAAACACGATAACGCGGCCTGCCCCAAACAACCAGGCACACCTGGCAGCCATAATACCAACAGGGCCTGCCCCAAACACCACCACGGTATCGCCTTTTTGTATGCCTCCCATCTCGGCCGCCTGGTAGCCTGTGGGCACCACATCTGTCAACAGAACGGCGTCGTCAGGGTCCATGCCTTCCGGAATAACGGTGGGGCCCACATCGGCGTAAGGCACCCGCACATATTCGGCCTGGCCCCCATGGTAGCCGCCTGCCGTATGCGAATACCCGAATATGCCGCCAACCGCTGTGGCCTGCGGGTTAGACTCGTGGCAATTGCCATAGAGCTCCTGCTTACAGAAGGCGCACCTGCCGCAGGCGATGTTGAAGGGCACCATCACATGGTCGCCTACCTTCAGCTTCTGCACATCGGAACCAACTTCTTCCACTATGCCAATAAACTCATGCCCGAAGGTTGTGCCCACACGGGTGTCTGGCACTGAGCCATTATATAAGTGCAGGTCAGACCCGCAGATACAGGACCTTGTAACCCGCACAATGGCATCTTCCGGATGCAATATTTCAGGCATGGGCTTCTGGTCAATCCGGACCCGTAGTGGCCCACGGTAGTTCATTGCTAGCATAAGTTTAATCCTCTCGTGGTTAATAGTAAATATTGCAACCAGGCAAACACCTGCATTAGCCTGCCAGCTTCTGGGTTCAGGCAGGCTCTAATAAAATACTAATCTGCAAAATCAAGGTTTCAGCAAATTATTGCCTCCTCCTGATTTACGTATTTACACCAGTTATTTATAGTAGTAAATCTCCGGAATTCTCTTACCCAGGGCTTGTTGCCTAACTACGATTCGCTAGCTAAAGCCAGGGCTAAAAGAACTTTTCCAGGTGTATCTGCCGACTGGACAGCAGCAGCCTCGGAGGGCCTTTTTGATTTGAATAATCCAAGTTGTGCGGTAGCAGCCCTAAATAATGTGGTGCGGCGGGTAACTACGAGTCAGATACAGTTGCCAGGTGCAAAGAGTGACGATTTTTTGTTTGAGCGTTCAGCGAGTGGGGGAAGGGGCCCCCGACAAGCAAAATCGTCTTGATTTTTTTGGTTCTTTTTGTATCAAGACAAAAAGAACGAAGACACGGGCCATGAAACAAGCTGCTTTTGCCATCCAGTCTTAACAAGTGGCTATGCTAACTTAACCCCAGGCCAGTGGCCATTGCTGATGGTTTTTGCCCACAAGATCCTTTCAGGAGGACAAAGGGACAAAGTCAGAAAGGCTCTCTACCGCACAACTTGGGTTAGAATAATTTCCAGCGTACCCTGCCCGGATCGGTTAATGGCCTCACCAAGCCTTGTCCTGGTCAGCACGTATACACAAGGAAGTGCAATTCCAAAAAAATGACACAGTATGTTTCTTGTTAAAGCGTTTTTGGTCCTCCTACTATTTTATGTATTGGCAATGAGCGTATTATACTTTCAGCAGGAGCGCATGATCTTCTTTCCGCAGCGGCTGCCGCAGCATTACAGCTTTGCCTTCGGCCAGGAGTTTCAGGAAGTGGTGGTGCCCGCAAAGGATGGCGTAAACCTGCACGGGTTGCTCTTTACAGTAGCGGCACCCAAGGGACTCGTGTTTTACCTGCATGGCAACGCCGGCTCTGTCGATTCGTGGGGAGAGATAGCCGCAACCTACACCGACCTAGGCTACGACCTTTATATCCTGGACTACCGGGGCTACGGCAAAAGCGAAGGGAACATCAGCCGCGAAAAGCAGCTGTACGAAGATGTGCAGGCCGCCTACAAGCACATGCTACAGAGTTATGCCGAAGACCAGATGATTATTGCAGGCTACTCTATCGGCACAGGACCGGCAGCCATGCTGGCAGCGGCAAACAGCCCCGGGCAGTTGATTCTGCAGGCCCCCTACTACAGCCTGGCAGACCTAATGCGAAAACTTTACCCCTTCGTGCCTGGCTTTCTGCTGAAATATAAATTTGAGACGTTCCGGTTTGTGGAGAAGACCAGGGCTCCCATCGCGATTTTTCATGGCCGGCAGGATGAGGTCATCTACTACGGCTCCTCCGAAAAGCTGCAAGAACACCTGAAGCCGAAAGACAAAATTATTCTGCTCGAGGGGCAAGGCCACAATGGCATGAACGACAACCCCCGGTATAAGGAAGAGCTGGCGCAGGTGCTGGCTTCGCCCTAACCTGAAGCAGCAGGATAATGCTCTGGAGGGCCTTTTTCATTGGAATAATTGCTCCCCGGGCCAATAAGGAAGTTGATGAAGACTTTGGGCACTTTGTCGGTCACCCCCGGTCAGGACATGAGATTATTGGTGACTGCTGGCATTTCTCTCCCGGGGCTTACCTGCAAAATACGGGAATGGCAAATCGTGCCCTGGCCACCCTTCCACAAAACAAAGCCAGCCAGGCCCGGGCCAAGCTGGCTTTGACGTGATAAGCGGCCTGCTCGGTACATGCCGGCGCTGGCAGCGCACTTGTCAGGATGTATAGGCACCGTTCCCCTACTCCACTGCATAGGCGCAGCTCACGGTCGGGTTAAAGGGCTGATGCATACCGGTCGGATTGTTTTTCCATACCCAGGCGTGGAGCTGGTAGTGGGGCAACGGAGGGCCAGGCGAACCCGGCGCTCTGTGGTCGTCAAATACCTGGTCGCCCAGCATAGGCGAACCAGCATGTGTCGCATCCCAGGCTACAGCGTCCACAATAAATTCAACCCCGATTAACTTTAACTTTCCATTTTTCTGAGGTTCATACAGGAGCGCCTCCGGTTTCGACGGGTCCACCACATCGTTTACCAGCATGAAGTTCACATAATGATAACCCATGCCACCCATCGGACTATACACGCACTCACCAGACTGGGCGTAGCCATGGGCCATAGCCGTTGCTACATCATGGTACTGCGCCGTAGCCTGGCGGATCTTAGCCAGCGTTTTGTTGTGATAGGCCGAGACTGGTCGTTTTGGCCCAACGCCTTTCTTGTCAGCTTGTACTGCTGCAGTAAGTGGAGCAGGAGCTTCCGGACTGTCGGTTTCGCAGCCACTAAAAAGGAAAGCAACCAGCAACAGTACGATAGCGAAAATGGGTTTTAATCTGCTATTAACTTTAATCATAGCTTTAAGGTGTAAATGAAGGATGATGAGTTTCACATAACATGCAACACGTAGCTCTCTGTACCGCAAGCTTGTGGCAAGAAGAGACAGTACCCGGGGAGGAGAGTTGAACCAGCAGGCCTATCTTTTTCCTCGAAAAATACAGGGCAGCACTGGTTTTCAGAAACAGAGTGAGGCTTTTCTGAGATAGTAGGAAGCAGAATCACTTTAAGGCTTAAATAGCACTTATTGACTATAAATTTACAAATTTTCTACCATATTAAAATACTTTTCTTTATATTATTAAAGATATCAGCCTATTTATCTGGCATTTACGGTATAGTAGGTTTTTCCTAATCCACGGCTGAGAAACTTTCGAAAAAGAAGCATTATTTATTTTCCGCCATCATTAAAAAGCCCGCCTTCAGCAAAGACCGGGAGGTGCTTGCCAAAGGCGGGGATAAAACTTTATTACCAGGTTTAAGGTTAATGTTGCTACTGGCTGAGAGAACAAATTACAGCTTCCCTGAAGAGCCTAAGCCACAACAGAGGCCTGAGGTCGGCTTACCTGTAACTGGAGCGTAGAGGTTAATTGTTGTGAGATTTCTCATTGGCCCGGGAGGCCTTGTTGGTTTGCCTGGTGGCTTTCTCACGGGATTTTTGTGCTTTCTTTTCTTGTCTTAGGGCTTTTTTTGCCTGCTTGGCCGCATCTTCTGCATCTCTGTCTGCCTGTCTGGCCTCACTTGCTCTGGCTTTCGCTTCTCTTTCATTTTCTTTCGCGATTTTAGACGATTTTTTAGCCTCCATTGCAGATTGCCGGGTGTCATGTTTCAAGGTGTTTGCCTCATTTAATCGTTCTTTATTTTGCCTGTTAACCTCTTTTTGAGCCGCCTTTGTTGTCTGCGTGGAGTCGATAGCCTGGGCATAGGTATTGTTTGTTAGAACCAGGAATGCTCCTAACAAAAGTGGCGTTAAAATTATTCTGACTTTCATAATGGTGTTGGTTAAGGTAAGGCCTTAGAAGTAAGACGAACCTACTTAGTATACGCAAACATGCTGCAAACAACTGGTTTTATGACATTTACACATTTTGTTAGCAAACGAACCTCGGTTATTAGATCATAGCACGGGTACTCAGAATTATTCTAATCAAAAAGCCCTTCTTCAGGAATTATTTCTTCTGCTGCCGCTGCTCTATGAACCAGCGGTTGCTGTGTAAGTGTTAGAAATTAGCTTCGGACCTGTACCTTTGTTGCAAACCAAATTATTTTACCCGATGCAACCATTACCAGGCTTACGGGGTCATGTTTGTACAAGCGGCCCCATCTGAATCTGGGGCATTGCCCGAAGCTGAAATATTTAATTTACACGTACCTACTAATTTTAACCATGCAAAACCCTTTTAAAAAGACAGTCTTCAGCAGAAGCGCCCTGATCTTTAGCAGCCTTTTAGTTTCTCTTTTCCTCAGCGGATGCAAGGACGACGAGCGGGAAACCCCAGAACCCATTCCTGTATCCTTCGTGTCGTTTTATAACGGATCTCCCGCAGCCCAGGAGTTTGACTACCTGCTGGACGAAAGCCGCATAAACAACAGGGGCATCAAATACACCGATTTCTCCGAATACCTGCAGCTCAGAACAGGGCCCCGCAAGTTTAAGGTTAACCCCATCAACTCCATCAATGCGGTAATAGACACCACCTTCGATTTTAAGGAGAACAAAGCGTATTCTTTGTTTATTGCCGGGGTGCAACCAAACATTAGCCTGGTAGCCCTGAAAGACAGCATCCATGCCCCTGTTACCGGCAAGGCAGTACTTCGGGTTATCAACCTGTCTCCTGATGCTCCCGCCGTGGAGATCAGCACCACCGGCAACAACAGCACTGCCATTACGGCGAGCCTCGGTTTTAAGGGCATTACCGAATATAAGGAAATGGCTGCCGGCTCGCATACGCTGCAGATCAGGGGAGCTGGCACCGAAGAAGTGCTTCTTCCTAACCCCAGCATTAACCTGGTTTCCGGCAGGGCTTATACCCTTATTATCAGGGGCCTGGCGGCTGCGCCAGCCGGAAACACCTATGCACTGGATGCACAACTGATCCTCAATTATTAAACTTCCCATTCCATAAAAAAAGGCCTCTGAAGTACAGAGGCCTTTTTTTATGTGAAAATTTGCAGCAGCTTGAACCCAAAACGGCATCCCCTTTTCAGAGATTTAAATTTGGCAGACAACTATATGGCAATAATTTTTGTTAACTTATGTCAATACTAAAATTGAATCGAATGGACTTTAAATTCAGATACTTTAAAAACAGCCTGGATCGCACCTATTGTGCCATCCGGTATCTTCAGGATGGCAATTTACTGGTATTAACCTGGTCGGGGACCGCCTCAGAGGAAAGCATAAAAGAAGTAAAAGACTGCGTGCTGGAGATGGTACAGGAAAACCAATGCTTCTTTATTCTGAATGATGTGCAGGAATTTTTCAGCGCCCCCACGCAGGTACTGGCAGGCCTTACTGCGTCGGATTGGGATTTGGAAGTGCGGCGGCTGGGCGTGCAGGAGATCGCGCATGTGCTGAAGCCGGACTATATACCTGCCAATACTGAAGATGAAATTCCCCAGGGCCTCACCAAAAAATACTTTACGGACAAACTGGAAGCCATCAGCTGGCTAAAGGAGGGAGCCAGCAAAGCGGATAAGTAGCTCGACCCGTCTCCTCCATTCAGCCAGAACAGCCTACCTGCACGTTACCTGCTTATATAACCGTCTCGAGGTTAAATTTACTGCGGTACTGCACCGGCGATAATCCAGTGATCCGCTTAAAGGTAGTCCTGAAAGCCTTGGGGTCGGAGTAGCCTACGTGGTACATGACCTCGTTCACATTTTCGCGCGATGTCTCGAGACTCATTTTGGCAGCTTCTATTTTTACGCGCTGTATGTATTCTACAATAGAGTTGGCGGTGGCTTTTTTGAAGCGGCGCTCCAGGTTACGGCGGCTCAGCGCCAGCATAGAAGCCAGCTGATCGACTGTTATCTTTTCCTGGAAATTCTGCTCTATATATTCCTGGGCCTTCTTAATTGCCTCGTCTTCGTGCTCTTTCTGGCCCTTAAAAATCATGAAGGGCGACTGGCTCCGCCGCTCCATCTCTATCTGAAAGGCTTTCGACATAAAAACAGCTACATCCCGGCCGGCATATTTTTCGATCAGGTACAGGATCAGGTTCAGGTAAGAAAAAGCGCCGCCACTGGAGTAGATGCCCTGCTCATCGGTAATGATCTTGTCTTCCACCAGGTTCACATCCGGAAACATTCTTCTGAAATCGTTGGCCGCCATCCAGTGGGTGGCACATTGCCTGCCGGTGACCAGCCCAGTGGAGGCCAGCAGAAAAGCGCCCACACACAGGCTGGCCACTTCTGCCCCACCTGCATGTTGCCTCAGGATCCAGGGAATAAAGTCCTGGTTATGCGCCAGGTTCAGCACCATGTCGCCATCCAGGGCCGGAATTATGATCAGGTCTGTCTTCTGCAGCTCCTGCGCCCGCACATCGGTAAACACTTTGTAGATGCCGCCCGCTACTGATACTTCTTTGGTAAGGCCAACCAGCTGCACCTCGAACAGCGCGAGCTTCCCCATACTCAGCAACAATTTGTTTACTTCCGAAAGCACCTGGCGCGGCCCTTCCACACTGCCCAGAATGGCTCCTTTGGGCACCAGAATGGATATATGTTTCATAGTTGTCTATAGCTTGTCTGGCCAAACTGCCGTTATAGGTTTGTCTGACCGGTTTCCTGCTCCGGCAGTTTTGCTATTCCAAGGTAAACAGAAATCCTGTCGCAATCAACCCTGCTTTTGCTGCTCTTCCACCACCGGACTTCCTATTTGCATAACTTATTTTTTGCATCATGTTGGGTAGAACTGCCAGATGACCATAAAGAAAAACAGAACCAGTTAACTGGCTGGTTTTGATAGCGATTATTCTAATCAAAATAGCCCTTCAGAGACTTCTGCCCCTGTTAATGCTGCACCCTTGTCCGAACTTCCCCGTAGATCAAGGCTATGGCGCAGGCTGAGAAGTTAAATACCTTTCCTAACCCTAAGCTTGGCTTCACTCGTAAAATACAAACCGGGATTAACCCGGACATACACTTTTGTTGTTGAATAAAGAGAAGGAGAAAAATTATGGCAGAGAATAAAGATAAAAGCAACGAACTGAAATCGCAGGATAGCAGCAGCGGCGGCGTAAGCGGACGGCCACCGCATGATCAGACCGGACCTGTAGCAGGTGGTGCCGACAACACGCGCGGCGAAAACAAACCCAGCAGAGAAGGCACGAGTGGCGGAGCCAAAGCAGGCAAAGAGAGCCCGGATAAGGGTCCGAATGCCAACTCCACCACTACAACCCGTGGCGCCGACAGCACGGATAAAGAGTTCCGCAACGACCAGCCCAATGCCAGCACGCTGAAGGGCCATAAGAGCAATGAAAACCTGGGCAACGAGAAGGGCTGATACTTCTTACACGTTTACCATAAAAGGTATCAGATTTATATCACAAGCCGCACTTCCTGCCCTTAGGAGTGCGGCTTGTGGTGTTAATAGAGCAGGATAGCGACTTACTTCAGCTCATTCAGCACTTTGTACATTTTCTGGGTAATAGCTGCCGGCGAACCGTTGTAGTTGTTTACCAGGAAAGCAAAAATATACTCCTTGCCAGCCTTGCTCCTGTGGTAGCCGCAGAAGCCCTTGGCATCGCGCAGGGTGCCGCTCTTCATTTTCAGGCCGTTCAGGAGGGGCAGCGAATCATAAAACCCTTTGTACCAGGCCTGCTGGCGGGCATATTGCAGCACCCGCACCTGGGCATGGGCGGTTATGCGGTTGAGCGGCGATAAACCGGAGCCATCGGCCAGGTTCAGTTCCGATTCCGGAATGCCACGTTGCTTCCAGTGTTGCCTGATCAGTTCCAGCCCACTTTCAGTGGCAGCGCTGCCTGTGGTTTTATAGGCCATCGTTTTCACCAGGGCCTCTCCGTACAGGTTTATGCTCCTTCTGTTGAACCAGTAAATAAGACTATCCAGCGGAGGAGACACCACTTTATGCAGTGTAGTGGTATTGGCTGGCGTCATACTTTTATTTAGTTGAAGGATTGGGCTGGCAGGAATATGCACGCCAAGCAGTTGCAGCCTACCCGATAAGGTGCCTACAAACTGGCGTGACGGAACGGGCAGGGCTCCGGAAATTTTAAAGTTTTGCTGGCTCACCGGAATCGTGCCTCGAATAGTGGCCGTGCCTGCCTCCAACGGAAAGTAAATAAAGGCCTTATCGCCTGTACCTGCCCCGGCAGCCCTCAGCTCCGACTGCAAAGCATAGCCATGCAGCCCGGGAATAGTCTTTACAATGGCCACCGGGTCCCCGACCTGATTGCCAGACCGCAGCACCACATCGAACTGGTTTTCGTGCCAGTTCAGTTTGGTAGCGCCAGCCCCGTAATAGTTGCCGATATCCTGCCAGATCCAGCCATCGGGAATGGTTTCTTCGTTCCAGCCATCGTTCGCCACCACTACTTCCCCAAAAGAATTTATGCCTGTTCGCTGCAAGGCTGCTGCCAAACCGGCTAGCACCTTTTCCTCTTTCGTGGATGCCCAGCGCCAGCTGCCAAATGTCGGGTCGCCGGATGGCATAATAAGTAAGGAGGGTATTTCTTTCCCTTTGCGGATGGCAAACGTAGTTTCGTACCTGAAATTTTTGCCGAGCAGGTCATAGGCTGTAGCACTGGTAATAACTTTAAGCGTGGAGGCTGGCACTAACCCCAGTTTCCCGTTTTGCTCGAACACCACCTGCCCCGAGGCGGCATCGAGCACATACAGGGAGGCGATTCCGTTCTGTAGTTGCGGATCTTCCTGAAAAGTTTTGAAAGCAGCGGCAAGTTTCTCGGGTACCGACTGCGGAAAGCCCCTGACGCAGAGCAGAATGAAAATCGAGGTAAAAGCTGCTTTCAGGAAAGATAACTTCATGTGCTTATTAAAATAGCTGTTTGGTCTGTTAGCAGCACGCTGCCTTCTACAGTTTGTTTAGTTTAAAATACCCCAGATGCAGTTCATCGGCACTACTGCTTGCGGTGGTTGACGACAGCGTGAGGCTGTAGCGGCGCTTCGTCTCCTCCGGCAGCAGCTCCTTCACCTGGTAGAGTTCGTCCACGTCCACTCCAAACTTGTCGTCTACGTGCGCAGGGGCACCCTTAAAGCCCGTGTGTTTGTAGAAGGCTGTTTGCCGGGCCTGCCTGATGGCTTCTGCTTTAGTTCGGGCTACCACCAGCATCTTATAATGAAACTCGTCGAATTCTGTGGCTTTGTAGCCGCCCAGGTTCAGGAAAAACAGCTTGGCCTGCTCTTCTGGCGCTATGGTCGCTGCCTCCGTCCTGGGCACCACCGAAATGCGGTACCCGTTTACCATGGTTACTTCGCGCCAGGCATCTACGTGCAGGCTGGCTTTGGCTTCGGGCCAGAAAGACTTCAGGGACGGCACCAGGTCCTTTACGGTTGCGCCAATCCCGAAGAAAACATCGTGCTGCTCGGTATTCCGACCTAGAGGCCTGCAGCCAAGCAGGAGCATAAAAAGTTTTGGGTGTGTCATGGTAAGGTTAACCTTATGACCGGGCCTGAAGTTTTAACTGATTTACTGCTTATCTTTGCGGGCAACCTGCATGCAAAGGCAGCCATCGGCTGTTTCAAGATATTCGGAGCGACAGCCAGTGTGCGGCTGCTTTCTTAACGGTCAAAGAACTAAAAAAATGAGATTAAAAGGCAATATCCTGGATATAAAAAACAAACGGGACAGTAAAAACCAGGAGATCGAGCTGTACATCAACAAGATAAGCTATGTCACCTACAAAAAGGATGGCAAGTATTTCCAGCCCTTCGACTTTGAAGATGAGCCCGACACGCCTCTCGTCATCTCCGGCGACTGCCTGGCCCGCATCCAGAACAACTTGCTGGAAGAAGGCGAATATGAGTTTCAGGTGTACGACAAACGGGGCGATGACTATGTGCTGAACGAGACCAAACTCCTGACCATCACGATGATGTATGACGAAGTGGAGCAGCAGTCCATTTTATCTGAACTAACCTACGAGGTAACGCTGCCAAACGAGGAGTTCAAGCAACTGAAAGCGGAGCGGCACAAGGCCAAATCAGCCAAAAAAGGAAAAAGGAAGTAACCTGACTTCCAACGGAGGCGCTTAAACAGGCAGCTCAGCATATTTTAGCAAAGCCCAGAAGTGGAAAATTAACCTCCGGAAGGCCATTTTCATTGAAATAATTGGCTGACTGCCTGTTCGGGTTATCGCAGGAGCAATTATTCCAATCAAAATGGCCTTCCGAAGCCTTAAAGCGTCCCGGCTTCTCCCCTCTTCATCTAGTTGGTCTTAGAATTTAGAGAGAATGTGCTACTTAACATAATTTCACAACTAAGCACCACTCCTGTACCCTTACCTGTAGCTGATGATCGATGAGAAGGAAACTTTCCGCATCGGTTGCCGCGACACGGGGTTAATGGCCTCTACCACCCCGCTTTTCTTTAGTTCCTCAAACGCCTCCTGGTAATTGCCCCGGATGTAGTTCGTACCGATGTTGTGGTGCCGGTAGATGCTGTCTATCGGCAGGTTGTGGTAATAGCTGGCTTTGGCGGCAAGGTCCGTTACCAGGTTTTTGACGGAGTAGCGGTACTGCTCCTGGAACAGCGAAAGCTGGTGCTTTATGTTTGCTCCGAACAGCGGCACGCCGTCTTCCTGGTAGTCGCTGTACATCAGCATCAGTTCCTTCAGCTTCATGTAGGCCACATCGGTTTTGGAGGCGAAAAAAAGGTAATGGCTGGTCTGGTTCTTCTTGGGCAGGCAAATCTTAAAGCGGAAGGTTTTGTACTCCTTCTCCCTGAAAATTTCCTCAAAACTGTCCATGATAAAATCCTCGCGCCTTGTGGCATCTTGGTAGCGCTCCCAAAACATTTTGATGCTGGCCATCCGCTCGGCTCCAAACAGGTCGGCCAGCAGGTCGTTGGGTTCGGCGTGCTGAAGCGCGGCGCGCATTTTGGCCGGGCTGAACAGCATGAACACATCCATGCCCCACCTCCTGACTGACTGCAGCAGCATCTGCTGCGAGAAACCGTAGCCGAACGGGTCGGTGTAAAGCAGTGTCGGCGTATCGTGGCCGAGCAGCCGGGCCAGGAAACTGAAGTTGGCTTCTTCGTTCAGGATCACAGGCTTGTGTACCAGCTCCTCGTAGTAAGGCAGGCTCTCGAGTTGCTGCTTCAGTTTGGCGACATCTCCCTTTTTCTCGTCATTAAAGAAGGTGCGGACAATCTTATTGAGCTTAAACTTATCGATGGAGCCGAACACGCTGTTCAGGATTTTGATGGGTGCGGCCGGTTTGCCATCCAGCTGCCTGCCGTCGCCGGCGTATAAATCGATAAAGGCCAGCGCATGATCAGAGCGGTAACGTTGCCCCGCCAGCACAGCACTGCACCAGGCCCTGAAATATTCATTCAGCAATTCGGATTTGATCTCAACCGTGCTCCGTTGCGTCGTAAAAAAATCGTTCGTATCTACTGTAGGCATTCTTTGTTTTTTCTTTAAAAAGCGCGATCAGCATGGCCCGGGGCGTCTTCGTTCAGAACTGCTGTTCCACCGCCAATCGTTGCTGCTGCATCGTTCTAAAGCCACTAAATATAGGCAGCTGAAAGGCCGAAGCAAAAGCCTTGGAAGCCTCAGGAGGGCCTTTTTCATTTAAATAATTGCTCCAGATAAGCCAGCATGCACCAGCCTGTACGACATGTAACCCTACACCTGCTTTGCCGGTTTGGAAACGGATTATTTCAATGAAAAAGGCCCTCCTGAGCCAAACTCGACGCCACCGGCCCTGGTCCAAATACGGCAGGTAAAGGAATGGTGGAGCACAGGATGTAATTTGCTGGCGTGCAAATTTAGTATTTATAGCTGAAACCTGACACCTTCTGGCACAAGCTAAATCCTTACCCCGTTCCGGGAAGCCCCAACAGCAATCTAAAATAACTTCTGCCATCTTTGTTGCCAAAGCGGTACTTTTGCGGGCAGGTGCTTTTCAGGGGAAGAAACCGCAAAAGTCAACCAATCCTGTCCGAACTTTGTTAAAGTTACTGGCACCAGCCTTATAACAGATAATTTAAACTTTTACTTATGGAGAGCCTCAGCTCAAAACAATATAAAAACGAATTTGTAACTACCTTCCCCGGCGATGACACCGGTGACCTGAAACCCCGCCAGACGCCGGGTGTTTTGTATAGCAGAGCCGACCCTACACCGGTAGCCAAACCAACCTTGCTGGCCTGGTCGGAGGAGCTGGCACACGAACTTGGCATTCAGAAACCAGAAAATCAGCAGGAAGTAGACATCCTGGGCGGAAACTATGTAGCACCTACCATGCAACCCTATGCGGCCTGTTATGCCGGGCACCAGTTTGGCAACTGGGCAGGTCAGTTAGGCGATGGCCGTGCCATAACACTGGGTGAGTGGGAAGCCCCGACAGGCAAGTCCTGGGAGCTGCAGCTGAAAGGCGCCGGGCAGACTCCCTACTCCCGACGCGCCGATGGCAGAGCCGTGCTGCGGTCTTCGGTGCGCGAGTACCTGATGAGCGAGGCCATGCACTACCTGCGCGTGCCCACCACCCGGGCCCTGAGCCTGGTTACGACGGGCGACCAGGTACTGCGCGACATGTTCTACAACGGCAATCCGGCCTATGAACCCGGCGCGATCGTGATGCGCGTGGCCCCAAGCTTCCTGCGCTTCGGAAACTACGAGATGCTGGCCTCCAGAAGAGAAACTGACAACCTCCGCCAGCTCGTAGACTGGACCATAGACCGCTACTACCCGCACCTGCAGGGCGAAAATAGATACATGGAATGGTTTAAAGAAGTGCGCGACCGCACCGCCAGCCTGATGGTGGACTGGCTGCGGGTAGGCTTCGTGCATGGCGTCATGAACACCGACAACATGTCTGTGCTGGGCCTGACCATCGACTACGGCCCCTACTCGTTTGTAGACGACTACGACCTGAACTTCACTCCGAACACCACCGACCTGCCTGGCCGCCGCTACGCCTTTGGCAAGCAGGCCTCTGTGGCCTACTGGAACCTGGGTTGCTTTGCCAGTGCCATTGCGCCCCTTTTTAATGGAACAGAGGAGCTTGTAAAGGAACTGGAAGCCTATGCCGACATCTATTCCGCCAAATACCTGAAGATGATGGAGAACAAGCTCGGCCTGGACCAGGTAAAAACGGCGGATATCGGTTTAATCACCAGATTCGATGAAACACTGGCCGCTCTGAAACCGGACATGACCATTTTTTACCAGCTGCTCATAGACCTGCCACTCGACCTGACCTCCGACGAAGAACTCGTAGACTATTTCAGCGAAAGCTATTACACCGCTCCTACCAAGGCGCAGCGCACTACGCTGGCAGGTTTACTGCGGGAGTATATCGAGCGGATAAAGCAGAACACCTGCACGCGGGAGGAATCCCAACGGCGCATGCGTGAACATAACCCACGCTTCATACTCCGGAACTACCTGCTCTCGCAGGCCATCGAGGAACTGGAAAAAGGCGAGAACTCCCTCTTCCTGAAACTTCAGGAAGCCATCAAGGCTCCCTACTCGAGCAACTCTGACGCGTTCTTTTCCAAACGCCCCGACTGGGCCACCAGCAAGGCAGGCTGTTCCATGCTGTCGTGCAGTTCCTGACCATACCTGCCATCTTTAAAATCATCAATGCGAAATTCAAACCCTATAGCAGCGCAAAAGCCTCTCAGCATTAGTTGAGAGGCTTTTGCATCTATCACCCGAATGTGCTGCTTCTGATAAATTATTCTAATGAAAAAGGCCCTCCCGTAGTATTTTCTGCTGCTGCTTCCCTTTAGAGGATCAGCGTTTACAGCTATTGAAAAAATATTAACCTGTAAAACACACCTTCGACAATAGCACCGCATGAGCAGAATAGATGTAATGTGCAACTGTTGCGACTGTCACCTGGGGCATGTGTTTCACGATGGGCCTGCTCCGGCTGGCCTCCGGTACTATATAAAACCTGTCAATATTAACAGACCAAACCCCTATCCGGCAGAAACAAGGTAGAGCAGCAGCAGAAAATACTACGGGAGGGCCTTTTTCATTAGAATAATTGATAGAGAGGCACTAAAACGCGGGAACAGATCGGCTCTGGGTAACATCTATGTAACAGCAGGTGAAATTATCCCTTCCCTAACCCTTTACTGCCACTCACTGGCAACTTTGTGCCTTTGGCTTATCCTGCTTAGGCAGCGGCCCGAACCTTTCGTAAAACTGAGCTACACGAAGTATCCATAGTTTCACCGACTTGCCACAACCAGGGTGGTGCAGCCAGTGGAAACTGAAAAACCAGTACATAGCTACCTAAATACAAAAACTATGAGCAAACCAGAAGAATCAAAACCGAAGATGCAGGACCCGAAGGAGCAGTACAAAAAGCCACCATACCCGAAACAGCAGCAGGAGCCACCCGGCACAGAAGATGAACTGACTCCGCAGGCGGATCATGGCGAGAAAACCTACAAGGGCTCCGGCAAATTAACGGGCCGAAAAGCGGTCATAACAGGTGGCGACTCTGGCATTGGCCGGGCAATAGCCATCGCATTTGCCCGCGAAGGAGCCGATGTGCTCATCTCCTACCTAAACGAAGACGAAGACGCCCGGGAGACAGCAAAATATGTGGAGGAAGCCGGTCGTAAAGCCATACTTGTGCCTGGCGACATAGCAGAGGAATCGCATTGCCAGAAAATAGTGCAGCGGGCCGTGGAGGAGTTCGGCCAGATCGACGTGCTGGTGAACAACGCGGCCTTCCAGATGGCGCGTGAATCGCTGCAGGAAATACCCAGCGACGAATGGGACTACACCTTCCGCACCAACATACACGCCATGTTCTACCTCTGCAAAGCAGCAGAGCCACACATGAAACCCGGCAGCACCATCGTCAACACCACCTCCGTGAATGCCTACAAGCCCACCCCAACCTTACTGGCCTATGCTGCCACGAAGGGAGCGATCCAGAACTTTTCGGCTAACCTGGCGCAACTACTCGCCGAGAAAGGAATACGTGTGAACTGTGTAGCCCCCGGGCCAATCTGGACACCCCTTATCCCGGCTACGATGCCTCCGGATCAGGTAAAATCGTTTGGCAAAGACGTGCCCCTGAAGCGGGCCGGGCAACCTGCAGAGCTGGCCCCTGTCTACGTACTGCTTGCCTCCCAGGACTCCAGTTACATGACCGGCTCTACCGTGCAGGTTACCGGCGGCTCACCTACAATCTGATTCCGATCCGGTTTGCAAGTAAAAACAGGCAATAGACAGACCGTGCCTCAACGGAGTAGCTGTGGCTGAATGACTACTCCATTCAGCCACATTTTTTAACGCCCTATAATTTCATGTTCATACACGTAACTATTGATTTTTCAGAAAGTTAGGACATCCAACAGCCTCAAACTTACTATTACCTATTCATTAATTTTAACACAAGACACAACCTTTTATTGATTCTGTACCTCAATTTTCTTATTTTTGAGGGATTTACTTTTCAAACAAAACTAATTCTCAACTATTTTCGATGTTCTGGCGAAGGTTTAACTGGCTGATCTTAACGTTTTTCATCATTCAGGCTTTCCTACCCCCGAAGCACTTCCTTAACTCGGCGCTTTATAATTCGCTGCCTGATAATACTTCAGATATTGTGGCGCAGCAGGAAGAAGAGGACGCTTCGCCACTGGAACTGATGCTCGAAGAATACCTCGAGTTCATTGAGGAGTCGCTACGAAAAGATCTGGGCAGAGTCGGCAAAAGCCGGTCTGTAAAATTGGTGTCCGAAGCCATTCAAAAAAAGGTAGACACCACCTCCTTACAACATTTTATTCCTGTGGCAGGCACCCCGCTTGCCTATAATCCTCTGGGCTTCCTGCTTTCGGAGTACCACGGCTATTTGTTCCGGTTAACCCCCTTCTGACTTCCCCCATCTTCTTCCCGAGGACATTTCCTCCCTTTTTTCGGGTTCTTGTGTGCAGAGTAAGCTCATGTTTGCTTTGTATAGAAGCTCCTGCCATTCCTTTTTCCTTTTCCGTAACAAAATTCATCAAGTCATAATATGAACCTCCGTAATATTTATTTAGTGGCCGTTAGTTTAGCGGTAGTAGGATGCACCGCCCAGGGCCAGCCAGAAACCCCCTCAAACGATGCACCGTCTTTACCTGTTACCAAACTTATCACCAAAGACACCACCCTGTTCAACGACTATGTCTCTGACATCCAGGCTAAAAAACACGTAGAAATACGCGCCAGAGTAGATGGCTTTCTGGATCAGGTATATGTAGACGAAGGCCAGGAAGTGAAAAAAGGCCAGCCGCTTTTCAGGGTAAACTCGGCAGAGTACGAAGCAGAACTGGCGAAAGCAAAAGCCAATCATAACAACGCAGTAGCCGAGGCGCTCGCAGCAGAGCTGGAAGTTAAACGGGTACGCCTGCTCGTAGACAAAGCCGTAATCTCCAAGTCAGAGCTGGAAGTGGCCAAGGCACGCCTTAAGGCAGCGAAAGCCAGGATCGAGGAAGCCCAGTCAGCCCAGGACAACGCTGCCACCCGGCTCTCCTATACGTTCATTAAGGCTCCCTTTTCTGGTATCATCGATCGTATTCCGTTAAAAACCGGCAGCCTTATAAGCGAAGGGGCGCTACTTACCACCTTATCGGACCTGCAGCATGTGTATGCTTATTTCGAGGTATCTGAGAAAGAATATCTTAGCTATGCAAAAGCCCTGCAGGATGGCTCCGACAACAGGAGCAGCCAGGTGCAGCTGATTTTAGCCGATGGCACCCCCTACAAGCACCTTGGGGAGATCGAAACCATGGAAGGTGTGTTTGAGCCTAACACAGGCTCCATCGCCTTCAGAGCTTCTTTCCCGAACCCGAAAAAGTTACTCAAGCACCACTCCAGTGGTAAAATCAGGCTTGCAAATGCCGTAGACAGCGCCCTGCTGGTACCACAAAAGGCCACGTTCGAGATCCAGGACAAAAACTTTGTATATGTAGTGGACAAGGACAACAAAGTCAGGATCAGGAATTTTGAGCCAAAGGCCAGGTTATCCCACTTCTATATTGTAGCGTCTGGGCTGGAAGAAGGTGACCACGTGGTTTATGAAGGAGTTCATTCCCTAAGAGAAGGCATCAGCATTGAGCCTGAGCTTGTGCTGATGGATAGCCTGCTTGTCGCTAACCCAAGTTAAAACTCCCCCGTCCGGAGCGTGAACACGCTCTTGTTTACCAAAACTCGTAACCGCCTTTTCCCGGCAGGTTCCAGGAAAGATATGTTCTGAGCTCTGCTGCTCCACGGCGGCAGAGGCTTAGAGGCATGCCCTTCTGGTCTGGCAGGGCAATCGGCGGCGAGAGATGGTGTTTAAACATTTAAATCGAGTCCGAACAAGCGACCCCGCTTCCTTCCGGCAGCAGGAAAATACAACCTAACGTTTCATGTTAAAAATATTCATACAAAGGCCGGTTCTTTCGCTGGTCATCTCCTTATTCTTTGTCCTCCTGGGCGTACTGGCCATTATACAGTTGCCGGTTACACAATTCCCAGAGATTGTGCCACCCTCCGTTACCGTTACGGCCAAGTATACCGGTGCCAACGCCGAAGTTTGTACCAATGCTGTGGCCACTCCCCTGGAGCGGGCCATTAACGGTGTACCCGGCATGACCTATATGTCGTCGGTATCAAGTAACAATGGCGTTACGCTTATCCAGGTTTTCTTTGAAGTGGGCACCGACCCCGACCTGGCAGCTGTAAACGTGCAGAACCGCGTGACTACCGTGCTCGACGAGCTTCCTGAAGAGGTGATCAAAGCTGGCGTGACCACGGAGAAAGAAGTGAACAGCATGCTGCTCTATCTGAACCTGATGAGCGAAGACCCGAATGCAGACGAAAAGTTTGTATACAACTTCACCGACATCAACGTGCTGCAGGAGTTAAAGCGGATCAATGGCGTAGGTTTCTGCGAAATTATGGGATCGCGGGAGTACTCCATGCGGGTTTGGCTGAAGCCGGATCGGCTAGTAGCTTATGAGGTTTCGCCCGATGATGTGATCAATGCCATACGTGCTCAGAACGTGGAAGCGGCTCCTGGGAAAGCGGGTGAAAGCTCTGGCGGCTCGTCGCAGATGCTCCAGTATGTGCTCCGCTACACCGGCAAGTTATTTGAACCTTCGCAGTACGAAGAGATCGTGATCCGCGCGAGCGAAGATGGCTCAGGTTCTGTGCTCCGCCTGAAAGACGTGGCCGACATTGAGTTCGGCTCCATGGACTACGGCATGGTTTCCAAGACTGACGGACGGCCTTCTGCCTCCATCATGATCAAGCAGCGCCCCGGCTCCAATGCCAAGGAGGTAATCGAGAACGTGAAATTGAAAATGGCGGAGCTGAAAGAAGCCTCTTTCCCGCCCAGCATGGAGTACAACATCGCCTACGACGTGTCCCGCTTTCTGGATGCCTCTATGGAGGAGGTGCTCTGGACGCTGATCGAAGCCTTCCTGCTCGTTTCTATTGTAGTGTTCATCTTCCTGCAGGATTTCCGATCTACCCTTATTCCGGTGCTGGCGGTGCCGGTATCGCTGGTGGGCACGTTCTTTTTTATGCAATTGTTCGGCTTCTCCATTAACCTGCTAACCCTTTTTGCCATGGTGCTTGCCATCGGTATTGTGGTGGATAATGCCATTGTGGTGGTGGAGGCCGTGCATACCAAAATGCACGAGAAACTCATGCCGGCCAGAGAGGCTACCCTGGAGGCCATGGGAGAAATCAGCGGGGCCATTATTGCCATTACGCTGGTAATGTCGGCGGTGTTTGTTCCTGTTGCCATGATGGACGGTCCGGTTGGCGTATTCTACCGGCAGTTCTCCCTTACGCTGGCCATTGCCATTGTCATTTCGGGTATAAATGCCCTTACGCTTACTCCGGCACTTTGCGCCATCATGCTGAAGAACACGCACACAGACCATAAAAAGAAAAGCCTGCTGCAGAAGTTCTTTGGCAAATTCAACATGGGCTATAATGCCGTAGAAGGTTCTTACAAGGGGCTTATCAGCCGCATAGCAGGCCGCAGGGTTGTAACACTGGGTATCCTGCTCTTCTTTCTGGTGTGTACCTGGGGCATTACCAAAGTGCTTCCGACAGGATTTATCCCGACAGAAGACCAGGGCATGATCTACGTGAACGTGACCACTCCTCCGGGGGCTACCGTGGAGCGGACAGAATTTGTGATGGACAGAATTCAGGAAGCGGCGCAGAAAATAGACGCCGTGGAGAACGTATCGACACTGGCAGGCTTCAGCCTCCTGACAGATGCTGCGGGCGCCTCTTACGGCATGGGCATGATTAACCTAAAGGCTTGGGACGACCGCACCCAATCTGTGGAAGACATTATTGCGGAACTGGAGAAACAGACCAGTCACCTCAGCGATGCCAGCATAGAGTACTTCCCGCCGCCAACCGTGCCAGGCTTTGGTAACTCGAGCGGCTTTGAGCTTCGGGTGCTGGCAAGAGACAAAACTGCTACCCTGACCGAAACCGCGGAGGTCACCAACAACTTTATAGAGGCCATGCGCGGTGCCCCCGAAGTGAGTGCCGCCTTTACCAACTTCGACCCAAGCTTTCCGCAATACATGATTCACGTGGACCAGGACATGGCCGCCAAAAATGGTGTCACCATAGACAATGCGATGGGTACCCTCCAAACGCTGATGGGTAGCTACTATGCGTCTAACTTTATCCGGTTTGGCCAGATGTATAAGGTGATGGTGCAGGCATCGCCCGGCTACCGCACAAAACCCGACGATGTATTAAAAATGCATGTGAAAAACCAATGGGGTGAGATGGTTCCCTTTTCATCGTTTGTAAGGCTGGAGCGGGTATATGGGCCGGAACAGGTGACGCGCTACAACATGTACACCTCTGCCATGATAAACGGAAGTGCAGCAGCCGGCTATAGCAGTGGCGATGCCATTAAGGCCATTGAGCGCGTAGCAAAAGAATCGCTGCCAAAGGGTTTCACTTACGAGTGGTCGGGCATGACCCGCGAAGAGATCCTTTCGGGAAACCAGGCCGTCTACATTTTCCTTATCTGCCTGATCTTCGTGTACCTGTTGCTGGCAGCGCAGTACGAAAGTTTCCTGCTGCCCTTGCCTGTTATCCTGTCGCTACCAACAGGTATTTTCGGCGCCTTCCTGACCTTGCAACTGCTGGGGCTGCAGAACAACATTTACGCCCAGGTTGCCCTCGTGATGCTGATTGGTCTGCTTGGCAAGAACGCCATCCTGATCATTGAGTTTGCCATTCAGCGCCAGAAAGAAGGTCGCACGGTGCTACAGGCAGCGGTAGACGGAGCGGTTTCCCGTTTCAGACCTATCCTGATGACTTCCCTGGCCTTCGTGGCGGGCCTGATACCGCTTTGTATAGCGTCTGGTGCAGGTGCCATGGGTAACCGCTCTATCGGTTCGGCAGCGGCAGGCGGTATGCTGTTCGGTACAATTTTCGGCATCCTGCTTATTCCTGGCTTGTATGTGCTGTTCGCTTCTATTGGGCGCAGCAAAAAGGCGAAAAAGTTACAGTCTGCCTAGTGCACAATCAACTTAGAAATTAAAAATTCAAAATTAGAAATTGAGTTTCTGATGCTTACTATCAGGTACAAAACCGGACTTTCTCTTTCAGGGATGAACTGGTTTGTGCGCTAGATATCCATTCTAACCTATTTATTGATTTTCAGCTTTATGCATTTAAATAGAATTGTTTCTAAATCGATGGCCGGCCTGGCGCTGGTGGCGCTGATGAGCGCCTGCAAGGTGGCCGCACCCGCGCCACTGCCCGCCACTCCGGCTCTTCCAGCCTTTGGTGCTGGAACCGACTCTACCAGCCTGAGCGACCTGGGCTGGCAGGAGTTCTTTAAAGACCCCGCCCTGATTGCTCTGATCGACACGGCCCTGCAACGAAACCCGGACATGCTGGCCGCCGCGCAGCAGATAGAAATAGCCCGGGCCAATGTACAGATGGCCCAGGGCTCCCTATTGCCGCAGATTGCCGGTATGGGCGCCGTAGGCGTAGAAAGATTCGGGAAATATACCATGACGGGTGTGGGCAACTACGATACCAACCTTTCTCCCAACATTTCAGACGATCAGAAGGTATCGGCCCCGCTGGTGCCGGATTATTTCCTGGGCCTGCGCAGTTCCTGGGAAATAGACCTCTGGGGGAAATTACGGAATTCGAAGAAAGCGGCCACGGCCAGGTTCCTGGCCTCCGAAAAGGGCAGACAATTGGTGATAACCTCCCTGATTGCGGATGTGGCGCATCTGTATTATCATTTGCTCGCCCTCGACGTGGAGCTGGAAACACTGAACCGCAACATTGAGCTGCAGCAACACGGGGTTGAACTGATCAAAATTCAAAAAGAGGGCGGCAGAGCCACAGAGCTAGCCGTACAGCAGTTTACGGCCCAGTTGCTGAACACCAGAAGCCTGAAAGTGATGAAGGAACAGGAGATTATCGGAGTAGAGAACCAGCTGAACAGGCTGTTAGGCCGATTCCCGCAGCCCATTGCCCGGGGTAGATCGCTTTATGAGCAGGAACTTCCGGAGGAGGCCCGGGCAGGCGTTGCCTCGGAGATGCTGCGCAGGCGCCCCGACATCCGGATGGCAGAACTGGAACTGGTGGCAGCCAAAGTGGACGTAGAGGCGGCGCGGGCAGCTTTTCTTCCATCGCTTACCATTTCTCCATATGTTGGCTTTAGCGCCTTTAATGCCTCGCTGCTGTTCCAGCCTGCTTCTTTGGCCTATGGTTTGTTGAGCGGGATCTCTGCCCCCCTGCTGAACCGAAACCAGCTGAAAGCCACATACAGGAGCTCGGATGCCAACCGGATCAGGGCCTTTGCTGCTTACCAGAATTCGGTCTTAACCGGGGTGCAGGAAGTGATGACCAGCCTGAACGAGATCGAGAACTACAGGAAAGTGGCCGCGCTGAAAGAGGAAGAGGTGGATGTGCTGCACAGTGCCGTGGAGACATCTAACGACCTTTTTGCCGCCGGCTATGCCACTTACCTCGAAATTATAATGGCACAGCGCAGCGTGCTGGAAGCTGAACTGAACCTGACGAATAACCACGAATCCATCCTTCAGTCTACCGTAAGGCTTTACCGGGCTTTAGGTGGAGGCTGGCAGGAGTAGCACTGTCTCGGTTCAATAAAAAAGAGGTATGACGCACATCATACCTCTTTTTTGTTTGAAACCGGCCGAGCAGCAGCAGAAGAAAACGTTTTGTCTCTGGAGGGCTAATTTCATTTAAATAATTTGTCTTTAGCTCTAAATACCAGCATGCTTGGGTCATCTGTTTATGCTCTGCCTCACAGGGGCAATTATTTGAATGAAAATGGCCCTCCAGAGGTTCTTTGGGCTCCTGCTTCGGAAGGCGGTGCCTGGCAAAATCTTACTGACCTTTTTAATATGCCTTGGTCTGTACGGGCTGTTTGCCGTCCGGATTTTTCCTGACAATTATCCAGATCAGGACAGCCGACAGAAAGGTAAGAGGTGTAAAAAAGGCTTTCTCAAAAAGGGTTTCCGCCATTAAATTACCGACTGTGTTCAAAGCAAAAACGGCCACGAAAAACCACAGAACCCCGTCCAGCAATTTAGCTGGCACGCTTAACTTTATAAAGTTTCCTTTCAGGAGCAGCACCGTTATTAAAATCGCGTTGATTGAAATGGAGATCGCCTCAAAAACATACATTTCCTGAACAGATTGCAGCTTCCCTGCCCAAACAATTTCATATGGGACAATTCCTGCCAGGATGAAAATGTGGAAAATAATGACGGCAGTCAGCAAGCCTAGCATTGTTGTTAAGGCCTGTTTTTTTGTGATTTTATGAAGCATGGTATTTTGGCCAGGGTCATCTAAATTATCTTTTAGTACGTTTGATTTGTTACCCCAGTCATTCCCGTTTAGTCCGGTTTCCGGTCATATAGTTAGCCTGTGCAGTTTGCGCTTTTTTTTTTATAGCAGAGGAACGAAACTTCCGCTATTGCAATAGTACTAAGCAAACCGTCGGCCGAAGGCTGATGTCTACAAACCGTTAGGGGCCGGTTTTCTTTTTCTTCAGGCCGAAATAAATAGTTGTAAGCCCAATTATGAGCAATAAGATGTTACCGAATACAAACCCTTTCCCATATTCAGAAAGCTTTCCAATTTCGCCAATATGCTTCCATAAATTAATTAGGGAAATTATAACGATTACAATCCCAATAGTATTGATGAGGTATTTCAATTCCCTGAATTTTAAAGTTTGTAGCGGCCGATAGTCCGGCCGCTACAAGATTCAATTACTTTCTTACAATAGTTGTTGTAGGCGTATAAAGGCCAAAGGTAACGGCGTTAATCAGCCCGTCCACAAACGTATGTGTTATTGTGACTTCATAATCTTCAGCACCGCCTGCCATATCCTTCGGGTTGGAAACTCCAACTGGCGCAAGTCCATATATTAGATAATGGTTCATCTTCTTTACCTCTACCCCTGTCTGGGCTCCCCTGCCAACAGTATGAGTGTAAGTATAACATGATGACATTGCAACGGTTAGTCCTAGAACTAAAGTTAATTGTAAAAATCCTTTTTTCATTTTTAAAGTAATGCTTTAAAGTGATTATGTTTTCTCTACTCGTTAGGCTTTTCGATTCCGCCCCGTTTTTATGGTGGTTCCTGGACTCCACTATTATCTATTCGATTTCAAACACTTGGTTGGTATTGGCAGCCTATTAATGATTTTCCTTGTTTTATTAACTTCCCAAACACAAGCAGATAAACGTAATACCACCCGATACCTACGCTTATCTGCACTATGTGCGGAGTTGACTTCATCCTTCCTGTGGCCTTTTCGCTTAGTTGCTGTTTCTCAAGATTGATCCTCTGATGAAGAGGTTGCTGAAGACGTAAGTCAAATAAGCAAATAATATACAATTTTCCTATATAGTTTTTACTAAATGTATATTTATAGCTGCAAAACCCTCGCAACATACGCAGTTCCTGCTAGCTTTTGTTGGTTTGACAGCAACAGCTCCCAAACCAACAATTCAGCAACCAACGATTATTTGAATAAAAAAGCCCCTCCCAAGCCTTTTGCTCCTGCTAACCACAGAGCCTGCCCTTCCGGAGAACCCGGCCTCCCCTCCTGCCGAAATAAATTTCCCCTCTTCCGCTTGCAAAATCAAAAACTAATTTTAACTTTGAAACACAAAGTACTTTATATGAATCAGCAGCACGAGCAACTTGCCACTCTCCAGGAGATCCGGAACATCATGGACCGGTCCAGCCGCTTTATTTCGTTGAGCGGACTTTCCGGTATTGCTGCGGGGGTTTGTGCCCTGGTGGGGGCAGGCGTCGTAAAATGGTACCTGAGCACGCATAACATCAAGTACCGCACTGCCATTCAGTCTGGCCTGAACGTAGAAGTGCTGCAGTTCCTGGTGACGGTGGCGCTTCTGGTGATGGTGTTTGCCCTTGCATCTGCTATTTACTTTACCACCCGCAAAGCCCGGAGGCAGCAGCAACCGGTCTGGGATAGCAAAGTGAAACGCCTGCTCCTGAACCTGGCCATTCCGCTAGGTGTGGGTGGTCTCTTTTGTGCGGTGCTGCTCTACCATGGCATTATTTACCTGGTGGCCCCGTCGATGCTCGTTTTCTATGGCCTGGCGCTGATTAATGGCAGCAAATACACCCTGAGCGACATTCGCTACCTGGGCTTCTGCGAGATTGCGCTGGGGCTGGTGGCCAGCCTGTTTATCGGCTACGGGCTGCTGTCGTGGACAATCGGTTTCGGGGTGCTCCATATTTTGTACGGCACCATCATGTACTTTAAGTACGAGCGCTAAGGCAGCAGCAGTGTGAAAGAATACTTAGAAAATATAAACAAAGCCTTCGAGAGCAGGGCCAGGCTCGGCATTATGTCGGTGCTGATGGTAGAGGAACGCGTGGACTTCAACACCCTGAAAGAGACGCTGCAACTCACCGATGGCAACCTTGCCAGCCACCTGCGCGCACTGGAGGAAGCTAGCTACCTTCGTGTAGAAAAGCAGTTTGTGGGCCGCAAGCCTAACACCACCTACCAGGCCACCGACCTGGGCAAAAATGCCTTTAAGGAGCACCTTAATGCCCTCGAGCAACTGATTCTGAACAACCGGAACAACGACTAATTTTTTTGCTTAATAACTTTGAACTTCAAAGTACTTTCAATGGAAAACCCCTAAAGCCGCAATATCATGACAACGAAAGAAAACTTAACTCAAAACAGAAACCAAGCTCCCCGGTTTGTTAATCCCATCCTGCTGGGTGCGGGAATTGCCTTTTTAGTGATCTCATTTTTTGTTTTTGGAGTGGATGCGCCACATCCGGATTGGGGAAAATTCTGGATGATCAGGCCGCTACTCATCACGCCTTTAGCCGGTGCCATGGGGGGAGCATTTTGCGCTTTTATGGACTACCAGCGTTCCCGCGGCTTTAACAGAACATGGGCTATTCTCCTGAGCCTGGTGGTATATGTTATTGGGCTTTGGCTTGGTATAGTGTTAGGATTAGACGGCACCATGTGGGATTAAACCGCCTAAGGCACGGCATGAAAGAAGGAGCTAGAGCACTTTAAGTGATGAACCATGAGAGACGAAATACTTACTCATCTAAACGACCCGGGTCAGCTCGAAAAGCTGTACCGGCAGAACAGGCAAAGCTTTAAAAGTGCCTTCAATACCTTGTACCCAGACCTCCAGGATAGTCCGCTGGCTGTGTTCTGGCACGAAAGGCTCAACTACCTGCACGAGGAAATAACCTGGGGAACACGCAAAGACCTTTATTTTGTAGTAGGTGCTGTACTTCTGGCTGGCATCATAGCCAAAATCCCCGCCATATTTGTTATCGAAGAAGACTTTTTCTACCCCAGAAACATAGGGTTCATCTTTTTCCCGTTCCTGACAGCTTTCTTTGGCTGGAAGAACGCGCTCCAAGTGAGGCAGATTATATTTCTTACTGTGGTAACAGGAGTTGCACTTGTTTTTATCAACTCTCTCCCCGATAATGAGAACAGCGATACCTTGGTATTGTCCTGCATCCACCTGCTCCTGTTTCTGTGGTCCGTTTTAGGCCTGGCGTTTACCGGGAGCAGGTTTGGCAACTACGATAAGCGGCTGGCGTACTTAAGGTTCAACGGCGACTTGCTGGTAATGGCGGCGCTGCTGACCATAGCAGGAGTCATACTTACGGGAATAACAGTGGGGCTTTTTTCGCTGATCGGCGTTGAAATCGAGAAATTCTACTTTGAGTATGTCGTGTTCTTCGGGTTGCCCGCCATCCCCATAGTAGCAACTTATCTTACCCAAACCAATCCGCAACTGGTAAACAAAGTGTCTCCGGTTATTGCCAGGCTATTTAGTCCGCTGGTGCTGGTGATGCTGCTGGCTTATCTTATCGCTATCGTGTATGCTGGAAAAGATCCTTATAACGACCGGGAATTTCTGCTGATTTTCAACCTGCTGCTGATCGGGGTGATGGCCCTCATCTTCTTTTCGGTAGCCGAAACGTCCAGAGTGGCGCAGCGCCGCGCAGCAACCTTCATTCTTTTCCTCCTATCCGTTCTTACCATCACCGTCAATGGCATTGCCTTATCGGCCATTCTGTTCCGGATTTCCGAATGGGGCATTACACCTAACAGGGCCGCAGTTCTTGGGAGCAATCTGCTGATCCTGGTAAACCTCCTGCTTGTAACCGTAAGCCTTTACCAGGTGCTGACAAAAAAAGCTGATATTGCCGACGTAGGAAGCAGAATCGCCGCTTTCCTGCCCATTTACAGTATATGGATCATTATCGTCACTTTCCTGTTTCCCCTCCTATTCTGGTTCAGGTAATAATTGGGTCAGCAGCTTTGCACAACAAGCTTTAGTAAGAAGTATTGCATCCTGAAAATCGTATTTCCGGCATCTGCAGGAGCAGTAGTCAGGTATCCTTAAGATACCTCAGGAAAATATTGCCGGGTCAGGTTGAGAAGAGAAAGACGTCGGTATGTAGGAATTATTCTAATTAAAACAGCCTCCAGGAGCCCCCTGCTGCTCCTGTTGCTTCTGATCCACCTCACATGCAACAGATTCTTCTTAAATGCACTTGGAACTCCTCCAAATTAATAATTATAAAGGTTTACTACTTGCAGAGCCGCCGGAAAGCCCGATTGCCATCATTCCTAATGTTGAAATTCTAATCTGACAAACCACCAGCATCAAACAGTAATATTATTTCTTTATCCGCTTTGAAAAACAAAGTACTTTATAAACATGAAAGCAATAATCAAGAAAGAAGAAGCTGCCGTAGCCAAGTGGCCTGTGGTGCAGCTCACTGGCGTAGGCCTTGTCCTGCTCTCCCTCCTCCTGTTCCTGCTCCCGGAGTGGGACCTGGTGCCTAAGAACGTGGAACTCTTCGGCATCTTTATGTTCAACTACTGCCTGGCCGCCGGTTATCTGCTGATCCTGGGGGTGAGCGGCTGTCTTAAGTTCCGTTCGCCTTCTTTCCGGCCTGAGAACCTGTTCCTGTACCTGGTGCTGGCCCTGATCAGCTGTTTCTCGCTCAACCGCGAGATCCCTATTTTCCAGGACTCTGCCCAATGGCTGGACCTGTACCTGATAACGCTGGGCGTGGCCATGGTGGGCTATACATTCCGTGTCAACCTGCCTGTAGTGGCCCGCCACCTGCTGCTGTTCTGGCTGGGGGCCGGCCTGATGCTGATGCTGTACTACGCCCTCTACCTGGCACCGCTGTACCTGATCGGCGTGGTTGGCGCGCTATTCATTGGCATTGGTCTTCATGTGCTGGTGCCGCTGCAAGTGGTGGTCTGCCTGGTGCTGGTCGCCATCAGGGCCTGGCGCGAAAATGACCGCTTTATCTACAGCTTTGGCGGTGGCGCTGTGCTCCCGCTCCTGTTCCTGGTGCATTTCCTGGGGCAGTGGTACGAGCGCAACAACCAGCTAAGCCAGTTGCAGAACGACTATATCATCCAGGATAACACGGAACTGCCCCGCTGGGTAACCATCAGCCAGCAACTACCGCCCGATCAGTTCACCGAAAAACTGATAAAGTCGGAGCTCGTGTACCAGGTGCCTTCCGAAAACTTCTCCGCCTGGGACTTTCCCTCCACTAATTTCGATGAAGTAAAACAACATGACCCGCTGGTGATGATTGCCGCCTTTCTGTTCGGTAAACCGGCCCTGGACGCTGATGAACGCATTAAAATTCTCGAAAGCCTCTACGATGCCCGGCACCATGCACAGCAGCGCCTTTGGACAGGCAGAAGCCTCAGCACCACCCGGGTGGTGTCGCAGGTACGGTTGTTCCCGCAGTACCGCATCAGCTACACCGAGAAAGTGCTCAGCATCCGTAACAGCCACCCCCGCACCTGGAACCAGCAGGAAGCGATTTACACCTTTCACCTGCCCGAAGGCAGCGTGGTGAGCTCGCTATCGCTGTGGGTAAACGGCATCGAAGAAAAAGCCGCCCTTACTACCCAAAGCAAAGCCGACAGCGCCTATACCACCATAGTAGGCCGCGAACGACGTGACCCCTCGGTGGTGCACTGGCAGGAGGGCAATACCGTCTCCGTCCGGATCTTCCCCTGCACCCCCGTTGAAAACCGGCAGTTTAAAATTGGCATCATTTCGCCCCTGCGTGCAGAAGCGGGGCAGCTGGTGTACGACAATATCTACTTCAGCGGACCATCGGCAACAGGTGCTCCGGAAACAGCCATGGTCTACCTGGAGGCGCTTACCTCAGACCTGGCTCTTCCGCCTGACTTTAAAGAAGAAAAGCCCGGCCAGCACCGCTTCCAGGGCAAGTACCGCCACGACTGGCAGATACGGCTTGCCCCACCTGCCCTCAGCACCGATGCCTTCAACTGGCAAGGCCACCGCTACTATCTGGCACCCCAGACTATTACTGCAGAGCATTTCGCCCCGCAACGCATTTACCTCGACCTGAACAGCTCCTGGTCCGAGGCAGAGGCAACAGCCGTATGGGAAACTGTGCAGCACAGAAAGGTGTATGTGTTTGACGGTGAAATGATAAAACTGACGGAGGAGAACCGGGAGCTGCTGTTCGACAGGTTGCTGGACCAGGGCTTTTCGCTGTTCCCCTTGCACCGCATCAGGGAGCCGGAGCAGGCGCTGCTCATCAGCAAAAGCACCCTCAACTCCCCTAACCTCCAAGACCTGAAAGGAAGCGGATTCAGTGCACAGCTGGCAGAAAAACTGCCGCACCAAACACCTATCCGGATGTACCACCTCGGACCACACCTCTCCCCTTACCTCAAAACCCTGAAAGAGCTGCAGGTACTGGCTGTAAACACCGGCTCCACCACCGAGCTGCAGGAGCAGCTCCGGCAGCAGAAGTTTATCAGAACCTACACCTCTGATGCGGAAGTAGCCATTGGAGCATCGGGCCTGAGCCTGATCAGAACGGCTGCCTCTGCGGCTCCTGCTTCCGCGCCGGACCACCTGCTGCGCCTGTTTGCCTATAACCACCTGCTGCAGCAGATCGGCGCCAACTATTTCAGGAAAGGTTTTATAGAAGAGCAGCACCTGGAGGAGGCCCGTATGGCCAACATTGTGAGCCCTGTTTCGAGCCTCATCGTGCTGGAAACGCAGGAGGATTATGACAGGTTTGGCATTGAGAAAAGCAAAGACACCCTGGAGAATGCCTCCATCAAATCATCCGGGGCGGTGCCGGAGCCGGAGGAGTGGGCCCTGATTATGGTGGTGCTGCTGCTGGTGGCCACGCTTACTTTAAAACCCTATCTGCTCCGCTAATGCAATTCGTTGTAACATGGCAGCGGGTGGGCAGGCAGCAGGTTGCTACGGCCGCCCTGGCAGCCGGCTACCTGCTGCTCGGCTTCATCTTTCTGAAAGATTACCTGCTCTGGGATATGCCCTGGCTGCTCGCGCTCGCGCTGCTACCCCTGGTGGCGCAGGCAAAAGGGCCGCAGCAGTACTCTTTGCTAAAAGGAGTATGTGTCTTTGCCATGGTGGCCCTGGCTGCTTATACACAGGCGGGCACCGTCTTCTTTTTTGCCTGGGTACTGGCCTTGTGGTGGAGCCTGGGCAGTGTGTTCGGAAGCGTAGGTATTTACCCCGTGCTGCTCCTGCTCCTCGGTTCTCCTATTTTCAGGTACATTTCCAATATATTGAGTTTCCCGCTGCGGTTGCAGCTCACCGAAGCGGCCGTACAACTGCTGCAGCTATGGCACCTGCCTGCTGAGGCGGCCGGCAACGTGATCCTGCTGCATGGAGAAGAGTTCGCTGTTGACCCGGCTTGTGCAGGCCTTTCGATGCTGGCGGTGTCGCTGTTGCTGGCGGTGTTTTTGCTGGCTCACCTGCAGAAGCGAGGTAGCAAAGATTTCCCGAATGGTTTAGCGGTCCTGCTGCTGGGGCTCATGCTGCTGCTTAACCTGGGCTGCAACCTGTTGCGCATTCTGCTGCTGGTCCTTTTCCGGATTATGCCCGACCACCCGCTGCACGACCTGATGGGGCTGCTCTGCCTGCTACTGTATGCGGTGCTGCCGTTTTACCTGCTGGCCAGGAGCTGTTACAGTAAGTTTGGGGTAGAGCGGCATCAGCAGCCGCAGAGGCTCTGGAGGGGCAAATCCATTAGAATAATTGCACTCCTGAATCTCTGCCTGTTGCTGTCGCTGCTGGTTGCCGGGGTGTTTGTAGTCAACAAACCAGAACCGGTCGGCACGGCTGTAGCTGCAGATTTTGAAGGTTTTGAGGAAGAACAGCTGGACGAGGGCGTACTAAAGTTCACGAACAGGCAGGCCTTGGTGTACCTGAAGCCGATCAGGGCTTTTTACTCCACCGAGCACCATCCGCTCATCTGCTGGGAAGGCAGTGGCTACCTGTTCCGGCAGGTGCGTGCGCTACAGGTTGGCAGCACCACCGTTTACACCGGCGAACTGCACCACGCCGATGAGAAGTTGTACACTGCCTGGTGGATGGATAATGGTTCGCACCAAACCATCGACCAGTGGGACTGGCGCTGGCGTATGCTTCGCGGGGAGGCTGCTTTCAATTTGGTGAATGTAACCGTTGCCGGGGAGAATGAACTGACACCCCTGGTAGCGGAACTGCTGGGAAAACAAAGAAACTTAACCTCAGCTATCGTAGAGAAATCACAGTCCGGCCATCAAGAATAAATTGCACTCATATTACCGGCTTCCTCTATAAAATTATTTGGCGTTATCTTTAAATAAGTAAATTTTATACTAATAATTCGTTTTCGAATTATTAGCATTCCCTATTAGAATAAACATACCCCTTCTTTTTGCCGGCACCTGCATTTCTACTTAAATCTAATCACTTCATCTTAATTTTATATAAAGTTTATTGTACAAAAATTCATAAGCTACTGAAACCTAAAGGCTTACAATTATCACAATATAAACACGCAAAAACAAGAACCTATTATGGCCAGCTAGTTAAAACAATATTTTTTATAACAAAAATTGATAAATCGGCGTTAAACCATATACAATTCAGGTATAATAATCTTCAAAAACTTTTCAGTTTAAAACTATGAAAAAATTACTTTTACTCACTTCATCCATCCTATTTACGGCCACTACCTTAATTGCACAGGATCTGCCAAGGCCCCAAACCACGGCGCCTGTAGCAGCCGAAGCTATCCAAAAGGGCAACTGGATGGTGGGCGCCAACGTGGCCAATATCGGCATGAACTTCAAATCCGATTTATTTGAATTCAACGTAAATCCAAGGGCCGGCTACTTTATCAGCGACAATGCCGCCATTGGCGCGGAGGCGCAGCTAGGGCTCCAGGTGTATGACGGTGGCGAAAACTTCAGGTATGGCCTAACGCCATTTATCCGCTATTACTTTCCGGAGGGGGCCGCTCCTACCCACAGATGGTTTGGCGAAGGCATAGTGGGTCTTGCCGGTAGCTCTGTGAAAGACAGCGACGGAGATGCTATTGTTTCGAGAGTATTTGGGCTGAGGGCAGGCTATGCTCACTTTGTGGCGAGCAACGTAGCCTTGGAGGCTATTCTGGGTTATACCCGCTCCAATGCTGACATTAACACCGGAAACAGTATCTCCGGCCTATCGCTCGGCTTAGGGTTCCAGATTTACCTGCCGGGCAGAGGCAACAGATAAAACAACCTATTTAGTAACAAGCATGAAAAGCACCTCGCAATAACGGGGTGCTTTTTATGCTTATTACGGAGCCTGCCAAGGCAAATACTGAATAAATTACGGGTAACTCTTTAATAGATAGGTCGTTTCTTTTTTATATTATTTTGTTTCATGAAGAAAGACGACATCAACATTTTAGATTGGCAGCGCATATTAACCGGTGAGAATCCCTGGCTGTTTCTGGTAGAAGTGTTTTTTCGCACCATAGTTATTTATCTGTTGCTATACGTGGTGCTGCGCCTGCTCGGCAAACGCATGAATGCCCAGATGACGATTACCGAAATGGCCGTGATGATTACCCTGGGTGCTATAGTAGCCGTGCCGATGCAGATAACCGAGCGAGGCATTTTACCTACTTTCGTGGCACTGCTGTGCACCATTGCCTTTCAGCGCGGCCTTAACCTGTGGGCATTTAACAACTCCAGGGTAGAGTCGGTTACTCAGGGAGATGTGAGCCTGATCATCAAAGACGGCCGCCTGCAGATGGAGGCTTTCGACAAATCTAATGCCACCCGGGAGCAGGTGTTCAGCCGGCTTCGGAAACAAAAAGTGCAGCACCTGGGGCAGGTAAAAAGGCTATACCTGGAGGCATGCGGGCATTTCAGCACTTTCAAATACAAGGAAATAAGGCCCGGACTCAGCATCTTGCCGCAGCAGGACAAAAAGCTCTGGGAAGAGCAACCTAAGTGCGACGACTATTTCTCCTGCTTTAAGTGCGGGAACACTATCCAGACAGAGGATGAGCCAGACCAAACCTGCCACAACTGCGGCGACAACCACTGGGTAGCCGCGCTAGATGTGAAAGAGAAGCAATTCGGTTGAGCTGCCGGGGAAGCAACATCCTGCCGGGAATAAGGAAATTATTCAAATAAAATACTGCCTTCAGAGCCAAAATCTGCTCCTGGTGCTGCTGCTCCTAACAGCCTTGTGTATAGCTCAGCAGATAAATTAATTTCCTATCCTGTAGAGGGCTGTAAAAAGCCGCCTGCCACCCTGCCAGACCATACCGCTAAATCTTATTCACTTATTCAAAAATGGAGTCTCAGGATTATCAATCACGGACATCATGCGCATTCTGCTGGGGAAAGAGCTGCCCTGGCTGTTCCTGCTCGAGGTAGTATTGCGCGTTTTTTTCATTTACCTGCTTATTATGCTGTGCATGCGCCTGATGGGCAAACGCATGGCCGCACAGCTCAGCAACCTCGAAATGTCGGCCCTGGTGTCGCTGGCGGCAGCGGTAGGAGTGCCTATTCTGGCGCCGGAGCGGGGGCTGCTGCCTGCCGTTATCATAGCGCTTGTGGTGGTAGTGATTCAGCGGATAATCTCGCACTACGCCTCCAGAAGTGAGTAGTTCGAATCGGTTACGTTCGGTGATTTGAGCGTACTGGTAAAAGATGGCCGGATGCTGCTCGAAATCATGAAAACAAACCGGGTATCGAGAGAAAGGCTGCAGGCAGAACTCAGAAGCCAAGGCATCGCCAACCTGGGCCAGGTAAAACGGGCTTACCTCGAAACATCCGGCGACTTTACCTTTTTCCTGCACCAGGAGCCATCTCCCGGCCTTTCGCTGATACCGGAGTGGAACCACGAAATGCGGAAAAACCAGGATAAAGCAGAAAATACATTTGCCTGCAATATCTGTGGTAAAGTGGTATTTGAAGAAATATTAACTGATTGTAAATGTGACACATGCGGCCATAAAGACTGGAGCCCGGCGGTATTAAGTCACGAAAATGGCTCCCTATAACAGCAATGCTTATGCTGCGCCAAACTTTATTTGTTCTGATTATAAAAAGATCCTGCGCCTTGTGTCCTGTAGCAGATGGCCATATAAGTTCGATTTCGGGGATTTAAGTCGACGGCTATTCCAATAATCTGGATTTGATGATACTGGCTGGATTTGATGATACTGGGTTTCTATTTGTGCACTTCTCACCTGCTCGTACCAGTCATACCACAAAGCACTTAAAACCTTAACCTGACGGCGATAGTCCTGAAACGGCAGAGAAAATTTTTCTGCCTGTCCACAATAAATTATGCTAATCAAAAAGCCCCTCCAGAGCTTTTTCTGCATCTGCCGCCGCACCTTCCAAAATACACACAAGTCGCTGTAAATCAATATACAGCCTTAACCTGCCACGCATGCTACGCCAGCTCCTGCCAGGCAAAACTTCTCCTTTTTCAGGATACTATTATTTGATCAATTCCTTTTTTCTGCAAAATAAATTGCAAACGCCTTATGCATTTCTGCTGCAGCTGGCATCATAGAAGAAAATAACAGGAAAGACCTGGGTAGCTCCAGAAACCAACCAATGGGCCATTGAACTGCAGGCACTGGCCCGATTGGCAGGTTGATTAATCAAAATGCAATGGAGCAAAACAGTCCTTCCAGATCAACAGTCACGACCATTCCATCCAATCAAGACAGAAGAACATGGCACAAATACAGGAAAAAAGCACCCCCTGCAAAGGCGGTAAAAGGAGAGCAAAAAGAACGCAGACTCACCTCGACATGACTCCGATGGTAGACCTCGCTTTTCTGCTCCTCACCTTTTTTATGCTGACAACGACGTTCAACAAACTGAATCTGATGCAGTTGCAGATGCCGATACCTGGCGGAGAAAACCCGGTAAAAGGAGAAAACGCGCTCACCGTAATGCTGGGAGAAAAAGACAAAATCCACTATTATTTTGGATATGCCGGTGACAACCCGGAAGTAGCGACCACTGATTTCTCCGCCAATGGCATCCGGAAAGTGCTGAGCTCCGGCCGTGTTAAAAAGAACGACAAGCTAGTGGTGCTCATAAAAGCCACCGAAGCCTCACGGTACAAGAACCTGGTAGACATACTCGACGAAGTGCGCATAACCGGCACCAGGCGCTATGCCCTGGCAGATCTGCAAACAGATGACAAAGAACTTTTAACAGCTAACATAGGAGGATAAAACATGAACCAAAGCCACTTTAGCACCGCCCCCGCAGCAAACCTCGACGACATTGTGTTTGCCGGTCGAAACAAGGTCTACGGCGCTTACCTGCTCCGCAAACTTTACAACCAGCACCTTACCAGGGCCGCTATTACAGCCTCTACCCTTTTCCTGCTACTCGTTAGCATGCCACTCGTCAGCCGCCTGATAGCCGGCGACGCAATTACAGCGGTAGCCGTTCCGGATACCCGGCCTATACCGTGGGAAACTATGCCCGATATTCCGCCGCCGCCTCCCCTACCAGATGCAACGCCGCCAACACCACCGCCTCCTCCAGCACAGCAGCCAGCCATCAGGGCTCAGCTGAAATATACCACTCCGGTTGTAAAGGCCAACACTGACGTTACCACCGACGAAGACCTGCCGGAAGTGGATGAACTCCGCACCATTGATGCCGGTACCAGAACATTGGAAGGCGTAGCGGGAGGATTGCCTGATGTTGGTGTGCCAGATGGAGCCGGCACGGCTGCAGGATTAACAGATGTGGTGGAACAGCCCGTAATCTTTGCCGAGCAGATGCCTTCATTTCCGGGTGGTGAGGCTGCGATGTTTGCCTTCATCCATAAACATATCAGGTACCCGCAGCAGGCTATCCGGGCACAGGTAGAAGGCACCGTGTATGTATCGTTTGTGGTGAGCAAAAGCGGCGAGATCAGCGACATTGAAGTGCTGCGCGGCCTGGGAGCAGGCTGCGACGAAGAAGCCATCCGGGTAATCAAAAGCATGCCGAACTGGTCGCCGGGCAAGCAAAATGGCAGAACAGTTCCGGTGCGTTACAACATTCCGATTAAGTACTCTTTAAGGTAAAAACTTAGTCAAGTACATGGTTGGGTATCCGGAAACATAAGAAAAAACAGAATGTATGATTGGCAGGTTCTGTGCCATTCAGAAGTTCTGTTTTTCCGAGCACCTAAAACTATTGCTCCTTATTTTTTTCTGTTGTGGCTGCCCTCAAATCATTTCTTTTTACCAGCGTAGCTCCTGAGCAGAGCACGGCTTTTTATACCCGACTTCTTAAGGTCCTTCTCTTTCCAGCCACCTTCTGAACTAGCCGAAGGAAGTAGCACAGAACAGGTTTCGTCTTTGTCAGAAACGGACCAGGTTACCCAGCTAAGTTGGTGTTTTTCAGCCCAGTCGATCCATTTCTGCCACTCGGCCTCGTTTAGCGGACCATCGCCGGTAGCCTCCATTCCTGCTGACTCCGAAATGAAGAGTGGCAACCCTTTGCTCAGGGCATAATCGCCTTTGTCTCGGAGTTCCTGCTTGTGCGTGGCTGCGTAAAAGTGGAGCGTGTACATCAGGTTGTCGTGGCCTGTAATGGGGTCATCGGCAGCAATATGCACCTCCTGGTCCCAGCGCGGGGTACCTACCAGAATAATGTTATCCGGGTCAATGGCACGGATCGTTTCGATGAGTTCTACGGAATAGGCTTTTATCTCCTCCCACGATTCCTCGTCAGGCTCATTGAAAATCTCGTAGATCACGTGCGGATTTTTGCCGTATACCTGCGCCATCTCCGTAAAAAAAGCCTTTGCCTCTTTCAGGTTAATGTTATGGCTGTGCCAGTCTATGATCACGTACATATCGGCTTTAATGGCGGCCTCCACTACGGTTTTGGCTTTTTCGGTTGACCACTCAGGTTTTTGCAGGTAACCGTCATTTGGCTCCACGCCTATGGCGGCACGTACCACACCGCATTTCCAGTCATCTCGCAGCCACTTTACCACGCCTGCTGTGTAAAAACGGGGCCAGAAGTTGTGCCAGCCAAAGCTCATGCCCCGCAGCACAATAGGTTTTCCGTGTTGGTCTTGCAACTGCGTGCCCTCCACCTGCAACTGCCCGTGTTTTTTTACGGATTGTGCATTGGCTGCAAAACCGGCAGCTGCTATAAGTATTGCTGTAACAATGCTCTTGATTTTCATTTATTGATATCTTAATGGTTGGGTGAATTACTTCTTGCCTAGTGCTCCTCCTATTTAAATTTTCGAATTAGTGCGCCTGGCTGAGGGGATTCTAGGCGACCAGAGCCCGCGGAATAATTGTCACGGGTGAGGACTTTCGCACTATAATAAACACTTCTTTGTCACCAATGCATCGTCTTCTTCAGGAAAGGTGTTAATTCGTTGGCTATCAATTCGTGCTCGGCTACGCTGGGGTGCGCATCGCAGCCGCCAATGTACCTTCCGGAGAAGTAGAACTTTTGCACCTTTTTGTCGCCCTGCTGCCGCAGATAGTTTACAGCTCCGGTTAAATAATTTTTAAGCGCTGCAGTTAGCTTTTCATCACCCATGGGGCTGGTCAGACAGATAATTTCTGCATCAGGGTAATGGCCCCTAAGGCGCTGGATAAAGCTGACATAGGCGGAGGTGAAAGCGACAGAATCCTGCACACCATCGTTCTGACCGAGGCAAATGGTCACAACATCCGGCTGATAGCGGCTGAAATCCCAGCGGTATTTGTTTTCCCGGAGACTGATCTTGTCGTAGACCTGTGGCATCAGAATCTCCAGATCGCAGCAGCTGCGTATCAGCCCAATGCCGGATACGGAGGTCAGGTGCCACTGCGCATCCAGTTCGCGCGCTGTTCTTGGGCCGTAGGCAAGGTAGGCGTTGTGCTGGTCGTGCCACTCTCCCTCGCCACAATTAATTTCTGACATGTCGCTGCTGGCACCGCAGGTAATGGAGTTGCCGATAAATTCGATCCTGCGCTCCGGCTTTGGGGGCAGCGGCAACAGCTTTCCAGCATTAAAACCCAGGAACTCCAGGTAGCCGATATTAGATTCGGTGTTCTTGCAGATGGTGATGGTGTGCGCCTCTTCCAGCAGGTTTTCCGCTACCCGGATCGTATTCTGCTTGCCGGTCGTCTGGATCCTGAACGGCTCCTGATCGTCGATCACAATCTCCAGGTAATTGTGATTTTTCCCCCACAGTTCCTCATCATTCAGTACAATCTCACAGAATGAGCCTTCGAACTTTGCCTGGATGTAAACCCCCGGCGACCAGAATTTTGGCTTTTTAGGATCGGAAAAATCGATGCGGCCAGTGTATTGTATTTGCGGGTTATCGGCAGCGATAAAACTGACTTGTTCTCCTCCGCTCTGGGTAGCAATCTTGCAGGCACATAGGAAAGGCAATGTACAAAACAGCAACAGGTAAAGTGAGTTCCGGATCATGGGCAAGTGCTTCTGAGAGTAGAGAAAAAATCAATCAATACAGTTTGAAGAAAGAAGGCTTTAGCATCAGCGGGTAAGAGGGCCTCCTGAGGTGCCTTTTTATTTGAATAATTTCATGTTCCGCAGAGCTTTTTGTCCCCTTTTGAACTGATCTTGCAGGGATAAATTCAAGCGCGGATTTGATGCTTTGTTCGGTGGTGCGAGCTTGTAACTCATACTTTCACCTCGCTAGTTTATTCGGAATAGCTAACATCAGAATGTTGAGAGTTGATGCTTTACAACCTTTCATCCCAAAGCGTAGTGGGGGGTATAAGTTACAAGCTCGCACCAGCGGACAATAAGTTACTTTTTCCTTTAAAGAAGGACTTTTCACCTTTGGTAGATTTCTGCCTGACATCAGCAAATAATTCATGTTTCGCCAAACCATCCTTTAGCTTCTATTTCTTGCTCTTCCCCTTCTTCGTCTCTTTCTGAATGGCGTCTGCGTACTTTTTGATTATCGGAATGGTGCTGTCCTGATCGAAGACAGAGTTCAGGCCCTGCTCCTCTTGTGGCGGGTCTCCCATCAGGTCGTCGCCGCTGGCCCAAAACTCACGTGCCGGGTTTGGCCGGGCGGTACCACTGAAAGCCCAGAAGTTACAACCGGCCAGTTCGCCTCCCGCTCTGGCACTTTGCAGCACCCTGTCGAACACATAGCTGTAGTATTTGTCGCGGTAGGTAGTTTTGTCTTTCAGATTGTAGGTGTGCTGGTCGCGGGGCAGACCGAACTCTTCCATCACGATGGGCTTCTGCAGGTCGCGGGCCACAGCCATGTGCTGGTCCATGTACTCTTTGGTATTGGCGATGGCCTTATCAATGGTGCCACCAATGTTTTTGGCATCGAGCCAGCCCCAGTTTTTTGGCCATATGTGCATGGTCACGTAATCGATGTTAGAGTCGGCATGAATCCGTTTGTAATCTTCCAGAGAACCTTCGGTGCCGTGGCTTCCCTCCGAACCTGTTGACACCAGATGCTGCTTGTCTATTGATTTAATCAGGGCGGCGGTGCTGCTGATCCATAGTTCGTAGGCTGGTAGATTTTCTTTGGAAAAAGCCCGTGGTTCGTTGGCGATCTGCCAGGACATGATGGTTGGGTCTTCAGTATATTTCTTATTGGTGAACTGGTTGGTGCGGTTCAGCATGAATTTTACATGGTTGGCAAACTGGCTCTTGCAGGGCTCGCAATTCAGGAACTGGCCCACGTAGTTCATAAACCCAGCCCAATCGTTGTTGTTTGCCAGGGCGTAGGGAATATCGCCATAGCCGTTCCAGTTCAGGTACTGCCCGTAGCCACCAGACCACTCCCAGCTGTTGTTGAAATACAAGACAGCTTTCATGTTGCGCTTGCCCATTTCGGCCAGCAGAAAATCCAGCCCTGCCAGCAGGGTGTCGTTGTACTCGCCAGGCGCCATTTCCAGGGCTGGCGAGACGCGGTATGGCTGATCGTTTGGTCCCTGCGCTCCTGCCAGAATACGGAGGTTAGTGATGCCATTGCGTTTCATAAAATCCAGCTCCTGCAGCAGCCTTTCCTGGTTCCCCGCCTCACCTGTCGAACCCAGAATGGCACCATACCAATAGTTGGCACCGATGTAATAATAGGGCTTGCCTTCGAGTATAAACTGGCTACCGTCCGTCGTCACAAACTGAGAAGCTACCTGTGCCTGAAGGTTGGTTACAAGCAGCAGCGCCAGGAGTATGGTAAGTTTTATTCTCTTCATGAACGACACTTTTAAATTAGACGATGAATAGCCAGTGGCTTTTTATTTTTAATGGCGCGAGCGTCCTCGCTCGTGGCTACTATTCCCCTGCCTCTGGCAGCTTGTATTGTCAATAGTTCTGCCAAAGGCCTCAGAATAATCATCACGAACGAAGACGCTGGCGCTTTTATCAACTCTCACTTCTATCTTATCTGATGATAAAATTATTTACTGATGTTACCCATTTTGCTGTAAAAATTTGGCTCCACCACTCTTCGCCGCTGCTTTACCCGGTGCCCTTTGGCTATTTTGTCCTATGGCTAGGGCGCTGAGCGCTCACGGCCGCGGGGCCTCGTCCTTGGGCATCGGTGCTGCGTTCCCTCCTGCCTTCGCTGTCGCTCAGGCTGCCGCCAAGGCGGCTCCGAATCTCACGAGGCACCACAACCCAAGGACTGGAAAAGCTTCGATAGCCAATAGGTATTGCTTCTTGTTAGTATCATTAGTTATTTAACCGCCCAATCATCCGTTCTGAAGCTAGATGCTGGCAGGCCATCTTTGTTGAACAAGCTTGCTTCTACGGCATTGTTCCACTCAAATCGTACGGCTGCCGGATTCTTCACCTGCTTTGCCTGCACTACCACCGTGTTTCCTATAATGCGGGCATCTGCCTTCACAAACTTCTGATCGGCACCGGCAACTTCGAACCCAGTCAGCTTCTTACCCTTGCTCACCAGCCCCTTGTCGGCATGGTCAAAATAGAGCACTGCTTTGTTGCCTTCTGTCTTCATATCGCGGTAGAGCGGCCCGGAATAAGGCAGCTCTTTTTTGCCATAAGTCTGGTTCAGCGCCAGGTTCGCCAGGCGTTTGCCCACATCGTGCTTGTTGGTGGGATGAATGTTCTCGTTGTTGCCGATATCGCTGATGACTACCATACCTGTATTAGGCACCTGCAGGGTCCGGCGTTGCACGTCCCGCAGGCGCGCTCCTGCCTGCAGGCCGTAGTTTTTGAAAGGCGCAATCTGCACATAGTAAAAAGGGAATTCATAGCCCCAGTCGCTTCGCCAGTTGTTGATGAGCGTGGGCAGCAGGGTAGCATAGTTCTCGGGGTCGTTGGTATTGGACTCGCCCTGGTACCAAAGCGCACCGGCAATCCGGAAGGGAACGAGCGGCCTGAGCATAGTATGGTATGTTTTGCCTGGCTCCACCGGGCACCAGGCTACTTGTTTTTGCGTGGCGGCAGAGGCGGCCATGGCTTTGTTTTCTTCAATCAGGTCTGGATTCACCCAGGTTTCGGCTGGTGTACCGCCCCAGCTGCTGTTGATCAAACCAACCGGCACCTTCAGGTTCTGGTGCAAATCCTTTCCGAAGAAATAGGCTACTGCGCTAAAGTCTTTCATGGTTTCTGGGGTGCACACCACCCACTGCCCACCGAGGTCGAGTTGTGGAGCATCAGCTGTTCTGTGGGCTACGCTGAAGAACCGGATGGAAGGGAAATCGGCCTGCGCCACTGCCTGCTCTGCATTGTCTATGCCCGCTCTGGCCGACCACTCCATGTTCGACTGGCCGGAACAGAGCCAGACTTCACCGATCAGCACATCTTCGAGCAGGATGGTGTTGTAGCCTTCAATTTTGATGGTGTAAGGTCCTCCGGCAGCAGGTGTGTTCAGTTTTACTTCCCACTTGGCCTGGTTACTCGCTTTCGTCTTGACTGTTTTCTGATCCCAGCTGCTGGTTACAGTTACATCTTCCAGGGCTCTGGCCCAGCCCCAAATGGTTACTTCGGCATTTTGCTGCAAGACCATGTGGTTGCCAAAAATGGCTGGCAGCTGCACATTGGCCCGAACATCAGGTAAGGTGCTTAGCTGAAGTACCACCAACAACAGTGCAATTAAAAACAGGTTTCTCATTTTTAAAGGATTTTATCAGGAGATGACGCACGGTGTGCTGAACACTGAAAGTAGAAATTATTCTAATGAAAATGGCCTTCCAGATGCTTTTTTTCTGCGGGGTCTATCCAAAAGTCAGCGCCAAAGAAAGAAACATAAGGCACTCACTACTTCGACAGGACCAGCATCACGACATCGTTCTTCGGAATTTCTGCTTTAAAGATTTTGGCTGTAGTGCCTGCTGCTTTCTTCTCCCAGACGTTTCGGATTTTGTAGGTAGTTTTGGAAGCATTCAGCTCTGCTTTAGAAAGCTCATCTGTGATCGGGTTAATTTTCCAGTCGAACTCAACTTTTTGTGGTCCATCGCCGCGGTTCAAAAACACTACAGCCCAGTTGCCGCCCGCCAAAGGCTTCAGCCAGGTTTCGAGGCCGTCTTTGCTGCTGTGTTTAAAGCCCTGGATGCCGAGCTTGTCCTGGTTCACGGCTATTGCTTCTTTGTTGGTCAGGATGTCGATGGTTTCTTTGTTCATGTGGCGCAGGTCGTTTCCGGCAATAAGCGGGGCGGCCAGCATGCTCCACATGGTAAAGTGGGCGCGATCCTCGTTTACAGCCATGCCGTTGCCCACTTCCAGCATGTCGGGGTCGTTCCATTGGCCTGGCCCCGCGTACTGGCGCAGCCCCTCCTGCTTGTCCAGTATCTGCATCACGCCAAAAGACTGCCAGGTGCCGTGGTCTTCGATACAGTCAAAACAGTTGTAAATGTCGCCGGTGGTGCGCCAAAGCTGGCCTACTTTAGGTCCCCATTCCCAGGGCTTGTCGTTGCCCCACTCGCAGATACTCAGCACGATGGGTCTTTCAGCCTTTTGCAAAGCAGCGGCCATGGTCATGTAGGCACCTTCCGCTTTCAGGCCTTCGGTATTGCACCAGTCGTACTTCAGGTAGTCGACGCCCCAGCTGGCATAGGTTTGCGCATCCTGAAACTCGTAGCCCCGGCTGCCTGGCCTACCACCGCAGGTCTGCGAACCGGCATCCGAATAGATCCCAAACTTGAGGCCTTTGGCATGCACGTAATCGGCCAGTGCCTTCATGCCAGACGGAAAGCGCTCCGGGTCGGGCTGAATAAAGCCCAGGCTGTCGCGCTGCCCGTGCCAGCAGTCGTCGATGTTGACGTAGGTATAGCCCGCGTCTTTCATGCCGGAGGCCACCATGGCGTCGGCTGTTTCACGGATCAGTTGCTCGTTCACGTTGCAGGCAAATTTGTTCCAGCTGTTCCAGCCCATCGGTGGTGTCAGGGCGAGGCCGTTGAACTTGCTGTAGTTCTGCGCATAGTTATTGCCTTGGCTGAATGCGCCGGTCGATAAAATAAGCAGGGTCAGTAGGGAAAATAGTTTTTTCATGTTTAAGTTTCTTTTATATGAAGTTGTCTGAATCTTTCTATAGGGCCCCTACCCCAAGAATCTTCAGAATTATAGAATGGTCAGTATAAATTATGCTAATGAAAATGGCCTTCAAGAGACTTGCTTATCTGCTGATCCTCCTGCTGTTTGTCTGAATCTTTATATAGGGCCCCTACCCCAAGGATTTTCAGGATGAAAGGATTGACAGGATGAACTTTTGGCTGTAGGCTAATGATTCATCCATTCCCAAATCTTCAAACTTCCAAAACCTCATATCTTCAAATCAGATACTTAAACACGCATCAGGCTTTCGCAGCGGCGCATCACTTCCAGGCAAGCGCGGGCATTGTGATAGGGACATTTCCAGAAGCCAATTTTGTCTTCTTCTTGCATCCGGCTATAATCATCGTACACACCCCATCGCCATTCTCCCTGCTCTTTATCGAGGAGGTGTTTTTTTGCAAATTCCCAGGCATTTTGGGAATGTTCCAGAAAGACGGTCTTTTTCGTCAACTGATAGGCATTCAGGAAACCAACCATGGCCTCGGCACTAACCCACCATTCGCGGTGTGTGTCGAAGTGACTCGTGGCCTTGTCCAGTTCATGATAAAGACTGCCATCCGGTTGAAGTCCTTCTGTGGTGGCTATTGCCATGGCTATGGCAAGCTCTTTTGCCCTTTGTACCAAGTCTTGTTTCCCCAGCACCTCTGCCGCTTCTAACAGCAGCCACGAAGCCTCTATATCGTGGCCATATGACACAAGGTCTGCGGCAGGTTTCCAGTCTTTCGAGAAGAACAGCCTTAAATGCACGGTATCAGGATCAACGATATGATCCAGGAATATTTTTATCAGGCGCTCCAACTGAGTTGCTACCTGCGCATCGGGCCAGATGCGGTAGAGGTTGGCGTAGGCTTCCAGGATGTGGAGATGAGTGTTCATGGTCTTGGGGTCGTTTCGGTCCTTCTCGCTCAGGCGGAGGTCATCCAAAAGCTCACCCTCCCGACTGAAGGCTTCGAAGTAACCACCTTGCTCCGAATCGAAACTATGCTGCTCGATCCAGCGGAAAAGCTCCTGGCACACCTCCAGCGCCTCCGCTTTCCGGGTGGCCAGGTAATACTCGCTCAGACCATAGATCATAAAAGCCAGCGCATAAATCTGCTTCCGGGTATTTAGAGGCTCACCCGTTGCCGTTACCGACCAGTAAACGCCGCCATGAAGTTTATCCAGAAAATGCGCCAGCACATAACCATACGCCCGGTGAGCTATTGCCAGATAATACTTGTCGCCGGTATGCCGGTAAGCAGCCGAAAAGGTCCAGAGAATGCGGGCATTGAGCACGCTTCCTTTAGGTGCTTCGATGTCAACCTGGCCCTTATTGTCCATTTTGCCGATGAAGCCTCTATTTTGCTCATCAGGGGCATACTGCGCCCAGAAATCCAGGATGCTGCAAAGCTCCTTTTCAACTTCTTCCTTATACCGCTGCAGGTTAGCCTTTGCTGCCACCATCAGGAAGGGCCCATGGCGGTTGTAACAAGCGCCGGTTTTCTTTTTAGCACCACCAGGTTTCGGTCTATAATCCGATTAACGGTTTCTACAGAAGCCGCTGACCGGAATCCGTCGGCTGGCGTGTTGGTGACATAATCGAGCAGCTTGTCTACGGTTGAAGTGGCTACATGCATGCGCGTGTCGGAGGAGCCGTAATAGATGAAGACCGTTCCGTCCTCATCCAGGATCCAGCCATTCGCAAACACTACATTCGATACATCGCCGATGCGCTCCTCCCCTTCCGGTGCTATAAAGTAGCCGGCTGGCTTATAGATAACTCTGGTGATGTCTGCCAGATCTGTCATAAACAGGTAGAGCACATACCGCAGCCCGGCAGCCGTGTTGCGCACGCCATGCGCCAGGTGCAGCCAGCCCTTTTCCGTTTTCAGGGGAGCAGGTCCCTGCCCGTTCTTTACCTCGTACACGGTATGGTAATGCTTTTCGTCCATGATCAATTCTTCCGCTACTACCGCATGTTCCATACTTTCTACCAAGCCGTAGCCGATTCCACCGCGTGTGCCAGCTTCAATAAAACTGTCCTGCGGACGGGTGTACAAGGCATATTTGCCTGCAACGAACTCCGGATGCAGCACCACGTTCCGCTGCTGGGGCGAGGGCGTCTTTAAATCGGGCAGGCGCTCCCATATTACCAGATCGTAGGTACGGGCTATGCCGCATTGTGCCACCGCCGCAGACTCGTCGCCAGGTCCGGCGTTCGGATCTTTCCGCTCAGTGCAAAAGAGGCCGTAGATCCAGCCGTCTTCGTGCTGCGTCAGGCGCATGTCGTAGATATTCACGTCCGGTTCTTCGGTTTCGGGCATGGTAATAGGTCGCTCCCAGAACCTGAAGTTATCTACTCCATTCTCACTTTCGGCCACTGCAAAAAACGACTTGCGGTCCAGCCCCTCCACCCGCACCACCAGCAGATATTTACCATTTAGCTGGATAGCGCCTGCGTTAAAAGTGGCATTTATTCCGAAGCGCTCCATCAGGTAAGGGTTGGTTGCATAATCCAGGTCGTAGCGCCAGAGCAATGGGGCATGCTGGGCTGTAAGCACCGGATACTTATACCGTTCGATAACCCCGTTTCCTAAAGGCAATTTCTCATTTTTGCGGGTTATCAAATCAGTATAAGACTTTTCTAACGCTTCAAGTCGTTTTTGAAATAAGTTTTCCATTTCAGGCGATTGTTATGGTGTAGTAGGCGCTGCAGGATCTGGTTGCAGCAGGATGTTTATTTCTGAGAAACCAGTTTTTTCTTGAGTGCTGCGGCTACACTGGTGCTGTCGGCCTCCAGCTTGTCCCACCAGGTCTTTTTCAGGATCAGGCTGCAGAGGATCAGCACCACGCCAGTTATGGTCAGTTCTGAGTGCATGCGCAGCACCAGGTAGATAGGGAGCAGCGCCAGGCTGAGCTGCCACACAATGCCAACAACCACATTAAAGGCATCGAGCCAGAAGTTTTTGTTCTCCACAAATCCCGGATCTTCGGCTTTTACGAGGGCGTCAATTGGTTTCCAGAAGCCCCAGGGGCGCACGTTTTTATAGAAGCTCTTGAGCGTTTCCTCATCGGTGGGAGGACCGGCATACGTGCCGATAATGCTCCCTGCAAGTGAAATCGCGAGTAGCAGTGGAAAGTAGTAAAGGTCTAAGCCATCGAAAATGGACGGGAATACCAGTGCAGACAGAATACCTGCCAGCATGCCCCAGAAGAAGCCCCTGGCATTGAAGCGCCACCAATACCACTTCAGTACATTGGCGGCCACATAGCCACCATACAGGCCGGCCACGATCCACTGCAGCAGGCTGTTTACATCTTTGGCAAAAAAGCCCAGCACCACACTGGCCAGCACCACTACCACGCCCGTAAGGTAATTCACGCTGCTCACTTTTTGGTTGGAGGCTTTCGGATTTACATAGCGCAGGTAGATGTCGTTGACGATGTAGGCCTGGGCCGCATTAAGCGTACCGGCAAACGTACCAATAAAGGCCGCCAGCAAACCGGCCAGCAACAGGCCCAGCACACCAGAAGGTGCAAAGTTAGAGATGGCGGCTGGCAGTATCTTCTCAAAATCGATCCCGCTTGCCGATTCCAGGTTAAGCTGGTTGTAGTTAAGAATCGCCAGCACGGCAAACCCAATGATCATCAGGTAGCGGGTCGGGAGCAGCACCAGCGACACAAAGCCACTCATTTTGGCGGCATCTTTTGGCGACTGCGCCGACAGGATCTTCTGCATGTCGTAATTCGGTGCAGGACCTGCCAGGCTCCCCAGTATACCTTTAAAGAGCATCAGGGAGAAAAAAATACTGAAAAGCGAATAACCGTCTGACTGAATTTTATCATTTACCTCATCAATGATTCCGGTCCAGTCCAGGTTGAGGCTGGCTCCGAAGAAAGGCGTAAACCACTCGTCCGGCACGTTCAGAGACGCAACCTCCAGATTTGCCATGGCAATACCGGCAATGGTAATGCCGGCCACAGTCATGATTGCATACTGGAGCACGTCTGCCCACACAATACTGGCCATACCTCCCAGAATTGCATAAAAAACGGCAAACGAAGTAAAGGCAAGTCCGTACAGGTGCGGCACAAATTCAGGAGCAACATAAAAAGGGATATAGGGCGATACTACCCCCCAGGGAATAAAAATCTCGACGAACTTACCCAACCCGATGAACCCGTAAGCCAGGAAGCCCAGGCAACTCAGAAGCGCAAACACCACGACAATGGCATGTGACCGCTGCGAGTCTTGCCCTCTCCCGAAGCGGGTCAGCATCCATTCTGCCCCCGTGGTCACGTTAGACCTGCGTAGCCAACCGGCCAGGAACATCATCAGGAAGATCTGGTTAAAGGATGGCCAAAGCCACGGAATCCAAATGCCCTTCAAACCATAGACAAAAGCCAGCATCACCATCCACATCGTACCTGAAATATCAAACATGCCCGACGCATTCGAAAGGCCGAGCGCGTACCAGGGCAGCGTGTTCCCACCGAGCAGGTAAGCGTCTTTACTTGCCTTTGCCCGCTTTTGGAGCACCAGCCCGATGGTGGTTATACCCACCAGGTAAAGGAGTATTATACTGGCATCAAGTATGGTTAGCTTCATGTTGGGGAATTTTAGGTAAGATTTAGCGGAGTCTCTTGTTGCAGCCGGTCAGGTGCACGCCGTTCCTGCCATTCTATTTTAGTTTCAGGGGCTTATAGATTTGCTCCTTTGCCACTTCATTTATAAAAAGGATGTCTGGCTGACGGTACAGCTCCATAAAATTCCTGGCACTTGTTTGCCCGGGATAAGGTGTGTAATAATGGTCGGGCCGTCCGTTGCGCCACAGCAGCACATACGATAAACCGGAGTCTTTCACGATCGGCAGCAGGGTGTCCGTCCACCAGTTTTCGTCTGGTATCATCTCAAGGCCTGTTTCGGTGATCGCCCACACTTTGTTTCTCTCCTGCCCTATCTCGCGGAGCGTTTCCACCATGCGTCGTGTATCCGGCACAAAGGTATCGGCAGTACCGGCCCGTGGGCGGTGGTAGATATCAAACCCGACCAAATCCACATAGTCATCGCCGGGGTAACGCTCCAGGTAGTCTTCTTTAGAATTGAACCTGTCGGTAGAATAGGCGATCAGGAGGTTGTTTACATTCGCTTCTTTCCGGAGGTAGTCTACTGTAAAGCGCCAGAGTTTTATGTATTCATCGGGTGTGCAGTGGTCGCGGCCCCACCAGAACCAGCTGCCTGTGTGCTCATGAAACGGCCTGAACACCACCGGAATCAGTTCGCCCTCCGGCCCTTTCAGGCTCTTCATAAAGGTTGCCACAGTAGCTAACCACGACTTGTAGCGTGCCAGGGCTTTTTTGTCGGAGAACAGTTGTTTTATGGTAGTATCTTCCTTATCCCAGCTTGTTTTGGTTGGCTCCAGCGGGTTATGCAGGTGCCAGCTAAAAGTGTTCAGCCCGCCCATGGCATACGCCTGCTGCGCCATGGCCCGCATTTTATCGAACGGCACCCCATCGAGGTTGGCCTGCTGCCCCATTTCCAGCTCGCCCAGATCCCAGCCGAATACGGCAGGGTATTCACCCGTCACGGCCTTCACATCAGACCGGCCGGCTTCGTAGGCCCAGCCTACCCCATAAGCCAGATCATCCTGGTGGCCGAACATGACACCTTTTTTTGCGAGCCTGTGCAGGTTGGTACACAGGTTTCTGGTTTCAGGGGTGGCCTTCGGGTTGACAGGCTTAACCTGTGCGCATGCACCGTGCAGCAGCAGGAGGATCAGAAAGCAGGAAAGTATAGTCTTTATCGTCGGCATCTTTACTTAATTGCAGCAGCTAAGCCTCTGAAGGCGTTAGCACTTTGTTTACTTCATTACAGCACTGTGCAGCAGCAGAACTACCTGCCTCAGGAGGGTCATTTTCATTAGAATAATGTTGACCCGGGTGTTTAACAAAGCGCTTCATCTGGGCTCCTGTTATATAAAAAAACGTACCAGGCGAACCACGCCACAGGATGCTAATAACTGTTAGCAAATCTATATCTTTATCACATCTTATACATAATACTATTTTATCATTTTGTTTACCACCTTTCCACAAGAGCAGATTCATAGTTGCCCGTACTTACCATTAGTTACCAAGATCAATCCAGCTGCAAGTGGGCAACTACCGGAAAAATATGTTTTTAAAATAGTTCTACGACTAGAATCCCTACCTTTAAACCGTTTGTTTAGTAAAAATGCTTTTAAAAATAAGCAGTTCGTATCGTTAAAAGCACCTGTACACAGCTTAAGTTTATTTTAACATGTTATTAAAATTATTTATATCTTTATCTGTCTAACAGAACCCGGATTCGGTTTGACAAAATGCGACTTACGAAACGAATAGGCATTATCAAGCTATCGGTTGTTAGTTTTATTGACCTGGTTTTTACTTGCTGCTTCCTCCTTTAACTTTAACAGATAATTTTAGCACAAACTCCATGAGCACCATATATAGAGAAATAACACCGCTCACGCAGAACGACTGTTTCACTATTTTTTCGCGGGTAAAGCAGAGCTTTGACTTCCCGCTGCACAACCACGAGGAGTTTGAGCTAAACTTTATCGCCAATGCGGCCGGCACCAAACGTATTGTGGGCGACCATGTAGAGGTTATCGACGACCTGGACCTGGTGCTGGTTGGCAGCAACCTGCCCCATGGCTGGTTTACACACGAGTGCCAGAGCACGAAAATTCATGAAATCACGCTGCAGTTTCACCGCGACCTGTTCGATGAGAAGTTCCTGAGGCGCAACCAACTAAATTTTATCCGGTCGCTGTTGGAGCGGGCAAGTAAAGGAATCTCGTTTTCCAGAGAAGCAAAGGAGGCTTTTGGGCCGAGGCTGCAGCAACTGACCCAGAAAAGCGGCTTCGACTCTGTGCTGGAGCTTATCTCCATTTTGCACGACCTGTCTACTTCGCGCAACATGCGCACGCTCTCTAACAGCACCTTTACCTCAGACCAGGTCCATTACCACAGCCGAAGAATCGAAAAAGCTTTTGAATACATGCAGACTTTTTACGATAAAAACGTAACGCTCGCCGATGTTTCCAAAGTAGTCAGCATGCCTGAGGTTTCGTTTAGCCGGTTTATAAAAAAATCAACCGGCAAAACTTTTATCGATAGCCTGAATGAAATCCGGCTCGGCCACGCCTCCCGCATGCTGATCGACACGACCGACACCATCTCGGAGATTTCTTACAAGTGCGGCTTTAACAACCTCTCCTATTTTAACCGCATTTTCAGGAAGAAAAATGGCTGCACTCCTTCCGAGTTCCGCCAGAATTACTCGGGGGTGCGGGTTTTTATTTAAGACACAGGCATTTTATTAAATTAAAAATTCAAAAATATAAATTAGCGCTACGAAGGACTTGACTGCAGCAAAATATGCAGGCTTTCTTATCTATGCACAGGGTAGGTTTGGCACGAAGTGGATGACAGTTAACCCGGTTATAGAAGGCAGTAATTATTTGAATGAAAATAGCCCTTCAGAGCCTGTTAGACTCTTTCTTACGGCCCCTTCATTTCAGAATTTAATTGACCGATTTAAGCATCAGGCCACAGAACATGTTTTCTACCGGGCACCTCCTTTAAAAAATTCCCAGGAACTTCCTTCGTTTATAGATGTCATCCAGATCCTTTTCGAACAATGTGTACGGGTCCTGATAAAACTTCAGGAAATCGGGAACGCTGCTGTGCCCCGGAAAGGGGGCGTAGTAGTGGGTGGGGCTGCGGACATCGTTGCGCCAGACCAGCACATAGGCCAGGCGCATGTTGCCGGTTTTCATAACCTCTAAGAGCGTTTTCGTCCACCAGGAGGTGTCGGGGATGGACTCTAAGCCTGTTTCGGTAAAAGCAGCGAGCTTGCCTTTTTTTACGGCATAGTCCGACACAATCTTCAGTTTTCTGGCAGCTGTCTCCAGGTCGTATTGGTCGCGGCCCAGGTCGGCGTAGTTGTCCATACCTACCATGTCAACCCACTCGTCGCCGGGGTAGCGCTCCAGAAATTCTGCTTCTGAGTTAAATTTATTGTCGGGTGAAAAGGCGTAGATAAAATTATGCACCCTCAGGCTATCGCGCAAGTAAGACACCGTAAAGCGCCACAACTGAACAAACTCCTCCCTGGACGTATGCGCCTTCCCCCACCAGAACCAGTCGCCGTCGAACTCGTGGTAGGGCCTAAAAATAACAGGTGCCAAAGCACCGTCTGCGCCCCGGATGCTATGAGCCCAACCTCCTACCCTTTCCAGAATTCGCTTATACTGCTCGTGCGCTTCTCCGCCGGGTATAATATACCGGACGGCCGGCAACGAAACGGAATCTTTCCAGTAGAAGCCTCCTCCCGAAACCGGGTTGTGGAAATGCCAGGCTACCGTGGTAACCCCGCCCCGGTTGTAGGTGTCCACCACGTTTTTCCTGACCGCCTCCATCGCTTTCTGAATCGCCTCCGGAGATCTGCCGGAGAAGCCGCTGAAATCGACGCCGATAACGGCCGGATGAGAACCGGTAACGGATTTCACGTCGGAGCGCCCCTCCTCTCCTGCCCACCCATGCCCGTACTCCGTGGCGTGCTGGTGCCCGAAAAGGGTATGTTTCTTAGAGAGCTGCCAGAGATTCTGAAACAAGGCTTTGGTTTCTTTGGTGGCTTTGGCATCAATAAGCCTGACCTTCTGAGCCTCTGCAGCGCCTGTTGCGATCAGGGCAAGAAACAATAGTAAGGTGGGAAATTTCATCATTGCTTAATCTTGGTGTTGCTTCAAATTAGTTGCAATGCATTTTTAAAGAGAAGCTACCACACAAATGGGATAGAATAATTTTCTTGACCTGCCAAAATTTTAGCTGCGGCGCGGCAGTCTCTTATGTTCAGAATTCCTGCTGGGCCTCTTTGTTTTTTGTGCCGCAGCAAACTACAGTTCCTTCTTTTCGTGCAAGGCTTCCAGGGCTGCTACCAGGTACACGAGCGGCGCATTCCAGTTAATGGCAGTTTCGTTGGAGGCATAGGAGCAATCATCGTCGGTATACATTTCGTCCGGAAAGTCGGATTGGTAGGTGCTGCATTTGTCCTGCTGTTTTGCCCTGGCATTGGTGCCGCCCGAGAGCAGGCCCGGAACTGGTTCTTCTATGCCATCTGCTACAGAAGGGCGGTGGTGCGGGTGCCTGGTCGGTTTTTGGCCGTAGCCAGTCACAAAGGAGTAGCCGGTGGCATTGCGGCCCAGCAAGTAATCAAGGTTTGAGAGCGCACCGGCTGCGTACTTTTTGTCTGCCGCTAGGCTATACGCCTGCAGCAAGGCAATCCCCTGGTTTGCGGCCACGGAGCTGCTGCCCCAGATATAGTCTTTCTCCGTTTTCCCCATCACTGTTCTGTAGGATTGGGTGGCCACACCATGCAAAAGGTCATCGGCAAAGGCGATCAGTCGTTTTTTAACATCCGGAATGGCTTGCTGCCCCACCGGTGTGAGTACCCCGGCATGGCGGGCCAGGGAATAATAGCCCAGCAGCCGCACCTGGCTCCAGCCTGGCAGCGGCATTTTAGCATCGGGAAACAGATTAACAGCGCGGTAGTAGCGGTCGTTTTTGGTGCTGATGTACAGTTCAGCCGCTGCCCAGATAAATTCATCGCTAAACTCTTTGTCGCCGTAGGCGCCTGTGTGCACGGCCGGGTCGAACTGCTTGTTCAGCGCATCCTGCTCGTAAGCGACATCCGGGTGCTGCTTCGCCCACTGCCAGGCACTTTCGGATGCCACCAAACACGAGTCTGCCAGCCCGGGAAAGGCGGCCTCATACTGTCTGTACACGCGGCTTGCCTGGGCCATAACGGCGGCAAAATCCAGTGTGGCGGCAGTGCTTTTCTGCACTACATACCGTACGCCATTTGCCTCAGAGGGCATCACCATGCCATCGAAGTTGGGGTTGGTTAGTTTATGGTAAACGCCTCCGTCGGCAGGGTCTTGCATGGTGAGCATCCAGCGCAGGTTCCAGAGCACTTCATCCAGCAGGTCGGGCACCTCATTGTTGCTTTCCGGGATATTAAGGTACTGGTTCCGGAAATAGGCCGGGAAATCTTCATAGGCCGAGAGCAGGGTGCCCATGGTAATGCCGCTGTTCACGATGTACTTGTTGTAGTCGCCGGCATCGTACCAGCCTCCCGGAGACGAAATCATGGTTCCGGCAGGGCGTGCGGCGGTAGCGGCAGAAGCATGCACAAGCACCTGGTTGTCGGGGTGGCCAGCAGCGCGGCACCATTTCCCTGCATATTTTTCTGGCAGATCTGTAGAGGCGCGCTGGTAGTAATAGCTTTTAAGAGCAGCCTCCCCCAACTCTTTGTGAACCTCCTGCCTGATGCCAAACGTATAGGAGTGCCCGAGTTCCGGCACTACCAGTACAAAACGGCCGGTGTCAGTAAAGGCAGAAAAATCGGCCACACGAGTAGGCTTGTTGGAGAACTCGGAAGGTGTGGCATCTGTCAGTTTCCCTGAAAACAAGGTTTGCGTGAGATCAGGGGTCTTTACATAGAATTTCGAGGCAGCGTTATCGGCTGCCACCACGGCTATTTTAGGTGCCTCAGGGTAAAACCCAACCTGGTTGAGGCGAATATGATCTGTTAGTTCCTGCTCATTTGCCACCAATGCCTGCCGTGGGCCGGAGCAGGAAAAGGATAGGCATAGGAGGATGCAGCCTAAAAATTTTGCTGATGTTGTGTTAGGCATATGATTATAATTAGCTTTTAACATCTCTGACACGCTGGCGGCAGAGTAATTAGAGATCAAGTGCTTACATTGAGTTTATTCCTCACCCGATTATTCTAATGAAAATGGCCTTCCGGAGGCGTTTACTTTTGCTGCTGCTCTTGTTGCATTCTTTCTGAATCAGCATGCAGAGAATGTAAGAATTTTCAGAATATAGGTGGTTATGGAATATTTTACACCCATCCCTCTGTTGTTGCGATCTTGGTGCTCGTACCAGTTAATTCTCCGAGCTAGAGATCAAAAAATCTATCCTAAACAACCTGACATTGCCTCTTCCTAAAAGTCAGCGGGATAAAAGTACGGGCTACAAGCTCGCACTAGCGAACTATACCGGTAACTGAACCCGAAATTTTTAGCTGATTAACATGGCGGAGGCATCCTCAGCCTTCTTTTTACTTCTACCAGTGTAATTTTCCAGACTCTAAAATTTACCAATCTACAAATCTTCATGCTACTCCTTCACTACTTTAACTGCATCCTGCTCCCTCACCCGCACAAGGTAAATGCCCGGTGCAAGCCCGGCAAACGAGATTACCGCTGAGGTGCCTAAGCACTGTTCTTCCTTTATTACCTGCCCCAGCATATTGTAAACGGCAACCGCACCCAACTGTCTCTCACTGCTTAAAAACAAGTTGTTTGCCACGGAGGTAGGATATGCTTCAAGAACCGATTTCCCAGGCAGGTTAGGTCTTAGACCTGTTGGTCCGCGCCGGGTGTAGGTGCGCAGGGGTGGCATTTCGTCGAGGGTAATGACATAGTCGTGGGAGAACATTTTTTGCCAGAGGCTCACAGGGTTGAACTGGCTTTCGCGGGTATGTTTCCCGTACCAGGGCATGTACCACGACCAGGCCGCTCCGTCCTTTACCAGGTTATCCGCATCCGGAAACGAGCCTACTTCGCTTAAGGCGATCATCTTCTTTCCACCATACAAGGCGTTCAGGTTATTAAACTCGATGGCGTGGGAGCTGTGGTCGCCATCTTTGTAAATGTCCCGGCCCACTATATCCACATAATTATCGCCCGGGTACCAGGCATCGTCGCCGGGTTCTCTTGTCCAGACCCAGATCAGGTTTCGCAATCCGTGGTGGTTTACCATACGATCGTACATCAGTTGCCACAACGTTTTCAGCGGTGCGGCACCTTTGGCACCCCACCAGAACCAGCCGCCGGCTGCTTCGTGCAGTGGCCGCCAGACTACTGGCACGTTCTGGTCCTGCAGCTCGTTAAGTAATCCGGCTACATAATCGATGTCGTTCAGCATGGCTCTATACTCTGCTGAGTTGGGGTCAGAAACCTTAGAGATATCGAACACAGTACCGTTTGGCCTGGAGGAATTTCTGACATAGAACTCTTCTGTTGTGCGCGACGGATCTCGCCAGTGCCACATCAGGGCGGGGATGCCGTTTCTGTTATACCAGGACCTGGCATCGTGTATGGGCTCTTTGTTGTTGTACCAGTTATAGCCCCGGCCGCTGTGCATAAAATCGAGGCCAAGCAGGGCTGGTTCCTTTCCGGTTTGCTCCTTCAGCCAGGTCACCTCATCCATGCTGTTCAGCGTCATCACTCCCGAAATAATCTTCTCGCCATAGTTATCGAGCAGAAAATCATATAAGGCGGCCGCTTCGGGTGTAGGATTAGGTGTGACCAGTGTTTGGTTCAGGTTGAACCGTTCTGCAGCCTCTACTTTCTCCAGCTCCAGATAGTCGATGTTAATCCAGCCCCACGATTTCCGGATGGCGATGGTATGCGCCCCGGCCGGTAGCTTGAAGGAACTCACCACCTTGTGCCGGCTATATTGGGGGTTCTGCGTCAGCAGAAAATCTGCCGATGTGCCGTTAATGGCGATTATATTGGTCTTCTCTCCGTTGGGCGAGGCCGCGACAAGGTATAAATTATAGAAGCCTTCTGAAGGCAAAGTAACATTGAAACTAAGATTGCCTTCTCCCTGGGCAACCGCTACACCACCGGAGCAGCTGCTGCAGTTTACTTTGGAGGCCCCTCCGGTTAATGCCGAATTTTCTGCCTCAAATTTTTGGGCACATGCTCTGGATGATAACATGCAGGCCAAAAGCAGGCAGGCCACGTAAGTAAGAAGTTTATTCATCAGCATCTGTTAAGTGGAAAAGCAGCGGAAAAACTGACCGCGACCAGCGTTTAAAAAAAGAGGAAGACCATTGCTGCCCTTCCTCTTCTTAACCAGGCAAAAGCCTAACGCAACCCTACATCATCGATATAAACGGTATTGGGATTAGTGCCATAGTTTTTGACCATAAACTCAGCGATACCACCAGAGATATCTCCGAAAGCCTTGATCTCAATTTCTACTTTCTGCCATTCACCTTCTTTTAATGTAAAGGTCGGCTCTGCTGAAAACCCGCCAGCCGTTGTCTTCAGCTGAATAGCCATGCGGTTATTGCCGGAACCTCCGTACACATACAGTACCAGGTGCGTGTAGCCGGCCAGCGCCTGCGGGTTGGTAGGATGCAACTGCAGGGCGCCATAGGCATCGTTATATTCTACCTTGATGGACTTGGTGCCTCTGCTTACCTGTTCGGTGTTTTCCAGGTCCTGGTTGGTGGTGCCCCAGCCCCCCCATTTCTGCCAGGCATCATTCTCAGCAGACCTCAGTTCATCGTTGAAGATGTAATAAGCAATGTTTGGTGCGGCTGTACCAATCTGTGCCTGCTGATCAGATGTCACCTCAAAGTTGGAGTGGGTGATAAGTTTAAGCACGCCGGTTTGCGCAGCGGCAGGCACTGTTAGCACAATCTGGGTAGCGTTCTGCGCCACGAACGTAGACACAGTGGCTCCCCCCGTAAACACCACTAATTTTACCAGGTGAAGTTCCGTACCGGACAGGGTAAGATAGTTTCCGGCAATAACCGGCTCTGGCGTAACAGCGGTAATAACCGGTAGCACAATAGTTACCTGTGCCTGCGTTTCTACCACATAATCTTTCACAGTAAGCAACGTTATAGCTCCTCTCTGGGCTGTCATGGGTACCTGCACCTCAATGCGGGTTGGTGTCTTACTTATAAAAGTGGTTGCTTTTGCGCCACCCTTAAATTCGATGCTCTTCACCAGGTCAAGGTCAGTGCCGTTTATGATTAAGTTCTGACCAGGATCTACTGGGCTCGGAGAAACCGAGGTGATGGCGGGCAGCACAATGGTTAGCTCCAGTGTAGTGGCAACTTCCACACCGGTGTTTGCCACCAGTTTCAGAGCGCCTTTGGAGGCGTTGTCCGGCACTTTTAGCACAAGCTGGGTGGCCGTTTTACTTACAAAGCTGGTCACGTTGGCGGCGCCTACACCTGCAAACTTAACCTCTTTCACAAGATTCAGGTTGGTGCCGGTAATCGTCAGGTTCTCGCCATGCTTTACGGCAGCAGGCGTAAGCGCGGTGACGGCCGGCAGGTGCAGCACTACTTCCTGCGTGGTGGTTACTTCCTCATCAGAATGTGCTACCAGTTTAATCGTACCTTTCGAGGCATTCGCCGGTACTTTTACAACGATCCCGGTTTCGGACTGGCTTACAAAGCTTGTAACATTTGCCGCGCCTACACCGGTAAACTTAATCTCCTTCACCAGGTCCAGGTTGGTGCCGGTAATAGTGAGGTTCTCTCCGGCAAAAACCGTGGCAGGTGCAATCGCGGTAACAGCTGGCAGTGTTACGATCAGGTCTTGCTCTGTCTCTACAAACGAAGGTTCTGTACCGCCACCTATCAATACAAGTTTCCCTGTCTTTGCAGTTATGGGCACCGGCAGCACCAGTTCGGAAGCCGTCTGGCTCACAAATTCCTTCACGGTGTCGCTTTCAAAAACAACCCCTTCTATCCAGTTCAGTTTGGTACCGGTTATGGTAATGTTGGTGCCTGGTTTTGCTTCTGGTGTAACAGCAGTTATTGTAATGGGAACTTCAAAGCTCAGCATCGTTTTAGACAGCACCTGCTCACCACCAGCAAGCTTCAGCGTTACCCGTCCTTCCATGGCCTCCTGCGGCACAATCAGGCGGATAAGCTCCGAAGTATGCTCCAGAAAGCTTGCTTTGGCCACAGTAACACCTGCCAGCTCTATAGCTTCCACTTTTGAAAGGTTGCGGCCGATAAACCGTATCTCCTCCCCATGCTGAACCCCCGTTGGGCCGAAACTCAGCAACTCTACCTGGCCTGTGTTGGGCGTTGTCTCGTCATCATCATCGCAGGATGTGAGGAAACCCAGGCAAACCACCAGGCAGCCAAGCATGAACAGCTTTATGTTATATAAGTTCTTCATAAGTTTTGTCGTTAAAAATTATTTTTTAACAGGTACCACCCGCAAGTTGTCTAAACCAAAGTTGGCATGCACCGCCAGCGGACCGCTGAAATGGAAGGACACGCCGTAGCCATCCGGTCTGTGTGCAAAGGTTTTGTTGGCATTGTAGAAATCCTCAAACGGAATGCTTACAGTTTGCCAGCTTCCTTCGGTATGCAGGTTTGGTTTCCAGATATAATGTATATTATCCCGCTCAGTGCCCATGTCGCCGGTGCCCATGTACATTCTAATTTCTGCACCTGTTAAGGGGGCCAGAGTATTAATTTCAAATTTCAAGACATAGCCACTGGGATTTGCCAATGCTTCAGCCGGGATGTTGCGCGTTTCTTTTGTCACATCGCTGTTGTTCGGACCTACATAAAACTCAAACCAAGCCCAGGCACCCAGCTCCCTGTTTATGCGCATAAACTTGTTGCTGATAGGCGTAATATCCGGATCAGACTCCTTTATATAATCCGGGCCGTGCCATAAACCATTCAGCGATTCGTCGAAACTGGCTATGATATTGCGGTTGTCGCGGAACCAGAAATCGGATGTTCTGGTGCCGAAGTTAGTGGTAACGGTAACAGGCCCAGGCTGCGCACCCTGTGGCACCCGGACTTCAATTCGGTCGTCTTCCACCGATACTACTTCACCTTCTGCCCCCCCGGTAAAAGAGACCCTTAGCGGCTCATAGAAATAATCGCCCGTAATGGTGGCAACCTCTCCGTCGTTCACATACTCACTCAGCATTTCCGTTACAGTCGGTTTGCTGATGTCGACTGTAAAATCATGGATAAGGGAGTCGCCGTTTGCAAACACGATCTTCATCCGATTAGAGATAACCGTAGGTATCTGAGAAGGAATTCGGGTAAGGATAGAAGTATTGGTAATAAAAGTAGGCGTTAGCGCAGCCTGCAGGTTGTTGAACCAGATCTCCCGCGCATTGCCAAGGTTCTGCCCTATAATAGCGATCATGCTGCCCTGCCCTGCTTTTGCAATTAGGGAGTCTGATGCCTCCGGCCGGGTTACTCTTATGTAATTGATCATGGGCTTGCCGTTGTTGGGGAGGTTTTCCTCGTCGGAGCAGCCCGAAAATATCCCTGCCATTGCAAATGCCATGAAAAGGAATAGAAGTGGATTATATCTTCGTTTCATAAACAAGTCTTGTTACATCTTATGGATACTACTAACCGCCAAAATCGTAAGGAACCGGAGCATTTCTTAAACTCGGAGCCTGGCTTGCCTCGGCTGCCGGAATTGGAAGTTCGAAGTTGCCTGAATTAGCACTGGCCGTTCTTTCTGCAAACCATTCTGTTTTAGTAAAGGTCCAGGCAGTTGGGTTGGGCATCCGGTTAGGCTTGATGACAAAGAGTCCTCGGTCCTGGCTGTTCACTATGCTGTAGGCTTTTTCCGGATTGTAATAGTGCAGCCTTACCAGATCGTACCAGGCCAGCCCTTCCATGGCAAACTCCTTTATGCGCTCTTCAAAAAGGGTGTCCCAGGTAAGCGGGTCTTCGTAGGCAGGCAAACCAGCACGGGTGTGCACTCTGTTAAAGTACTCCAGTGCTTTAGCGTCTGAGGTAGAGGCACTGTTGCCGAGCGTTGCCTCCGCATAAATCAGGTACATTTCGGCCAGCCGCAGCATGTACGTGTTGTTAGGGTAGCGCTGCTGCATGGCCTGCCCGCCCAGATCTTTCGCCTTGCCAACCACATACTTTTTAATGCTGGCAAAGCTTTGGTCGGCGGTGGCAGCCGGCGACGGAAAGATCAGGCCCTGCTCCGTTTCTTTGCCATCGGCATCGCGCACTGTCTGCGATATTTCGGGGTAGTGGGCACCCGGCAGCATATAGGTAGCTTTCAGGCGTTGGTCGAGTGTAAAGCCTGGTTTGGCGCCATCGTCCTGAATTAAGCCATCATACAGGCTCAGCATCCACCAGGAGGCGCCCAGGTCACCGCCCCAGCCATCGCCGTTGGCAATGTCGTTGCTGAAGGTGATTTGCGAGACCATGGTGTTGGCGTAGCCATAGTTGGTGGTAAACACCCACTGCTGCTCAAACAAAGACTCGTTGTTGTTGTCGTAAGGGTAGCGGAACAAATCGGCATAATTAGGTAGCAGCGACCGGCCACTCATGCTGATTACCCGGTCTGCGTACTCCTTCGCCTTGTCCAGGTGCTCCTGTTCTCTAACACCACCGGCTGCCTCTACACCCGCCCTGGTGAGGTAGGTTCTGGCCAGCATGCCTTCCGCCGACCATTTGGTAATGCGGCCTGGCTGCACTGGCATTGCCGGCAGGTTTTCGGCGGCAAACAGGTAATCTCTGGTAATAAATTCCCACACGCTTTCTACAGTGTTCCGGATTAATCCTCCATCGTTCAGCAAGGCCAGGTTATTCTCGATGATAGGAACTGGGCCGTAGTTCATCACTAAAAATGTGTAGGCAGTTGCCCGCATAAACCGGGCCTCCGCAATGGCATGGTTCTTAATTTCGGGGCTAACCTCTGCCCCGGCGTAGCGGTTCACGTTCTGGATAAGCGTGTTGGCCTGGCCTACTACAATAAAGAAAGAGCGATAGGCTTCTGCGTTTTCAGAAGAAACTTCAGTTGTGTTAAAGAGTACGTGGTCTCTGTTTCCCCATGCCCGGAAGGTAGTTCCAGCCCTTAAATCGCCTAATGCCCACGAGGCCTTATCTACATAATCCTTCCAAACTACACTGTATAGTGGCGCTGAGGCGGCTAATACTTGTTCGTTATTTTTAAAGAAGTTGGCATCAACCAGGGTGTCTAACGGTGGTCTCTCCAGATAATCCTTCTCACAACCCGAGAATAAGGTTAGTGCCAGAAGGCTCCCAATGAATATATATCTGCTTTTCATTTTGCCTGATGTTTTAAATTAAAAATCAATACCAACATTAAAGGAGTAAAACGGCGTTAAGGGGTAGCGGCCATAATCTACACCGGTGGCTGCGGAGTTCGGATTTTCGAGTCCTCCCACGTGTAAGCCAACTTCAGGGTCGAAGCCGGAGTAGCCGGTAATGGTAGCAATATTCTGTGCGCTTATGCCTACTCTGGCACCTTTTATGAATTTCTGACGAGCCAGTAAAGAGGTTGGCAGGTTGAAGTTCAGGGTCACGTTCTTCAGTCGTACAAAAGACCCGTCCTCTACATACTTGTCGGTGTGGCGTTCAAAGTTGTTGTTCCGGTTACCACCAGACATTCTGGCTACTGTTGTTCCAGGGTTAAGGAGGTAAGGATTTCCTTCGCCATCTAACGCTACTTTGGCATAGTCGAAGGCACCGATGAACAGGTTGCGGCCCAGGTTGATGTTGTTGGGGTTAGTATTTTCATTACGCAGGTAGTTGTATACATCGTTACCAATGGTGCTGGTGATCAGCACGCTCAGATCGAAGCCCCGGTAGGAGAAGGTGTTGGTGAAACCTGCAAAGTATTTAGGCAAGGGATTACCGATAAAGGTCTGGTCTTCACCCGTAATCACGCCGTCGCCGTTAATGTCGCGGTATTTCACATCGCCTACCCAGATGCTGTTTTCTCCGATTGGGTATGGGTTGCCGTTGTTGTCAGCTGGTCTTGGGTGCGTCTGCAGATCTTCCATGTTCTGGAAAATGCCCTCTTCTATATAGCCATAGAATAACCAGGGTGCCTGGCCTACTACAGAGCGCTGCGTCCAGTTTAACCACTCCCTGGTAGTGCGGTTCAGGATGCTGCTTTCGGAGGAGAGACTCAGCAACTCCGTTTTGACATGTGAAATATTGAAGTTCGACTCCCATCTGAAGCGGGCATTATCTATGTTAACCGTATTCAGGCTAAGGCTCCATCCTGTGTTTTTAAGGGAACCAATGTTAACAGTTGGAGCCGATATCGCACCGTTGCCGTTGGTACCCATATACCAAGGCAAGGTTGCTTGCAAGATCTGATTATCAATATTCTTAATGTAATAATCAGCTTCTATTTGAATCCTGTTATCGAACAGGCCCAGGTTAAGGCCGAAGTTATTCGTTTTACTTTCTTCCCACTGGAAGTTAGGGTTAGGATACCTGTTTGGAATAAAGCCTGTTCCCCAGGGTGTTGGCCCGGGAGAAAGCGTACCGTAAATGGCGCCGCCGCCACCCTGGTTACCTGTTAGCCCTATTTCATACCGCAGCCTCAGATCGCTGATGAATGGCAGGTTGAAAAAATCCTCTTCAGACACTCTCCAGGCAGCAGATACGGCTGGGAAGTAACCCCACTTGTTCTCCGGACCAAAGTTGATAGAGCCATCGGCACGGATCGCCGCCTGAATAATATACCGGTCGTCAAAGCTATAGTTAATGCGACCCAGCCATGATTCCATGGCCCAGTCGCCCTGCCCGCCGTTGGCCACGCTGGTCAAGATATCGCCCGCGTTCAGGTCTAACACATCGTTTGTCTGGAAGCCGCGCCGTTCGCCGTAGAGGTTTTTCCAGGTAGACTCCTGTGCCTCGTGGGTTGTCATAACGTTAAGGTTGTGCTTGCCAAACTGCTTCTGGTACTGGAGCATCTGGTTCCAGTTCCAGTAGGTGTTCATACTGTTGTTGTTGTTCAGTTGCGCTTCTACGTTACGCTGGTAACCAAACTGGTAAGTAGGCAGAAAATAGGTGGAATTAGAATAATTCACATTGCCATTGACGGAGGTTCTGAAATCAAGCCCCTCCAGAATATGAAAGGCCATGGTGATGCCTCCAAGAATCTGCCTTCTGGTTAATTCGTTGGTCGTAAGGTTTGCCAGGCCGATTGGGTTAGGAGGCGTAAACTGCTCCGCCGAGTTGGTAGCCGTAACCACACCGCCCCCGTACGTGCCATCTATGTTCCGTACCGGAATGTGAGGCGGCAGCTGAATGGCCCTGGAAATGATGTTGGACTGGGTGGTTGACAACCGTTCGTCTGTCTGGCTATAGTTGAAGTTACCGTTAATGGTCAGCCACTTCTTAGCTTTGTTGTCTAAGTTAAGCCGTACAGAATAGCGGTTAAATCCGGAGCCCAGCGCAATACCGTCCTGATCAAGGTACTCGCCGGACAGGTAGTAGGTGGTTTTGTCGCCGCCACCGCTCAGGCTGACCTGGTGCTTTTGCATGGGAGCGCTCTGGAACAGCTCTTTCTGCCAGTTTGTGCCTGTTCCTAACAAAGAGGGGTCTAAGAACTCTTCGCGCACCGTGCCACCCGCAATGCCTTTATACTCATTGTCCATCTGGGCATATTGGCGCAGATCCATTACCTCCAGGCCTTTGGGAGCTGTTTGGATGCTGTGCAGGTAAGCATAGTTCACACGCACCTCACCGGACTTGCCTCGTTTGGTGGTGATCAGCACGACGCCATTGGTGGCTCTGGAACCGTACACGGCGGAGGCCGACGGCCCCTGCAGAATCTCCATGCTCTCGATGTCGGATGGGTTCAGGGTAGACAGCGGGTTGGAGCCTGAGGCAGAGACAGAGCCCTGGATCTGAACACCGTCTATCACATACAGTGGCTCATTGCTTCCGTTGATGGAGTTTACCCCCCTGATGTTTACCGAGATGCCACCACCGGGAGCACCTGTGTTCTGGGTAACATACACACCGGCCGCCCGCCCCTGAATGGCCTGCTCGATGGTGGTGTTGACAGTTCTCTCAATAGACTCTGAGCTGATGGTAGACTGAGCGCCGGTTAGGTCTGAGCGCCTGAGCTCTCCGTAGCCCGTCACCACTACCTCCTGCAGCACCTTGTCGTCGGGTACCATGCTAACGGAGAGGTTGGCTCTGCCGTTTACCGGCACTTCCTGCAACACAAATCCTATAGAAGAAACTACCAGCACGGCATTGGCAGGTGCCTGCAACTGGAAATTACCCTCCAGGTCGGTCACTGTGCCGGCCGTAGTTCCTTTTACGCCGATACTAACCCCGGGCAAGCCCTGGTTATCCTGCGATGAAACCACCTTGCCGCTTACCTGTTGCGTCGTCTGGGCAAAGCCCAGGAAGGCCTGCAGCAAGAGCAGGACTACAGCTAAGGGAACCATCTTCCATGCTCCGGAAGACTTACTGGTAGGCCTATTGGGTAAACAAGACCTGTACGTGTATATATGCTTCATCATAAACATTGGTTTTCGTGATAATATTAGGTCAATTTATAGATTATATGCCGTTGTTGCTCAGTGCCAATCCACTGCTTCGAATTAATTTGTGATGTTGAGCAGGCCCACCGCCTGCATGTGCGCTCCTGTTGCTTTTGGGTTCTCTTAAAGGTATAATTACTGTAAATCAGTTGCATTAATTCACACGCATTTCATATGCTACCATGCCTGAACACCGGGGCTCTGCACCTTGTGTTATACTAGCCGGGATCCTTAATAAACCGATAACTGACACCAGCAGGAGCATCATCCGGAACGGCCAGTCAGCCGGGGCAAAATAACAAGGTGTCGGGTGCCTTTCCAGAGAGCAGGTAGGACGACGCTGGCCCTCTACCCGAAGATGCTCTCACTACCCTTTTCTCTAATCAAATAAATAAATCTATTACGACACTAACAAATGTTAGCAAAAAACGTTTTAAAGATTGTTAAAAAAGTACCACCTCCGACACTTCCCAAAACAAGAGCATCTGTTAGGGCTGTTTATAAACGAATATTAGTGCATTTTTCGGCTTGCCAAGCTGCATGAGAGCAGCTACTAAAAAAGACTAGAACAGAGCATTTTTAGCTATTCAGGCTCAATAAATCTAGAAAACAAATTCCTGAACCGCAAGCACCTTCGTTTAAATCCAAAAGCCGGCAGGCCACATCTGTTAAACAAAATCCTGAAATTTTGAAATCTTTGTTATTGAAAAGGCAACAAAAAGTCTTTTTTATCTTCTAAAAATCACCATAACCATGGTGGCAGCGCATGGCAATAATTAAAAAAAGCGCAAAAAAAAGAACAAGGTACTATAAGAGTACCAACTTTAAGCCTGGCACGTAACAGTCTTAGGAAGAAAGATGCCGGAACGTGGTTCAGGCAAGAAATTTCACGCCCCGGAGATGAAGCGCCGGAAAATGTGATGCTGCTAAATTTAGGTGAGAAAACAGCGTAGCACTCAACTCCTGCAGCTTTACTTGAATATCGGCGCTCTGCCCTGCCTTTCAGGCCCTGGGCTTATTCTTCAGGCAACAGGGGCAGCAACCTCTGGAGGGGCATTTCGATTGGA
>NZ_VFSD01000018.1 GCF_014332515.1 Pontibacter beigongshangensis | reverse complement strand
ATATCACCTGCATCCAGATCGGTGGCGGGCCTGTCAGCACACATCCGATTTCCGGAATAGGCAGCACACGTTATATGTTATGCTTGGTAAAAAAGGCCTCCGCCAGCCTGCCTCCCTGATCTGTACAGATGCCCCGAAGGTAATAGAGGAAAATGCTGCGGAAAACCTCCGAGAGGTTGTATTTGTCGGGAGGGAACACCTGCGGGTTCACCAACATGCTCACCTGGGCAAGCATAATGCGGGTAACCAGCTCAATATTTACATCTTTCCGGAAAAAGCCCTGCAAAACACCCCTGTTCATGATCTCCGACACCAGGTAATAGCTATGCGAATTCAGGTGATCAAGGCCTAACTGCCAGACATCCTGATAATGCTGCTGCAAATCCAGGATATAAAGCGGGTTGGTCTGCTGCATGTTCTTTATGCCATCCTGTAACAGCATCATGATTTCTTCTACGGGGTTCTGAGCATCTGCCAGCATCTTCGCCTGCAAGCGCACCTGCTCCTGCATATCGAACAGCACGACTTTGCGCACCATATCTGCTTTATCCTTAAAAAGCTCCTGAAAGGTAGAGTGCCTTATGTCCAGCCTCCTGATAATATCTTCCCTTTTATTCGCCTCAATACCTTCCTTCTTAAAAATGCGAAGGATCTCCTCTAAGATCGTTTCTAAAAAAGTCATGTTCCCCTTTCTAACTTCTGCTGATGGTTATGCGCCTGCTTGTATGGTAGCTACTTCTGTTGGATTGCAGAAAACAGGGCTTAACAGTAAGAAATATATGAATTTCTCCACCGGAGCACAATAATTATTCCGGAAATTCAGAAATTATTATTGCGGTAGCAGATTTAAAGCGACAAAGAACAGTAACTGCACGATATACACATAAGCAGCCAGCCGGTTCTGCTTGCAAAACGGCACTCTCTGAAACCATATCTGCAAGAGAAGCGATAGGCCAAACCAGCCGATGAAATTAGATAAAGGAATAACGCCCTGGTGCCAGCTCCAGAAATCGTAGGTTATGGCTACGGGCTCTATAAAAATGTCGAGCAGTACGAGCAGGGCAGCTCCCGCTACCACTTTCAGGAGCCAGTGCACGGGCAGCCTGTTGGCCATGGTGCCGGTAGCGTACACCAGCATCAGCCAGTTGAGCCCGATCAGCAGGGGCACCTCCCAAAGCTTGGTACCGAGCGTACTGCCATAGCTGTAGTGGCCGAACAACAAGCCGGTATGCACACCAAATACCTCTGCCAGAAAGCCTACCGCAAACACCACCCCGGCAAACAGCAGAAACCAGCTGCTCCAGCCCCTGTGGAAGCTAAAAAGTAGCGTGTTGGTGAGCAGCAGGTTAAGCGGCGTAAGCGACTGGAAATACGTGGACCTGCCACTGAGGCCAAGCCCCCAGAAGCCCACCGCATGAAATATTACCAGAACGGCAACGGCAAGTGGTAGTTTGTATTTTTTAAGAAGCTGCACAGCCGTTTTGCTGGCGGAAAGCGGTAAGGTAGTATCTGGCATTTCTATTTTTAAGCTTTTTTTGTTTCAGGAACCATGTCGCCCACAATTTTGGCTGAGAGCAGGCAGAGCGGTATGCCGCCGCCCGGATGCACACTGCCACCACAAAAATACAACCCGCTTAGGCGACCGCTGAAGTTCGGATGACGCAAAAAGGCTGCCATCCGGTTGTTGGAGCTGCTGCCATACAAGGCACCGGCAAAAGAAGAGGTCTGCTGCTCGATCAGGAGTGGGTCCAGCACCTGCTCGCAGGCTATAAGCGGCTCCAGCGGCACCCCCAGCATGGTGCTGAGCTTTTTTATAACGGCATGGCGGGTGGCTGCTATCAGCTGTGGCCAGTCCTGCCCCTGGTTATGCGGCACGTTTACCATCACAAACCAGTTTTCGCAGCCGGCAGGCGCATCAGCAGGCTCCAGTTTGGAGGTAATGTTTACATAAACGGTTGGGTCTGGCGCTACAGTTTTGTGCTGAAAGATGTGCTCAAACTCTTCTTTATAGTTCTGGCTGAAAAAAATATTGTGCAGGTGCAGTTCCGGAAAGGCTTTCTGTAGGCCCCAGTAAAAGATCAGGGCGGAGCTGGAGCGGGCTTGCTGCAGCGTTTTGTCGGGCGCTGGCTGGTCTGGCAGCAGCTTCCGGTAAGTAGGCACCACATCCATGTTACTTACCACCACCCAGGCTTTATAAATGCCCCGGCTGGTTTCTACCCCCGTAACAGCACCTGCTGCTGTTGTGATGCGGGTTACCGGCTCGTTGTACCGGAATGTTACGCCCAGCTCCTCTGCCAGCTTCACCAGGCTGGCCGCTATGGCATAAATGCCACCTTTGGGGTAAAAGGCGCCGATGTTGTGCTCCAGGTGCGGAATGAGGTTGAGGGTGCCGGGGGCCTGGTAGGGGTCGGAGCCGTTGTAGGTAGCAAAGCGGTCGAGGAGCTGCACAAAGCGTGGGTCGGGGAACAGCTTCTGGTTCGCCGCGTGCATGGTAGTGGTCAGGCCAAGGTCGGAGAGGCAGCCCAGCGCCTTGAGCACATCGGGGCTCAGGTACGTGCCCACCTTGTGCAGCGACTTGTGCAGAAAGGTATCGGCGGTGCCTTGGTAGAGCCGAGCGCTCTTTGCCAAGGCCTGCTGCACCGTCTTTGCCGGCACGCCCAGCTGCTGCTCCGCCTCCCGTGCAAAGCGCTCCGGGTCGGCATAGGCTTTTACCCTGCTGCCGTCGGGCCAGAAGTAATGCGTAATAGGGTCGAGGCGGGTGTAGCTAAAGTAGGAGGAGGGCTTGCGGCCTGCCAGCGTAAAAAGCTCATCGACGAGGTGCGGCAACGTGAACAGCGAAGGTCCGGCATCGAAACGGTAGCCATCGAGCACGAACTGCTGCATTTTGCCCCCGAAGGTGGCGTTTGCCTCCAGTACCGTTACCTCATAGCCCTTTATGGCAAGCCGTATGGCTGCAGCAATGCCTCCTATGCCCGAACCTACTATGGCTGCTCTCTTCATTAAACCCAATGTACAAGATTTTTCCTCAACTCAGAAACTGCTTTGAGCCGGAAAGGTTTTAAAAGAAAGATCCAGTCTATGCTATAACTTAAATTTTTTTCAGCATTCAAGACCTGGGCGCTGCAGCTTTAAACACAGCGGTTGCCAGGCAGCAGCAGCAGGAGCAGAACCTCCGGAGGGGCTTTTTCATTTCAATAATCTGGCTCTCGACCCATACCAAGAATCCGGCAGCAGATAATTCTGTCAATTCTTCCTAACTTTTCGATTATCTGCTTACCTTCAACACTTCGCACCCATGCCTTTCACCAGTCATTAATTTTAAGTGAGAACACGTTTACTTATTTTCTTTTCCCTGCTCTGCCACACAATGGCTTTTACACAACCGTCTCTTACGCTCAACAAAGTTTACTTTGCTGGCCAGCAGGTAGCTAAAGTAAGCCTGCACTCTTCCGGAGATGCTTATATCATAAAAGGAGAAGCCCGCAGAGAAATTGCTTTTACAGATGTAGCCGGCAATGAAACCGATATTACCCCGCTTTTTACAAATTTCACCGATAAGGTTTTTAACGACATCCACTGCGCCGATAGCGGTTATGTATTTGTGGCTACCAACGGCGATTACCTGCTCCGGTATAACAACAACAGGGTAAAGCACCTGAACCAGGGATCCGGGCTCCAGAACGGGCTTATAACATCGCTTGCGGGGTATCGGGTATTATATATGGGCACGGGGCACGGCCTCTACAACTCCCGCGAGGGCAGGTTATCGCGCTTCGACCCGACCTATACACTAAACAACCCACTTGTCGGGATGAGGAATACCGAGCGGGTCGATATCTTTTCTGCTGACAGGGGATTGAACTTTCACTACAAACACCCAGCCAGCAGTATACTCAGTTGCGCACCAAGAAGCCGCTTTACCCACTATACGGTGTATGGAAATTTGTACTACAGAGGCTACTCTTTAAGCAATGGCGTATTAGACACCAGCCATGTATACTCAGTACATCATGTGGTGCCATATTATTGGAACCAATATGAAATCCTGAAAATGTATCACTACAGAGGCACTAGCGCTGGCCTAAAGAAAACTGTTTATACTGGCTGCGAGGCTGCAATTTACCTACCCCGAAGAAAAGTATACAAGCTGCTTGAAATCAGGACTTACCCTTTTGAGATTTTCAGGAAGCCCGAGATGGAGCAGCGCTACCTGCTCTCGGCCACCGATAGCGGCCTGTACATAAACAGGATTCACAAAGACACCATGACACCCGACACACTGCAGCTGGTGCCTGGCACGGCCGACCTGAAAATCTACGACATTGATGCGGACAGGTGCTACAGCAAAATCTGGCTAGCCACCAACAAAGGGCTTTACACGTTCGATATAAACCATCAGGCCAGGCAACTTACGCTGAACATGGCGTATGATGGGCTGCAGTATGTTTGCATGAACCCTTCCTTCAGGTTAAATGCGCCGGCAAAGGAGGGCTTTACCTTTCAGTGGCAAAAAGATGGTCTGGACATAGCTGCTGCAGACAAACCCCACTACGACGCAACAGCGCCAGGCACCTATCGGGTACGGATGGTGTCGACTTGCTACGCTCAAACCGTTTACTCCAACACCGTAACGCTTCAGCACGACCAGCTACAGCAAGCTCCTGTAACAGTGAAGGGCAACCTGGTAAAGTGCCCCACCGATGTAGTCATCTTATCGACCACAGAAAAAGCAGACTATCAGTACCAATGGTATAAAGACGATAAGCCCCTGCCTGGTTCTGTAGCCACACATGCTGCCTTTGGCACAACGGACGGTGGCCGGTATAAAGTAAAAGTCACGAACTGCTATGGCACAAGTGTGTTCTCAGAAAGCGTTGAAATACAGAGCAGGGAGGTACCAAAGCCTGTTGTAACGGCCCCTGCTCAAACGATATGCTACGGAGAGAGCCTGGAGCTTCAGGTGCAGGAGTATGCGGGCAAGATTCAATGGCTGCTAAACGGTTCGCCTGTTCCGTCGGTGCCTGGGCAGCCAACCAGGCATGTGGTAAGGCCCAGCTCGCCAAATATTACCTATAGTATTTACCAGGCCAGGTTCACGAACGAGCTTGGGTGCTCCAGCACCTCCGACTACCTGTATATCTATTTTGCTCCCCGACCTGAGATCACCATTCGCCGGAGCTTACCGGAGCCTGTTTGTGCCGGCTCTGTACAGCGGCTGCTGGTAAATGCCAGCTACAACAGCTCCGTACGTTGGTCCACGGGCAGTACAAAGGCCTTTATCGATGTTGAGCAACCCGGCAGATATTATGTTACCGTTACAGATCGCACCACCGGTTGTTCTGCTACAGATTCGGCAGATGTTCTTTTTCAGGTGGAGCCTGTGCTGTTTGCGTTACCCGACACTATAATTTGTGAAGCCAGCCTCAGAGCCTTGGAAATTGCAGCCGGACCTGCAGGAGCTACATACAGCCTGAACGGAGTTGTACAGGAAGATCATATGATCAGGATAAGCCAGGCCGGCACCTATACGATTGCTGTAGAAAATAACACTGGCTGCACCGCCTCCAGAACGCTGACTGTTCAGAATTTTTGCGACGAGCTGGTAATACCCAACATCATCACCCCCAATGGCGACAACCTGAACGACTTTTTTGTAATCCGGAACCTGGTGCCAAACTGTGAGCTGAAAGTGATTAACAGGACTGGAGCGTTGGTTTACCAGGATAGCAACTATCAAAACAACTGGTCGGGCGATAAATTGCCGGATGGTGCCTATTACTACCACCTCAGCAGCCCCAGCCTTAAAAAAAGCTGGAAGGGCTGGCTCGAAATTTCGCGTTAGCCGCTAAAGGCTCGTTTATAAACCGGCTTACGGCTGCCAAACTGCAACAGCATGAGGGGGTACAGCAGCCAATCAAGGGCTTTACTGCCGGTGCGGTACTCGATGATGTCGTGAATAATGGCACTATTCCCGTTTTTGGTTACCAGGTGCTTGTGCCGCCAGTGCCGCAGGGGAGTAGGCACCTCCAGCCCCTCGTCTACAAAATAAGCTTCAGATGCAGTAACTGCCCGCTCGGTGATCAGGCTCGTCCAGCGGAAGGATTTAAAACCGGCCAGCAGTTCCACCTCCACCACATCGCCGGGGTAGCTGCCATCGAAGCGCAACAGCCTCAGACGCGGGTAAGGCGGAGACAGTTTCCGGAACAGGCTTTCGTCGAAGGCGTTGAAAACCGACAGGTAATCCTGTTTAACCTGGGTGCGAAGGTGCAGTTGCATCGTATAGGTTCCTGTTGAGCTGTAGAGGCTTATCTGCCCTGCATAACAATTGTAAAGTCAGAAAGGTTTGCAAATTATTCTAATGAAATGGCCCCCCGCGAGGCGTTGCTGCTTAAAAGGACACAGGACCTTTTAAGTCTGAATCAGAATTAGAGGATCAGCCGGATACCGTCATCACGACCTCCTTCCCACGCTGGGCTTAGTTGCCGATTATGCCCTTTTTCTATGGGTTTGTCTCCGACTAGCCTCGCTGCCTAAAGCAGCGGAAAGTACATTCGCTTAGCATAAAAGCGGGATCATGAGTTGGGCTGTTTGGAAAGGTAACGTCTGTCCGAGTCACAGTTTAATCGCTTCGTTGCTATTTGGCATATTCCTCCAACCTGCCCGCAGGGCGACTTCAAACAGCGGTCGAATTCATTTTAACAATTCAACCATTCAACTCTCAACCATCAACAACCAAATTATTCTAATGAAATGGCCCCCCGCGAGCAACTGCTGCTGTTGCTGCTCTTTGAGTAGGAAATACTTCAAAAGCGAAAGCCTCTGCAGCTCGTTTTTGCTGGCAGAGGCTTTTGCTATCTGAGAGCTGATTAGCTCAGCAGGTTGTCAATATCTTCTTTGGTAAGACTCTTCATCACGGTTTCGTCGGTGCTGATAAGGTCTGTAACCAGCTGGATCTTGCGGCCCTGCAGCGCCAGAATCTTCTCCTCTACTGTTTCTTTCGTGATAAACTTGTAGGTAAACACCTGGTTTTGCTGCCCAATTCGGTGCGCTCTGTCTACTGCCTGCGCTTCTACAGCAGGGTTCCACCAGGGGTCCAGGATAAACACATAGTCTGCGGCCGTCAGGTTAAGCCCCACACCACCGGCTTTCAGCGAGATCAGGAATACCTGTACCGATTTATCGGTCTGGAACCGCTCTACCTGCTGCTGCCTGTTCTTGGTGTTGCCGTCCAGGTAGGCGTAGGTAATTTCTCTTTCATCCAGCGCACGCCTCATAATTTCCAGATGCTTCACGAACTGGCTGAACACTAGCACCTTATGGCCTTTGCAAACCACATTCTTCGTCATCCGGAGCACCTCCTTCAGTTTGCCCGACTCACCTTCGTAACCTTCGTCGGTCATGAGGGGGTGGTTGGCGATCTGGCGAAGCTTGGTAAGCCCTTGCAGAAGCATAAACTGCGTGTTGCCAGGGCCGTGCTCCTCCAGGTTGGTCAGGATCTTGTTGCGGTAGTACGACTTTGTTTCTTCGTAGGCATGCTCCTGTTCTTTGGACATATTACAGAACGTGATGTTCTCTATTTTGGCCGGCAGTTCTTTGGCCACCTGCGACTTGTGCCTGCGCAGGATAAAGGGCTTTATGAGGGCATGCAGTTTCCGGATCTTCTGCTCATCTTTTTCTTTCTCGATGGGCTTCAGGAACTCATTGCGGAAAAAGTGCTGGCTGCCCAGCAGGCCAGGGTTTATAAACGACATCTGCGACCACAGGTCCATAGTGCTGTTCTCCACAGGCGTGCCGGTCAGAATCAGGCGGTAGCGCGATTTCAGGGTGCGTATTGAGCGCGATGTATAGGAATTCGGGTTCTTGATGGCCTGCGACTCGTCCAGTATGATATAGTCGAAGTAATAGCTCTTCAGCAGGTTGGCATCCAGGCGCACAATGCCATAGGAGGTGAGCACCACATCGTAATTGCTGAACTGCTCCACATCTTTGTCGCGGTAGGTGCCTGTGTAAGCGAGCACGCGCAGGTCAGGCGTAAACTTCTGCGCTTCGTTCTGCCAGTTGTAGATAAGCGAAGTAGGCATTACCAGCAGGGTGGCGGCCTCGGCCCCGTTCTCTTTGCGGTGCTGAAGCATGGCCAGTGCCTGCACGGTTTTGCCAAGGCCCATATCGTCGGCGAGGCAGCCCCCGAACTTGTAGTCTTTCACAAAGTGCAGCCAGTTGTAGCCAGCCTTCTGGTAAGGGCGCAACTCTCCTTTAAAGCCCTGTGGCAGGGGCTTATCTTCAATTTCTTCGAACTCCCGGAGCTTCTCCAGCTTGCGGCTCATGCTTACGGCAGCCAGGTTGCCATTTTGCAGGTCGTTTACCAGGGCCATGTGATGCTTCTTCAGCGTGAGGGCCTGGTCGCCTTCCGAAAAAGCAAATAGCTCTATGTATTGCGTAAACCACTCTTCCGGAATAATGGCAATTTGCCCATTAGGCAGCAAAAATTCGTTGTTCCTGGTAAGAATGTGGTTCTTCAGCTTTATGAACGGAACCTCAAACTCGCCAAACTGCACGGTGCCGTAAATATCGAACCAGTCGTTGTTTTCTGTAATACCCACGCTTACCGAAATCTCGCCAATAAAGTAGGTCTTCGCGCTTTTCTCTGATTGCCTTACCGTAAACCCGAGCTGCTCCAGTTCCTGCAGGTGGTTGCTCAGCCAGGAGAAGGCCGTGCTTTTCTCTAACACAGCCTTGCCGTTCTTTACTTCCAGGGCGCGCTTCGAGAGCTCCTTAATGAACTCTTTCTCGTTGTTTATGTCGCGTATCAAGCGGTGGAACACATACGAGTCCTGGGTTTTCTCCATGCTCACGCTCACACGTTTCAGCTCCTGCGTCTCCACCATGTGGTCGCCGTACTGAAACGACAGGTTAAAGAGTATTTTATCGGGAGAGCCAAACCGGTCAGGTTTCGTCTCGTTGCCGGTTACGGGTTGTGCCTGCGCGGCCTTCAGCTCCGAAAACGTGAGGTAGGGGCTGGGTTTGTATTTCTGCGACCGGATATCAAAACCTTTGGCAAACACATCGTAAGACTCCACCAGCGGGGCCACAAACTTGCTGTAGTAGTTGTCCTCTACCGCTCTTGGAATCAGAATAAATTTCTTGTTGAGGAACGGCTGCAGCTTTTTGCCCTCTATCGGTTTATCAAATCCGTAAATCGTGTCGTTGAGCAGGAGCCAGGCAGGCTCGTAGCATACCATGCTGGCGTGCTTGTACTGGAAGTCCAGCTTCTGACCTTCGTATTTTATGGTTGGGAAGTAATGGGTGTTGTTTTCGTTGCGCATAAAATGGAAAAGCACCGTGGCCTTTTCAGGAGCCATATAGAGGCGTTTCCAGGTCGGTTCCCCGTCTTTACCCATAATAAAGGTCATCTTCTCCTGCAGCAGGCTCAGTATCTTGCCCATCCGCACCTGCACGTATCCGTATATTGCCTCCTGAAGGGCTTTGTCGCCTTTTTCAGGGTCATATACCTTTAAGAAAAATTCTGCAGGGCTTAATCTTTTGGTAGAGAACCTCCGGAGCACCGCATCCTGCTGAATCTGGTCCATAAGGGAGATCAGCTTAAAATCGCAGGCATCGAGGCGGGAGGCAAATTCGGCGGCGTTTTTTTCAGAAATGTTTTGGTGCTGCAGGGTTAGCTGCCCCCTGCCGTTGAGCTGCACCGCAAACGACTCGAACAAATAACCCAGGTACTCGTGTTCGAACAGAGAATAAACGATCTGAAAAGGCTGGGTTGTGTAAACGTTCATGCCAAAAGCCAAATTAGGGATATCAAAAATAACGCTAAATCGGCTATTTTCCTAGAAAAAAACGGCTTTTCGCTAACTATAGCTTGTTATTTTGTGATATTTGTAAATAGCTAGGCAGCAGGCCTATAGGTTTTCTGTTACCGACATAGAGGCGGCTTTGTAGGCTGGCCTTATAGATACTAACAAAGTGATGACCACGATGGCAACGCCGGTAAACACAAAATCGCTCACCTGCATTTTTACCGGGTAAGAATCTACAATGGAGGTGGCCATACCCATAGACACCAGTCCGAAGCTCTCCTGCAGGTTGCACACCAGCATGCCTAATGATAAACCGTACGTTGCCCCGATAAAGGCTACCAGCGCCCCCTCAAACAGGAAAATATTGCGGATGGTGGCGGCAGTAGCCCCCATAGAAGCCAGTATGGCAATATCTTTTTTCTTATCGATCACCAGCATGGAAAGGGAAAAGAAGATATTGAGGGAGGCGATGAGCAGAATAAAGGTAAACGTGATGAACACAAACAGCTTCTCTACTTTCACGGCCCGGAGCAGGCTGGTATGCTGTTCGTCGCTGTCCTGCACCAGAAAGGCTGCTCCCAGGGTACTTTGCAGCGTCCGCTTCACTGTTTCGATGTTGTAACCTTCCTCCACCTTTATTTCGAGGGAGGTGCGCCTCCTGCCGTACTCCAGCAGCTCTTCGGCAAAGTTCAGGGGCACAAACACATACGAGTCGTCGTACTGCCGCTCAATGGCAAATACGCCGCCCGGCCTGATGGGCAGGCTGTTGAAGGAGCCTTCGGGGTTCAGGGGGTTAAATTTGGTATTGCGCGGGTACAGAAACTGCAGCGACACAAACTGGTTAGAGGGCCTGATAGAGAGCTGGTACTGCACACCCCGCCCCACCACGGCAAAATACTCATCATCGCGGTAGAGGTTAAAGTCGCCTTCTACAATAGCGGAATCGATCTGGTTCTGCTCAAAGAAGTTCTCGCTTACGCCTTTCACCTTCACCACCATCTGGCGGTCGTTGTAGCGCAGCAGGGCATTGTCTTCTATCACCTCCGACACCACCGCCACGCCGGGTGTCCGCCGTATGCGGTTCATAAACTCCGTATCGGTCTCGAACGATTTGCCCTCCACCACCGAAATTTTAAGATCGGGGTCGAAGCTGCTGTAAATGGCCCGGATTAGGTCTTCGAGGCCGTTAAACACAGACAGCACAATGATCAGGGCCATCGTACCCACAGCCACGCCAATCATGGCTATATTGGAGATAATGCTGATGATGTTCCTCTTCTTTCTGGAGAAAAAGTATCGCTTCGCTATCAGAAAAGGTACATTCATTTATTAGTTGTTGGTTGTTAGTTGCTGGTTGTTAAATGGTTGAATGGTTGAATTGCTTAATGGTTGATTATTCTCATGATCGTGTATCATACTTATTGAAATAACAATTTAGCCATTTAACAATTTAGCAATCAACAATAACCGACAACCAATTATTTCCAGGCTTTTACGATGAGGCCGGTGCCGGAGGCATGCTTGCTGTTTACGTCTATCCAGTTAAGCAGCAGGCACACCGGAAAGGTAACCAGGTAGTAAAACGGCAAAAACAGGAAGAAAATTTTAGATACGCCCAACATTTGCAAAGGGTACTTCATCGATAATCGCCACGAAACCTGCCCTGGTTTGCCATACGAGTAACGCGCCTCCACTCTCCGGAAGCCCGCCCGCTGCAATTTGCCGTGTATCTCTTCAATGCCATAGCCATCGCGCACGTGCTCCTCTATAAAAGAAGTTTCGTCGCCGCTGTGTACATCGGAGCCGCCCTGGTCGGAGGGGGTGGAGATGAGGAGCATGCCCCCTGGCCGGAGTGAGGCGTGGATATTTTTGAACACCTGCACATCTTGCTCGATGTGCTCCATCACATCTACCGAAAGCACTAGGTCGAAACTGTTGGGCTGGCGGAACTGCACCAGGTCAGCGATCCGGAACACGACGTTATGCCGGTCGATGGCTCTGAAAAACCGGTTGCTGTCTGATACCTGCTCCTCCTTTACATCTACGGCCAGCACGCTCCACTTGCTGCTCTTGCTGGTCAGGTAGTAAGTATACTGCCCAAATCCGGAGCCGGCATCGAGAATGTGCTGCTGCTTGTGCCTGCGCGTTATGGCCCAGGTGCTCAGTTCCTTGTGCACATGCCACGCCCGCAGCAGGAGCAGGTCCAGCAGGTGGTAAAATATGCGTCTCAGAAAAGGCGTCTGGTTGAACACGTCGCCCAGTATCCTTTTTATCGGATCATACTGCATAAAGGTGGTGCAAAACTATCGGGTAGCGTTTTCTTCGTCTTCTTCTCCGGGGGTACTGTCGCCTGCGTCGGCATCGTCTTCGGCAGGCGGAATTTCCAGGTTAGAGAACAGTTTGTCCATCTGGGCGGCATACTCGGCGCTGTCGTCGAGGTAAAAAACCAGCTCCGGGATAACGCGCACCTGGTTTTTGATGCGCTGGGCCAGATGGTGGCGAATAGTTTTGGTGTTTACCCTGATCTCCTGCAGCACCGCCTCGTTATTGGAGGCCTTGAGCAGGCTCAGGTACACGCGCGCCAGCCCCAGGTCGGGCGATACGCGCACCACACTCACCGATATATAGGCGCCTGCAAAGAGGTGCGGCACCTCCCGCTGAAAGATGTCGGCCAGCTCTTTCTGGATGAGGCGTGAGAATTTCTGTTGTCTTTTACTTTCCATACGAAGATGCAAATATCATATTAATTTCGCATTTTTACCCCAAAAGTGACCTACTCATTTCGGAGAAGGCACGTTTATCTCGCTTTCTAACTCTATAATCTCTTGATTAGTTACTTCAGAAGCATACTGCCTTCCCGACTGATCCTGCTGGTTTTACTTTACCTGGCCATACGTGTTCCGCTTATCTTACTAGGTATTCCTGCCACAGTGCCGGAACTTAACTTTATGCTGGTAGGCGAGCGTATGGCCGACGGGTTTGCCATGTACCGCGAAATCTACGACAGCACGGCCCCGCTGTCAGCCCTGGTGTACTGGACCATAGATGTGGTGGCGGGCCGCTCCTACCTCACCTACCGGCTGGTGGCCACGGCGCTTCTGCTGGCGCAGGCACTGGCCCTGAACACGACCCTGATCCGGAACAAAGTGTACCAGGAAAAAAACTACCTGCCGGCCCTGGTGTACCTGACGCTTGGCTGCCTTACGCTCGAGTTTGAGATGCTCACGCCATTGCTCATCGGCTACACCTTTGTTATTCTCTCTTTGCCCTACTTTATAACCTTATCGCGGGAGGGGCTGGATAACAGCCGCCTGTTTATCGGGGGGTTTATGCTGGGGCTGGCAGCGCTCAGCTTTCTGCCGCTGGCGCTGTTTCTGCTCATGGGGCTGTTCGCTATTATATTTTTTGCTTCGGCCACCTTCCGCAGCTCGCTGCTGATGCTGTGCGGGTTTGCCTTTCCGTATGCCATGCTGCTGAGCTATTACCTGTTTACCGGCACGGTGAGCAACTTTCTGGAGCTGCACCTGCTCCGGCCCTGGCAGTTCGAGGTTTCGTTCCTGATCCCGCCGGCCGACCTTGCCAAGCTGCTCGTGCTGCCGGTGCTGGTGCTGGCCCTGTCGCTGTTCAGTATGCTCTCGCTGCCGCAGCGGCTCGTGTTCCAGGTAAAGTTTCAGCAGCTGATGGTGGTGTGGCTCATGGTCAGCCTCATGGTCATTATCTCCCGCGATGAGGTGTCGGCGGCTTTGTTTCTGGTGCTGCTCCCGCCGATTGCCTACTTCAGCGAGTTTTTGTTTACCAGCCGCATGAAACCCTGGGTCATCACCCTGATTTACCTGGTGATGCTGGCCGGGGTTGTGCTGCTGCGCTACCGGCAGCCATTGGGCGTAAGTGCATGGGTCAAGATCGACGAATCCGGGATCCTTTTGCCTGACTCGCCTCCACAATCAATTAAGGGCACCTCAGTGCTCGTGCTCGGCAACGACATCAGGTATTACATACACAACAAAATCGCAACGCCTTACCTGAACTGGAAGCTGTCGCAGCGGCATTTTGGCTGGCTAAAGGACTATGAGGCAGTGTTTGCGCTGTATCAGAATTTCCAAAAAGAATCGCCGGAGTACATTATTGACCAAGTTGGGCTTATGCCAGAGCTGAAATATAAGTTGCCCACTGTTTTTGATGCCTACGAAGCCACTGACGCTCCTGCTGTTTACAAAAGGCAGGGAAAACAGAACAGGAGTCTGTAGCAGGAATTATTCTAATGAAAAAGCCCCTCCAGAGGCTCTGCTGCTCCTTATATGGGCCCTAAACAGAAAACGCGGACCTATTGGCCCGCGCTCCTGATGTTTAATGTTTCTACGGCTACTACAGCTTCTACTTAGCAGTTCGTGATCTTGTTGACTCTTGTCTGGTGGCGACCGCCTTCAAAGTCAGTAGACAGGAAAACGCGCATCATCTCTACGGCTTCCTCTTCCGACACGAACCTGGATGGGATACAGAGCACGTTGGCGTTGTTGTGGCCGCGTGCCAGTTGCGCCAGCTCGGGCTTCCAGCACAGTGCTGCGCGTATTTCCGGGTACTTGTTGGCTGTAATGGCCACGCCGTTGCCGCTGCCGCACACCAGTATGCCATAATCGAACTCCTGGTTTGCCACTGCTTTCGAGAGTGGGTGCACAAAGTCCGGGTAGTCGGACGACTCGCCGGTATAGGGGCCGAAATCTTTTAGTTCATGACCATCTGCCTCCAACACTTTTGTGAGCATACCTTTGTACGCAAACCCTGCGTGGTCACCGCCGATTGCTATTTTATAGGCCATAATCTTAGATGGTATCGTTTTGGTTTAATCGCTTTAAATCTCTTTTACGGATAGAGCTCGAAACCCTGATGCTTACTTCGTAGAGTACTAACAGGGGCATCGCTATCAACAGCTGGCTGATGATATCAGGCGGTGTAATGATGGCCGCAATCACCAGAATAATAATGATGGAGTGGCGCCGGTACAGCTTCATGATCTCGGGTGTGAGCAGACCGGCTTTGGTGAAGAAATAGACAACCACCGGTAGCTGGAACATGATGGCGCAGGCCAGGCAGAGCGTGGTGAGCGTGGAGATGTACGAAGACAGGTCGAACTCATTCAGGATCGAGGGGTCTACCTGGTAGCTGGCCAGAAAGTTGATCGAGATCGGCGACACCACATAGTAGCCAAACAGGAGCCCTAACATGAACAGCACCGACACAAAGAACACGGCCCCTCTGGAGTTTTTCTGCTCCTCCGGGTAGAGGCCCGGGCTCACAAAGCGCCAGATCTCCCAGAACGCATACGGAAACGCGCAGGCCAGCCCCAGCACCAGCGACACCATAATGTGCATGGCAAACTGTCCGCTCATCTGCCTGCTCTGAATCGTAAAGCCCAGATCGGTAATGCAGAGCACATCAGAGCCAATCCGCTCGCCTAACTCGCACAAAAACCTGTAGCTCAGGAAATCGGTGCGCGAAGGAGCCAGTATAATATCATGAAACACGAAGCCTTTGGCCAGAAAGGCGATAATCGCAAATACCAGAATAGAACTGAGCGACCTGATAATGTGCCATCTTAACTCCTCCAGATGGTCCACAAAGGACATCTCCTGTGGCTCTTCCTCCATATTAGGCTTATTCATTGATTAAGGCTCCTCAGCACTTCCGTTTTTTAGTAGGCGAAGAGCGGGTATTGCTCCATCCAGCTATTCACCTCTTTGCGTACCGACTGCAGGGTGCTTTCGTTCTCGTTGTTCATCAGCACCTGGTCGATCAGCTCCACTATACGCTCCATGTCGTTTTCTTTGAGGCCCCTGGTCGTGATAGCGGCCGTTCCTACACGCATGCCAGAGGTAACGAAAGGAGACTTATCGTCGAAAGGAACCATGTTTTTGTTGATGGTAATGTCTGCTTTTACCAAGGCATTCTCGGCCAATTTGCCGGTAAGGCCCTTGGAGCGCAGGTCGATCAGCATCATGTGGTTGTCGGTGCCACCGGAAATAATGTCGTAGCCGCGCGATACGAATGCTTTGGCCATGGCTTGTGCGTTTTGCTGCACCTGCTGCACATAGCTCAGGTAATCGTCAGAAAGGGCTTCGAAGAAAGAAACGGCTTTGGCAGCGATCACGTGCTCCAGCGGGCCGCCCTGTGTGCCAGGGAACACGGCGCCATCCAGCAACGACGACATCATGCGTGTCTCGCCTTTTGGAGTTTTGAGGCCAAATGGGTTCTCAAAGTCTTTGCCCATCATGATCATGCCGCCTCTTGGGCCGCGCAGGGTCTTGTGGGTAGTGGTGGTTACGATGTGGCAATGCTCAAACGGATCGTTCAGCAAGCCGCGTGCAATCAGGCCGGACGGGTGCGAGATGTCGGCCAGCAGGAGCGCGCCCACCTCGTCGGCGGCTTCGCGCAGCTTTTTGTAGTCCCACTCGCGCGAATAGGCAGAAGCGCCGCAGATGATCAGCTTTGGCTGCTCCCGACGTGCGATCTCCACCACTTTGCTGAAATCGATCAGGCCGGTTTCCTGCTCCACCCCGTAGAAAGATGGCTTGTATATTTTACCGGAGAAATTTACAGGCGAACCGTGGGTCAGGTGACCGCCATGCGACAGGTCGAAGCCCAGGATTTTGTCGCCGGGGTTTAAGACGGCCAGCATGACAGCTGCGTTTGCCTGCGCGCCGGAGTGCGGCTGCACGTTTACCCATACGGCTCCAAAAAGTTCTTTTGCACGATCTATGGCCAGTTGTTCCGCCTGATCTACAATTTCACAGCCACCATAATAGCGTTTACCCGGGAGGCCTTCGGCGTACTTGTTGGTCATTTCGCTGCCCATGGCCCGCATGACCTGCTCCGACACAAAGTTTTCGGAGGCGATTAGTTCGATGCCATGAGTCTGGCGTGCTTTTTCTTTGGCAATTAAGTCAAAAATGGCTGTGTCCTTTTGCATTGCTACTTTGGTTGCTGTTATAGGTTTCAAAATTAAGCTTTGCACCTGAATAAACCAATGTTTGCAGATTTTAAGTAGATAATCCTAAAAAAATCGTGGCCATACCAATCTGCTATTGCGGAGAAAGGGCCGCAAAAGACGCTGCGAGGTTTACGGCTTCGCAGGAATTATTCTAATGAAACTGGCCCTCGCGAGGCCTTTTGAGAAACAGGGCTCTTCTAAAGTTAAGAGCTATGAGTTAAGAGTTGCAATGTGTTTTGAGGTTCCTCTTCAAATATCCTCCTCAACCATTCAACAACAAAAAACAAATAACCAGCAATTATCTGAATAAAAACTGCCCTCCCGAGCTTCTGCTGCCGCGCCTCCCTGAATTGGTTATTGGAGGGCTATAAAACAAAAGATCCCGGCACTTTCGGCGCCGGGATCTTTTGTTGCCAGGGTAGGTGCTATTGCTTCACCACCTTGGTCGAAATCACTTTTCCGTTTAGCTCTACCGTGAGTATGTAGGCAGCGCTTTGCAGCTTGTCGTAGTATGGCAGGGCGAACTCATTTGGCCCTGCTGTTACTTCTACTTCTCTGAAGTAAACCTGCTGGCCCGTCATGCTGGTAAGGCGCATGATCGCTTTGCCGCTGCTGGCTGCCTCTACGATAATTTTAGAATCAGGAATAAGCGGGTTTGGTGCCACTGTTACGGCATTTGCAGCTACTCCTTTAGACGCTACCACAATAACGTTGCTGTACGCATGTGTGCCATCGAGGTCCACCTGCTTCAGTCTGTAGTAGTAAGTGCCGGCATTCCGCACCTGGTGCGTATACTCGTATCGGGTGGTGATGCTGCTGTTCACTACTTTGCTCTTCACAGTTCCTACGGTCGTAAAGCCTGTCTCCGGCGAAGCTGACATCTCTACTTCGAAGTGGGAGTTGTCTGTTTCGGAAGCGGTTACCCACTTGAGCAAGGTAGCAGCACCTTTTTGCTCGGCTGTGAAGGATACCAGTTCTACCGGCAGAGGAGCGGCAGTTCCTTGTACCGCAATTCTCAGGGTGTCTCCGCTGGACTCGTTGATGATAAACCCAGTGTGCTCTCCTTCTGCCTGAGGGGCATACCTTACGAAAATCGTTGTAGCTGTTGCAACTCCATTACCTATGTCGATCCCGATTCCTATGGTGCTGGAATAAGGTCCTGCTTCTGCTCTGGCTATCTGGAAGTGCTCCGGAGCCGTTATCATAATTCTTTGTGAGAGATTCGTGCCCGATACGGTGTAAGACTGGGGAGCCGAAGTTTGTGTAGCTTCCGCCGTGAAAACCGACAGGGTGGTTTGTGATGCAGATACGACAGGGAACAGCCTTGTGAATTCAGGAGAGTATACCGTTGTTCCACCAACCGTTACGGCGATAGGGCCTGATTGGGCTTCATCTGGTACTGTTACCTTAATTTCTGTGGCTGATGAACTCACGATGGTAGCTACAGCGTCGCCCGCGAATGTTACGATGGGCGTACCCGCATCGAGCCCGGTTCCGGTCAAGGTTACGGTCAAGCCTTTTCTGGAGCTGGTCGGTGATATTCTGGTAACTGCAATAGGAGCACCGGCTACACCCGACACTTCCAGGCTTGCACTGGCGCCTTCCGATACGTGATTGATACTACCATTGTCTGTACCTTGTGCTGCAGGCAAATATCTGACATAAACAGTTGTGGCAGCCAGGCTTCCATCCGTTTCGTTTGTCAGTGGCACTTCCAGCAACGACACATAGCCTTCTGTTTCAGTTAAAGAAACCTGGAAATTAGTCGGCGCTGTAACAGATACACCTTCGACCAGGTTCACACCTGATAGCGTATACTGCTGTGGTGCTGACGCCACCCCGGCATTTGTCTCGAATGGAACCAGCGTACCAGAAAGTATGATTTCCGGTCTGAGCACAATAAAGTTTTCCCACGCTACCACATCTTCTGAGGTTGTTACAGTTATGGTGCCTGATGCCGCAGTTACAGGAACTACAACATTCATGCTTGTGGCAGAAAGAGAAGTAATTTCAGCAACTACTGGTTGTCCGTTTACATCATTAAATGTTACCTGAGTGCCGGCAGTACCTGCATTAAGGCGTGTACCGGTTATCACAATTGTCTGGCCTATTCTGCTGCTACCCGGAGAAACACTGGTAACGGAGAGGGCGGCTTCTGCTGTTCCTGATACTGACAGTGTAGCGATTACATCTCCATTATTTGCCACATGCGTAATATTGCCGCCATGAGATCCGACTGCGGCAGGATTGTATCTTACAATTATGGAAGTACTTGCAATACTCCCCTGGGCATTTGGGATAAGGGTTCTTGTTACATCCCACACGCCAGCATTAGGTCTCCAAATCTCAAAATTAGCCGGCACAGTGATAACCATGTTAGTCATAAGGTTCACGGCAGAAACTGAGTAAGTCTGAGATGATGAAGCAGTACCTACTACCGCTGAAAATGGTTGTAAAGTACCGGTAATTGTAATGACTGGTGTAAACACCGTAAATGTTGGAGAGGTGGCTGTTCCCTCTGTTGTAGTAACTGTGATAGGACCCGTTTGTGCACCTATCGGAACAACAACCTGCAGTTGTGTTCCGCCTGTGTTACTTGTCACACTATCAGCCACCACACCTCCTGAGAAAACTACAGTTGGTGTGCCTCCGATATTAAGTCTTGAGCCATTGACAGCTATGGTAGCACCTACTCGCGCGCTAGTTGGAAATATAAATGATATACTAGGTCTATGAACCGTAAAGATATCATCACTCGTAGCGTTACCAATGCCTGTTACAACCTCAAGCGCCCCTGTTAGTGCACCAGTTGGCACCAAAACAGTCACTGTGCCATCAGAAGTGGTTTCTGGCTGTGCTTCAACGCCTCCACCAAATCTTACCACAGAAGTAGAAAGCAAGTTGGTGCCTTGTATAGTTACTAATGTTCCGACAGCACCTGCAACAGGATCAAACGAAGTTATAGTGGGGCCTTGTACAGTAAAGTCAGCTGATGTAGCTATTATACCAATATCTGTAGATAGCACAATTGCTCCAGTTACTGCGCCTTCCGGCACAGTAACGATAACTGCCGATCCATCTTCCGCTACAAAATCAGGAGCTACAGTTATATCACCGCCAAACGTAACTTCGTTAGTAGTCTCTAAGTTTTCTCCCGTTATTAGAACTTGTGTACCTATCGGACCTTGTTTTGGAGTAAAATCATCAATTATTGGAGCTACGAGTTCAAAAAAACCTTCGCTAACAATTTCTTCGCCCCCACTTGTATATAATGCCAATTGGGAAGATTCAAAATCTCCTTCAACTACATTGAAAACTGCTTCGGTAGCACTAGCTGAAACAAACTCTAAAGGAGAAAAATCTTCTAAGAAAATAGCTTCAGTTATATCTTGCAAATTGGTACCTATTATTGTTATTGTGGTTCCAATGCCTCCTCTGGTAGGTGTAAAGCTAGTAATAGAAGGCGAAGATGTTTCTACAGGTATACCAGTAACTAAAATATCATCGATTCTATATTGGGTATTGCCAGAAGTTTTCTGCCATCTTATTAGAAGATTTTGAACAGAAGGTATTGACCCTTCTGACACTTGCTTATATTCCCACTCAGTTGCCGATCCTAAAGAGCCAAATGAAAGAGGGGTGCTCCAATTATTTCCGCCATCCACACTATATTGAAGAGCAAGGTCTGTACCTGTAGCAGACACAGTTCCTTTTCTAATTCCGAATGAAAGTTGTATACCTTCAAGATCCGTTGTATTGATGCCTGTAATCTGAAAAAAACCTGTAGGCCCAGCAACAATTACATTATTATTTCCGGAAGCACCTGTATATGCACCACCTGATGGAAATGAGGCATTAACAGCCCCACTACCAGTCATAGTGGCATTGTCGTTATCAAAACGGTTTTCTCTTTCATGTACATCAACACCAGATAATGGACTCGCAGAAGCAGATGGCACAGTTCCCATTGTTTCAGAAAAAACAGTAACACGTGTCGCCTGCCCATACCCCGGCACTACCACACTGAGCGCCAGCACCACCTGCAGGAGCAGCGGAATTAGAAAGTTTTTAAAAGAGAGAGTAAAAGTTTGTCTCATAAAATTAAAAAATTAAAATATTCTAGTATTCAGAATGGGTAACATCATAACAATAGCCCTGACTCTCTCTTCTGCCTCATCTGTGGCAGAAAACAAAATCCGGTGCCATTAACTGGTATGTTGGGTTACTACTTTATTGTTTATTACAACTGCCAGAGCAGCTAATCTCCTGTAATATGCTTACGCAGAATCACTTACATCTGTCCATCTATCCCAGCCATATTTTCAGGACGAAGGCAGAGAAAGAGTAGGAGACCTGTGTTATATTAAAGTTATAACTTTAATATTCGTTCTTGCTATTAAACAACTCATAATGGCACTAAAGGTAAGGCAAAATTTCATATTTAAAAAAACATTTAAAATCATATGCCTGAATATTGTAACATTATTTTACAATAAAATAAATAAAACGTTATTTTTTACCATACCTGATTTAAGGGATATCGGCTACTCGGCTGCTGCTGCTGGCAATGTTTAAGCAGGGTTCACAACTGCAGCGGCAATAGACAAATCTTTTTAGAACCAAGCTCGCCACGTCTGAGCTTTACAGGCTTTGCGCTCAAACCTGTACTAATTTCCAGGCGCCTTCAGGTACGGCTGGTCAGGTTGGTTTGAGAAGAAGCTATTGACAGGAAACCCTAATTATGCTAATCAAAAATGCCCTCCAGAGGCCCCTGCTGCTGTTCCGTCTAATATGCGACAGACCATGTTTGCATGCGCCTAAGGTATACCAGCTGTAAAATGGCCGTATACGGGCAGGGACGAAAAAGGAGACAAATAACTTCTTTTTTTGATACCCGGCAGCTTAAACTTTGCCCTACTTTCGGCCGTTGAGGTAAGGCCGATCTACATTAGACTGCACAAAGAGCGCGTAGCTATCTAGGTCGAGGGCGACCAGGTTGCCAAAGGCGGCATTTTTGTAATACACGCAGCCAGCATCGAGGTTTATCTGGGGCTCTTCGTGCGCCACGGCTTTTTTAATGGCGTGCAGGGCCGTGGGAGTGTGGCCATGCAGCAGGCGCTTGTTCGACACCTTGCTCCAGTCTACTTTGTAGTTACGGATGTTCATCATGGCATCTGTATCTCTGAAGATATCGTCGTGCTTAAAATCGAAGCCGGCGTGCACCAAAAAATAGTCGGGCAGCTCGAGGTAAAACGGCAGGCTGCCCAGAAAATTGAAGTACCTGTCAGGGAGGTGCGTGATATCTTTTATGCCGAAGTTGGTCAGCAGCATTTCCTTCTCCTCCTGCGGCAGTTTCAGGGCGCTCTCGCCGGTGCGGGCGGCCTGCAGCAGCATCTGGTCGTGGTTGCCGCGCAGGCACTTTAGCTGGTAGTGCTGCTTGCGGAGGTGAATGATATAATCGATGACGCCTTTGCTGTCGGGGCCTTTGTTTACCAGATCGCCTAATATATACAACTCATCGTCTTTGCGAAGACGAAGCTGCTGTGTGACCATGGCTTTGAGGGTGCTGGCGCAACCATGGATATCTGTCAGGGCGTAACGGGCCATAGGGGTTGGTTAGCTCTTACACAAGTATACGGCCGCCTGCTTTGGGTGCTGCCGCTGTAAATTTAGCTGATACAAAAAATAGCACCTGCCGGAGCAAGTGCTATTCCTGTTGAAATATACTAAAAATTTCTAATTATACTTTCCTTTATCGATATCCGGCTTATTCAGGTTCCGGTTCGGGTTATTGGTTTTCACGTTTTGTCCTGGCTCATCCGGACCGTCGGTGTACTTATCCTCCAGTTCATCGTGCTCCGACCGGGTTTGGTTCGGATCTACAGGCTTAACACCTGCCTTTGATTGCCCTGTTCCGCTTGGGTTTCCGGCGTTTTCCCCACCGGGCTGGGTATGCTTATATGATGGCATAACGTCCTCCTTCTTTTTTAGTTAAACAAAAGCGCCCGACAAAGCCTTTGGCAAGGCTCCGCCAGCACCTGATACAATAGTCATTACAGCTCAGGAGAGTCATTAAGATCCCCTGCCTTCGTCTTCTGTTCGCATGTTATCTTTTGGCGGCACCCCGTCATCAGAAAAGTCGTTCACGCCAATGGCGGATGGCCCGTTGCCGGCGGTATCGGAGCCGTAGCCCTCTTTGCCGTCGCGGTTGCCGAAGCCGCCGCGCTGGTTTTCGTTTTTAGGCGCATCGGCGTTCGGGATAATATGCCCGGCCCGCATTTCCTGCTCCGAGGTATCGTCTTCTATCACACGCACCGGCCTGTCGTGCGGCCCTTTGCCATTGTGCTGCCGGCGCTGCTGTGCGTTCTGCTCTTTGTCTTTTTCCATAGTGAATAGATTTAATGGCCAAAGCCGCAAACCGGCACCAGCCTTTAGGGGTTTTACTCCTTTTACGGAGCGATGGTTTAATAATTTTAGGAACCTATCAGCTCGCCGCCGTTTACGTGGATCACCTGGCCGGTTACATAAGAGCCATCTTCGGAGGCCAGAAAAACATAGGCCGGCGCTACCTCCGATGGCTGCCCCAGGCGCCCCATAGGCTGTTCAGAGCCAAACTCCTTTACTTTTTCGGCATCGAAGGAGGCGGGGATAAGCGGTGTCCAGATCGGGCCTGGCGCCACGGCGTTTACCCGTATATTTTTCTCGGCCAGGTTAGAGGAGAGCGAGCGGGTAAAGGAGGTGATGGCGCCTTTGGTGGAGGCGTAATCCATGAGGTGGCTGCTGCCACGGTAGGAGGTAATGGAGGTAGAGTTCACAATGGCGGCACCTTCTTTCATGTGCTCCAGGGCGGCCTTGGTCATGTAGAACATCGAGAAGATGTTGGTCTGGAAGGTGCGCTTGAGCTGCTTCTCGGAAATATCGCGCAGGTCGGTTTGCTCGTGCTGCTCGGCGGCGTTGTTGACCAGCACATCGAGCTTGCCGAATTCCTTTACCACCTGCTCCACAGTTTTCTTGCAGAAAGCCTCCTCACCGATATCGCCGGCAATAATGGTGCACTTGCGGCCTTCTTTCTCCACCAGCTTTTTAGTATCCTGGGCATCTTTGTCTTCGTTGAGGTACACGATGGCCACATCGGCACCTTCGCGGGCAAAGTGCACAGCCACGGCACGGCCAATGCCACTGTCGCCGCCGGTTATCAGGGCCACTTTGTCTTTTAACTTATCGCTGCCTTTATACGTTTTCCGGATATACTCCGGCTTTGGCGTCATTTCGTGTTCTTTGCCGGGTTGCACATCCTGTTCCTGTGCCGGCACTGATTTCGGTTTTTTGTCCATCGTTTTCATAGTTTTAGGTTACACATGCCACTGTCGCAGCCTTTAAACTATACGCCAGGCTTGTTTTTTAAGTTAGAAAGTTGTTTTGAGTTAGAAAGGTAGACAGCTGTTTTAAGCTAAAAAGTATAAGAGGCAGAGAGTTCTGCAAGAGCGGCGGCGGCAGAACCTCTGGAGGGTCATTTTCATTTGAATAATTGTGCTCCTGTTCAGGACACTATACAGCTATTAACAATTATAATTATGTGGAAAGAAGAAGACAATAAGCTCAGACGCAGCCTCAAGTTCAAGGACTTTAAAGAGGCCATGGCGTTTATGAATGCCGTAGCCGAGGCAGCCGAAGAAATGGACCACCACCCCTGGTGGAGCAACATGTACAACCAGGTAGACATAGAGCTCACCACCCACAGCGCCGGCAACACCGTAACCAACCGCGACCATAAACTGGCGAAGCGAATCGATGAAATCTATTCTAATTTTGGAAGTCAGAAAGGTAAAAGTTAGAAAGTTCATCTATCTGAATCAGACATTTATCAACAGCAGCAGCGCCTCCGGAGGGCGATTTTCATTAGCATAATTCATTCTTGCCTTACAGGCCTTCAAAACATTATATAACTTTTTAACTCTTTAACTTTTTAGCTTATCTGAAATACCTTTCCAACCTTCTAACTCTTTAACTTTCTAACTTATCTGAAGTATCTTTGCCGCATGCAGGAACCTGAAAAAACCAATCTGTATTTAGTGCCCACGCCCATCGGCAACCTCGAGGACATCACGCTGCGTGCCATCCGGGTGCTGAAGGAGGTAGATGTGATACTGGCCGAAGATACCCGCACCAGCGGCAAGCTGCTCCAGCACCTGGGCATCGACAAGCGCATGCACAGCCACCACCTGCACAACGAGCACAAGGCTACGGCCCACCTGGTAGATCGCCTGAAGGCGGGAGAGGTGATGGCGCTGGTATCGGATGCGGGCACGCCGGGCATTTCGGACCCGGGCTTTTTTCTGGTGCGCGAGTGCCTCAAGCACGACCTGAAGGTGGAATGCCTGCCAGGCCCCACGGCTTTTGTGCCCGCCCTGGTCAAGTCCGGTTTCAGCACCGACCGATTCACCTTCGAAGGATTTCTGCCCCTGAAAAAAGGCCGCCAGACGCGCCTGCTCAGCCTGGCCACCGAAGAGCGCACCATGATCTTTTATGAGTCGCCGCACCGCCTGCTCAAAACGCTCACGCAGTTCCAGGAATACTTCGGAGGCGGGCGCATGGCATCTGTTTCACGTGAAATATCGAAGATGTTTGAGGAGACGGTAAACGGCACGCTGGAGGAACTGGTGCAGCTGTTCACAACAAAAGCCATTAAAGGAGAGTTTGTATTGGTGGTGGCAGGAGCCGAAGGAAAGCAAAAAAACAGTAAAAACGATCATGACTAACTATTTAAAGGGGCTTTGGCTGGCGCTGTTCCTCCTGTTGGTACAGCTACAGGCGCAGGCCCAGTTTACCGGCATCCGCTTATCACCCGAGGCCAAAATAAGCCTGATAACCTGCTCCAGCGGCGAAGAACTCTACTCCACCTTCGGCCACAGCGCCGTGCGGGTAAACGACCCGAGCACCGGCATGGACATTATCTTTAACTACGGCACCTTCGATTTTAACGAGCCCAACTTTTACCTGAAGTTCGCGCAGGGCAAGCTCAACTACAAGCTCTCGGCTGCCTACTTCCAGGATTTTGTGTATGCCTATGTGGCCGATAACCGGGGCGTGTACGAGCAGGTGCTGAACTTTACGCCGGAGCAGAAGCAACAATACTGGGATTTCCTGACAAACAATTACCTGCCCGAAAACCAGTTCTACCTCTACGACTTCTTTTTCGATAACTGCGCCACCCGCATCCGGGATGGCATAGAGGCCACCTTCCCGAACCAGATCCAGTTCAACCTCGCCCACCTCGACAAAAACATGTCGTTCCGGAACCTGACCGACCTGTATCTGGACCCGCAGCCCTGGGGAGATTTCGGGATAGACCTGGGCCTGGGTTCGCGCATAGACCGCACCGCCACACCGTACGAGTACATGTTCCTGCCCGATTACCTGTCAGAGGGGTTGGCCAATGCCACTATTCAGCAAAATGGCAAGGCCGTGCCCCTGGCCGGAAAAATGCAGGTCGTGTACGAGAAGAAGCATGCAGAGGAGAGCCTCAGCCTGTTTACGCCTACGGTGTTCTGGTGGCTGCTCTTTGCTACAGCCGTTGCCCTGACATTTATCAACTACCGCAAGCGCAACTGGAGCAAAGCTTTCGATACCATCCTGTACCTGCTCTTTGGTCTGCTGGGGCTGGCGCTGCTGCTGCTCTGGGTGGCCACCGACCACCAGGGCACCGCCGATAATTATAACCTTTTGTGGGCTATCCCCACGCATCTTCTTATCTTCGTCTACCTGTTGCGGAACAGCTTCCCGAAATGGGTGGTGGCTTACCTGGCCATAACAGCGGTAATAGCGGCTGTGCTGGTGCTGGGCTGGCTGTGGTGGCCACAACAGTTCCATGCCTCGTTTCTGCCGCTGGTGCTCACCATCGGGCTGCGGTCTGCGTACATGGTATGGTTTTCTCGAACTAAACAAAAAGTAACAACATGAACCTTCAGCAACTAACACAGGAGTTAAATATAGCCGCCAAGAGAGCCGGTGCCTTTATCCGGCAGGAAGCCGAGACCTTCGACCGCGCCCACATCGAAATGAAAGGCTTTGCCAACATGGTGAGCTATGTAGACAAGCAGGCCGAGGAGATGCTGGTGGAGGATCTGCGCAAAGTGTTGCCAGAGGCCGGCTTTATAACCGAAGAAGGAACCGACACCACCCGCCAGGAACGCTACAACTGGGTAATAGACCCGCTCGACGGCACTAGCAACTTTACGCACGGCCTGCCGCTCTTCTCGGTAAGCGTGGGCCTGATGGAATACAATGAAATAGTGGCCGGCGTGGTGTACGGCGTTATGCAGGACGAGTGCTTTTGGGCCTATAAGGGAGGAGGCGCCTACTGCAACGGCAAACGCCTGCAAGTATCAGACATCACGGAGCTGGGGCAGTCGCTGGTCATTACCGGCTTTCCGTACTACGAGGAGACGAGGGCGAAGCAGTACCTCGAGATCCTGCATGCCTTTATGGCCCGCTCGCATGGTTTCCGCAGGCTCGGCTCGGCCGCCCTCGACCTGGCCTACGTGGCAGCAGGCCGCGCCGAAACGTTCTTTGAGTACAACCTGCAGCCCTACGATGTGGCAGCCGGCATTATTCTGGTGCAGGAGGCAGGCGGCCAGGTGTCGATGTTCGGCGACGGCGATGACTTTTTATTCGGGAAAGAAATTATCGGCAGCAACGGGCATGTGCACCAGCAGATAAAAGACACCATCAACGAGTTCTGGCAGTAGCCCTGATGTAAACTTTTTTGCCGCCTTTTTAGTTGTTAATTGAGGGGTGCCGATTGCTGGTTTTGAATGGCTAATTCCAGCAAGAAAGAAACATTAACAACTAACAAGCAATAACTTATAACCAGTAAGCCAAATGCAGGAAATAATCATTTTAGTATTGTTCTTAGTGGCCGCAGCGTATATGGCGCGCCTGCTGTACCGAAGCTTCAGCACAAAAGGGGGCAGCTGCGCCAAAGGATGCGGCAGCGCCTGCTCTTCCATCGATTTCAAGAAAATACAGAAGGAACTCGAGCAGAAGAAGCTGGCCCGGTAAGGCCGCGGCCATGATAAGGCGGCAATTGCAGGATTTCTTGCCGAAAACTGTATCCTTCAGCCTTTTTTGCGTATAGGTTTATACTTGACAACCGACATCAATTTAAACCAAAAAGCTATGCAAGATAAAGTTGAAGAAAGATCCCTGGTGAATGTGCTGAACCGGCTAAGAAAAGACGGCTGCACCCTCGACTTTAAAGTGACGGAAGACGGACGTCTGGCGACAATGGACGATAAAAAGACATTTACCCCAGACCAAGTTCGAATAGTAGACTTCTACCGCTTTGAAGGCGAAAGCAACCCGGACGACATGTCTATCCTGTATGTGATCGAAACTACTGAAGGCATAAAAGGCACTATCACCAACTCGTACGGGCCTTATGCCGACGAGAGGATAGAGAATTTTATGAAGCAGATAGAGGACATGGGCAAAAATCTCGACAAGAACGACAAATAAACACAAAGGGCCGGAGTTGATTCGGCCCTTTGTCGTTTATGGGCCATACTGCAGCCCCGATTCACCTCTCCAGATCATTTATTAGCACATTAACCAAATTATTCTATTGAATTAGGCACTTGTTTAATAAGATTCAAATAGCTATAAATCAAATATTTAACATAAAATCTCAGAGCCAGTGTTAAACCAATATACACATTGAGGGTGGTCCTCAAAACCAGTAGTTTGGTAATTTTTTAAAGAAGGCACTATTGGCTATTAACTAAGTGCCTAATTCAATTATTCTAATCAAAAAGCCCCTCCGGAACTGCTGCTGCTCTTTCAACAGGACGCCATATATTTCTGTCTGGACCTTTCTATAGGGCACCTACCCAAGGACCTCACAAAATGTTAGAATATTTAGAATAGTGTTCTCCTTACTGAGTGAAGTGGCTGACGCAAACTCTGAAAATTTGCATTCCGTCAATATTGTTTCTGTGAAGCAAAGGCACTAGTCTGAGACACCTGAACACAAGAAGTGCGTAGCCAGAAACTCCGCCCCATGGGTATCGGCCCCTTGTGAGCTGCATAAAGCTCACGAGGGGCTTTTTGATTAGAATTATTTGGTTGAAGTGCTAATTTAAAATTTGCAGAATTGGAGATGAGAAGATGGAGAAGAAGAAGTTACGATGGCGCACATGAGCGGATTTGTGAATAAAAAACTCCTAGCTCATAACTCTTAAACCTTAATCGTAAGGTCTTTACGCCCACACCCTGGTGCCTTCGGTGCAGTTGCGGCACATCTCCACCTCCGACCGCGACCGCAGCAACGACTGCCTGAAGCGCTGGTAGCTTTTGCCGCGCCACACGCTGCTGAACGGCGCTGCCTTCAGGTCGCCCATGCGGTACTCCGCGTCCTTGTCGAAGCAACAGGGCACTACCAGGCCATCCCAGGTAATAACGCAGGAATGCCACATTTTCCAGCAATGGTTCAGCAGCTTGTTTTTAACCGAATATGTGCCGTTGCCGTTGTTGCTGTACCGCGAATAATAATCTATGGTAGGAATTAGCGGAGAGCCGTTTTCGTAGTCATAGATCTGCGCTGTTTTAAACACCACTTCGTCCACGCCAAGCTCTGCTGCCAGCGCTTTCACATCGTTGAGCTGGTGCTCGTTGGGCTTTACAACCAAAAACTGAAACATGATGTGCGGTGTTTTTGCTTTCAGTTTTTTCTTCCATTTTACCACATTCCGGGTACCTTCCAGCACTTTCTCCAGCTTTCCGCCCACCCGATAGGCCGCGTAGGTTTCCTGCGTAGTGCCGTCTATCGACACAATCAGGCGGTCCAGGCCCGACTCCACGGTCTGGCGGGCCACTTCATCGGTCAGGTAGTGGGCGTTGGTAGAGGTGGCGGTATAAATGCCTTTGCTGGCGGCATACTGCACCAGGTGCAGGAAGTTTTTGTGCAGGTAAGGTTCTCCCTGAAAATAAAAGATAAGGTACAGCAGGCGCTGGTGCAGTTGGTCGATGGTATGTTTAAAGAGTGTATCGTCGAGCATGCCGGTAGGGCGCGTAAAGGAGCGCAGGCCGCTGGGGCACTCGGGGCAACGCAGGTTACAGGAGGTAGTGGGCTCAAAGGAGATGCTCAGCGGCTGACCCCAATGCCTGGCCTTACCCGACACGCGCGACCATATGTAACTGCCCACCACCTGTGCGGCATTCAGCATGCGCAAGGGAGTAAGCTTCGAAACAAAGTTAAGGCCGTCTGTAAAGTGGAGCTTCATCTGCAATGGTTTTAACGGCAAACGCCGCCGCATGTGCAATATCGCATTTTTAAATCAAAAAAGGGACAGCTGCTGTAGCCGTCCCTTTTTTGTACCTGATTCAAATAGCCGTTTAAATGTAAGCAAAACCGCTATTTGGTGGCATTCATCATTTTGAATTTCTAATTTTTAATTCAGTGCGGTGCTTAGTACCTGAAGAGCGCCTTTACACTGGCCCCATCGCTTAGTTCCGACATGCCGTTGTAGCTGCTCACAAACACTTTTCCGCCCTGCGAAATCGTCTTCATAGCTGCCAGGTTAATCAGGTCGAAGTCGCCGCGCTGGTACTCTTCGTGCACCTCAGCTGTTGCGCTCTTTTCGTTGTAGATACCCCAAACCGGCTGGCTTGGCGCAATAAAGAGCGTATCTACGCGGCCATGGATGGCTTCGGCGGCCACTGTGGCAATGTCTTCGGAGGTGATGCCTGTGCCAGCCACTGTCTCGTAGCGGTCCAGCGACTCGGAGTGGCTTTGCTGCATCAGTGGTTTTATGATAGCGAGCGCCTTGCTATGGATGGTGTTCATGTTCTCTATGTCGGCATTCTCATTTAAGTGAATGTTCTGCGGCACAATGTTCTTGTATTTGCTGATGTTGCGGTAGATGGCGCAGTAGTGGTCTACGCCCGCCAGAACAAGCGGCTCGTGGGCGTTGTGCAGGATGCGCCACAGGTTGTTGTCGATGTCCTGCATAAACTCCCGAACGCGTTCGTGTTCCTCGTCGCCTTTGGTAGAGCCTGGCCCGTGCACAATGTTGGTGCCGTTGTTGGTGGTGGTGGCGTGGGTAAAATCCTGGTCGTTGCCGATCACATCAAATTTAAGCGAGTCGGTGGTGCTGATCGACTCTGGCAGGAACGAACTTACGTCTATCTGCCTGATCTTGTCGATGGTGGCTTCGTAAAAGGCGGTTTTATCTCGGAACAGGCTGAGTATAAAGAAGCGTCCGTTCTGGCTCAGGATTGGCAATATAGGCGTAAAATGGAAGTGATCCAGTACATACACTTCGTCTGGCATGGTGATAGGAAGCGTGTAGTGCGCCGAAAACCCCTTCGTGATGAACACCGCCAGCCCTTCGGCCTGGTGTCGCCAGAAGTTGCCGTCGTGCAGGAGTTCCTCTGCCGGTTTCAGGTATTGCGTAATTTCCGCTTCGGGTACATCATGTTTTCCTAGGAGTTCTCTGGCTTTTCGAACCTGATTTTTAAAAGCTATGCTATCCATCCCGTTCAGGGTCTCTTTACCGCTACGGTGAGTAGGCAGGTAAAAAGAAATGCACAAAGCGTTTTGTGTGTTGCCTTGTACATTAATTAGCCTCTCGATGTCTTGTTTATTGATCAATGCCATACTTTTGTAGATTTATTAAATTTGTATTATCACATTTAACTGGACTTATAGAAGCGTCTTCTGCCTGGCAGAAGTGGTAAATATTAAGTACGCATCTGCCTGTTTAACGGTTATTTATCTATTCACAGATCATTGGAGCGCAAGAGTAGCAAAGGGCTCCTATCGCCCCAGAAAACGCCGGAAGGGTGGCCAGCTAAAACAGGCCGGCAATGGCTCCAAAAGAAAGCCTCCTGGCACCATGGCACCAGGAGGCTTTCTTTTGGAGGTCCGGTTAAATCGAGACCGGAATTTGCACTAAAATAGGAATGTTACTAGCTGTGCCCCGACAGCTTACCGTGCTGCGGCCTGCCCTGAGTTCAGTATCCGGAGCAGTTCGGTCTCTGCGTCGCGGTCGGTGGGGCGCTTTGGCTTGGCCGACAACACGTTGCCTGCCTCGTCTATCAGGAAATAAGCGGGTAGCTCTTTGATGCCATATTCGGCTATCACGTCGGGGCTAAGGCTTTTATAGAGTTGCACCCCCGGCAGGTTTCTCCTGGAAACGGTGTTGCGCCAGGCCTCCTCGTCGTCGTCCATGCCCACGCTGATAAACACCACAGGCTGCCCGCTCAGGTTTTTGTGGAGTTCCTGCAGGTAGGGCATGTCGTTCAGGCACATGCCGCAGTTGGTGCTCCAAAAGTTCAGGTATACCAGCCTGCCCTTAAAATCGCTGAGCGACACTTCCTTGCCCTGGGCATCCAGGAGCTTAAAATCGGGGGCGAGGCTGCCGGTGGCCAGCTGTTTGTTCTCGTTGTAAAGCTTCCGGAAATAGGCCAGCACCTCTGGCTCCTGCATTACGGTCTGGAAATCGGCCAGAAGCTCTTCCGACTGCTTCGACTGCCCTTTCAGCAGCGACTGTTTCAGGACCTGGCTCAGGGCCAGTGCCTGCACCTGCCCGGCTAGTTTTTGTTTGGCGAGGGTGTAGCGCGTGGTGTAGTAATCGGGGTTGGTGTCGGTTTTGCCAGCGGCCTTAGCCAGGTGCGTGGTGTAGTTGCTCAGAAAGCCGACAAAAGCCGGGCTGAGCAGGTTCTGCTCGCGCTGCATGTCGAGTTCCTGCAGGTAATGGAAATAGTTGGCCGAGGGCGTCAGGCGGTTCTCGCTCCTGACCATTTGCTCCCGCAGGTCGAAATACGTGATTCTGTCGTTGGCATACCCATACTCAATCTCTGTCTGTGCCAGCCTTCTGAAGGCGTCGGAAACAGGGTTTTTGGCAGTATACCTCTCCAGGAACCTGAGCTGCTCCTGCTTCCGCGATTCCAGGAACTCCACGAAATCTTTCTCGCGCAGTTTAATATTATCAGGCAGCACCTGGTACTGGTCGAACTCCTCGAAGTTGTAGCCATACTGCGCCAGGTAGTTGTTTTCGTTAGCTCCGGCACCTGCAAATTTCACGGTTTTCAGGAGCTTGTCGCCGTTGGCCGTCAGGTTCAGTTCGAAGCCGGGCTCCAGGTACACCGTTACCACTTCGGAGCCGTGCACGAGTTCGGCGAGCCCGGCTTTGGTTACCGGCACCTCCAGCCTGAACTCATTGCCTGTAAGCGTGGCCTCCGTCTCTACTTCGGTGTGCACAAGCAGCGAGGGGTAGGTCACTACCGTAACCTGTTCAGACAGCGGCTTGCTTATTTTACCCCTGATAATGGCTTTGGGCTGTGCAAAAAGGGGAGAACCTGCCAGCAGCAAAAGGAGCAGGAACAAAGAGGCTGAAAGTCGATTCATAAATATTTTTAATGTGCTAATGTTTGATTTGAGGATGGAGAAGCAATCCATATCTTTTAAAGGGGGGGCCACCACGCTTTTATCTTCCAAGATGTAATCTCCAAACAAAGCCGGTGCTTCTGATGCATAATTGCTGATAATTCCTGGGAAATGTTTTTTCTGCAACTGATTTTGCGCCGAATTAATTCCACTTTGCCTATGTACCAGCCTTTCGGCTACTGAACCTGCGACTGCAGGAGCACCTACAGCAGTGCCGGCCTCCGGAAGGCTGTTTTCATTTAAATAATTCACTGTTTCCCATCTCGGTTTACAGCGGAACCTATCGTACGCTTTGTTGGGTCAAAAACCAATTATTCGAATGAAAATGGCCCTCTGAAGGCAAAAGGAGGCACAAGACCAAGACGCAGCAGGATGTCAGGCAGTGAAGAAGCTACGCCAAATTCAATAGTAGCAATGTTGCATCATCTGCTGCACAGACCTTGATCCTTCAGAACTTACTTGGAGGTATATAGCAGCCAAAGGCCACGGGATAGCCGTCACGAGCGAGGACGCTCGGGCCATGATAATTCCTAATTTTGAATTTGGTGAGGCACTCTACCCGAACAGCCCCTGAAAGACGTCTTCCAGCCTTCCAACAGCATGTATTTGGATGGAGAACTTGCTTAAGTCTACGCCCTTTTTATTGTACTTCGAAATGTAGATATCGCGGAAGCCCAGTTTCTCAGCCTCTGTTATGCGGTTCTCTACCCGGTTCACGGCTCTTACTTCCCCGCCCAAACCCACTTCTGCCGCAAAACAGGTGGTAGACGGAATGGGCATGTCTTCGAACGAGGAGAGGATGGAGGCGCACACGGCCAGGTCCAGGGCCGGGTCTTCCACCTTCAATCCGCCGGCAATGTTCAGGAACACGTCCTGGGCGCCGAGCCGGTAGCCGCCGCGTTTCTCCAGCACCGCCAGCAGCATGTTCAGGCGCTTGCCATCGAAGCCAGTGCTGGCCCGCTGGGGGGTGCCGTAGGTGGCAACGCTCACGAGGCTCTGCACCTCTATCAGCAGGGGCCGGTTGCCCTCCAGCGTGGCGCCAATGGCAATACCGCTAAAGGCGTCTTCGCGCTGCGAAATCAGGATCTCGGAGGGGTTGCTTACTTCGCGCAGGCCGGAGCCCAGCATTTCATAGATTCCCAGCTCAGAGGTGGAGCCGAAACGGTTTTTGGTGGTGCGGAGGATGCGGTAAGTCATGTGCCGGTCGCCTTCGAACTGCAGTACCGTGTCTACCATGTGCTCAAGTATTTTGGGGCCTGCCAGATTTCCTTCTTTGGTAATGTGGCCGATCAGGAACACGGGTGTACCACTCTCTTTGGCAAACTTGAGCAGCTCGGCCGTGCACTCCCGCACCTGGCTTACGCTGCCTGCCCCGGCCTCTATAAACGAGGAGTGCAGCGTCTGGATGGAGTCAACCACCACCACCTGCGGCTGCAGCAGCTCTATCTGCTTAAATATGTTCTGTGTGCTGGTCTCGGTGAGGATATAGCAGTCCGACACCTGCGCCTCGAGCCGTTCGGCACGCATTTTTATCTGCTGCTCGCTTTCCTCTCCACTCACGTACAGCACCCGCTGCCCCTGCAGGCCGAGCGCAATCTGCAGCATCAGGGTCGATTTGCCAATGCCTGGCTCCCCGCCAATCAGCACCATGGAGCCTGGCACAATGCCGCCGCCCAGCACACGGTTCAGCTCCTGGTCTTTGGTCTGGATGCGCTGCTGCTCCTGAAAGCTGATCTCGGCGATGGGTTTGGGCTTGCTGGCCACCTGGCTGGAGGAACTGCTCACTTTCCAGGCGCTGGTGGGTGTCAGTTCCTCGCGTTGCACCACTTCCTCTACATAGGTGTTCCATTCGCCGCAGGCAGGGCACTTGCCGATCCACTTGGCCGATTGGGCGCCGCAGTTCTGGCAGAAATAGGATGTTTTTATCTTGGCCATTTAATCTTTAACTACTACGTAAATTCCTGCAAATCAGAAAAACTCGTATTTTCTGGAGGCTTCTTCACTGCCTGACATGCTACAGGTAAAAAACCTGCGCCTTGTACCCTATGTCTTCTGTCCTGAAAAAACCTCTGGAGGGCCTTTTTCATTCAAATAATTCAGTTTTCAGGCGCTGCACGCATCATACCGCTGGCAACCTCAACGGGTTCCTGTTTAAAGTATACGGTAAAAGTGGTGCCCTGCCCCAGTTCGCTGGCTACTTCTATGCGGCCGCCGTTGTTCTCGATAATCCGCTTGATGATGTAGAGGCCGATGCCTGTGCCCTCTACGTGCGAGTGGAAACGCCGGAACATGGAGAACAGTTTTTGCTGCTGCTCCTTCCGGATGCCAAGACCGTTATCGGCCACCTGCAGCACCACAAAGTCGCCATCGCGGTGCGTGCTGATGCTCAGCTCCGGCACACGCTCCGGCGAGCGGTATTTAATGCCATTAGACATCAGGTTGTAAATGATGCTGCGCAGGTTCTTACGGGCGTACATGATGCCTTTCTCCTGAAAATCAGTATTGATATTTGCCCCGGATTCTTCTACTAAGTTGCTGATGTCGCTGGTTACGTCTTCCAGAATATCCTGGAAGGCAAGCGGCTCCACTGAGGCCTGCAGGTCTTTCTGCACTTTGGTGATCTCGGCCAGGTCGGCAATGGTCTGCTTGAGCTTGTGGATAGAGGCCGTCACCATGTCGATCACCTGCTCATCCTCCTCATTTATCTTGCCTTGCAGGATATCTCGCAGGAGCGTTACCAGGCCTTCCATGTTGGCGATCGGCGACTTCAGGTCGTGCGAGGCGGTGTACACAAAGCTGTCGAGGTCGTCGTTTATGCGCAGGAGTTCGGTATTCTTCTGGCTCAGCTCCTCGTTGGTGAGCAGCAGCTTTTTGCGGGCGGCCACCAGCTCGGTTACCTCCACGGCAAACATCAGCACGGCCTCTACTTTACCTTTGCCATTTACCAGGGGCTGGTACACCTGGTTAAAATAGCCCTCGGTTAGTACGCCATTGTTTGCCCGGTCGATCAGGGCCGCGACTTCGTTCCCGATGAAAGGTTTTCCAGTCTTAAAGACCTTGTTCAGGCGCCTCAGGATCTGGGCTCCTTCCGACTCCGGGTGTGCCTCTTCCACGGTTTTCCCGACGAGCAGCCTGTTGCCATACAGCTTCTTGTACAAGGGGTTGGCCAGCACATATTGCTTATCCGGGGCACGTACCAGGCCCACCAGCGCCGGCACTTCCAGAAACAGCTTCTGGATAAGCTCGGCATTCTGCTTTACTTTTTTCTGGGCTTCTTTTATCTCTGTAATATCCAGAATAGAGCCTATATGTCCTAAAAATTCGCCATCTGCTCCCAGGCGTGGCGTGCCGGTGCTCACTACCCACCGGTATTCCCCGTCCTGGCGCCTTACCCGGAACTCTGTTCTATAAGATTCTGCCTCCTCGGCTGCCTTTTTATTAATGCGCTCAAAGCCCGGCAGGTCTTTGGGGTGCAGGGCCTGGTGCCAGCCCATGTTAATGCTTTCTTTAAAAGACTGCCCCGTAAAATCGAGCCACTGCTTGTTTACGTACATGCAATTCCCCCAGGCATCGGTTACCCAGATCATTACCGGAGCATTGTCGGCCATGGTCCTGAACCTGGCCTCGCTCTCTATAATGGCTTGCTGTGCCCGTTTCTCATCGGTAATGTCGCGCACCTCCAGAACAGACAAGGTTGGCTTGCCATTCTCCGAGATGGGCCTGGCCGCACACATCACGTTTACAAACACGCCATCTTTGCGAATAAACACATCCTCGTAGGCTCTGATGCTCTTGTTGTTCTGAATTACCATGTTGAGCGGGCACTCCTGCCGGGGGTAAGGGGAGCCGTCGGGGTGCTTGTAGTGGATAAGATCGTGCATCGGTTTCTGCCTGAACTCCTCCATGGTATAGCCGGTCATCTCCTCGGCAGCGGGGTTCATAAAAGTACAGTAGCCATCGGCATCCATCATAAACAGGGCAGCGGTGGCATTATCGGTAATGGTTTGTTTCAGGCGGTTGGAGCGCCGGCTGATCGTAAGCGACCAGATAATAAAAAACATCAGCAACCCGATAATAAGGCCCCCGAACAAAATAAAAAAGGGCAGGTTATTATCGGTGGAGAGCGCAAACCGGGGATTGGCGGTGCAGTAGATGCGCCAGGTGTGGTTTCCGATGCTCAGGGTGCTGAGCATGTAAAAAGGCCTCTGGTCTTTTTTGTTGTAGTACAGCGTGGTGGTATCGGTGCTATACAGTACGCTTTCTTTGCTGGGGGTAGGGCCATCGTAAATTTCCACGTCCAGTTCCCTGAACTGATCGGCCAGAATGGGCTGCATGAGGTCGTTTATCCTGAACGGACTGTAGATGTAGCCTTGTACCAGGTGCTGGCGGTCTTTGATGGAAACAGGGTCTGCGTTGTTTTTATACACCGGCAGGTAGATGAGGAAGCCCGCCTGCTCGTCTTCGCCGGTTTCCTGCACCAGCCGCACTTTTCCGGTCATGCCGGGCAGTTTGGTGTCGCGGGCCATTTGCATGGCCGATCTCCTGACGGGCTCCGTGTACATGTCGAAACCGAAAGCGCGCAGGTTCCGGCCCGTAAAGGGCTCCAGGTAGACGATAGACGTGTAGGTCTGGCGGGGTTCTTCGGGCCATACTTTGTACTCCGGAAAACCTTCTGCCCTGACCTGGCGGGTATGCTGTGGCAGGTAAGCGGCGTCTATTACCTGTGCAAACCCAAGCCCCTGAATGCCGGGGTAGTTCTTCTCCAGGTGGAGCGACTCGTAATACTGCTTCCACGACTCCCGCTGCACGGTATCAGAAGCCATATAAAAAGCCTTGGCACCAACCAGTATCTGCAGGTAGTCGTGCATGCGCAGCTCAATGGCGGCACTTGCCTGCGCTGCTTTTAACTCGAACAGCTTTTTGCTTCTTTCTTCTGTTTTACTCTTCGATTCGGCATAAACTATGAGCGTCAGCAGAAAAATAAAAAGAAAAGAAGCGATCGCTATGATGTAATCCCTGATAAAGGTGGCCAATCTGGCAAGTTTCATGCGTTATCTGTAAGTGCTGATCATTTCCCTCCTACCAATCTCCTAAACCATACTTTAAAGTAAAACGGCAGATGGCAGCCTGATTCGTAATATTCAAAAATAAACAAAAAGAGGCCTCACCCCAAGCCTTTTCACCTTTAAAAATCCCGGGGCACTTATTCCGGAACACCGCTCCGGCAGGCCTCCGGGCCAGCGCCAACACGCTGGCTCAGGCACTCCGGCTAACCTGCTGGCCCACCAGCACACCCGGTCAGACAGCACCTCCTGCTCCCCGCGCATTGTTTTATATTCTGAAAATTAAGGATACCGTGCTAACTTGCACTGAATAAGAAACACGCGTACCATGCTGGATATTTTTAGAAGCCTTTTAATTTGTTTTTTAACGGTAACCGTGCTGTTGCCCGTTTTTCGATATGCGCTTCGAAGAATATCCCCGGCCCGCCACACCACGCCCCTCCTGGCCGACGAGCAGAAGTATATACAAAAGCAGGAGAGAAAACTGCTGTTCTTTTACTTTTTCTTCGTCGTGGTGCTGACGGCTTTCTTTGCCGGAAGCTTATCGCTACTGTCGAGCATCGTAAACATCGGTTCCGCCGACGCTATCTACCTGCTCACGCCAAACTTTCAGTCCATGTTTGCGCCCGGCCTGTTTCTTGGCCTCGTGCTGGCCTTTGTGCCGCTCCGAATGGTGCAGCAAACCATACTGGGGGAGGAATATGAGCTTTATAAAAAATACCTGCAGCACCAGGAGGGCCAGGGCTCGCTTAAAATTTATGGGTTGCTGCTGGGCCTGTTGCTGCTGCTGGCAGGCGTTGTGGCCTTCTATTCGCTCAGGTGGCACGTTTTAATTTTCGACGACAAACTAACCGTTACCAATCTTTTGCAGGAGGAGCGCACCTACAGCATGCAGCAGATAGAGTCTATCAGGTACCTTGGCAGGGAAGGCGAGTACCTGATTGCCCTGCATGACCAGACCATTATCAACACCACCTACCTGAAGCCGGTAAACCTGGACATTATTGCGCTGCTTTCTCAAAACTCCGGCAAAACCGTTATCCGTTAAGCCATCCCTTAACAACAGGGGCAGCACCTCTGGAGGGCCTTTTTGATTAGAATAATTGGGTAATGTGCTGATGTGCTAATTTGAAGATTTGGAGATTGGAAGATGAACCTGAGAACACCTATTAACTCTTAACTCCTAAAGCACCTTGTGTGTCTTTTCGGCTCCGGAGGGCGATTTTCATTCAAATATTTGGCTGCCACAACCCGGTGTTTTTAACGGCTGCACCCGGTCGGGCAAACCCATTCCAAAATAATTTATTAGATTTGCTATTGAAGATTTTCCTCAAAAACTAACCATAAACCTATATGCAAGTTCGTGTAGAGAAAGATACCATGGGACCTATCGAGGTGCCTGCAGACAAATACTGGGGCGCCCAAACGCAGCGTTCAAGAGAAAACTTTACCATTGGCGGTCAACTGATGCCCAAAGAGGTAATCGAGGCTTTCGCCATCCTGAAAAAATCGGCGGCTTTCGCCAATGCGGAGCTGGGGGTGCTGGCGCAGGAAAAGGCCGAGATTATTGGTAGAGTGTGCGACGAGATTCTGGCTGGCCAGCTGGCTGACGAGTTCCCGCTGGTGGTGTGGCAGACAGGCTCTGGTACGCAATCGAACATGAACGTGAACGAGGTGGTGGCCAACCGCGCACACGTGCTGCTGGGCGGCGACCTGATGGACGAGAAAAAGAAAATCCACCCCAACGACGACGTGAACAAGTCGCAGTCTTCTAACGACACCTTCCCGACAGCCATGCACATTGCCGCTTACAAAAAAGTGGTGGAGCACACGTTGCCGATGGTGCAGAAGCTCCGCGACACGCTGCAAAGCAAGGCAGAGGCCTACATGAACGTGGTGAAGATTGGCCGTACGCACCTGATGGACGCCACGCCGCTCACGCTGGGCCAGGAGCTGTCGGGCTATGCTGCTCAGCTGGACTATGGCATGAAGGCGCTGCGCAACACGCTGGAGCACCTGAGCACGCTGGCATTGGGTGGTTCTGCGGTAGGTACCGGCCTGAACACGCCGAAAGGATACGATGTGCTGGTAGCCAGAAAAATATCAGAGTTTGCAGGCCACGAATTCATCACGGCTCCCAACAAATTTGAGTCGCTGGCGGCACACGATGCCATTGTAGAAACCTCTGGTGCCCTGAAGCAGCTGGCGGTAAGCCTGATGAAGATCGCGAACGACATCCGCTTGCTGGCTTCCGGCCCACGTTGCGGCATCGGCGAAATCGTAATACCTGAAAACGAGCCAGGTTCTTCTATCATGCCAGGCAAGGTAAACCCAACGCAGGCCGAGGCCATGACCATGGTGTGCGCCCAGGTAATCGGGAATGATGTGGCGATATCGGTAGGAGGCATGAACGGCCATTTCGAGCTGAACGTGTTTAAGCCGGTGATGATCTTTAACCTGCTCATGAGCGCCCAGCTCATCGGCGATGCCTGCGACTCCTTCGATAAGCACTGTGCCGTAGGCATAGAGCCAAACACCGAGCGCATTAAGCAAAACCTCGAGAACTCGCTGATGCTCGTAACGGCCCTGAACCCACACATCGGTTACGACAACGCCGCCAAAATTGCCAAGAAAGCACACAAAGAAGGCACTACGCTCCGCCAGGCAGCCATAGAACTCGGCCTGCTCACCAGTGAGCAGTACGACGAGTGGGTGAAGCCGGAAGAAATGATCGGCAGCTTGAAGTAGAAAATGGATTATAGATTTTTTGATTTGATAATAGGAAAGCAGCTCCGTGTGGGGCTGCTTTTTGTATGTATCAACCTTTTAGAATTGCTGTTCTGGCTGTAGTCTGCAACTACTTCTTTTTATCATCTTGCACGCCTGCTGCTCCTAAGGCTTTGCCAATGAGCTAGTTAATCCTAAATAAATCTTTTTATTCTGCTTTTAACCTGTACAAAAACTGCTATATTAGTACTTTTTGTACAATGTAAACTTCTTTTATAAAAAGCAGAAGCCAATGGAGGAGCTGTTAGTAGATAAAGCGTACCAACTCGAAAAGTTTCCGGGCAAAGGGGGCTGGACGTATGTGGCCATTCCGGAAGTTTCTAAAAACGAGCATGCTTACTTCGGGATAGTAAAGGTAAGCGGCAGCATCGATAGCTTCGAACTGAAAGATGTTAGCCTGTTGCCCATGGGCAGTGGCAGGATGTTTTTACCAGTAAAAGCGGAAATAAGAAAGAAGATCGGCAAGCAGGAGGGGGACTGGGTGCAGTTGCGCCTGTTTGCGGAGAACTCGCTGCACAACGTGCGGGAAGAACTGTTGCTTTGCCTCCAGGACGAACCCACTGCCTTCCAGAGCTTTCTGAGTTGTACCGAAGCGGAGCAACAAGCTTTGGTAGAATGGATCTTTGCCGCCAAAACAGACGACATGAAAGTAGCGCGGATCGTCCAGACCATCGACAAGCTGCTGTACTCCAAGAGCCGTGAACTGGCTGCTACAAAGCAGTTATCTAACTAAAATCGCAACCTGTTTCCTGTCATTTCTGACTTCCCTCAGACACTCGCAGGAGCTGCGCACGCTGCGAGGTCATAGCTGCTGCTTTAAAAGGACACAGGGCGCAGGTATTCGTTTTTAGTATCACGACCTGGATTCAATCTGGATCTAATTAAGAGTTAAAAGTGAAGAGTTGCTCGCGTTTAAAGCCTGCTCTGGTACTCCACTTCCCAATCTTCACATCTTTGAATCAACCATTTAACAATTAAGCCATTTAGCAATTAACAATCCGCAACCAACAATCAGCAATTATTCCAATGATATTGCCCCTCGAGAGGCTCTGCTGCTGCTAAACCCGCCACACTGTCACCTCAAACTAATTCGGTCCTTTATTTGTTGATACAATCAACACGTATAAAAGACCGTCAACGAGAACATTATCTATGAGAGTAGCAAAAGATCCATCAGAATATAACAAGCTTACGCCTGAAGAGGCATATATTATAGTAAACAAAGGCACGGAGTATCCTGGCACAGGAGCATATGAGCACAACAAAGCAGAGGGCGTATACCTGTGCAAGCGCTGCAACAACCCGCTCTACACCTCGGAGCAGAAGTTTGAGTCGCACTGCGGCTGGCCCAGCTTCGACGATGAGATAGAAGGGGCCGTAAAGCGCGTGCCAGATGCTGACGGACACCGCATTGAGATTGTTTGCGCCAGCTGCGAGGCTCACCTGGGCCACGTGTTTGAGGGCGAGTACCTGACTCCCAAGAACATCCGCCACTGCGTAAACTCCCTCTCCATGACCTTTGTGCCGGTAGAGGAGCTGGAAAAGAAGTAACAGCCTGCAAGCCTTGTTCAAGCACCGGAGCAAAATAGTGCCACCAGCAGGCGGGGAGGAGCAAGGCACCTACACCTGCTCCGGTTGTGGCACTGCGTTGTTTGAGGCGGACAAGAAATTTAGTGTCGGCTCCGGCTTCCCCAGCTTCTGGGCACATATCGGGGAGCATGTACGGCAAAAGCAGCTGAGCACCTACGGCAGAAGCCGCTTGCAGCTGTTGTGCAGCCACTGCGGCCAGCACCTGGGCCACCTGTTCCACGACGACAGGACACCTACTCTGGTGCGGTATTGCATCAATGCAGCTGCTTTGGCACATAAAACGTAAAGTAAAATTTATTTCAGGTCGGGGCAGAAGTTCATCCTAAAAAAACTGTGCCCTGCTACCTGTGTCTAAAAAATAACCTATGGAATTAGCAACGTTTGGCAATGGCTGCTTCTGGTGCACAGAGGCAGTCTTTCAGCAGTTAGAGGGAGTAGAGAAAGTGGAATCGGGCTACGCGGGTGGCCACGTGGAGAACCCTACCTATAAGCAGGTTTGCTCCGCCACCACCGGCCACGCCGAAGTGCTCCGGATAACCTACGACCCTCAGGAAATAAGCTTTGAAGAGCTGCTGGAAGTGTTCTGGGAAACCCACGACCCCACCACCCTCAACCGCCAGGGCAACGATGTGGGGCCGCAGTACCGCTCCGTCATCTTCTACCACAACGAGGAGCAGCGGCAGCTGGCCGAGAAGTACAAGCAGGAGCTAGAGGCTTCCGGCGCCTTCAGCGACCCTATCGTGACGGCCATAGAACCGCTGACCAACTACTACCCAGCCGAGGATTACCACCAGAACTACTTCCTGCAAAACGGTTTTCAGCCTTACTGCAGTTTTGTGGTGCGCCCCAAGGTAGAGAAGTTCCGCCAGGTATTCACGCACAAGCTGAAGCCGGGTTTTAAATGAGTGAATTAGAGAGTAATCAACGTCAAATTACCTCGACCTCGCAGTGTGCGCAGCTCCTGCGAGTGCCTGAGCAGGCTACTACAGCAACTGGTAAAATTTTGCCGCCACATAAAACTTTACAGGCCTAAGCTGCTCCACCATCTTGGATAACTACTTTAAAAAGCGCTACAACAGCTTTAAGTTTGCTCTCCGGGGCCTGAACGCTGCCATGCGTTCGGAGCCGCACATGCGCCTGCACCTAGGGTCGGCTTTGGGCGTGGTAGTGGCGGGCTTTCTGTTTGAGGTTACGGCGGTGGAGTGGTGCCTGCTGGTGGGTTGCATGGGGGTGGTATTTATGGCCGAGATTTTTAATACCGCCATCGAAACCGTTATAAACCTGGTTTCTCCTGATTATCATGTGCTGGCAGGCAAGGCCAAAGACCTGGCAGCTGGCGCGGTGCTGGCAGCAGCCATAATGGCGGCGGTGATCGGGCTCATTATTTTTGTGCCCTACCTACTTTCTTTCGTAGATTATTACCTTTAACGGATATAGCTAAAAGTGTTTTCCGCCTGTTTGGGAGGAGGTTTGTATTATACTTCTTACCTTTGCCCAAATTTGCTGCACCCGGAAATTTTTCTAATGAAAAACGCCCTCCGGAGGTTATAGCTACTGCTGCTATCAGAATGCTTAATGCACAGTACCAGGGCGCCTTTTTAAGAACCTGAAAACGAAACGATAAATTAGGGAAGATAACCGTAAAAAATATGACTGGAAACGACGTACTGAAAAACCTGTCGGAATACAACATCTGGGCCAACAGGACCATGCTCGATGTGTTCAGCAGCCTGCCAGAAGTGCCTGCTAACGCGGCCCGCCTCTTCAGCCACGCCCTAAACGCGCAGGCCATCTGGATTGCTCGCATTACCGGCACCGAAAGCCCGGTAAAGGTGTGGCAGGAGCACAACCTGGAAGAGTTGAAAAAGCTGCACGAGTACGCCTCTTACAAAATTGCAGAGCTGGTGGCCAATGCCGACGAGGCCGAGTTTAACCGCCTGATCGACTACACCAACAGCCTCAACCAGAAGTACAGCACCCGCGTGCTCGACATCCTGACGCATGCTTTTAACCATGCTACCTACCACCGAGCCCAAACGGCCACCGACCTGCGCAAAAACGGCCACACCCCACCCAACACCGATTACGTAACCTACGTGCGTGAACTGATGGGCCAGGTTTTTTAATAGATTAAAGATACTAGATAGTAGACTTTATATAAGAAAAGAAGGCTGCTCCGGAAATCGGAGCAGCCTTCTTTTCTTATATAACTTATTCGTACCCCCTACGGAGCCATTTCGAACATTTAATGTGCAGGAGGTGGCGTTCACTTTTTTGATCAGCCTCAGGTGTAGAGGCTTCCGCCGTTACAAGTTTTACTTTAACGAAGCATTACCGCCAAAGTCAACTCTGTTTCTAACCAGTTCTGTCTGCCTATTTTCTGAAAGTCAATCCTCCAGGCATTAATTCTAATTTTGAATTTCTAATGTGGCGAAGCCTTAGTGCGACAGGTCCACCGTGCCCAGGTCTTTGATCTCGTTCTGGGTAATGGTTATGTTTTCTACCGTTTTATCGTGCTCGCTGTTCTCGGTGTAGAACTTAACCTTGTAGGTACCGGCTGGCACGCCTTTGATCAGAAAATCGCCGGTGCTGGTTGCAAAGCCACCTATGGTGTCGTTGGCAGCTGAGATCACATAGATGCCGGGTTTGTACTCTGCTGGCGTTACTTTGCCTTTGATACCTCCGGCTATAGCCTGGGTAATGGTTCTTACCACCGGCTTCAGGTTATATTGCCCGTTGCCTCTGGCCACCACCGATTTTGCCGCATCGAAATCGAGCAGCACCATGTAAGTTACATCCTGCTCCAGGTCGGCATTTAGCTGCAGTTTCACCCCTGATGTCTGGCCGCTTGGTGTTTTGAGCGGGGAGGTGGTGCCATTCTTTAATTTCAGGGAATTGTTGTCTCCCAGGATCAGGCGTATCTGCGATATTCTGCCAGCAGGCAGGCTGGCGCTCGCCAGCAGGGTATCACGGCCGTTGGCAAAGTCCAGCAGGTTGTATACGCCAGGGTTTATCTCATCCAGCGTTACCCAGCCAGCTTCATCACCACTAGCCTCCTTGTGCACCTGCACCGACCTGATATCCACGTTTACTTCTTCATAGTCGCCGGGAGCGTCTGTCATGCGGACTTCCATTCTGGCTGTACCTGTCGAGTCTTTTTCGTTGTCGCAGGAGCTGAGCCAGAAAAGGCTGCACAGCAGGAAAGGGAAAAATAATTTTGTTTTCATAAAATTGTATTATTTTAAACTAATATACCTATATAGGGCAATCTATATACGGTTTAACGGAAAGAAGTTGCACAAAAGTATAAACCCCGTAAAAGCAAAACCCCGCAAAAGGAGTTGCCTTTGCGGGGTTTTGCTACAATGCATTGATCTTCTGTGGTATAAGAGAAGGATAGCATCAAAAAATTATTCTAATGAAAAAGGCCCTCCGGAGGCATTTCTGCTGCTCCGGAGGGCCTTCCATCTTAATTGCCAGCAGTATCTGCGGGCTGGGGGACTGGCGCTGGCGCAGACTTAGGCTTGAACAGGTTCTGCAGCTTGTCTGTGACCTGCTCCTTGGCTTTCTGCTCGGCCTCCTGCCGCTTTTTATCCAGCTCCTGGCGTGCCTTCTGTTCTGCCTCCAGCTTTCTGCGGTTCAGTTCGTTGGTCAGGCTGTCCTGCATTTGCTGCTTGCGCTGCTCCACATTGGCCTTTACATCATCTAACTTATCCTGCACCACGTTCTGCACGGCATCCTTTACCTGGCCCTTGGCACTACCACCAGCCAGCGACACCCGCGGGTCAGTAAGCGTGCCTCCGATGTTCAGATTGAGCGTTACCCGTTCTGCCGCCTTCACATCGCCGCCGATAAGGCTGGAGAGGCGTGAGTTCAGTTCCTGGCCCACCTTTCCTGTGGGCACATGAAGGGCCGTAACATACTCCAGCTGGCCGTTCACGTTGTTGGAGCCGCCTACCGTCATGTCTACATTGCCGATCTTCAGGTCGAAGGGTTTGATCACGAGGCTGCCGTCCACGATCTGTGCATCAATCTTCTTATTCTCCACCACAAAGTTCTTCAGCTCTTCGAAATGGGTCAGGCTGCTGATCTGGTCCACAATTTTCACATGGCGCACGGCCGCTTTTATCACTTCTATCACGCCGGCACCATCCAAGGTACTGAAGATGGGCGTCATGTCTTGCCCAAGCTCGCCTGCAAAGTTGAATTTAGTAGAGAAGGTTCCCTCCAGCAGGCCGGCAATAGGGGCAATTGCTTTAATGGTGTTAAACGCATTAAAGGCTTCTTTGAAGTTAAGGTGCCTGATATCGAGGTTCATGTCGAAGAGCGGCTTCTGCAGGTTCTGGGTGTTGTAGCTGCCGCTGGTCACGAAGCTGCCGCCAAGCGTGTTAAAGCTTACCTGCTGCAGGCGCGCCACCTTATCTTTTACCAGCACCTTGCCGCTCATGTTGCTCAGGTTCAGGTTGTCGTACACCACCTGCTTGGCATCTATGTTCAGGGTAATGTCTAAGTTTGCCGGTACCTCTACCACACCCGCCTCGCTTTCGGGGGCTGGTTGGCCGGTATTCTCATCCACCATCCACTCGTTTACATTAAACTTGTTGCTGGCCAGGTTAAACGTACCGCGCAGCGACTGGTCATCGGCCAGGGCGTAGCCCAGGTAGTTAGAGATGGAGCCACTGGCCTGAATATCGCTCTTGCCCAGGTAGCCATTCATATTCTGCAGGTCGATGCGCTCGTTGTTGAACACGGCATTGGCGTTGCTGATCTTAATACCCTGCGGCATGTCCTTGCTCACGAAGTTGAGGTTACTGATGTTCATGCTACCGTTGGCCGTCACGTTGTTATATTTCTCGGCCTCTATGTCGCTCATTTTACCTTTGGCGGCCACATTGGCATTTATGCGGCCCGACACGGTCATGTCTTCGAGCGGGAATATTTTAGTCAGCTTGGTGAGGTCGAGTATCCCTTTTATGTTGCCATCAAAAGCGGGCTTGTCTATCCCTTGCACCAGCACCTTGCCCTCCAGCGGCTCTCCGTCCAGGCTCATGTTAAAGTTCTGGATGTTGATGCGGGTATCGTCAGTGTTGCCGGTGGTGTTCAGAATATTGGCGATCACGTTCAAGCGCTCTATGGGGGCCGGAAAATCCTTCGATTTCACGTAACCATTTGTCAGGCGCATGTCGGCATCGATAACCGGCATTTTGGTTTCGCTGTAGGTGCCTTTGGCCGTGGCATCCACTTTCAGCAAACCCCGGAGCGTCATGCCATCTACAGGGAAAACTTTTGTGATCTCGTCCAGATCGATGCTGGCCTTTACATTGCCATCTACGAGCATGGTCTCCAGCCCCTGCACCGACACTTTGGCATCCACCGGGTTTTTGCCTAGGTCGAGGTGGAACTGGCGCACCTGTATGTTGGTGTTGTCCACGTTGCCATCTTTGTTGTCGATGCTCATGTCTACGTTAATGTTGCGGGCAGCCTGTGGCAGGTCGGGGTATTTAAAATAGCCTTCCGCAATTTTCAGGTCGGTGCCGAAGCCAGGCATCAGCGAGTCGTTCAGGCGGCCCTTCAGGTAACCGTCGAAGCTGAGCTTTCCTTCTGTCTTGATATTTTTGAACTCCTCGGTATACATGCCCGGCACCACCGACAGCACATTCCGGAAATCGGTTTCGGTGGCTGCAAAGGTCAGGTCCAGGTCTATGTCCTCTTCAGGCATCAGGATAGAGCCGGCAAACTGAAACGGAAACTCATTAATGCGGATGTTGTTGTCTTTGAACGTGTACAGCGCTTTTTCCAAGTCCATGGCCAGGGTCACATCGGCATTCAGTTTGGCATTCTGAATATAGTTCACGCCATCATAGGTCATGGTAAAGCGTTCGGCAGTGGTTTTGGAGTCCATGTCGAACACACTTTTCTCGAAGTCGCCGCTGCCCGAGTGGTTCACGCCGTACATGGCCAGCCCGAAGGGAATACTGAGGTCATCGTAATATAAGGTGCCGTTATTGACTTGCCAGCCCTTTATAGCCATTTTAAAGTCGCTGGAGGCCGTATCGGCCGGGGCAGCGGTGGTATCAGAGATAAAGATGTCCCAGTTGGCTTTGCCGCTCTCCAGCACCACAAGCCTGATCTTGGGTTCCTGCAGCACCACCTTGTTCACTTTCAGCTCGTCGCCGGTAATCACGCTCATCAGGTTAAGGCCCAGCCGGAACGACGGAATGCTTGCCAGCGTATCCAGTTGAAAAGAATCCTGGCCGATTACTCTTAAATTATCAATGCCAAGCGATATGTCTGGAAAGTCGCGGAACAGCGAGAGGCTAATGTCCTCTGTTTCGTAAACAACCGTGGCATGTATGTTTTGCGCGATTTGTTTGTCGACGGCTTGTTTAATTTTATCTTTGAAGAGAATAGGCACCAATACGGCGGCTGCCACCAGCACAGTCAGAAAGATGGCAAAGCCAATTGCAATTTTTTTCATATGGATGTTTGATCAGGTAATTCCTAAAGTTAATCTAAAATATTATAAATGCTGCGTGCACTTTTTTCAGAAAATAAGTGCCTAGGCTTTAACACGGCCGCTACCTTGTCTATAGGTATCAATAGGTATCAATAGGCATTAAATAAGGCCAAAGTCATGCCAGTATCTGTTAAGCAATAAGCACTTGCCTAAATAAAACCATCAAAAACAGCCTTAGCCACACACTTGATTTAAGAATAAGCCGTTCCTTCAGCAAGTTTTAGTATACCTATGTCCGGGAAGATAGTAATTTTGTGCTACCTTATTTTTTTGTGCAGCTCAACAGCTGTAGCACAAGATGTTAACTTTAGCCAGCCATATGCCAGCAGGCACTATCTGAACCCGGCCTTCACAGGTCTTGGCCCTTACTGGAGCGCCTCGGTGGCGCACCGCAACCAATGGCCGGCACTCAATGGCTCCTTCATCACAAACCAATTTTCGGCAGACTACAGATTACCTGGAACAAAAAGCGGTGTAGGGCTGTTGCTGCAGCAAGATAGGGCAGGGGTAGGCGGTTTGCAAAAATTGCAGGCCACTGGTTCGTACGCTTACCATACCGCCGTAACGGACAAATGGGCTTTTTCCGGGGGGCTTCAGGCCAGCGTGGCTTCTCTCAGGCTCAACTACGACAACCTGGTTTTTGGCGATCAGCTTTCTGATAATGGCCTGGTGGCTGTGACCTCAGCAGAGGTGAGCAATTTTGAGCCTGGCCGGTATGTAAGCTTTGCCACCGGTGGCCTGGTGTACACAGAGCAGTTCTGGTTCGGACTTACGGCGGCAAATTTAAACCGGCCGTCTTATGGCTTCGGACAGAAAACAGCACTGCCACTGCGCTTTATGGCAACAGCAGGCTATAAATTTTATGCCCGCTCGTATCAGGTGCAGGGCCGGTTATTTGAGTTGAGCTTTATACCAGCCGCTTCTTATATAAGAGATCACAATTTCAGCAGGGCTGACCTGAGTATCTATACTATTTTTACCCCGCTAACGTTGGGATTGATATACCAGGGAGTACCTGTAGCCACCGCAGCAAACCAGGACCAGACCCTGGCCATGCTGGTAGGGCTGCAACTGGAGCAGTTCAACATCGGCGTCAGCCATGCCATCGGCCTGAAAGGGTTTAGCACCCAGGCGGGTGGAGCAACGGAGATCACCCTGCGCTTTGAGCAGCTGGATCTGAATAAATTGCTGAGGAGCAGAGATAAAAACAAATTAAATCAACACAATCCTTGGCCGTCGTTCTGAATTTAATTATAATTGCGTGTTAAATTACCTAACAAGAACCTAATTTTAATAGGGTGCTATTTTATGAATATTAATAAGTATTTATCTGTGTTGGTTATGGGAGCCCTCGTGCTTGCTTCCTGCTCCAGAGATCGCCGGCCAACCAGCACTGATCCGGGTTGGGAAAGTACCGCTACCGGTACTGAGTACGGGATGGAAGGTGAAGAAGGAGAAGAAGCCGGATTTAAGGTTGCCGACTATTATGAGCCGCCGCAAGGCCCGGGCCTTGTTTTTATTGAAGGTGGCCGTACCACCCTTGGCTCCATGGAAGAAGATGTGGCCATGACCCGCGACAACATTGAACGCACAGTGACTGTTGCCTCTTTTTACATGGATGAAGCCGAAGTAGCCAACATTCACTGGCTGGAGTACCTGCACTACCTGAAAAGAGACTCACTACCCGAAATTTATGAGGCAGCCTTACCAGACACCACTGTTTGGTCGCGGCAGTTGTCTTTCAACGACCCTTACGTAACCTATTACCTGCGTTACCCTGGCTTCCGGTTTTTCCCGGTGGTGGGAGTAAGCTGGCTGCAGGCTACCAACTACTGCGTATGGCGCACGGATAAGGTAAACGAAAACCTGGCCAGAGAACATAATGAAATAGAAGGCGGAGGAAGCCGAAGAAGAGGCCTGTTTGGCAGAAAAAGCGCTGAAGAGCCAACCGAGGAGGCATCTGCCCTTTCTATCGAGTCTGGCTACGTGTTGCCGAACTACCGCCTGCCAACAGAAGCAGAGTGGGAGTATGCAGCCCAGGCACTTATCGGGACCCAATACACCGAAGACGAAAACCAGAACAACAGACGCCTGTACCCGTGGGACGGCCACCAGTTGCGTAACCCGCACGGCAAAAAAATGGGGCAGTTCATGGCTAACTTTAAGCGTGGCCGCGGTGACTATGCCGGTATTGCCGGTTCGCTGAACGATGGCGCCATGATCACGGACTACATCTACAACTATCCTCCAAACGATTTTGGCCTGTATAACATGGCCGGAAACGTAAACGAGTGGGTGCAGGATGTGTACCGCCCACTGTCTTACGAAGATGTGGAAGACCTGAACCCATTCCGTAGAGATGGCTACCAGGACCCGGCCGAGAACTATGATACCAACGCAGGTTTCCATTCGCTTATAAACGACGACGTTCGTGTGTACAAAGGCGGCTCGTGGAAAGATGTGGCTTACTGGTTATCGCCAGGCACCAGAAGGTTCATGAAGCAGGACTCCTCTACCGCTACTATTGGTTTCCGTTGCGCCATGATCAGCACAGGATCCAACAACTAAACTATCAGACATACATAGTAAAAAAAGCCCGGCGCAAACCGGGCTTTTTTCATTTAAAACCGTTTATTGCAGTATGGAAGAGGCAGTACAACATAAGGAGATTCTGTTCAGGTTTCATAGCGAAATCTTTGACCAGGAAATAGAAGAAGTGCTTTGGGCCATAGAGCTGGACCACGCCGAAGAACTTTATAGAATCGACAGCCTCCCTTTTTATGTACCCCTGGTTGCCACCAACGATATTGTAAGGGCCCTCTATATCCCCGATGAAAAGCACCTGGTGTACAAAGAAACCGTGTCGGCCTCCGGAAACTCTACCATACATGTGGTTGTAACGGACGATGCCACGGTGCTGGAAGACATCAGAAACAAGTTTATACCCTTTGGTTGTGTTTCTGAAAAGCTAAATGAGCACTACTTTGCCATGGAGATTCCTGCCACTGCAGATTACAGCCAGATAAAAGAGGTGCTCGACGAGCTGGAGGAGCAGGAAATAATTGAGTACGCAGAGCCCAGCCTCTCGGAAATGCACCGCGAGCAGACGACTTAGTAAAGTTGACTCATAAAGTCTGCATCAATTATTCTAATGGTTTTGCCCCTCCGGCGGGCTTTGCTGCTGCTGCTCTTTTAAAAGGATGCAGGACGTAAGACACAGGATTTTTCGTCAAATTTTTAAGGCCTGCCTTTTCTGCCTTTCTCCAGACACCCGCAGGAGCTGCGCACACTGCGAGGTCTCTGCAACTTGTTGGCTATATTATGGATTGAACGGACTAAAAAATTCCCAGTTTGCTGCGGCCTTACTTAAGGTATCTCTAATTCATAAGTTCTAGTTGTATCTCTAATTCATAAGTTCTAGTTTTAATTTGCAAGCCCTAGGCTGCCGCAATGGTAGCCACACTTACCTCCTCACAACCTGCGGCGAGCAAGGCAACGGCACAGGCTTCTAAAGTAGCGCCTGTCGTTAGTACATCGTCTACGAGCAGAATTCGCTTGCCCTGCACCAGCTCTGGCTGCCGCACCACAAATATATCCTCCACATTCTGCCATCGCTCCAGCCTGCCTTTTTTGGTTTGGGTGGCCGTGTTGAGCGTCCGCTCCAGCACCTGCTGGTGCCAGGGCAGCTGCAGAGCACGGGCCATGCCTTCGGCCACGCTATCGGACTGGTTGTAGCCACGCTTACGGAGTTTGCTCTGGTGCAGCGGCACCGGCAGCACCAGGTCAAGCTGCAAGGCATAGTGGTGGTCGGAGAGGAGGGAGCCATAGCGGAAACCCAGGTGCTCGCCCAGCTCCTGCGCCCCCCGGTACTTGAGCTCATGCAGCAGGTGCTGCACCCGGCCCTTGGCCCTGAAGTGCAGATAGGAGAAGGCAAACCGCAGGGGCACCTTTCCCCAGAACCGTTGCAGCAACTGGTTCTCTGCGGCACCACCATGTACATGATACTCGGTGTAAGGCAGCTTTATGTTGCAGTCTGTACAGATAAAATCCTCGCCGCGCGACAGCACACCTTTGCAGGCATAGCAAATACGGGGGAACAGCAAAGACAGCAGGTCGTGCAGCATGATTGTAGCGCAGGGCTTCCGTTTTATCTTAGTAACTTTGTAAATCTAAATTTGTTACCTACAAAATAAAAGAATCTATACCATGAGCTTAGTTCAGGAATTTAACGACTACCGCGAGCGCATGAATGAGCGCATCATGTCGTACGACAATAAAGTAATTAAACGCTTCTTTAACCTCGACACCAACACCTACATGGAGGGTGCCCTCGACGTGAAGACAAAGGAGATGCTGGGCCTGGTGGCCTCGATGGTGCTGCGCTGCGACGACTGCATAAAGTATCATGTAGGCAAGTGTCACGAGCAGGGCCTCACCGACGAAGAGATTATGGAAGTCTTCTCTATCGCCAACCTGGTGGGCGGCTCCATCGTGATCCCGCACTTCAGAAGAGCGGTGGAGTACTGGGAGGAATTAAAACAGATCAAATAGTTGTTATTACAACAACTCCTCAACGGCAAAGAAAAGCATTATCAACTAACCAATTACCTTCCTTATGTTTGGAGAATCTTCGAACCTAGACCACCGGTGGATTAACCTGCGGGCCATGCTCATGAAGCAGTTTGGCAAGAAGCCCGACCTGAACGCCATTCTCTTCCTGATCGGGATTCAGGAGTTGGGGCAGGGCATCAGCGATTTTACCAAAGAGCAGAAGCAGGACCTGATGCACATCGCCACCTGCAAGGTATTCAGCCTGTCGGGCTACTACGAACTCACGAGTGTAGACGATGACGGCTGGCCACATTACCGTTCCCTGAAACCGATCCCCTTCACCAACCTGAAGGAGCAGGAGCGTATGCTCAAGTGGCACATCCTGGAGTACTTCGACCGGTATGACGAACTTTAATGTGCTAATTTTTTAATGTGCTGATGTGCTAATTATTCGATTTGGAGATTTGGAAATGGATGGCAGGTGCAGGACTATAAGCTCTTCGCTTAATTAAGTCCTGCTTCAAAACATCTAACAGCTAATAAGAGCAGCAGCAGTTCCTTTGGAGGGGCAAAATCATTGGAATAATTGATATTTTAATTTAACGAAGACCTCGCAGTGCGCACAGCTCCTGCGAGTGTCTGGAGAAAGGCAGAAAAGACAGGCCTTAAAAATTTGATGAAGAATCCTGTGTCTTTTTTAAACAGCAGCAAAACCCTCCCGAGGGGCAAATTCATTCAAATAATTTAAAATCAAGATTAATATCATCAATCATACATGAGAATTATTACCTACAACGTAAATGGCATCCGCGCTGCCATTACCAAAGGTTTCCGCGAGTGGCTGCTGGCAGCCAACCCCGATGTGCTGTGCCTGCAGGAAATAAAGGCCGACGATAGCAAGTTCGACCGGGCTATTTTCGAGGCCATGGGCTACCACGTGTACCTGCACCCGGCCGTAAAGAAAGGCTATAGCGGTGTGGCCATCCTTTCCAGGCAGCAGCCCCGGCATGTGGAGATCGGCTGCGGCATAGAATGCTACGACAACGAGGGCCGTGTGATCCGCGCCGACTACGATAACTTTTCGGTGATGAGCGTATATATGCCTTCAGGGTCGAGCGGCGAGGAGCGTCAGGGATTCAAGTTTCAGTGGCTCGACGATTTTTACGCGTACATAGAACAGTTAAAGCACACGCTGCCGGGCCTGATCATCAGCGGCGACTATAACATCTGCCACCAGCCGATCGATATCCATAACCCGAAATCGAATGCCAACAGCTCCGGTTTCCTGCCAGAGGAGCGCAGCTGGATGAGCAAGTTCATAGAGAGCGGCTTTATAGATTCGTTCCGACACTTTAACCAGGAGCCCCACAACTACACCTGGTGGAGTTATCGGGCAGGCTCACGCAACAAAAATCTTGGCTGGCGTATTGATTATAATATGGTGACCAGTAACCTACAGAACCGCCTGAAGCGGGCTGCCATCCTGAAAGATGCCATACACTCCGACCATTGCCCTGTTTTATTGGAAGTAGAGCATTGAAAATATACTAAAAATGGCTAATTTATAGTTTATTAGATAGTTAACCATTCTGTGCTTAATAAACTACGCATCAGTGGCTTAAGAGCGGATACCAGCCTCCAAAGCAGCACACGCACTATTAAAAAGTAAAGGAGTACAACCCATGAAAGAACATGATGCGCTGAATCAATTAATGCATCAGCTCCAGGAGTACAAGAAGAAGTTCTACCTCAACATGCTACTGAGAGGCAGCATCTTCGCCATTGGCATGCTTATCTCGATTTATGTAGTGTATAGCCTGCTGGAGTACATGTTTTATTTTCCGCAGTACGTGCGGGGTTTTCTGCTGTTCTCTTTTATCGGGCTGGTGCTCTATGTGTTCTTCCGGTGGATAGCCCTGCCCATTTCGGCACTGGCCAACCTCAAAAAGGTGCTCACCGATGAGCAGGCAGCGCAGCAGGTAGGTACTTATTATCCCGAAATAAAGGATAAACTCCTGAATGCCATCCAGCTACAAAACCTCGACAAGACCAACGACCTGATCGCCGCCAGCATAAACCAGCGCTCCGGGCAGCTCCTGAAGTTCAGGTTTACGGAGGCGGTAAAGTTTAAGGAGAACAAGTCGCTGCTGAAATACGCTGCCTTGCCTGCAGGCATTGCCTTGCTGATTGCCCTGGTGTACCCGACTATTTTTGTGCAGGGCACGGAGCGCATTATCCACTACAAGAAATTTTACGCGCCGGTGGCTCCTTTCACCTTCGAGGTGCAGAACGATCAGCTGCAAACCTATAGGGGAGAGGACTTTGAATTGAAACTGGCCATTGAGGGTAAATCAATTCCGAGCGAAGTATTCCTGCATTACAACGGCCGCCGCCAGAAACTGACCCGGAACAGCAGCGGCCTCTACACCTACACGTTTAAACAACTCCAAAAACCCGTTAATTTCCGGATGGAAGGCTCCGGCTTTTACTCCGAAGATTACAACCTGCGTCTGCTCTCGCGGCCGAACCTGAAAGACTTTGAAATGCAGATTGCCTATCCGGATTACCTGAACCGGAAAACGGAGACCATCAAAAACACCGGAAACGCCACTATCCCGGAAGGCAGCACCCTGACCTGGAACTTTGCCGCCACCGAAACCGACAGCATCCGGCTCACTTTTCAGGAACCTGCCCAAACCATCGCGGCTAAGCAGGAAGGCAATGTATTTAAAGCCGATAAGAAGTTCGACAAAAGCCAGGCCTACAGCATTAAGCTACAGAATGCCCACAGCAGCAACAAAGAGGACATCAGCTACCAGATCAACACCATCCCCGACAAACACCCCCAGATCAGCATTGAGCAGTTCCAGGATACGGCGCTCTACAATTTTCTGGTAGTAGGCGGCGACGTGTCGGACGACTATGGCCTGACAGCGCTTCAGCTGCATTACCGGATCAACAACGAAAAAACAGCACCAGACGCCAAATTCAAGAGCCGGGCGCTGCCACTGAACAAGAACCAGCTCAGCCAGACGTACTACTACCAATGGAACACTGCCAACCTGAGCCTGCAGCCAGGCGACAGGATAGAGTACTTTGTGCAGGTTTGGGATAACGACGGCCTCCGTGGCCGCAAGAGCGCCCGCACCCGCACCTTCGAGATGAAAGTGCCTACCAAGAAAGAACTCGAGAAGGAGCTGGCCAGCAATGCGCAGTCGGTGCAGAGCCAGATTAGCAAGTCGCTCGAAAAATCTACGCAGCTGAACCAGGAGCTTAACAAAACCGAAGAAAAGCTGAAGACCAAGCGAGAGATGAGCTGGCAGGACAAAAAGCTGCTGGAAGACCTGGTGGCTAAGAAGAAGCAACTGGAGCAGGACATTTCCTCTATGAAAGACCTCTACGACCAGCTGAACCAAAAGCAGAACATGCACTCGGAGCAGAACAAACAACTCGCAGAAAAAGCCGAGGAGCTGAAGAAGCTGATGAACGACCTGCTCGACGATGAAACCAAAAAACTGTACGAAGAGCTGGAGAAACTACTGCAGCAACAGAAGCCAAACGACCCGGAGCTACAGAAGCTCCTCAGCAAACTCGACAACCGGGAGCGCAACCTTGAGAAGGAGCTGGAGCGGGCCCTGGAACTGTTTAAGCAACTCCAGTTCGAGCAGAAGCTCGACAACATAGCTAACCAGCTCGACAAGTTAGGCAAAGAGCAGCAGGAGCTGGCCAAAGAAACCGAGGATAAAACGGCCAAAAACGAAAAACTGCAGGAGGAGCAGAAAGAGATCGCCCAAAACTTTGAAGACCTGAAAAAGCAACTCGAAGAACTTAGCGACCTGAATAAAGAACTCGAACATCCTAACCAGATGGAGGACCTGAAGCAGGACGAGCAGCAGATAGAGCAGGACATGCAGCAGAGCCAGGAGCAGCTCCAGAAGCAGCAAAATAAAAATGCTAGCGAGTCGCAGCAAAAGGCCGGGCAAAAGATGCAGGAGATGGCCCAGAAGATGGAGGAGATGCAGGAGAGCATGAGTATGGAGAGCATGTCGGAGAACCTCGACAACCTCCGTGATATCCTGGAGAACCTGATCAAGCTTTCCTTCGATCAGGAAGATGTAATGAAATCTTTCAGGGGTGTAAACCAGCGAGACCCACGCTTCATTAGCCTGTCGCAACAACAGCTCAACCTCCGCGACAATGCCAAGGTGATAGAAGACAGTCTCTACTCACTGGCTAAAAAAGTGTTCCAACTGCAGTCGTTCGTAACACGCGAGGTGGCCCAGATGAATCAGGGCATGGACAACACCATGAAGGAGCTCCGAGACCGTAACATAGGCAAAGCAACCGCCCAGCAGCAGTTAGCCATGACCTCTATGAACAACCTGGCCCTGATGCTCAACGATGCCCTGACCCAGATGCAACAGCAAATGCAGCAGCAGATGCCCGGCAACCAGGCTGGCAAAAAGAAGGGGAACAAGCCACAACCAGGAGATATCGGGCAAATGCAGGACCAGCTGAATAAAAAAATAGAAGATTTGAAAAAAGGAGGCAAGTCAGGTAAGGCACTTTCTGAAGAATTAGCTAAATTGGCTGCAGAGCAGGAGGCTCTCCGAAATGCGCTGAAAGAAATGGAGCAGATGGGCAAAAAACCAGGCGAAAACGGCAAAGACGGTGATATGGGAAATATTAGCAAGATGATGGAACAAACCGAAGCTGATCTCGTTAATAAACGTTTGACTGAACAAACCATTATGCGGCAGCGTGAAATACTGACGCGGCTGCTACAGGCAGAAAACTCCATGAAGGAGCGGGAACTGGATAATAAACGAGAGGCAAAGACAGCGCAGGATATACCTAAAAAGTTACCAGAGTCTTTTGAGAAATATTTGAGGGCGAAAGAGAAACAGACAGAAGTACTTAAAACCGTGCCCCCGTCCTTATCCCCGTATTACAAGCAAAAAGTGAACGAGTATTTTCAGAACAGCATTAATTAATTTACGCACCCACATTTAACGTATATGAATCAGGTAAAAATTCAGATTCCTTCCATTATCGAGAATATTCGGGTTATAGAGAGCTTTATAGATAACTCCAAGGAAGAATTCGAGTTTGAAGATGATATCTATGGCAACATTATGGTAGCCGTAACCGAAACGGTAAACAATGCTATTCGCCATGGCAATAAATTCGACAAGGATAAACTTGTTTATCTTTCTCTGGAGATTGAAGATAACCAGCTACGATTTGAAATAGAAGACGAAGGACCGGGTTTTGATTTTGAAAGCTTACCCGACCCGACAGCACCCGAAAACCTTGAAAACCCTGGTGGCCGTGGTATCTTTCTGATGCGAAACCTGTGCGATGAGGTTAATTTCCTCGATAATGGGAAAAAAGTGCAGTTGATCTTTAACATCGTAAATTCTCAGAATGGATCATCCAATTGAGTTTGTTAGCGAGGGCATTGATTTCTCGCTGGCCAACCCGGATAAAGTTTCAAATTGGATTGCCACAGTAATCGAACAAAACGAACAAGAGCTAGAAAGCCTTACTTACATTTTCTGCTCCGACGATTACCTCCACAAAATTAACCTGGAGTACCTCGATCACGACACGCTCACAGATATCATCACCTTTAATAATGCCGATGAAGAAGGCACTATTGAAGGTGATGTTTTTGTTAGTGTAGATAGGGTACGCGACAATGCTGCAACCTTGGGCACAACTTTTGAAGATGAACTGCACCGCGTGATCATACATGGGGTGCTACACTTGCTGGGTTTTAAAGATAAAACCGAGAAGCAGGCTGCTCTTATGCGCGAACAAGAAGATTCTTGTTTATCTTTGCGTAAATTTTAGTCTCAAAGGGAATTATCATTTCTACTGATGATGTTTCACGTGAAACATCTCTTAAATCAGAAATACATGTTTGCAGAATACGATGTGATAGTAGTAGGGGCGGGCCATGCAGGATGCGAAGCCACAGCGGCCGCAGCCAAAATGGGTTCGAAGGTACTACTCGCTACCATGAATATGAATACCATTGCCCAGATGTCGTGCAACCCAGCTATGGGTGGCGTGGCAAAAGGTCAGATTGTACGGGAGGTAGATGCACTGGGCGGCATGAGCGGCATCATTACCGACCAGACCATGATCCAGTTCCGGATGTTGAACAAATCGAAAGGGCCGGCTATGTGGAGCCCTAGGGCGCAAAGCGACCGCATGCGATTTGCCGAAGCCTGGCGCCTGTCGCTGGAGCAGACCGAGAACGTAGACTTCTGGCAGGAGATGGTAGTAGGCATAGAAGTAGAAGGAGGAAAGGCAGTAGGTGTGCGCACCAGCCTGGGGATAATTATACGTGCAAAGGCCGTTGTTTTAACGAATGGCACCTTTTTGAATGGAATTATCCACATCGGTGAGAAGCAATTAGGTGGGGGCAGAGCTGCTGAAAAATCAGCAAAAGGCCTGACCGAACAACTGAAAGAGCTGGGCTTCGAAGCTGGCCGCATGAAGACCGGGACACCACCACGTGTGGATGGCCGCTCGCTGGACTACAGCCGTATGGAGGAACAGTTCGGAGACGAGAATCCCTCTAAGTTCTCCTACAAAGCAACTGAGCCGCTAACCAAACAGCGAAGCTGCTACATTACCTACACCAATTCCGAAGTACACGATATCCTGAAGACAGGCTTCGAAAAATCGCCTATGTTCCAGGGCCGCATACAGGGATTAGGGCCGCGCTACTGCCCATCCATCGAAGATAAAATCAACCGCTTTGCCGATCGCGACCGTCACCAGATCTTTGTGGAGCCGGAAGGGTGGAGTACGGTAGAAGTGTATGTGAATGGTTTCTCCAGTTCCTTGCCAGAAGATGTGCAGCTCAAGGCCCTGCGTAAAATCGTTGGCTTCGAAAACGCGAAGATGTTCCGGCCGGGATATGCCATCGAGTATGACTTCTTCCCGCCAACACAGCTCAACCTGACACTGGAAACAAAGCTGGTAGAAAACCTATACTTTGCCGGTCAGATAAATGGCACGACTGGCTACGAAGAAGCTGCCTGTCAGGGACTGATGGCCGGTATAAACGCGCACAACAAGATCAACGAAAAAGCGCCTTTTGTGCTAAAGCGTTCAGAAGCTTACATTGGTGTACTGATTGATGACCTGGTGAACAAAGGCACAGAAGAGCCATACCGTATGTTCACCTCACGCGCTGAGCACCGCATACTTTTGCGCCAGGACAATGCAGATATCCGCCTCACAAGGCTGGGGTATGCCTTAGGTCTGGCCGATGAAGAGCGCCTGAAAGCTGTGGATAAGAAGATAGAGGAAACGGCAGAAATCATCGCCTATTTAAATAATAAGCCGATTGAGCCAGGAGATATCAACAACATGCTGGTGAGCTTGGGCTCTGCTCCGATAGTTGAAAAGCAACGAGCCGGGCAGCTGATCAAGCGTCCTAACATTGAAATCAGCCATCTGGCTGCAGCCATACCTGCTATAGCGGATTACCTGGGTAAGTTCAGGCCAGATAGTGTGGAGCAGGCCGAAATAGCTGTAAAGTATGAGAGTTATATTGAGAAGGAGAATGTGATGGCCTCTAAGATGGGTGAACTGGAAAACTACATCATCAAAGAGAAAATAGATTACCGAAATATACCAGCCTTATCGTTGGAGGCACGTGAGAAGCTTTTGAAAATAAATCCTGAAACAATTGGGCAGGCCTCTCGCATAAGCGGCGTTACGCCAGCCGATATTTCTGTACTTATGGTGTACCTGGGAAAATAATACATGAGCTACGAGAGACTGGAACAATGCCCTGTCTGCGGCAAACAAGAGTTTAAAAACTTTCTGGTAGTAACCGACAATGCTGTCTCTAAAGAGAGCTTCGTGATTGTGGAATGTGAGAACTGTACCTTTAAATTTACCAACCCGAGGCCTTCGGAGGAGAGTATCGGGAAGTACTACGAATCTGAGGAATACATCTCGCACAGCGACATAAAGACAGGAATTATCAACAGGGCGTACCATGTGGTACGATCCATTACTACCCGGCAGAAAGTAGATCTTATCAACAGATATGCCTCCGCTAAAGGAAGCATACTGGACTATGGCTGCGGCACCGGCGTTTTTCTGACAGCCTGCAAAAAAGACGGGTGGGAGATCCGTGGCGTAGAACCAAACGAGAAAGCCCGTGAATTAGCCTCCAAAAGTACCGCTACTATTATAGCGCCTGCACTTTCTGAAATAGAAGGAGAGAAGTATGAAGTGATTACATTCTGGCATGTGCTGGAACATATCCATCAACTTAACGAGACTATGAATCAGATCCTGTCGCTGTTGCAGGAAGATGGTACTTTGATTATTGCGGTTCCAAACGCAGACTCGCACGATGCGCAGCAGTATAAGGAAAACTGGGCAGCCTATGATGTACCGCGCCACCTGTACCATTTCACTCAAAAAACAATGAAGCGCTTTCTGAAGAAACACAGGATGGTATTAGAAGAGGTGCTTCCCATGAAGTTTGATGCCTACTATGTAAGCATGCTCAGCGAAAAACAGAAAGACGGAAAAACGAAGATGATCAGCAGTGTGCTCAACGGTTTTAAATCGAACAGCTACGCCGAAAAGAACGGAAACGATTATTCGAGCCTGATTTTTGTGGCAAAAAGAAAGTAGCACAACTAAGTACCTCACTTTAAGTTAAAAGTAAAAGGCAGGCGCAAGTTTGCCTCTTTTGCTTTATAAAGCATGATACAACATACCATGAAGTTAGTGAACCTGATATTGGTGGCCGTGGCCGCCAGCCTTCTTACCGCTTGTGCAACCGTAGGCAATCCGGAAGGAGGACCAAAGGACGAAGTAGCGCCAACCTTAACAAACAGCAACCCGAAAAATGGCGAACTGAATGTTACGACCAACATCATCAGCCTGGAATTTGATGAGGAGGTACAGCCGAACAAACTTACGACAGAGCTGTTGATAACACCGAACACGGAGAACAAATACACGGTTAAAACAAAGAAGAATCAAATGGAAATAAGCTTCGAGCAGCCATTTGAAGCCAACTCTACCTATACACTGAACTTCAGAAACGGAGTACAGGATATAACTGAAAAGAACGTAGCCAAAGGACTTAAACTCACCTTCAGCACCGGCTCTTTTATAGACTCCAGCAGCGTTAGCGGAACCGTGGTGGAACTCCTGACACAGCAGCCGGAAAAGGAGGTAATTGTGGCCTTGTACCCCCTTATAGACTCCCTGAACATACGCAAGAACAGACCCTATTACCAGGCGCAGACAAATGCAGCCGGAGAGTTTGTATTTGAGAACGTGAAGGAAGGGGAATACCGGATTTTTGCCGTAGGCGACAAGAATAACAATAACATCTACGATAACGAGAATGAGCGCATCGCCTACCTGCCAAAGCCCATACAGGTAACAACAAGCTCTGATACGATCCGTCTCCAGACACTGCGCCTCGATACCAAAAGGCCACAGACCCCAAGCCGCGAAACATACCTCGACAGGTTTGTGCTAAACTACAACGAAGGCATTGCCGCTTTCAGAGCCAGCCCCGAAGCAAGCCCAAAAGATAGTCTGCTTTTTAAAATTGACAGCAAAGGCAAAGTGATCGATATCTTTGAAGGGAATGGATTTACCGGAGGCAGAGCCATATTTGCAGCAACAGACTCAGCTGGCAACCAGAAAGTAGACACCGTCGCGGTTAAATTCGAGGGTAAAAGATCGCAACGCATTAAAGGTGCTCAATTCAAAACAGGCACAACAGGAGGATCTGACAGAGCATTCAGAGCCGGGCAACTCGTAACCCTGGAACTGGAGACACCGGTGAAACTGGCTGCTACGCCCATCAGGCTCCTAGCGGATACGGTGGAGTTCCTGGCATTGAGCTCCGAAGACCTCACCCTGGACAGAACGGCAACCGAAATAAGTTTTCCCATGCCCTCCACCGACAAAAGGATTAGCCAGTTGACAGCCGTTCTGGACAGCACGGCCATTGTTCCTTTGAAAGGAGAGCCCCTGCAGTTTCAGCCCCTTACCATAGTTAAGGCCGACAACAGGGGAACGGGAAGCTTTAAAGGTACCGTAACCAGCGATTACAACTCTTTCTTTATCCAGGTTCTCAACAAGGATTATAAACTGGTAAGAGAAGTGAAAAACCTCCGGAACTTCGATTTTAAGAACATGGAGCCAGGAACCTACTTTATCAGGGTGCTGGTAGATGAGGATAACGATGGCAAATGGTATAGCGGCGATCCCAAATTGCAGCGCCTTCCTGGGAAGGTATATATGTATCCGAAGCCAATAGAAACTAGAGCAAACTGGGAGTTGGAAGCAGTGAACCTAGAATTTTAAAAGCAATTATTTTACCAGAAAAGAATGCAGAGAAACCCTCATTTTTATGTTTAATTGATGGCTTATATCCTGTGGAAACAAAAGCGAATTTAGGCTTCTAAAAGACAGTAAGCCATTTTTATAGTCAACTTTCCACAATAGAAAAAAGCAGATTACCACATTTCTGGAGTAAGGCTCTTCAACCTGAACCAGAGAAAATTTGATGATACTGTAAACAGACGTAGAAATTACCTGCCTGAATAACGGGCAAAAGATACGGCCCGCTGAACTGGAAAAGATAAATTATTCGGAAGGGCCGTTAGGTTATTATTTCATACCCCCTGTCAAATTTCACCTTTCTTTCTGACCTAGGGTCGAGCGGTGTTTTTATTAATGTGATACAGGACAGAGTGGCAAGCCACAGGACAACAATTAGGTGATGATCGAGCTAACATCTTAAATTCCTATCCCTTTTTTTGTCGCCTTTACCTACTGCATTTGCCTTACCTCCACCAGCCACTGTGTCCACCTAAAGCTACCGCCTCTTCAAACAGCTATTCGGACTAAACTTTTTGAAACAACGTAGTGCTCCTCCATTTCAATTTTTAGAAATTTCTACCGCTGCTATAGCAGCCATCAATCATCGCTGCCATCATTTATGATGTTGAATTTCTAATTTGACGAAGCTCAAGTGCCGCAGGGATAGGACCTCTTGAGGGGGCTTTTCATTCAAATAATTTAACGTGAACTGTAACCCATCAAGAACCCTTTTGTGTATGGGACCCTCTCAGTTACGACTGCTGGTCCGGTTGCTCCCGAACCCGATACACAGAACACGGCGATCATGTTCCACTTCCTCAGTATATAAACCCCTATACAGATCGTTTTTATCTGAAGAAGAAAAGCTGCACACAAAGATTATTCTAATAAAAGAAGACCTCCAGAGATCTTTCCGGCTGCTGCTCTTGCATAAACCTATAACCTACACCTCCCGCTGAAATAACTGCGTACTAACTTTCGAAGCAGCACACAGACCAACTCTATAAACCATAATGTGCAGCAATTCTGCCTGAACTGTCAATACTGGGCAATAAAATCCGTCCGGTAACATACTTTTGGGCGGTAGTATTGGAGTTGTACTCAAACGTGGAAACACGGCAAAGAAATCAACACAAGAGTGGGTATAATTGTGGATAAGCGTTAATAGAAGTGCGCAACATTTTTATCATCCTAGCACACACCCGCCAAAAACACCCCGGTTAGGTGCAAAAAGTGGATAGTGGTGCACAAATATGAGCAGAACATTGACTTATCCACTCACAAGTGTGCTGTGTAAAAAGAAATTAACACAGAGGCCCAAAAGGTGGACAAACAATTTAACTATTTGATAAACAAAAAAGTAAACAAAAACCGGCTGTGGGAAGAATAGTGAAGAACTAAAACAAAGTAAACAAGTTATAAGCAATGAGGTAAAAGAGGAGGAGTTATCAACTTGTTAACAGCCTAAATAATGAAAGAAGAATAGATTTAAAATTTAATCTTTTAAAAATAATTAAAATATAAAGTGTGTGGAAAGGTGGACAAGTAAGAGAAAAGGCAAAAAGAGAGGCAAAATATTTAAAAAAGAAAATTCCTATATTTAAGAAAAAGAAATAGACGACAAATGTTATACCTACTAAAGTTAGTTCCTCCATTTGAAGATCCAGTGCTGATATTCACCATGGTACTGCTCATCATTCTGATAGCACCCATGGTGTTAAGTAAATTTAGAATACCCGGGATAGTGGGCTTGATTATATCAGGAGTGCTGGTTGGCCCAAATGGTTTTAATCTTTTGGCACGAGACGCAAGCATTATACTATTTGGAACAGTGGGTATATTATATATAATGTTCCTGGCCGGTTTGGAAATGGATATGGTTGGGTTTAAAAAAACAAAAACCCGAAGCATAGTATATGGAGCCCTCACATTTTTTATTCCGATTATCAGTGGTACAGTAGTTTTTCTGTACATGTTCGATTATAAAATCAACTCAGCAATATTGCTATCCTGTATGTTTGCTTCTCATACCTTGTTAGCCTACCCCATCATCAGCAGGCTGGGCTTAGCAAAGAACGAAGCGGTAACAGTAACAATAGGAGGAACTATAATAACCGACACAGCGGTGCTGCTGGTCTTGGCTGTAGTGGCAGGAGCAGCACAAGGTAATATAGGCATTGGGTATTGGCTGAAGCTATTTGTCTCGCTGGTAATATTTGTAGCCATCGTAGTGTACATATTCCCGATAGTAGCCAGGTGGTTTTTTAAACAGATCGAAAGTGAAAAAGGAACGCAGTTTATTTTTGTGCTGGCACTAGTATTTGCTGCTGCTTTTCTGGCGGAACTGGCAGGAGTGGAGGCAATTTTAGGAGCTTTCCTGGCCGGGCTGGCCCTGAACCAACTCATACCTCACAGCTCAGCTTTAATGAACAGGCTGGAATTTGTAGGAAATAACATCTTTGTGCCATTTTTCCTGATAAGTGTGGGCATGCTAGTGGATGTAAGAGTGCTTTTTGAAGGATTGGACACGCTTGTTATGATTGCGGTGGTTGTAGCAATGGCCTTGGCTACAAAATGGGTACCGGCTTATATAACCCAAAAAATATACAAGTATTCCATTGTTCAACGAAACCTCATATTCGGTTTAAGCACCGCCAGAGCCGCTGCAACCTTAGCAGTAATCCTGGTGGGGTATGACCTCGGAATAATAGGAGATACTGCCTTAAACATGACGGTAGTGCTCATACTGGTTACTTCACTGAGCAGCTCATTTATTACAGAAAAAGCTGGCAGGGCTCTGGCTATTATGGAGAGCCGTATGAAACCAGACCTAAGCCAAAAGCCTGACAGAATACTGGTACCCATCTCTAATCCGAAAACGATAGAGAACCTGATAGATCTGGCCATTGTGCTCAAAAATCCGGATTATCATGAGCCCATTTATCCTCTGGCCGTAGTGATAGACAATGAGCATGCAGAAGAAGAGATTTACTTAAAAAATAAGATGCTGCAGGAAGCCATAAAACATGCTTCTGCCTCGGACAGCGATGTGCAGCTGGTCTCTAAAATAGATATAAACGTTGCCAGCGGGATCCTGCGCGCCATCAAAGAGATGATGATCACAGAAGTGGTATTGGGATGGAACGCCAAGATAACTACCCGCGACAGGATTTTCGGAACAGTGCTGGATAGCCTGCTGGAAAACACTGAGCAAATGATACTGGTATGTAAAATTATTCAGCCGCTCAACACCACGGCAAGGATTGTTGTAATTGTACCGCTTAACGCTGACCTGGAAAGAGGCTACCTGAGATGGATACGGATGGTAAAAACATTGTCGGTGCAGCTGGGCGCAAAAATTGTGTTCAGAGCCCGAAGACGCACCCTGAACAAAATTAAACATACACTCGAAGAAAGTAAACCAGCCGTGGAGGCAGCTTTTGAGGTACTGCCAGCGTTCGATGTTATAGAGAATATGAAAGTAGATGTTGCCTCCGATGATCTGATTGTAGTAGTGTCGGCCAGGAACAGAACCATTTCTTACGATAGCAAGATGGATTATATTCCGCGCATCCTTTCAAGAAACTACAAGGAGAACAGCTTCATCATTATCTATCCGGAGCAGCACCCGGTCATGTACCAGGACAACCAGATCCAAACCACCCATCAGTCAGACGAAACCAGGATAGAGAGGGAGAGCTAAAAGCGCAACAGGTGCCAGGGAGCCAGCTGCAGTAGGCAGGAACAGGAAATATTTTTTAGAGGCCCAGCCGAAAACAAAATTTTCAGTTTTATTAAAAACAAATGAACTGAAAAACGGCAGAATGAGTATTTCATTTATCTTTGCATATTAAGATAATCAACATAACATCATGATTAATAAAGACATCAGGTTAGGTAAAGGACTTGGTAAGATCAAGTTCGGCTTGACAATGGAAGAAGTTAAAGAATTGATAGGCGAACCTGAAGAAATTGAGGAGTCGGAAGAGGAGGATGAGTTCGAGCACGAGGCCTGGAACTACTGGGAGGAAGGGTACTCGCTGTACTTCGATAAAGAAGATGATTACCGCCTAAGCTGCATTGAGGTGGCCAACCGCGAGGTGCAGCTTTGGGGCGACCGGATCTTTGAAATGAGCCCGGAGCAAATTAAGCAGCTATTCATTGACAATGACATTACCGACATAGAAGAAGAAGAGATGGAGACTGGCGAAACCCGCGTGTCCTACGAGAAAGAAATGATCGACCTCTACTTCGACGATGAGCAGCTGATAGCCGTAAACTTCGGCGTTTTCATAGACGATAACCTGGAAGTAATGTGGCCAGCTAAATAAGCAGCACTTAACATAGCTTTTATAGATCCGGTTTGGCAGCAATGCCGAACCGGATTTTTTGCTTTTGGGAGTAAGGGCAGCAACCAGCCAGAAGCGAACAATACCTCCGGAGGGGCTTTTTTATTGGAATAATTTGGGAGCTCGGGCATCTTAAGGCTTGTAGAGGATGTGTAAATTTCCCCTGTTGATAAATGCCTTTAAATCGCTCATTTATTAAGCAGGAGCCTGTTTCTGTGTATTGGTCCCACAACTTATGCACAGAATAAACCAAGATGCAGAAAACAGGAAAGGCCGGTATAACCGGCCTTTCCTTTAGAAATAAACAGGAACCTACTTAAACAGGAAGTTCTTGATTTCTTCCTGAATAACGGGATTAATAGCCACAGCCAGTATAACAGAGATGATGAGGCCTAAGGTAACTGAAAGAATATCCTGCCCGATAAGGCGGAAGGTCTTCGTGAATTTATCATTGGCATCCTGGGCGCGAACCCGCATACCCAACTCACGGCCAGCCAGCAAACCGATAAACACCCAGGTCGTACTCATCGGAACATTGTTCAGTTCTTTAAAATAGAAGAGTATAAGCGCGTAAACCAGGTCAATAATGGTGGCACTCCGTACGTCGCGCACCTCTGATTTCTCGTTGATGATGTTCTGGATCCTGTCGCCTTTCTTGTAGAAGAGAAAGCCCAGCCCCAGGAAGATGAACAGCGTGAAGGCTAGAAACTCGTACAGGTTTAGTTGCCGCGGTAGGTACACCGCAATGTTGGCCAGATCCTGCGCCAGCCAGATATACCACAGAAACCCACTGATACCCCACTGTGCCACCACCCAGGCCGCATGCGCCTCGCCCTTAATAAAGCGCTTGATTACTTTAGTCAGCACAAGGTATATAACAAGCGCAGAAAGAAAAGCTACAATATAACCGGCCATACTTTTGTTGATCATGCTAAGGATGGTGCCAGAAGTAGCCGTGAACACGCTTAAGAGCATGAACGTAGTAGAAACCGGGATACGGAACCTGGTCAGCAGCAAAAGAATAACAGGAGAAGCGATTTGCAGGTACACAAAGCTGGTGGGAGTCTTATCGAGGCCCGGTGTCGCCAGGCGCTGGTAACTAACATCTCCATCAAAAATGACCCAACTGTAGGTTACCGTGAAAACAAAAATAAGCCCCATAAACAGCCACTGCCAGTACCACTTCTTGTCTTCGTTAGAACCTATAAAGGTGCCAATGGTCTGAATGCTGTCGTTGGCTATGGCGGAGTAGCCTGCAAACGCAAATCCCACCCACATGGCAATAGAGGAGTAAGGATAAACAACACCCGCCATAATAAGAGAGAAGGCAACAAAGTACAGGAACTTTTTTTCTTTCTGGAAAACAACATCTAGCAGACCAACGCGCTTGGTAAACTTGTGGGGCTTGGTGGGAACTACAGGCTTGCTTCTTCCTTTTTTTCGCTTAACCATTCTGTGTTTGATTGTTCGATAAGTAAAATCGGTGCAAGTTAGGATAAAATGCTTTTTGCACCGGCCTGCCTGATCAGAAAATGTTAAAAACGTTGCCTTGCTTATCGGTAAGAGGGAATAAGAATGCCAGAAAATAATATAATTGGCATTTAACATAAAGGAAATATGTAGATTAGCGGCAAAAATGGTAAAAGCCTGCCTGGGAATTATGCATGCGGCATTAAAAAGCAACTCTCAGGCAAAGTGCAGGAGCAGCATGCATGAAATAGTAGGCTGAGCCCTGAGTGCTTTTGGCATAATCAAAAAGGAATCAACTATCTTTGCGACATGGCGACACAAGAGAAAACACCAGTAGAAAACGCACAATTAAAAGATATTATCTCGCACGCTAAAGAGTACGGGTTCGTGTTCCCGTCGAGCGAGGTGTACGATGGGCTGCAGGCCGTATACGACTACGGGCAGATGGGAGTGGAGTTGAAGAACAACATCAAGACCCTGTGGTGGAAATGCATGACGCAGCTCAACCAGAACGTAGTAGGCCTGGATGCCGCTATTTTCATGCACCCGCTCACCTGGAAGGCATCTGGCCACGTAGACAGCTTTAACGATCCGATGATCGACAACAAAGACTCCAAGAAACGCTACCGCGCCGATGTGCTGATAGAAGAGAAAGCTGCTCAGTACGAAAATGCCGGCGATGTGGAAAGAGCCAAAGCCCTGACAGCTGAAATGGGCAAGCTGCTGGAGGTGGAAAACCTGGACGGCGTGCGCGACCTGATTATCCGCGAAGACATTAAATGCCCGATTTCCGGCACCACCAACTGGACAGAGGTACGTCAGTTCAACCTGATGTTTTCCACGCAGGTAGGTTCAGTGGCCGAGGAGTCGAGCACGATTTACCTGCGCCCCGAAACGGCACAGGGAATTTTTGTGAACTTCCTAAACGTGCAGAAAACCGGCCGTATGAAGGTGCCTTTCGGAATCGCGCAAATCGGCAAGGCCTTTCGCAACGAGATCGTGGCACGGCAGTTCATTTTCAGGATGCGTGAGTTTGAGCAAATGGAGATGCAGTTCTTTGTGCGCCCCGGCACTGAGATGGAGTGGTATGAGCAGTGGAAAAACACCCGTAAAAAATGGCATGAGGCCCTTGGAATCCCCTCCGGCAAGTTACGTTTCCACGACCACGACAAGCTGGCGCACTATGCCAATGCCGCTGTAGATATCGAGTACCAGTTCCCGTTCGGCTTTAAGGAGATAGAAGGTATTCACTCCCGCACCGACTTCGACCTGAGCCAGCACCAGGAACTGAGCAAGAAGAAAATGCAGTACTTCGACAACGACCTGAACGAAGACGGCAAACCCTACGGCAACTACATTCCGTATGTGATCGAGACATCGGCCGGCGCTGACCGCCTGTTCCTGATGGTGCTCTGCAACGCCTACCAGGAAGAAGAGATAACCGAGGGAGATGCCACCAAGACCCGTACGTTCCTGAAGTTGCACCCGGCGCTGGCTCCGGTAAAAGCTGCCATTCTGCCGCTTACTAAAAAAGACGGGCTGCCAGAGAAAGCAACCGAGATCTACAACGACCTCAAATACGATTTCAACCTGATTTACGAGGAGCGCGACAGCATAGGCAAACGCTACACTCGCCAGGATCTGATTGGAACGCCTTTCTGCATTGCCGTAGATCACCAGACACTGGAGGATAACACTATCACTGTTCGTGACCGCGATTCGCGGGAGCAGGTGCGTTTACCTATCAGCGAGCTGAAAGCTTTCATCGACAAAGCTGTTAGCTTTAAGAGCATTTTCGAAACCCTCGAAAAGTAGGAGAGCCCAGCACTATTCAAGAAGCCAGCCCAGGACCCAGCGTCTTGGGCTGGCTTTTTTTGTGTAGTCAGGGTTTTAAAATGCTAAAAGGAGGTTGTATAGCAGCATGTTAATTATTAGAATGAAAATGCCTTTCCAGAGCCTCAATAGCTATAAGCATGGCAACTGTCCACAGTCGGGCATCCTTAAGTAGAAGAAAAGAAGAAAGCAGAAGCATGATCTAAAAAAGTGGAAAATGAATACTTATAGATCTGTTGTCTCTGGCAGAAGATTAGTGGTGACTTTGTGAAATAGGTTGTAAGAAGTCCCGGAGGAAACGTATCTATAATCAAAAGTGTTTTTAGTTTAATAGTTATGTTAAGTAAAAGGATTTGAATTTTTTAGATTGCTATAGGGTACCTGTAGATAAATGACACAAAAAAGCTCATGAAATTCCTTAAAGTGGATTTAAAAAAAATTTATACACAAAAATAAATAAAGTGAAGACAAACCAGTTCCACGAAAACTACCTCTGGAGGGCCATTTTGATATGAATAATTACCTAACACATTCAGTTACTTAGAGATTACAACCGAGTAGGAAGAAAAGAAACCAGTGCCTTTAAAGGTTACAGAAGGAAGTGAAACAAACATTGCTATGGCATCTTCTATGTTGAAAATATAGAGAAATTGAGCGCCTATAGTGTGTAAAGGCTGTTTTTGACCAATTTATTCACGATTGTACCGCAATCGTTTGCAGACGTTCAGGAGTAGGAAAGGCAGATTTATGCTGAAATTTAAGGCAGATGAACGGGTTGGGCTAAAGCTAATAGAACAGCAAGCCTACAATTCAGAAAATACGGCAGCCTCCGGTTAAACGGCGCAGCCAGCAGGTATTAGCCGGGTCAGGAGCAATTATTCTAATCAAAAAGGCCCTCCGGAGGATTATTATAGGCAGGGAGCATCAGCAGTCAAGGAAGGGTTTCGCCACTTTAAAGAACACAGGCACATCACGATATGAAAAGAAAAGCCCAATATTTTGCTACCTTTGCCGGATTAATTAGAACAAGTGAAGCAGGTATGGTGGGCACTTCTATGATTCTGTTCTTCAGCTTTGTTATCTTTGCCTTTCAGAGCCGGTAAATGCAAAAGTCCTGAAATGGCAGCCATGGCCTGTAAATCTGATAAATGGCTGGACCTGTTCAGGAGTCTTTAATGCAGAAAGTTAGCTAGAAGCCTCTGTTAGTTCTGGCAGCAGACGAAAAAGAAGAATAAATAGACAGACCGATTGCGATAGAATTAGAACAAGATAATCCTGAGAATGGGAAAGTACAGCGAATATAAAAATCTGAATTACGCCAAACTGGGCGAGGAAGTACTTGATTTCTGGAAGACGAACAGCATCTTCGAAAAATCAGTAGCTACACGCGAAGGTAACAAACCGTTCGTGTTTTACGAAGGTCCGCCTTCTGCCAACGGCACACCGGGTATCCACCACGTAATGGCCCGTGCTGTGAAAGACATTTTCTGCCGCTACAAAACCCTGAAAGGCTTTCAGGTAAACCGCAAAGGCGGCTGGGATACGCACGGGCTTCCGGTAGAGCTGCAGGTAGAAAAAGAGCTGGGCATCACCAAAGAAGATATCGGCAAGAAAATAACCGTTGAGGAATACAACCAGCGCTGCCGCGAAACGGTGATGCGCTTCAAGCACCAGTGGGACGACCTGACCGAGAAGATGGGTTACTGGGTAGACCTCGACAACCCTTACATCACCTTCGAGAGCGAGTACATAGAGTCTTGCTGGGCTTTGCTCAAGCGCCTCTACGACAAAGGCTATTTATACAAAGGCTACACCATACAACCTTACTCACCAGGTGCCGGCACCGGACTGAGCTCGCACGAGCTGAACCAGCCCGGCTGCTACCGCATGGTGAAAGATACGACCGTGGTGGCGCAGTTCGAGGTGAAGCGAGTTACCCGCAACATGTTTCTTTTTGAGTACGACGAGGAAAGGGTGTACTTCCTTGCCTGGACGACAACTCCCTGGACCTTGCCATCCAACACGGCCCTGGCTGTTGGCAAAGGCATCAGATACGTGAAGGTGAGAACCTACAACCCGTACACCTTCGAGCCGATCTCCGTAATCCTGGCCAAAGATTTGGTAGGCCGCTTCTTCAACCCAAAGGCAGCCGACCTAGCCCTGACCGACTATAGCTCCGGCGACAAGCTGATTCCTTTTAAAATAGTAGAGGAGTTTACAGGCGCTGACCTGGCAGGAGTGGAGTTCCACCAGCTCATGCCGTACGTGCAACCCGAAAAGCCAGCTTTCAGAGTAGTAGTAGGCGATTTCGTGACGACAGAAGACGGTACCGGTATCGTGCACATTGCGCCAACTTTTGGTGCAGACGACTTTAGGGTAGCCGCCCAAAACGACATACCTGCGCTGTTGGTAACCGACGAGAACGGGAAGCCCATGCCGCTGGTAGACAAGCAAGGCCGCTTCGTGCCTGAGGTAACCGACTTTGCCGGTATGTACGTGAAAAACTACACCGGCGAAGACGAGTCAGCAGCAGACTACAAACCGACAGATGTTAAAATTGCCATCAAGCTAAAAGAAGAAGGCAAAGCATTTAAGGTTGAGAAATACGAACACACCTACCCACACTGCTGGCGCACTGATAAGCCGGTGCTCTACTACCCGCTGGATAGTTGGTTCATCAAAACTACGGCCGTAAAAGACCGCCTGATCGAGCTGAATAAAACCATCAACTGGAAACCGGAATCTACTGGTACCGGGCGCTTTGGCAACTGGCTCGAGAACCTCGTAGACTGGAACCTTTCCCGTTCCCGCTACTGGGGCACACCGCTGCCGATCTGGCGCACCGAAGACGGTGAGGAAGAACTCTGCATCGGATCGCTGGAGCAGCTGAGAGCCGAGATGGATAAAGCCGTGAAAGCCGGTGTAATGGAAGCGCCTATCGAGCTGACCGACCTGCACCGCCCCTATGTGGACAACATCGTCTTGGTGAGCAAGTCCGGAAAGGTAATGTACAGAGAGACAGACCTTATCGACGTGTGGTTCGACTCTGGTGCCATGCCTTATGCACAATGGCATTATCCGATAGAGAACAAAGAAATATTTGAGCAGAACTTCCCAGCCGATTATATAGCTGAAGGCGTGGACCAGACGCGTGGCTGGTTCTTTACGCTGCACGCGCTGGCCGTTATGCTCGAAGACAGCGTGGCCTACAAAAACGTAATCGCCAACGGCCTGGTACTCGACAAGAACGGCAACAAGATGAGCAAGCGCCTCGGCAATGCCATCGACCCGTTCGAGATGATCGGTACGTATGGTCCAGATGCGGTGCGCTGGTACATGATCGCCAACGCGCCACCTTGGGACAACCTGAAGTTCAACGCTGATGGGGTAGTAGAGACACAGCGTCGTTTCTTTGGAACGCTCCAGAACACCTACTCCTTCTTTGCCCTGTACGCCAACCTCGACAATTTTACCTATGCCGAGAACGATGTGCCACTGGAGCGAAGAACCGAAAGCGACCGCTGGATCATCTCCAAGTTGAACACGCTGGTGCAGGAAGTAGACACCTTCCTGGCTGACTATGATCCGACCAAAGCGGCCCGTGCCATACAGGATTTTGTGGTAGACGACCTGAGCAACTGGTACGTGCGCCTGAACCGCAAACGCTTCTGGAAAGGCGAGTACAACGAAGACAAAATAGCAGCTTACCAGACACTCTACACCTGCCTGGAGACCATTGCCAAACTGGCGTCGCCCATTGCGCCGTTCTACACCGAGCAGCTTTTCCGCGACCTCAACAGCGTGAGCGGACGCAACCAGGTGGAGTCGGTGCACCTGGCCGATTTCCCGGAAGTAGCAGCAGGAGCTGTAGACAAAGACCTGGAAGAGCGCATGCAGCTGGCGCAGACAGTTTCGTCGCTGGTGCATTCGCTGCGCAAGAAGCAGCTGATAAAGGTTCGTCAGCCTTTGCAGCGCATCCTGGTGCCGGTTCTCAGCGACCATACTAAACAGCAGCTTCAGGCGGTAGAGGACCTCATCATGAGCGAGGTGAACGTGAAGGCGGTAGAGTATATCGACGACACCTCCGGCATCCTGGTGAAGAAAATCAAGCCTAACTTCAAAAAGCTGGGGCAGGTTTTCGGGGCGAAGATGAAGCTGGTAGCCGCTGCCGTGCAGCAGATGAACCAGCAGGATATTGCCGAACTGGAACGTGAAGGTGGCTTTAGGGTGATGTTGAATGACGAGGAATCGGCTCTTCTGACACCCGAAGACGTGGAAATCTCTTCCGAGGATATCCCAGGCTGGCTAGTGGCCAACGAAGGCAAACTGACCGTGGCGCTGGATATCACCATCACCGAAGAGCTGAAGCAGGAAGGCATTGCCCGTGATCTGGTGAACCGTATCCAGAACCTGCGCAAAGACTCCAACCTGGAGGTACAGGACAAGATACACGTAACCGTGCAGCAGGGAGAGCCGGATGTAAACGCCGCGCTGCAGAACTACAGCGACTACATCTGCGCCGAAACGCAGGCCCTGAGCCTCGATTTTGTAGATGATCTGGCAGATGGCACGCTTTTGGATATCGATGATTATCAGGTAAATCTGAAGATCCGGACCGAATCCAGTGTAATTCTGTAAATTGAAGAAAGCAGCAGGGCGCGTGTCGCTTTGCTGCTTTTATAATAGTAAATCATTCTTGCAACAGCTATGGCACCAACTCAGGCACTAGTTGTTTAACTGCTTCTTATGAAATATTGGAAATATTACCTGGCGAGCTTACTTGTTATCATCATAGATCAGGTTGTGAAACTGATTGTGCATTATAACATGGAAATGGGCATGCCAGGGGAGATTCACCTGATAGGCGATTGGCTCAAGCTGCACTATACTCTTAACCCGGGCATGGCCTTTGGCGTGGAGCTGGGTTCTGAGTACGGGAAACTCATGCTGACCTTATTTCGGTTGGTGGCAATGTTCGGCATAAGCTATTACCTCTATTACCTGGTCAATCAGAAAGCGCCAAAAGGTTTGATCTGGTGCATCGCCCTGATACTGGGCGGTGCCATTGGCAACCTCATCGACAGTACCTTCTATGGTGTCTGGTTCGATAATGCGCCCTATGGCTCCTCTACTCCCTGGTTCCATGGGCAGGTTATCGATATGTTCTATGTAGATATATGGGAAGGCATTATTCCGCATTGGGTCCCGATTCTGGGAGGCAGCCCTATGTCGCTGTGGCCGATCTTTAACGTGGCCGACTCTGCTATCTTTATTGGTGTTTTGATTATCCTGTTTAATCAGAAGCGCTTTTTTGCAGAGCACGAAGAACCAAAACGCAATGCCATTATTGTAGAAAAAGGCCAGCAGCAGGAACAATAGCAGTATCAAAATTTCAAATGAAGAAGGAGCTGTTCCACGTGTGGGGCAGCTCCTTTTGTTTGATTCCGCATATAGCCTGTTACGCAGCACAATTAGTCTGATCGGGATAGCCAGAATTTTAGAATTTCCGGAATAAAATTTCAAACATAGGTTAAGACGCCACAAGTGCAGTAACATACTGCTCAGGCTGCTGCTGTCAAATTATTTGAATAAGAACGCCCCTCAAACTTAATTGCTACTCCTGATGCTGCACCTCTAGAACCTAATTCTAACATTCTGGTTATTCTGATTCAGACAAAAAACTATAAAACGCCTCTCTTCTCCAGTTCCTCCCGCAGTTGCTCCGGCTTCTGAAAGTGAATGGAATCAATGCCAATTTTTTCGGCAGCATGAATGTTTCGCAGGTTATCGTCGATAAAGAGCGCTTCCTGCGGCTTCACCTCGTATCGGTCCAGCAGCAGTTGGTAGAAAGACGGAAAAGGCTTCCGGTCTTTCTCATCACCTGAAACGACGATGCCGTCAAACCATTTCAGAAATTCAAAGCGTTCTAAAGCAATCGGAAAAGTTTCGGAAGACCAGTTGGTGAGGGCGTAAAATTTAAATTTGTTCTGCGCCTTCAGTTCCTCAAATATTTTTACGGTACCGTCTATAGCACCGCCCAGCATTTCTTCCCACCGGCCATAAAACGCCCTGATGTACTCCTCCTGCTCCGGGTGTTGTGCCACCAGCAACTCAGTGGCTTCCTGTAGGGTACGGCCGCCATCCTGTTCCTCGTTCCAGGCAGAGGTGCAGATGTTCTCGAGGAAGTGCAGCATCTCTGCCTCGTCGTCAAAAATCTTGCGGTACAGGTGATGCGGGTGCCAGTCGATCAGCACGGCGCCCAGGTCGAAGATAATGGTGGTAGTAGTCATAGATGTAGTGTTAAAAGTTTGTTCCAACGTGATAAAGTTAGAGCCTGTTGCAAGCCCAAGCAAAATCCTGCCATTAGAATTATCTTAACTGTTCTGTAGCGGAGAGAATAAATTATTTGAATGAAAAAGCCCCTCCAGAGGCATAACCGCTGCTGATGTAGTTGCAGCTAATTGTTCAATGAGACCGATATTCTAAAAAGGAAGGTGCAATTTTCCTGAAAAACCTTATTTTTACCAAAAGCAAAACCCCTGACACCCTTGGCTACACCCATTCCAATTCTGAAGGTAAGCGCCTTAGAAACTGTTTTCTCCACACATCGCGGCACCACCACAGCGGTGGACAAGGTCTCATTTGAGGTGTACCCGGGCGAGACAGTAGCGATCGTAGGAGAGTCGGGCTCGGGCAAATCGGTTACCTCGCTTTCAGTGATGCGGCTCATCAACACGCCACCGGGCCGCATAGCAGGAGGAACGGCTATGTTTCAGTCGGAGCGGTTTGGGCAGGTGGACCTGTTTCAGCTACCCGAAAAGCAAATGCAGCGGATAAGGGGCAACGAGATTTCCATGATTTTCCAGGAGCCGATGTCGTCGCTGAACCCGGTGTACACCTGTGGAAAACAAGTGGCCGAAGTGCTGCTGCTACACACGGCTATTTCTGAAAAAGAAGCCAGACAGCGCACCATTCAGCTTTTTGAGAAGGCAAAGCTGCCACGGCCGGATAAAATTTTCGATGCTTATCCACATGAGATATCGGGTGGCCAGAAGCAGCGGGTTATGATCGCTATGGCCATGGCCTGCGAACCGGCCATACTCATTGCCGATGAACCTACCACAGCCCTTGATGTAACCGTGCAGGCGCGTATGCTGGACCTGATAGACGAGTTGCGCGTGAAGGAGAACACGGCCGTGCTTTTTATTACCCACGACTTAGGCGTAGTAGCCGAAATAGCCGACCGCATCCTGGTGATGTACAAAGGCAAGCTGGTGGAGCAGGGCAAAGTACTCGATATTTTCACTAATCCGCAGCATCCCTACACCAAAGGCCTGCTAGCCTGCCGCCCCAAGTTATCAGCCAAAGCACAAAGCATTCTTCCCACGGTTTCGGACTTTATGTACGAAGATGAGCAGGGCAACCTGCTGGAGAAAAAGCTGGTGGTGCAGGAGCCGTCTTTAGTCGATGTGGTGAACAGCTATGTAGGCACCGTAACAGATATCAAACACAAGCGCGAAAACCAGCAGAAGCCGCCATTGCTGCAGGTAGAGAACCTGAAGGTGTACTTCCCGATAAAGAAAGGCTTCTTTTCGCGCACCACCGACTACGTGAAAGCAGTAGACGATGTAAGTTTCAGCATCAATCCGGGGGAGACCATTGGGCTGGTGGGAGAGTCAGGTTGTGGCAAAACGACATTGGGCCGGGCGCTGCTCCGGCTGGTAGAACCCACCGAAGGACGCATTCTTTTTGATGGGGTAGATATTGCACAGTTAAGCCCGGAGGAACTGCGGAAAAGCCGCCGGAATTTCCAGATGATCTTCCAGGACCCCTACGCGTCACTCAACCCGATGCACACCGTAGGCGATGCCATTATGGAACCGATGTATGTGCATAAACTCTACAGAACCGAGAAAGAGCGCCGTGGAAAAACCATGGAACTGCTTGAGAAGGTGGGGCTTATGCCGGAGCATTTTCAGCGTTATCCACATGAGTTTTCGGGCGGGCAGCGGCAACGCATCAGCATTGCCAGGGCGCTGGCGCTGCAGCCGAAGTGCATCATCTGCGACGAGTCCGTGTCGGCGCTTGATGTGTCGGTGCAGGCGCAGGTGCTTAATTTGCTCAATAAGCTCAAGCAGGAATTCCAGATTACCTACATCTTTATAACCCACGACCTTTCAGTAGCCAAATACATGTCGGACCGGATACTGGTGATGAGCAAAGGCCAGATTGTGGAGAGTGGCACGCCTGACCAACTTTACCAGCACCCGCAGCAGGAGTACACCCGCACGCTCATCAGCGCCATTCCGAAAGGCGAGCCCGAGGATATTGTGGCGGCCCAGCAGAAGCGCGAGCTAATGAAGGCGGGGGTGATGTAATTTGGCGTTAACTCTATTGGGAGGTATAGCTTGCGCATTACAACCCGCATCTTAAAACAGATTTTGGGCTCTGGAAGGCCTTTTTTATTTGAATAATTGATTACAGGTGCTACTTCTTGATTTGGAAATCAGAAGTTCTGAACATTTGTAACTGACCTGGTAAGGCCTCGCGGCGCGCAGTTCCTGCGAACATCTGGGCGGTGCAGATGAAGGCTTAAAATCAACTTCAGAATAAATCTAGTATTTAGTGTCTTGAATCTCTTTCTGGCTCCGAAAGACTGTTTTCATTCAAATAATCTAAAGGCCCCAAGCACAGGCCCTTAGTCAGTAGTTCCCTTATTTCCTCCGGCAGGGCCCCAATATAGATTTTTCTATATAAATTCACACGTAAATAACCTCCCGTTCTAACCAAAGCACCTGCATCGGGCGTATAGGTTCATTAACAATTATTCGGTAAGGGTTTGTAACCGGAAGTGTAGCCATAAACAGGAGGCCGCTTCTGCACAAAATGACATAAATATTCATGAGAAGTAAAAAAGATAAAGGCGGCCGCGACAAAGACAGCCGCAGCGACAAAGGCAGTTCACGCGGAGGAAGAGAGGCATCCGCGGGCAGAGGTTCATCATCAAGAGGCAGCTCCTCGCGGCGCGATGCCTCCTCCAAAAGAGAAGGACCCAAGGGTGGCAAAGAACGCAAAACACCCAAAACCATCGTGTTGGAATCGTTCTCCAACAGCCCCGACACCGTATTTACCCAGCGCCAGATCTTCCGCCGCCTAGGGGTAGTAGACCAGAAAGGCCGCGAAACAGTAGCCGACCTTCTGAAAACGCTGGTGCGCGAAAACAAGCTGCTGCTTGTGGATGACGACAAATACATGCTGAACCTGCGTGTGCAGATCATCACAGGCAAAGTAGACCTGGCCAACAGCAAGTATGCCTACATTGTGTCGGAGGAAATGGAAGAGGATGTGCGCGTGTTCCGGGAGCACCTGAAGTACGCCCTGGACGGCGACCTGGTGAAGGTGGAGGTGCTGCCAACCGTGCATGGCGGCCGGGCCGAAGGCATTGTGCTGGAAGTGCTGCAGCGTAGCCGCGAAGAGCTGGTAGGCATTTTGGAGCTGTCTAAAAACTTTGGCTTTGTAGTGCCTGATTTCAAAAAAATTTATTTTGATGTTTTTGTAGGCGAAAAGGCCCTGAACGGAGCACAGGCCGGCGACAAGGTGCTGGTAAAAATTGTGCAGTGGCCCGATAAGCCCGACAAGAACCCTACCGGCGAAGTTACCAGGGTGTTTGGCCCGGCTGGCGAGAACGAAGCAGAGATACACTCCATTATGGCGGAGTTCGGCCTGCCTTTCGAGTTCCCCGAATCGGTAGAGGAAGAGGCAGAAAGCATGTCGGAGAAGATTACAGCCGGTGAGTTGGCTAAGCGCCGCGACTTCCGCGATGTGACCACCTTTACCATAGACCCTGCCGATGCCAAAGACTTTGATGATGCCCTTTCTATCCAGAAGCTGGAGAACGGCAACTGGGAAATTGGCGTGCACATTGCCGACGTAACGCACTACGTGCATACACGAAGCCTGCTCGAAAAAGAAGCCTTTCACCGGGCCACCTCCGTGTACCTGGTAGACAGAACCATCCCGATGCTGCCGGAGCGCCTCTCCAACGGCCTTTGCTCGCTGCGGCCGCAGGAAGAGAAACTGACCTTCTCGGCTGTGTTTGAGCTCGATGAAAATGGCAAGCTGTACAACGAATGGTTCGGCCGCACTGTGATCTACTCCGACCGCCGCTTTAGCTACGAAGAAGCCCAGGAACGGATAGAAACCGGTGAAGGCGACTTTTCAGAGGAGATCAACATCTTGAACGGCATCGCCAAAAAGCTCAAAGACAAGCGCTTTAAAAACGGCGCTATCAGTTTCGAGACAACAGAGGTTAAGTTTAAACTGGCGGAAGACGGAAAGCCCCTTTCGGTGTATGTAAAAGAGCGGAAAGATGCGCACAAACTGATAGAGGAGTTTATGTTGCTGGCCAATAAGAAAGTAGCCGAGTACGTCTATAACCTGGGCAAAGGCAAAAAGCGCCCCACCATGGTTTACCGTACCCACGGTGCCCCGGACCCCGACAGGCTGAGCACGTTCTCTATTTTTGCCTATAAGTTTGGTTATAAAGTAGATGTGGAAGGCGACATATCCGAAGAACTGAACAACCTGACGGAGCAGATAGAAGGCAAGCCGGAGCAGAGTGTGCTGCAGAACCTGGCCATCAGAACCATGGCCAAGGCCAAGTATAGCACCGAGCCCGAAGGTCACTTCGGGCTGGCATTTGCGCACTACTCACACTTTACCTCGCCCATCCGTCGCTACCCCGACATGATGGCGCACCGCCTGCTGCAGCACTACCTCGATGGCAAGCCGTCGGTGGAGAAAGAGGAGTATGATGCCCGCTGCCAGCACTCTTCTGAAATGGAGAAGCGCGCCGCCGATGCCGAAAGAGCCTCTATCAAGTACAAGCAGGTGGAGTTTATGAAAGATACCATCGGCAACCAGTACAAAGGCATAGTGTCTGGTGTCACAGAATGGGGTATATTTGTGGAGATCGAAGAAAACAAGTGCGAAGGCATGGTGCGATTGTCAGACATGAACGACGATTACTATGATCTGGACGCGAACAACTACCGCATTATCGGTCGCCAGTCGAAACGTATTATTTCGTTTGGCGATGAGGTGCTGGTAGAGGTGAAGAGCGCCAACCTGAACGACCGTACCATCGATCTGGAACTGATAAAAACCCTTAAACAACACTAAACAACCCTGTGGATATTCCGATCCTCACTGATAAAATAAAGCAGACCTTGTCCACGCTCCAGTACGGCGATAAACCGGTGGAGCTGTACGAGCCTATTCGCTACATTATGGCCTTGGGCGGAAAACGGATAAGGCCCTTACTGGTGCTGCTGGCCGCTAAAATGTACGACGACGATGTGGAGAACGTCTTACTGCCCGCTGCGGCTGTAGAGGTTTTCCACAACTTCACACTCCTGCACGACGACATTATGGACAAGGCGCCGCTGCGTCGCGGGCAGCAAACTGTGCACGAAAAATGGAATGCCAACATTGCCATACTCAGCGGCGACGTGATGCTGGTGCGGGCCTACCAGCTGCTGCTTGGCGTTGCGCCCGACAAGCTGGCGCAGGTGCTGCAAAATTTCAGCGAAACAGCTGCACAGGTTTGCGAAGGTCAGCAGCTCGACATGAATTTTGAGCAGCGCGAGGAGGTAACCATAGAAGAGTACATCCACATGATCACGCTGAAGACGGCTGTGCTGGTTGGGTTCAGTCTGGAGCTTGGTGCTAGTCTAAAAGGAGCCACGGCAGCAGACGCAGATCACCTGAGGCAGTTCGGCAACAACATCGGCATTGCCTTCCAGCTCCGCGACGACCTGCTCGACGTGTACGGCGACAAAGCCAAGTTCGGGAAGCAGGTAGGCGGCGACATTCTATCCGACAAAAAGACCTTCCTGATGCTCACGGCGCTGCAGCAGGCCAGCCAGGAGCAGCAACGCATTATCAGGCAGTGGCGCAACCAAACCAACGAGGCCATAGCCGCAGAAAAAGTGCAGGCCGTTACCGCGGTCTACGATGCCCTCAACATCCGGCAGCAGACCGAGCAGCAGATCGAAGACTACTTCCAGAAGGCGCTGGCACATTTAGATGCCGTGGCGGTGCCCGGCGAGAAGAAAGCCACGCTCCGTGGCCTGGCACTGCAACTGATGGAGCGGGACAGCTAACCTGAATTTTGCATGCACACCAGGCTGGTTGAGCGAACATCTGGCTGGATGCCTTACTGTGCAGAGACGGGTTTAAAAGGGCAATGGCAGCCAAAGCCGCAGTAACGTCCGGAAGGCCATTTTGATTCGAATAATTCAGCTTGAAGATTTTTCGAATCAAAATGGCCTTTCTTTGCTGTTGCAGCCCTGGGCGCATCGGCCAACAATTTAGTAGAAAAACGGGGAAACGGGCCAAAACTTTTATCTTTGTCATCACCCATACCAATTACACCTTACAGTAGCCTCATGGATTTAAACGTCACCCTTATCCTTATCATACTTACAGTCGGCATTTCGTGGTATGCCTGGCAGGAGAACAACGACCTGATGCACCGCTGGATCTTTCAGCCCTACACTGTGCAGCGCGACAACTCCTGGTACCGCTTTGTCACCTCCGGGTTTCTGCATGCCGACTTTACGCACCTTTTCTTTAACATGTTCACGATGTATTTCTTCGGAAACGCCGTGGAAATGACCTTTGCGGCTATTTTTGGTCCTGTTATGGGCATCGCGCTCTACCTGTTGCTCTACCTGGGGGCCATCGTTATATCCGATATCCCTACGTATTTCAAACACCGCAACGACCCTGGCTACCGGGCTTTAGGAGCATCTGGTGGTGTGGCTGCCGTGGTGTTTGGGAGCATTCTCTTCTATCCCACCAACGATATCTGCCTGTATGCCGTGCTATGTATACCGGGTTTTATATTAGGCATATTGTACCTGATTTACTCCTATTACCAGGGCAAACGCATGGGCGACAACATTAACCATGATGCACACCTCTATGGCGCTGTGTTTGGCTTTGTACTGAGCCTGGCACTGGTGCCGCAGGCTGGTCCGTTGTTTATCGAGCAAATCAGCAACTGGCGCCCCCCGTTCTTATAGAGATGTTTTGTATTTTGCTTAGGATATAAAACTAACAACTGTTAATCTGTTTTAGATTTGTGCACGTATAAAAGCTACAGGAAGCTTTATAAATCATGCATAATCTATATAAAAATATCGTATTAATAGCAGTAATAATTTCATTTTTTTTAGTTAATACTGTTCAGCTCAAGGCGCAGGAGTCTGCTGCTATTCCGTCTCAGCGTCTTACGCTGCTGCAGTATATCATAGACGATAACAGGCCGGTGCTGGTGAGTATGCTTACTACGGCAGGCCTGGTGCCTCTGCTATCCGGCGACGAGATGTTTACGTTACTGGCTCCACCCGAAGAAGCGTTGCTGAAGCTGAAGGGTGAATCTCCTGAGAAGCTTAAAGTAATCTTGTCAGGGCACATCTTGAAAGGTAATTTACAGGAAAAAGACCTGAAAGACGGGTTGCAGGTACAGACCATCTCAGGTGGTAGCGTTACGGTCTGCCGGAAAAAGGGTACGCTTATTAATGGTGTTCGCATTTCCGCTGCTGACAATCTGGTGCGTAACGGCGTAGTGCATGGGCTTCAGGGCATATTATCGCTTTGACTCCATAGTGCCTTTCAGGTTGAATACTCCTTCTTACGGGCTCTAATAACAAAGCAATCTGATCAGCGACACAACATATCGGAATTTGTTTCTCCCTTTATACAAAGAATACAATGTCGTGATACGGGTGTAGCTTTTCTCAAGGTGATGCCATGTATGGTTCCGGTAAATTTTGGCACTGTCTACACCACTAAGAGTCTTGCCTAAGATCAGTCATAGATATAAGCAAAGTACTATAGCAGAAATTTAGAAATGGGCCTGTTTCTTTTAATTTGAGATAGAAATAAACATGATACTATAATAAAATTATAAATTAGATTTATAATTGAATAGTTTCTTGCCTATAATTTACGTATTGTCTAAGAGGTATGGAAAAATTGCACAGCGATATAACCTCAGACAAGTCCAAAATTGTCATAGCAGACAATTCCTGTTACGACTTGAGCTACGATTCGGAAAAGAATCGGATCTATCTGACCATTCGCGGATTTTGGAAAGCCCTGGAGTCGGTTCCTCATTACTTAATGGACTGGCAAAAGGTGCTGAAACTGAAAAAGCCCGGTTTTACTGTACTGGTTAATATGCAGGACATGCTGACGCATCCTCAGAACATGAACAGCCTGCATATACAGGCACAGCAACTTGTTCTGGAGCAGCAAGTAGCCAGAATAGCGCATGTCATACCTTCCGATAAAATAGCAAAGCTTCAGGTTGATTCAATTGCCAGCCAGACGGGAATTCCGGTAAAAGACTTCGGTATTTATCAGGATGCCGAGCACTGGCTGGAGGAGCTAACCAACTCAACTGAGTTCAACGACTAAACCTGTCGAGCTCCTTCTTTTTCTTTCCATTCTCTTTTCTTTCCTCATCAAGCCTCTTGCCTGAAATAGATGTAACTGTTCAGTAAAAAATATAGTTATAGGTACAAATTAGCATAAAAGAGCGCGATAACCGGCTCCCTAAATACAATTGCATATTAATTAATAAGAAAAAATAAGTAGTTTAGGCTAAGGAATACTCCCTACTACATGACAATTGAAATCGGAATCGTACTGGCTATTATTAGTTTAGCTGTCGTGCTATTTGTAAGCGACCGGTTCCGGATAGATACAGTTGCCGTGCTGATAATGACCCTCTTTATGGTCACAGGCATATTAACACCTGCAGAAGGTCTGGCAGGGTTCAGCAACACGGCCACTATCACAGTAGGGACTATGTTTATCATCAGCACCGGCATTTTTAAGTCAGGTGCGTTGAATAACGTTGGCAATATACTCACAAGGGTGGGGCGCAAAAGTTACCTGATGTGCCTGTTGGCCGTTATGCTGCTTTCCGGTTCCCTCTCCGCCTTTATTAACGACACGGCAGTGGTGGCCTTGCTGATGCCTATTATCATACAGGTGTGCCGCGATATCCGCATAAGCCCTTCTAAGCTGCTGATGCCGCTCTCTTTCGGAGCCCTTTTGGGAGGAGTATGTACCCTTATCGGCACTTCTACCAATATGCTGGTTAGCGGAATTGCCCAGGCACAGGGGGAGGAGCCTCTGCGCATGTTTGAGCTAACGCCTGCCGGCATCTGTTTCCTTGTGGCCGGCATCGCCTACATGTTTTTGATAGGAAGGCACCTGTTGCCCGACCGGATACAGGCTCAGGACCTGACCGAGAGTTTTGGTATGGGCGATTATCTGACCGAGATCATCCTGCTGCCGGACTCCCCCTCTGTAGGTATGCCTTTAAAAAACGCCGGGCTCGTTCAGAACCTGGACATAGACGTGCTGCAGATTACACGGCATAAGAAATACAAGTTTACCCCTACCACTTATACCATTCTGCGGGCTAACGATGTGCTAAAGGTGCGGTGCGATGTAGAGAAGCTGAAGAAGTTGAAAGAGGAGAAGGGAATTGAACTGAAGTCGGAGCGCAAGTTTAAAGACAACGACCTGCGGAGTAACAACACCAAGCTGTATGAGGCCATTATTACGCCAAACTCCTACATGCAAGGCAAATCGCTGAAGGAGCTTGACTTCAGGAGCCATAACCATGGCGCCACGGTGCTGGCCATACGGCACCGCGACGAGATCTTGCATGATAAACTAACGCATGGCAAACTGTCGGCAGGCGATGTGCTGCTGATAGCGGCAGACAAAGACCAGGCAGATGCTCTCCGCAAAAACGAGGACCTCCTCATTTTCTCCGAAACAGAGCGGAGCGCCTTCGACTATAGCAAAATAATTCCGGTGCTCCTCATTAGTGTAGGTGTGGTGGTATCTGCTGCCACCGGCCTGGTGCCTATTGTGGTGAGTGCGCTGGTGGGTGTTATACTGATGGTTGTTTTCCGGTGCATCAGGCTCGATGAACTCTACAAGGCCATAGACTGGAAAGTAATTTTTATGCTGGCAGGTGTGCTGTCTATGGGAGCAGCGCTTGATAAAACTGGTGCAGCCAGCTATATATCGTATTACCTGATCAATTATGTTGGCTTATATGGGCCTCATGTGCTGTTGTCGGCTTTCTTCCTGATGACATTCCTGATGACCAACTTTATGTCGAATAACGCGACAGCGGCCCTGCTGGCGCCTATTGCCATTGTAACGGCCCAGCAGATGGGCGTAAGTGTCAGGCCCTTTCTGATGGCGGTTACGTTTGCAGCTTCCCTCAGCTTTATGACTCCCATGGGTTACCAGACAAACACCATGATCTATGGCCCCGGCAACTACAAATTCTCCGATTATCTGAAAGTAGGAACCCTTCTCAACCTCCTGCTCTGGCTGCTGGCCTCGCTCATTCTGCCGTACTTTTTTCCTTTCTGAGCTTTAGAATTGTGAATGAGTGATTGAGTGGATGAGTGAATTTTAGCTGAGGCGATAATTATATATAGGACTTTCGCAAACTAACCAAAACGGGCTAGAATTCGATACAAGCAAGAGGAGGGAAAAGAGCCATGAAGACACAACTTGACATGTACTGCCAGTACCTTTTGAGTACTCACATCAACTATACCTGCACCTACTTTGCTGACCATCTGGAAGGGCTTAGCCATGATTCAGTTCACCGTTTCCTGCGGGACGAGAAACTCACGCCGCGTTTACTTTGGGAGAAGGTTAGCCCACTGATCACTCAGTCCTCCTTTGCCTTCATCATCTTCGATGACACGGTGCTTGACAAGCGGCACTCGCGGGTCATGGAGTTGGTCAGGCGGCAGTACTCAGGCAACGCGCACGGCATCATCAAAGGCATCGGCGTGGTCAACTGCCTTTACCTGGACCCGATCAACCAGCAGTTCTGGCTCCTAGACTTCCGCATCTTTGACCCCGATGCGGACGGTAAGAGCAAGCTGGACCACGTGCTGGACATGCTCGGGCGCCTCGAGGAGCGCGGGGTGCTGTTCCAGACCGTGCTGATGGACTCCTGGTACGCCACCACAGAGGTGATGAAGTACCTGATAAAGGAGGGGAAAACCTTCTACTGCCCTGTTAAGAGCAACAGGAAAGCAGACGATTCTTCAGGCCAACAGCCTTACCGGCCGGTCGATGAGTTAGAGTGGAGTGAGCGGGAGTTGGAACATGGCAAAGTTGTCAAACTCCACAAGTTCCCCATGGACGTGAAAGTGAAGCTATTCCGGGTTGAGGTGTCCACCCACCGCACGGACTACATCGTCACAAACGATATGGAGCAAGATGACCTTCAGGCTGTCAAAGAAATGTGCAGGCTGAGATGGAGCATCGAGCAGCTTCACCGCGAGGAGAAACAGCTCACGGGCATAGAGGAGTCGCAATGCCGATTGGCAAGGGCACAGCGGAATCACATCCTGGCAGCAACCCTGGTGTGGACAAGGCTCAAGAGCTTGGCTTATGCTTACAACCACACTGTGTACCAACTCAAGAAGGGATTACTTGACAGCTACCTCTGTCAGCAACTGTTTAAACCAGACATTGCATTTGCTTAAAGTGCGAAAGTCCTAATATAGGAATTATTTATTTCTAGGCGTACTATTTGCCATCGTTTTCCGAGCTTTTGCCAACACTGATAAAATTTCGGTTGCCTCTCTTTTTAGTGAAGCTATTTCCAATTCCGTAGTTGTTTCAGATTCCTCTAATAGCTCAAACCAAAAAAGTGTTTCATCAGCCTCTTCTATAACGATGCTTACCTTCGAATAAAATTCGGCAGATGACCTTGAGCGACAAGCTGCACGGTAGTTGGCTGCCACAGAAGTAGAAGCGCGCAACAGCTGTCTCTTCATTATAATTGCTTCTTCAGTTTTAGATAAGGTTTTGCTAAAGCGAATTACATCTATTGCCAGTCTCTTCGTTCGCTGCCTGAAAAGTTCTGCAAATTGTTCATTGGTAGCCTGCTCTATTTCATTCATAATGTAAGTTTTTATTTCTCACGAAGCTTACATCAGAATTAAAAGTTCATTCTCTCAACTCTTTAATTCCTGAGGCTACATTCCCTCTAATTCAAAAAAACAGATTTCGATTTCAGAACTTATTATTCACTCAATCACTCATTCACCCAATGACTCATCCACTCATTTAAAACTCAAAACTCTAAAGATATCCTCTCGCCTGCAGCGTAAACAGTTCTGCGTATTTTCCGTTTTTGGCTAGCAGCTCCTCGTGCGAGCCAAGCTCTTTTAGCTGGCCCTGCTCCAGGAACAGGATGCGGTCGGCCATGCGCACGGTGGAGAAGCGGTGGGAGATGAGTACGGCTGTTTTTCCGGCAATCAGGTCCGAGAAGCGCAGGAAAACCTCATGTTCGGCACGGGCATCGAGGGCGGAGGTAGGTTCGTCCAGGATCAGGAGCTGGGCTTCGCGCATGTAGGCACGGGCCAGCGCCACTTTCTGCCACTCGCCCCCCGACAGCTCCATGCCATTGGCAAAGCGTTTTCCCAGCACCTGTTCATACTGCTGCGGCAGGCGGTTAATTACCAAATCGGCCAGACTCTTTTGGGCTGATGTTTTGATCTGCTCTTTGTTGTGGATGTCGCTGATCTGGCCAATGGCAATATTATCGGAAGCCGACATCTGGAAACGCACAAAGTCCTGAAAAATAATGCCCACCTGGTGGCGCAGGTCGTTGAGGTCGTATTCCCGCAGGTCCACACCATCCAGCAGAATACGGCCTTCGGTGGGTTCGTAGAGGCGCGCCAGCAGCTTTACCAGTGTGGTTTTACCGGCTCCGTTCTCACCTACCAAAGCCAGTTTCTCGCCAGCTTTCACGTGGAACGAAAGGTAACGCACGGCCCATTTCTCGCTGTTATGGTACTTAAATCCCACATTCTCAAAGGTAAAGCCTTGCTGTATCGGTCGTGGCACCAGCAGCGGGTTTGTGGGTGGCGTAATTTCGGGGCGCAGCTCTAGAAAATCGAAGAGGTCCTGCAGGTACATGGCGCTTTCGGCAATCTGTGAGAAACGGGTCATGATGCCCTGCAGCAGCCCTCGCATACTGCTGAAGGAGCCCGCCAGAAACGTAAGGTCACCCACTGAGATAGCCCCGGCCACCGTCCGGAAAAGGATGAACACGTAGGCGCCGTAGTAGGAGAGGGTGCCGATGGTGGAGAGCGCGCTCCCCCACAACGCCCGACGCACAATCAGGCTTTTGTTTAGGGCATAATAGCGGTCGGAGAGGAGCTTGAACCGGCTCGCCAGGAAACCCGAAAGATTAAAGGTCTTGATCTCCTTGGCTGTTTCGTCGCTGGCCCCGATGTAGCGCAGGTAGTCGAGCTCGCGGCGCTCGGGTGTCCAGGAGCGGGAGAGGGAGTAGGTGCGCTCGTTGAAGTGCGTTTCGCCCAGGAAAGACGGAATAACGGCCAGCAGCAACACCAGGATAAGCCAGGGATTAAAGGCCACCAGGCCCACTGCCAGAAAACCGATGGTCACGATATCCTGCATTTGCGAAAACACCTGGCTCATGAGCATCACCCGCGAATTGGTCTGCCGCCGGGCCCGCTCCAGCTTGTCGTAAAAAGTGGCATCCTCGAACTGCGCCAGGTCCAGGGTGGCCGCGTGTTCTATCAGCGTAATGGAGGTCTTGTTCGAAAACAAATCGCCAAGCAGGCTGTCGAGAAGCGTAATGCCCCGGTTTATGAGCTCGGAGAGTACCGCCAGCCCCAGCTCCACGGCCACCAGCAGCCACAGGTACGACAAATCGCGCTCGCCCGTAACAGCGATTAAACGAATAACTTCGTCTATGATCAGCTTGCCCACATAAAGCACCGCCAGCGGAATGGCTGCCTTTACGAGGCGCAGCAGCAGGTTGCCCACCATCATGGCGGGGCTGGTTTCCCAGATCAGCCGGAAGAACTTAGGCAGGTTCCTAAGCGCCCCCAGCTGCTCCCGGAAGCTTTTCTTCTCGGCCTTGGCATTGCCGGCAGCTGCTCTTGCTCCTTTGGGTTGAGGGGTTTGCATATATAAAGTCTATTGGAGTATCAGATTCAAATTACACCAATGGTGCGAGATTTCCCTACAAAGCAGCGGAAGAATAGCAGCACCAACTTAATGTGCTAATGGTTTGATGTGCTGATGTGCTAATTTTTGAATTTGGAAATGTGAAGATTTGGAAATGGTTTTGAGTAGCAAAGTATAAAGGAACCAACGAATTTCAGGCCGCACTAAGACTCAAGCATTCTGAACATTCTTTAATTCTGTAAATTCTGATTCAGACAATAATCTTCCTGAGAATGCTGATTCAGACAAAATAATCTATTATCAGGAGCAGCAGTAACAGTAGCAGAATCTCCGGAGGACCATTTTCATTACAATAATTTACCTGGATCAGGTTGGCGAGGCTAAAATATTAATATACACTTACTTAACAGTTCCTTCGGCAGATTCTTCTGAAAACTCAAATCGCGGCATTTAAAATACTAAAACTTATATTATATTTAGATGATTTATAGGATTGGAGTATGAAGCATTTCTACGGGCGAGGTATCACCACACTACTTACCATTATTTTCAGCATGGCGCTGCACCTTCAGGTGCAGGCAGCAAACAAACAATTAACTATTACGCCAGCACCAACCTGGATAAAACAGCTCCCGCACCGCACCAGCACCACCATCGACCTGAAAGAGGTGAACGATGGCTACCATTTTCTACAGCGCGTACTCCAGTGGAATGTGGCCAGCGGCGAAGTGTACTACCACAATACCTATAAGCTAACAACAGACGAAGGTGTACAAAACAGCTCCGAGCTTAAATTCTCCTACGACCCTAACTTCGAAAAGCTGCAGCTCCACAAGCTGGTGGTCTGGCGAAACGGCAAACCCATAGAAAAGCTGGACCTGAAGAAAATAAAAGTGGTGCAGCGGGAGCAGGGCCTGGAGCAGAAGATCTTCGACGAAAGTCTGACCGCCATCATTTTTCTGGAAGATACCCGGGTAGGCGATGTGGTGGAGTACGCCATTACCATATCAGGCAAAAACCCGGTTTTTAACGACAAGTTTTTCAACTCCTTTAACCTGCAGTTCTACGACCCTGTAGATGAGCTGCTGGTGCATGTGGTGGCGCCAGAACACCGCAAAATCAATTACAAGCTTTATAAAACGGAGCAGAAGCCGGTTGTGGCTACCCAGAATGGCTTCACCACCTACACCTGGCACGCACAAAACCTGCCTGCCACACCCGTAGATGAGGAAATTCCGGACTGGTACGATGCCTATCCGGGTGTTTACCTGTCGGAGTTTGCTACCTGGGAGCAGGTGGCTAAATGGACGCTGCCGCTCTACAACCAGCCAGAGAAGCCAAACAAGGCACTGCTGGCCCTGATCGACAGCATCCGCGAAGAATATGCCAGCGATGAGCAGCGGGTGGTGGCAGCTCTTCGGTTTGTGCAGGACGAGGTGCGGTACCTGGGCTTTGAGGCAGGCATAGGCGGCTATAAGCCCAGGGCGCCATCGGAGGTGTTCAGTAAGCGCTTCGGCGACTGCAAAGACAAATCGCTGCTGCTGGTTACCATGCTGCGCGAGCTCGGCATAGAGGCAGATCCTGCTCTGGTAAGCTCCTCTAATCGTGGGCAGGTAGCGCAGATGCTGCCATCGCCTTATGCTTTTAACCACTGCATTGTGCAGGTCAGGCTCTGGGACAAGCAGTTCTGGTACGACCCCACCATTAGCAAGCAGCGCGGCAGCCACGATGCCATTTCGCTTCCGGATTACCAGAAAGCGCTCGTACTAAATGCCGCTACCAAAAAGCTAACCGATGTAACAGCACCTGTAGCGGGTAAGGGTAAGGTAAAAGTGCAGGAGGCTTTCTTTTTTAATGATATAGGAGGCGATGTGAAGCTGGAGGTGAAAACAGAGTATTACGGTTCTGAGGCCGATTATCAGCGCAGCCGCTTTGCCACCACCAGCATGAAAGAAACCGAGAAATCGTTTCTGAACTATTACGCCAACTCTTACCCTGATATAGAAGTAGCCCGTGACCTAGAATTTCTCGATTTCCCTTCCGAAAACAAGTTTACCACCCTGGAGGAATATACAATAGCAGGCCTCTGGGAAGAATCTGAAGACACCAAAGGGCAATTGTCTGCCTCATTCTATCCGCAGGTACTGCGCAGCTACATCAGCACACCACGCGTGAGCAAGCGCTCCATGCCTATGCACCTGAGCTACCCCACGCAGGTAGAGCACGACATTCTCCTGTACCTGCCGGAGGCCTGGACGGTGAAGCCGGCAAGCAAAGAAATAAACCATGAGGTGTTTACCTACAGCAGCAAAATGGCCTACAATAGCAGGAGCTACCTGGTCACCCTCAGCTACGCCTACACCACCCTGCAGGATCATGTGCTGCCAGAGCAGATGGCGAATTTTGTAAAGCACCAGAAGGCCTTGCTGGACGATTTAGGGTATAGCCTGAGCTATAATCAGAATTTTGCTGCTGTTGTTGCGGACGGCCCAATCAGCTGGCCAGCTGTGCTGCTTGCTGTAGCCGTGCTGGCGCTGGTGTGCTTTGGGGCTTATAAGCTGTATTTCTACGATCCTGCTCCTATAGGTAACTACACGGGCGCTCCCGCTGATAGTATTGGCGGTTGGCTTGTGCTGATCATGATCGGTCTCTTTGTTTCTCCGTTACGGACGTTGTTGGTTTTAGTCACTGAAAATTATTTTAACCAGCAACTCTGGCATAGCTTTCTATCTCCGGATTCCGCTGCCTATGCCCCTGCAACCGCCATTTTACTGGCCCTGGAAATAGTGTTGCATATTGTCTTCTTTGTGTACGCCATTTTGCTGATAAGCCTTTTCCTGCAGCGGCGCACCAGTGTGCCCCGGCTAATCGCCATCTTCTATTTCAGCAGCTTTGCGGTGCGGGTGGCACAGTATGCAGCCATGGATGCTCTTAATCTGCCATCAGAAACAGTCAGTGGCATGTCAGATATAATGGGTTCTCTGATAACGGCAGCCATCTGGGTGCCTTACTTTTACAAGTCGCAGCGGGTAAAAGATACCTTTGTGGTGCAGCTGCAGCCCCCTGTGCAGCAGGAGGACCTTATAGAAGAGGCGGCCACAATGGCAAACAACTAGAAATGATAGAAACCTCATAGGATCATATTATCATATAAAAACGTAACTAATAAAGTGAAGAATTTTTTGAGAGGAGCTGTGTTCCTGGCAATTATGCTCCTGAGCCTGCAGGTGCTGGCGCAGGAGCAGGTGGTGCGGTATTACGATTTGAACTGGGATGAAGTAGAGAAGGAGAAAGCCGTTTATTACAGTACTGAAGATTTAATCCCTTCGCAGCCTCCGCTGATAAGCGTGACGGAGTACTTTATGGAGACCGGAGCAAAACAAAGCATTATACACTATGTTGCAGCCGCTCACAATGCCGGAAAGAAGATAAAGCAAGGCAGGAGGATGATCTGGAATAAAGAGGGCCAGCTGGTGCTGCGGGAGAACTACGAAAACAACAAACTAACCGACTCCCTTATAAGCTACTATGCTTCCGGCAACATAAAGAGAGTAGAGCTATACAAGGAGGATGAAATGCTGGGAGGGTATGTTTTTGCAGAAGATGGTACCCAGCTTCCTTATTATCCTTTCGAGGAGATGCCTCAGTTCCCGGGTGGAGATGAGGCCATGTTTCAGTTTATAAACCGGAAAATAAAATTCCCGAGAAAAGCATTCAGGGCAAAAGCCTTCGGTACTCAAATAGCGACTTTTGTTGTTGGAGCAGACGGTGTTGTAAGAGATATAGAGATAAAGGAGAGCCTCCACCCGGACATTGACCTGGAGGTAATACGCGTGCTCAGCCTGATGCCGCCCTGGCAGCCAGGCCGGCAGGACGGCAAGCCGGTGCCGGTGCGGTACAATATTCCCATCAATTTTGGTTACAAGTAAGAGCCACCCTGTACACATTCGGCTTAGGCAAGAGTAAGGTGTAGCGGCTCTAAGTTAGCAAACTAGTTTTTTCGCTGCTTCAGGCAGCGAGGTTAGTCAGAGACTAAGCGGTATAGAAAAGGCGTAGCCGGAAACTTCACCTAGTGAGTGTTTATTTATTATTTACCGTAGTTAATGTCAAAGCGGCCGTCCGTGACTCTAACAGTCTGCCCGGAGCCATCCAGGTTCTCTGCCGTGAACTCGAAAACACCTGCAATGATACGGTTTACCGTGTCTACCTTCGTGAAGGTGACCGACCCTGTGTGCCGGCTGGTTGTGATGTATCGGCTACTCCCTGGTTTAGATTCCCTGTACATCGCATGGTTCTGGTAGCGCCGTTGATCAGGAGCGGGGCCGGTATCGAAGGAAAAGTGTTGTGTGCCCCTCTCCCGCACATCCTCTAAGGCTAATCCTATAGTGGAATTTTCACCATCTGTGTAGCTATTAGCAGATAAAAAGAAACGTTTGTGAGGTGGATAATAATAACTCCAATTCAGTGAAAATTTCTTTGTATTAAAGCCAGCACCACGGTCGGCTACCCAGGACTTGCCGTTTACCTTGCAGGCAATGGTGTTGGAGCCATTTTGTGTAGGCTTCGGCAGCTTTTCCTCGCAGGCTGCAAGCAAAAAGAGGAAGGGTAAAAGCTTGAAGAAGTGTTTCATAGACAATCGGGCAGGCTGTAACAGCAAATAAAGATAACCAACATTCTTTTCTGTACAAGTGCTTTAGTATCTATTTATTAGAATATATCTCTATATAATTGAAATAAACCTGTTAGGCGTGGTTTCCGACTATACCTGGTGAAAGGAGTGAAAGAGGGAATGACTGCCAAAATTATTCTAATGAAAAGTGCCTTCCGGAGGTGCAGCAGCAGTAGCAGCTGCACCTCCGGAAGGCACTTTAAAACACACTCGGCATTAATCTAAATTCTGGAATCAACCTCTCTAGATCATCGCCACTGTTTTGTTATCGACCTGCATGCCGTAGGTTTTCTTGTAGTGCACCTTACGCTCAAGCGCTGCGATAATAGGCTCCGAAAAATCCACGCCTTCCATTTCACTGGCATCTGGCAAAGCACCGGGGCTGAACACATTTATTTCCATCAGTTTATTGCCCACTATGTCTAGCCCCACCAGAAACATGCCGTCCTGTATCAGTTTGGGGCGCACCAGTTCCACCAGGTCCAGCATGGTCTGGTCTACGTTGGCGGGCTGGGCTGTGCCGCCTGCGTGCATGTTGCTGCGGATGTCGTCTTTGCTGTTCACTCGCCTGATGGCGCAGTACTTGCCTTTGTGCTGCAGCGCTTCGCCATTCATTACAAAGAGCCGCACGTCGCCTTCTGAGGCTTCCTTCAGGTACTCCTGCGCAATAACGTAGCCGTCGCGACTGATCGCCTCCACGATCTGGTTCAGGTTGGTGGCATCGTCCTTTTTCACCATAAACACACCCGAGCCACCTGAACCTTGCAGCGGCTTCAGGATGATGTTGCTCTTCTGCTCATTAAAGAACTCCTTGATCTCGTTTTTATCGCGGGTAATGAGGGTACGCGGCCGCACCGCCTCCGGGAAATGCTGGAAGTACATCTTATTAACCGCATCCGACAGTGAAGTGGGGTCGTTGAGCACGATCACGCCGTGGCGCAGGGCCAGCTGCCCGAATATAAGGCCGGCGTTTTGTGCCCAGCCACGGCCTTCAGGCTCGGCCGATGGGTCGTTGCGAAGCATGAGCACGTCCAGTTCGCGGGCCGTAACCCGTGTTCTTTCGGTTTTATCACTCTGCAGTACCTCCAGGTAAGTGGCGGGCGTTTTGTATTTTTTGCCGGGGTCTGCCTGCACGGCTGCTGCCCCCATGTAGCCATCAGGGTAATAGGCCAGGTCGCCTACACCCATCAGGTACACAGAGTGCCCAAGGTTGTGCATGCGCTGGGCCAGAAATACGGTGGAGTAGGAGGGTTTCTCCGTTTTTATATCGTTTACTACAAATCCTATTATCATGGGTGTTGCTTTTTTTGTTCTATCGGGTACTCGTTATAAAGGAATAGGGTTGCGGCGGAAAGATTCAGGTTGCTGAAAGACAGGAAATGTGGAGGCACCCGAAAAGTAAATTAGCATGGCTCAGAGCTGCTCCAGCTAGTTTGTTTTGCTACTTAAATCAGGTTAAACACCGTTATGCCAGTCTTGAGTTGGTCGAGCTTAGGTTGAATGGCAGGGTCGAGAAGGTAGCGGGGCTTTATAGGAATAGGGCGCAGCACCCTGCGGTAGATCAGCTCCTGCACAATTGGAATATAATCCTGCCGGATTTTGCCGATGAGCAGGGGTTCCAACTCGCCGCCGTCTTTGAGGTGCTGCAGCAGGTGCACCAGCCCACGCAGATACACGGCATCTTTGGTAAGGCCGCCACCACGGTGCACCCGCATGGTAATATCGAAAGCGGTATCATCGTCGAACTTATACTCCTCTTTCAGGCGCCAGAAGTTATCGGTAAAGTGGCAGCCCTTCGTCAGGTGGTGTACCGCCACTACACGGGCCGCCAGCAGGCGCAGCCGGTCGTGATTCAGGCCGCCCACCAGGTACTCGCTCAGCACGGCCAGCCCCTCCTGCAGTTCTTCGTAGCCGGGCACCCCTACATAAAGCTGCTGCAGGGGCTGTGCTTTGCCGTTGAAGTACGTAAGCACATGCGTGCCCACTTCATGCTGAATAAGTGCTTCGGCCCGGTCTCTGGGAATCTGTGCATCCGTGCCGATATATAGTTTGCCTTTCGAGACCAGCAGGCCCACGATGTCTTTCCTGATTTCAACCCCTGATTGCATGGTGGCATCCTGGTTTTTGAGGAAGGCGATTTCCTGTTCGGCCAGTGCGGCAAATTCTTCTACGGGTATTAGTGGTATGTCGCCCTTGGCTTCCGGCTCAGGTAAGGCAGCCAGTATGCCTTCGGCCACTTTCAGCAGTTGCTCATCTACCCCTCCAAAGAGTTGCAGGCTGCTGTACAGGAAGTCGGGTGTGTTGCGGTCTGACAGCATGGTCAGCATTTTGTCTAGCTCGTGCCGTTTGTCGCGGAACAGGAAGCCTAATGTCGGGTCCTCTACTTTCTCCAGCGGAATGTTGTAGAGCTTCCGCTTCAGAAGGTCCGTGTCTACCGGCATAAGGCGATAGTGAAACGTTGGTGCTTTGCTGAACTTGCTTTTGCAAAATTGTTCCCAGGCTTCGGAGGCGTTTACGGGCGTAACGAGCATCAGAAACTGGAACTGGTCGCTGATGGCAGCCAGCTTTTTGTCGATGCGCCAGACAGCCGGTACCACCGCCCGCCGGCCCAGCGCCTGGAAATGCGTGGGGTGGTGCGTGGTCTGTACGCGAACAAAATCGAATACCGCTTTTTTAATGGCATTGGATAGGTGCGTTCGCAGGGTGCGCAGGAGCAGGGGGTAGGCATTGCCTGTGGCCGTATTCAGGTAAACGGGCTTTAGCTCCAGCCCCAGCATCAGGCAGCTCATCTGTTTCAACTCGTCTTCGGAGAGCAGGTGCAGCGGCCCTGTGAGCAATGGCTCGTTAGAAGAGATAGCCACCGTTACGGGCACGTTCTCAATCTTTATCTGTTCCAGCTCTTGCCTCAGCACATTTACCGTAGCCGGAAGCGCCTCCTCCGGCCCCAGCACCTGAAACAAAGGCACATCTGGGGCGGCGGACGGGGCTGCAAAAAGCTCCAGGATCATAAAAGCCCCGAACTTAGCCGACATGGCACTGGTGATCTCCTTTATCAGTGTCGCCAATTCGGTCGTCTGCTCTTCTTTGGCTATAATATAAGATGCCTCGGCTTTCACAAAATCGGCTGTGGCGTAGTCTGGTTTGCCGGCCGGGTGCCGGAACAGCACCAGAAATGGCAGAGGCCGGTCTATGTGCAGCAGGCCACCATCGGGCAGGCGCCGCCGCACTTTCCGGCCGCGTTTCAGGCTGCCGACAGCAGATTTAATAAAGGTGTCAGGAATGGTTTCGGTCATGGTTTGGTTTTCGGGCAGACCTGCTCCAGGGCTTGCAGTACAGGGGCCACCGTGTGCTGGAGCGCGTGCTTTATTTCGTCGAGCTGCTCGCGGTCGGGTTTGCCCGTCCATTCATCCATAAAAAACTTTTTAACCTCGATCGAAAGCACACAGGCACTCTCCGGAAAATTATCGTGGATCCAACGCATAAAGTGGCCGCCTGTGAACTTCACGTTCTCGCGCACATCCAGGTGTCTGCCCTGGTAGTTGTAGCTGCTGAGCGACTCTATAAAGGAATCTACCACCGGAGCCCAGCGTTGCCGGTCCATGTTGCCGGTGCCAACATTAATTTCCGGGTTTCCGGCAGGGTCTGCTGCCGGACCGTTGGCGCCTTCGCGTTTGTGGTTGTAGGAGTGCAGGTCGTACACCACAAAGCAGCCATGTTTTTCCTGCAGTTCGGTGAGCAGTATTTTTACCGATTCGTAAAAGTGGTCGTAGCGCGTCAGCGATTCCTGCACCAGGTCGTCTGGCAGCTCCTCGTGCCACACCTGCAGGCCCCAGGCATCTTCAGGCTCCCGGTAAATGGCCTTTTCGCGGGGCCGGTTCAGGTCCAGCTCAAAGCGGGAGTGCAGGCTGATAATGCGTGTGTCTGCAATAGTGGTCCAGTAGGCGGTGCATGGGTCCTCTTCGCGGAGGCGCTCGGGAGCCGTAAGGGCGAACAGGTGACTTATGTTTTCGCGAACGGCCTGCCCATCGTGAATGGCAGCCGCTACAAGCGGGGAGTTGCCATATATGGTTTTATAGAATGGTTGATTGTCCTGCATGTTTTCTTAAAATATTTTATTTGTTTACCTTGCAGGGCAGGCTAAGGTTATGCTGCCATATCTTTTTGCATAGATAAAAGTTTGCGAACAAGTATTAGTTTTTCTATCTTTAACCTGTTTCAAACCAACGCGTAATAAGAAATGATGTAAGGGATCTGTTGTTATAATCGTTTGAGGAAAAACGCATGACAAAATTTTACAAGCCAATCTTATATTCATTAGCTGTGTTTTTGCTGGTGGTGCTGATGCACTACATGCGTTGTGGCATGTTGCAAATAATGCATGCCTTGTCGCTCTGTGCTTTTTTTGCGGCAGGGCTTGCGCTGGGGGTGCTGGGAGACCTGGTAGAGCAGGGGCACGACGAGCACCAGAACATGCGCACCTGACAGCCTGCCTGGTGCCTAAATCGATTTTTAGAAAGGTGTAATGCTCGTAAAGCTACCACAAGGCATGTCTGCCATCATTTTTAATTTTGAATTTCTGATTTTTAATTTGGCGAAGCACTAGTTGTCTGTCTCAGGCTTCAGCTCTTTCATAAGTTTCAAGCCATCAGGTGTCCCGTCTGGTAGCTTTCCGGTTCCTCATTCCTGGCACATCAATAAGTCCCATAAAATTATAGCTGTGAAAGTGATTCTATTTCATGCGCAACACTAAATCCATGTAAATGCCGTAGTTTCGTGGTTACTTTAAGGGCAGCTTATGGCCTACAGGCATAGCGAAAGAGGCTTTTGCGGTACCTATGGAGGGGCTGACCGCTATTATACCCCGCTTAAGAACTGCATCGGTTATCTGGCATAAGTCCTGCTGAAGCTATCTGTTAAATAACTCAAATACGCATACATGCCTTACCAAGAAGCTGGCGCAGCAGAAAATGTTGTGTGCCCGCACTGTGGCCGTGAAGTGGCCCAGGCTAAACGGTGCCCACATTGTGGGCAGATACTTCCTAAACCAAAGCGGAGAAGCTCTAAACTGACTCCATTGGAGATCTTTATGGCAGTACTAGGCTCCATTGTGCTGCTTATAGCGTTGGTGGCATTATAACCGGCATGCAAACGCTTCGGCACCCCTTTTTTCTGCTGTGCTTTTTTCTGTTTCTCCTGAACCAGGTGCTGGAGCTTTCGGGCATTTTCCTGTGGCCTCTGCACACGCACCTCGACGACCTGCTTTGCCTCCCCCTGGCACTTACGGTAGTGCTGGCGGCGGAGCGATGGTATTTTAAAAGGCCTGGCTTTGTGTTGCCTGTAAGCTATATACTCAGCGCATTTGCTGTTTTTGCGGTAGTTTTTGAACTGCTGCTCCCGCTCTTTTTTACCCGCTATACGGCCGATGCCCTGGATGTGCAGGCTTATGCAGCCGGTGGGCTTGCCTTTTACCTAATCCTGAACAAACCCCTACCCTGACTTCCGGGCTCTGCTGCTATTCAGCACAGGCGCCGGCATCAGCAGCAGCAGAGCCTCTGGAGGCTGTTTTTATTGGAATAATTTGATTGTTGGTTGTTAATCTCTGATTGTTAAATGGCTTAACTGTAAAGTGGTTGATTTGGAGATTTGGAGTTGAGCTGTGCTGATTGGAAATGAATTGTGAGAGCAGCTTCTAAAGGCCGGGCACTCATAACTCTTCACTCAACCTAAAGTCCAGCATCTTTAAAGGTTGGCTCCGGAGGGGCAAAATCATTAGCATAATCTTATCTTGAAAGGCACTACGTCAGGGATTTGTGCGGGGTGGAGTGCTGTGCAGAAAATAATTCAGGCGCAAGGCAACCTTTCAGATTCTGCCGCATCTTTTATGTCAGAAGCGGATCAGGAACAGGCGTCTGTGCCTGCAGCTGCACCTCGCTATAGCCACTAAAAAACTAAAACTATGAAAGTCATCACATTTTTCGCAACCACTTTAGCTTGCTTTGCCCTTCTGCTTGTCGAAACGCCGGCACTGGCGCAGCAACTGCAAGGCAATGGCAATATTCAGAAGGAAACCCGGCAGGCATCGGGCTTTACCGGCATAAATATTAGCGGAGGCTTTGCGGTAGAACTTACCCAGGGAAACAACGAAGGGGTGGTGCTGGAGGCAGAGGAGAACCTGCTGAGCCAGATAAGCACCGAAGTAAAAAACGGGGTGCTGCACATCTACAACCAGGGCAACCTGACCAGCCACAAAGGCATGAAGGCCTATATCACGATCAAAGAGTTGCGCTCTGTTGATATTAGTGGGGGCGTGAAGCTGGTAGGCCATTCTACGTTCAAAGCCAACACCATGAAGCTCGACCTGAGCGGCGGTTCTAAAGTAGCCCTGGCCCTGGATGTGAAAACCCTGAACGCCGATATGAGCGGAGCCGCTAAAGTGGAGCTTTCGGGCAGGGCGGACCAGGTGAAGTTGGATTTATCCGGTGCTACAAAATTGAGCGCCGAGCAGCTGGAGGCAAAACAGGTGAAGGTAGAGGCAAACGGTGCCAGCAAGGTAAACGTGTTTGCCCGGGAATCGCTGGAGATAAAAGCATCGGGTGCATCGAGTGTAGCTTATAAGGGCAGCCCAGGCATTACAGCAGAAACATCGGCGGCGGCCAAAGTGTCAAAGCTATAAGGTATTACACTTCATACTTGAGTTAAAGGGCAGCTTTCTGAGCTGCTTTTTCTGTTTGGTGGGTGTATCTGTAATCTGATTTTCGGAGATAAATTATAGAGTATGAATGGGCAGGCACAGCCCTGCGTCAAAGAGCAGCTATTCTGTCTGCACTTCGCCCCAGGCCATGTCTGTGAGCACAACTCCCTCTCCTTAGCTGCTACAAACAGGCCATTAAACAGAAACATTGCTCCGCCTAATATCCTAAAGGAAGCATATCCCCACACATTCGGCACCAGTTTTTTACCTCCCGGTGCAGTTCCTGAGAACTGGTAGCAAAACCAATAGTAAAGAGTAGCAGGAAGCAGATTGTTCGCTTGCGTAATCAGATCGGTATGAGCATTTACCTGGCCGGTACCGGAATTACCGGCAAACTGGCATTGCCAGCCGCATCAACGGCCTGTACGGCAAAAAAGTAGTTGTCTTTGGAGTAGCCGATGGTGGTTTTCGTATCCTTCACAAAAAACTTCTTCTGCCAAACCGGGCTGCTCGTCTCGCGCATCAGCACATAATAGCCTGCCGGTTTTTTGCCCTTAGCGGGTGCCTGCCAGGTAAGGTCGGTTTTGTTGGTAAGGTTGGCGGTGATAACAGACACGGCTTCGGGTGCATAAGGAGCCCGGCCAAGGCTGGCCATGGTAGCCAGGTTAACGGCTGTGTTTTTGCGCAGGTACTCAAAGTCCATGAACTCGATCAGGTCGCCGTACTGGGTGCCGTTCTCCACGCGCACGTTCTGGTGCTGGTGGTCAAAGTCCTCGTTCATCTCGCTCATACGCACGGCCGCAAAGCCCTGCTGGTTAAAGGGCGTGTGGTCGCCGCCACGCAGAAAGCGGTCGGCACGGTAGCCAAGCACTACTTCTATCTGGTCTATGTAAGCTTCGCCGGTCATTTTCATGTAGCGGGCCAGGGTGCGGCTGGGGCTGTCGTTTTCGGAGCCGAGGGTGCGGCGCAGGCGGGCCATTTCTTCGGTTTCGTTGGCAGGGGTGCCTTCGCTGAATACGCGCACGCGGGTGTTGTCGTGGAGGCCGGTTTCGCCGGAGTAGGAGTTGCCCACAATATCGTTGTTGAGCATGGCCACCAGGTTCCAGCCTTCCTGCTTTGCCCGCTCCGCCAGGTGCCGGGAGCCGTACAGGCCCTGTTCCTCGCCCTGAAAGGCCACAAACACCAGCGTAGCCGGAAACTGGCGCGAGGCCATGATGCGGGCCATCTCCATCACGATCGCCACACCAGAGGCATCGTCGTTGGCGCCGGGGGCTTTGCTTTTGGCATCCATCACGTCGGTGGCGCGGGAGTCGAGGTGGGCGCCTACTATTATTACGCGGTTATCATTCGGGTCGGAGCCTTTCAGAGTGGCCATCACGTTGGCCATCTCCGTGTCCTGCGGCACGCGCCTTCCGTCGGCTTTTATTACGAAGCGGTCCATCTCCACAGTCAAGCGCCCACCCGATGCTTTGGCGTATTTCTCGAACTCCGACATTACCCACTCCCGGGCAGCGCCTATGCCTCGTTTTTTGTCGGTGGTGGTGCTCAGGGTGTGGCGGGTCTCAAAGCTGACCATTTTCTCTACCAGCGCCCGCAGGTTCTGCGCCGAGATCTCGCTTACCATTTTGGTGATCTCCTCGTCCTGGTTGTCGTTAACCTGGGCCAGGGTGGCAGTAGTAGTAGCAGTAAAGGCGAGGAGCAGCAGCAGCAGGGTGAGCAGCCGTTTGGAAAGGGTGTTTTTATGCATAAAATTTGAACAGCGTATGTCTTGGTGGTTTGTGGAGTGGTTCCAGTAAATGGGGTTTGAGCCTCTGGGGACCATTTTCATTAGAATAATTCGTCTGCCGGCTTCCTTCAGTCGTCGTAGGCAAGTTTACAGCGCTCGCCCTGCAATTTATAAAGTTCTTTCTCCACGGCCAGCACTGTTTTGGCTTCGGCAAACTCGGTTTGGTAGCGCCTGGACAGCTCGCGGCGTTTCAGGGCTTCCAGAAAACGGCGGGCATCATTGTGGTTCTCCAGTATCAGGCCGGGCACCAGGGTCGGTTTATTGTCGTCGTCTTTGGCCACCATGGTGAAGTAGGAGGTGTTGGTGTGCTTTACCAGCCCGGTTTTCACGTTTTCGGCTATCACTTTAATGCCCACCATCAGCGAGGTCTTGCCTACATAATTTACTGATGCCATCAGCGAGACCAACTCGCCCACCTCTACCGGCTGCAGAAAATGAACGCCGTCTACCGTTACCGTCACGCAGTAGTTGCCGGCGTGCTTGGCTGCACAGGCATAGGCCACCTTGTCCATGAGCGAGAGCAGGATGCCGCCGTGTATCTTGCCGCCAAAGTTGGCATAGCTCGGGATCATGAGTTCTGTGAGCGTGGTGCGGGAGTAGGAAACGGGGCGGTAAGCTGGTGCTGTCATTTCTAATTTTGAATGAGTGATTTTTTTAATTTTGAATGAGTGGATGAGTGATTGAGTGAATATGAAGTTGGTTAGAATAAGAATTTACGGAATTCATAGAAGGAGGGATAGCGGAATTATTTAAATGAAAACGGCCTTCTCAGCACTTTTGCTCCCGCTGAAGCAGCACTAATTACAAGCTATAGAATATATTCACTCAATCACTCAGTCACTCATTTAAAATTTTACAAAAACACCACATCCTTCACTACCTCTGTTCCGGCATCGCGGTTTAGGATCTCGATCACTTTCGATTTCGACATGTTCAGCTCGTGCTTGAGCGGGGCGGAGTCGAGGCGCACAAACAGTTTCTGGTCTTTGAAGTAAAGCTCCTTCGTTTTCAGGGCGATGGGCTTGCCCATGATCCTTCCCCAGCTCTGGATCAGGTTTACCTCACTTAGCTTGCCCTGCAGTTTATACGCCTTCAGCAGCGCCTGTATGCTTTCCCCGATCGGCTGAATATCTGCCTTGCGGTAGTTGATGTCACTTTTCTTTTTGAAGATATAGCGCATGGTTTAAAGTTTTGAATGAGTGGATGAGTGATTGAGAGAATGAGTGGATGGATTTTGTCTGAATCTGTAAATGGAGTTCCCATCCCAAGAATTTACAGAGTGATAATATGTTTAAAATGAATTATTTGAATGAAAATGGCCCTCCTGATTTGCTGCTCCTCCTGCTGCATTTCATTCACTCATCCACTCATTCAAAATTCAAAATTAGCAAAAATCACTCATTCAAAATTAAAGAAACCGTTCCCTCCGATACCTTAAATCTACGAATTTGCTCCGACAGATTCTCGAGTATTTTGTCGGTGCGCTCCAGGTGCGTGTCGGTCAGGAAGATCTGGCCGAAGGTGTGGGCGGCCACCATCTGCATGAGCTTGGTGATGCGCTTCTCGTCGAGGCGGTCAAAAATATCGTCGAGTAGGAGCAGGGGCTTGTGCTGCTGCTGTTCGGCCATCACCTCGAAATGCGCCAGCTTCAGGGCGATGACATAGCTTTTCTGCTGTCCCTGCGAGCCAAAGTGCTTTACGGGGTTGCCATCCATCAGGAATACGTAATCGTCTTTGTGCGGGCCCACGGTGGTGCGCTGCAGCGCCATGTCTCTGCGTTCGGCCTGCTCCAGCAGCTGCCGGAAGCCGGCACCGGGCAGCTGGCTTTTGTAGTTGAGCATTACGGTTTCGTGGCTGTCGGAAAGGTGGCGGTAGTGCCTCTGGAAGATCGGCACAAAGGTCTGCAGAAAGGCCTGCCGCTGCTGTGCCAGCTCTTCGCCCAGCGGCGCCAGCTGCTCGTTCAGGATGTGGAGGTACTCGCGGTCGAAGGTGTGGCGCTCGGCAAACTGCTTGAGCAGCGAGTTGCGCTGCTTCAGAATGTGGTTGTACTTTATGAGCTGCTCCAGGTAGGGGTGGTGGAGCTGCGAGATCAGGCTGTCGAAGTACTTGCGACGGCCCTCGCTGCCTTCCCGGATCAAGTCGGTGTCGTAGGGCGAGATCAGCACCACCGGGAACCGGCCAATATGGTCGCTCACCTTGTCGTACAAGGCCTTGTTGTGCGTAACGGTCTTCTTCTGGCCCGCTTTCAGGCTACACTGCACGGTGTGCTTCTCGCCCTCAAGCAGGAAGCGGCCCTTCACCATAAAAAAATCTTCGTCCTGCTTTATGCTCTGCACATCGGAGCTGCTGAAGGCGCTTTTGGTCATGGAGAGGTAATGAATCGCGTCCAGCAGGTTTGTTTTGCCGCTCCCGTTGTCGCCGATAAAGCAGTTTATATGTTCCGAGAAACTGACGAAAGCTTCCTCGTAGTTCTTGAAAAAGAGTAAATTAAGATTTTCGAGGAACATAAGTTTCTACTTTGATTTCTTTTTCCTTAAATTCGCAAGCCAAACCCGTTCAGGCATTACTGCCTCTGGTTTAACAGGATGTAAAAACTCCTTAACAGCACACAACGGATATTTTTCAAACGAATACAAAATTACCCATGGCTGATACAAAAGAAAGAACAAAGCCGGCGAAAGCAAAGGTAGAGACAGAACCAACATTTTCAAAGGAGACCTACATGACCTGGTACGAGCAGATGAAGCTCATGCGCCGGTTTGAAGAGAAAGCAGGCCAGCTGTATGGTCAGCAGAAAATAAAAGGCTTTTGCCATCTTTATATTGGCCAGGAGGCGTGTGTGGCAGGAGCTGTTTCGGCCCTTACCAAAGACGATAAGTGGATAACCGCTTACCGCGACCACGCCCACCCGCTGGCACTTGGCACGAGCGCCAACGCCATTATGGCCGAACTGTTTGCCAAAGCAACCGGTTGCTCTAAAGGCAAGGGCGGCTCTATGCACATTTTCGACAAAGAAGTAAACTTTATGGGTGGCCATGGCATTGTGGGTGCTCAGGTTCCGCTGGGAGCAGGTATTGCCTTTGCCGAGAAATATAACAAGACCGGCAACGTGTGCATGTGCTACATGGGCGACGGCGCGGTGCGCCAGGGCGCTTTCCATGAGGCCCTGAACATGGCCATGCTGTGGAAACTGCCCGTTATTTTCGTGATCGAGAACAACGGCTACGCCATGGGTACTGCTGTGCACAGAACCTCTAACGTAACCGAACTTTACAAGCTTGGCCTGTCTTACGACATACCGTCTGAGCCGGTAGAAGCCATGTCGGTAGAAAATGTGCACAATGCGGTGGCCCAGGCTGCCGAGCGTGCCCGTGCCGGCGAAGGCCCTACGCTGCTGGAGTTCAGAACATACCGCTACAAAGGCCACTCCATGTCTGACCCTGCCAAGTACAGAACCAAAGATGAACTGGAAGACTACAAAGGCCGTGACTCTATCGAGGCAGTGAAATCAACCATTCTGGTAAACGAGTGGGCAACAGAAGAAGAGCTGAACCAGATCGACGAGAAAATAAAGCAGGTGGTGGCCGAGTCGGTGCAGTTTGCGGAAGACTCGCCTTACCCGGACCCGGCAGAGCTCTACACCGACATCTACGTAGAGAAAGACTATCCTTACATAATGGATTAATTTATTTAAAAAAATACAAAAGGACGGAATTAATAGGTAACCACTTGTGGTTTAATACATAAGTGCGCTATATTTGGCATTAATTCCTGATTTTTCGCATAGAGTATATTATTTTTTCAAAGCTAATGGCAAAAGAAACAGTTAAGAAGCACAACGAGTTAGAGGAGCTGGTAGAAAATCCGGATGCGTTGGCAGATCGCTTTTTGCAATCTGAGGATTTCGTAAAGAAGAATAAGGCCACGCTGCTTGGAGTGTTTATTGCAATTGCCGCGCTTATTGTGGGAGGGTTTCTGTACTACAACTACCGCACCACCCAAAACCAGCAAGCGCAGGAAGCCATGTTCCAGGCAGTTTACTACTTCGAGGCTGATTCTTTGAACAAGGCGCTGAACGGCGACGGGCAGTACGATGGCCTGTTGGCTATTGCAAACGACTATAGCGGAACCGATGCTGCCAACCAGGCCCATTTTTATGCAGGCGTGGCGTTGCTAAAGCAAGGTAAATTTGCAGAGGCCATCGATCAGCTGGAGGATTTCAGCTCGAAAGACTACCTGCTGCAGGCCCGTGCCTACAGCCTGATCGGTGATGCGTTGCTGGAGCAGGGCAAGAATGGCGAGGCAGCCGACATGTATATGCGTGCCGCCAACCACAATGCCAACCAGTATTTTTCGCCGCAGTACCTCATGAAGGCCGGAATAGCCTTCGAGGCTGGTAATAACTTTAAAGCTGCCGCCGATGCCTACGATAAAATAATAAAAGACTACGCCGCTGCCTCCGAGGTAACAGATGCCAAAAAGTACAAGGCACGTGCCGAAGAACTAGTGGGAGCCACTAACTAAAATAACTTTTGGCTTTGCGCCAGAGAATATAAAAAGCGCTTTTGTCTTGTTCGCAAGGCAAAAGCGCTTTTATTTTGATTCTGTTTTGTTTTTGTCTGCTGCCCGTGCAGATTTAGTGCCGGAGGTTGTAGGGGTCTGCAGTGGCCAGAGCAGCAGAAGTTTTACTTAGTGGGGCGCAGGAGCAATTATTCTAATGAAAACGGCCCTCCAGAGACTTCTTTAAGAGGTTAGATGCCGGATATTGGATGATAGACTTTCGATTAAGTTAAGAGTCATGATTGAAGATTAGACTTTTTCCTTAAGCTTGCTCTATTCATTCATCTCCAAATCTTCCCATCTCCAAATTTTCAAATTACTAAATTAGCACATTAAACCATTAGCACATTAAATTATGGCCACTTCTCTAAAGAACCTCAACGAGTACAGCAAACAGAGCTTTGCAGATATCTCTGATAAGAAATTCGGTATTGTGGTAGCTGAGTGGCACACCGATATTACCGATGCGCTTTGTGCCGGAGCCATAGAAACGCTGCTGCAGCATGGAGCGCAGAAAGAGAACATCTTCCGCAATACCGTGCCTGGTAGTTTCGAGCTCACGTTGGGCGCGCAGTTTCTGGCGCAGAACGAAGACATTGATGCCGTGATCGCCTTGGGTGTGGTAATAAAGGGCGACACCAAGCACGACGATTACATAAACCATGCGGTAGCCAACGGCCTTACCACCGTCTCGCTCAAGTACAACAAGCCGGTATCGTTTGGGCTGGTTACCACCAACAACCTGGAGCAGGCCCTGGACAGGGCGGGCGGCAAGCACGGCAACAAAGGCATCGAGGCAGCTGCAGCGGCTATCCATATGCTCAGCTTTTAGCTAAATTACCCAAAAGCAGCGGGGGCTGGCTTAGATCTAAGCCAGCCCCCGCTGCTTTTGGGTAAGAAATGCAAGGCTAGAACTTAAGACCGAAAGCGATACCAGTTCGCACACCAAAGCCACCGAAAGCGCCTGTGTCAAAATCCTCTTCGCTGCCGCTGGTTACTTTCAGGTTGCCTCTGTTGTAGCTAGGCCCAAAAAAGGCGTCAATCACAAAGCGGTCGGCCAGTATCCATTGGTTGCCGATAAGCAAGCCTCCCCCAAAAGTGCTGTAGGTAGCCTTGCCTTCAGTAACTTCTTCGCTCTCTGTGAGGTCTTCGCCGGAGGTGAGTTTAAACGACTGGAATCGGAGAAAAGGGGCCGCATAGAACCCTTGCGGAGCCTTCTTGGATTTTGAGAGATACTTCCTGAACTCCGGCGTTATGCCAAACCCCCTGAAAGAGGTCTCATCAACCGAAAAGCCAGTGTAGAAAAAGCCAAGCTGTGCACTCTTGTCTTCTGCCAGACTTCTTTCATAAAAAACAGAGCCGGTGCGCACAACTGGGCTGATCACGTTTACTTTAAACACATTAGTTTGTGCCTGAGCGGCTCCAGAGGCAATTGCTGCAATTGCGAACAGAATAATAAATACTTTTTTCATAGTTTTTAGATATTTTATAATATTTTAATGAAATTTGCAAAGCTAACTTCATGCCATAAAATCTATATAGTAGCAAATTGCTGAAAAATATTTTTATAGCAATTGAGCCCGAAACATAATGTTAGTTCCTGACATCTAGCTGGTTACAATAATATCTGGAGGGCCGTTTTCATTAGAATAATTGCTTCTTGTCGGTTGTTGAGTAGTTGTATCTAAGAGGTGAAGAGCAGACGAGGAGAGCTTGGCAACTGAGAAAATCTGTCCATGAGTGAACAGAGCGGACAATAAAACGGTCAGCTGTTACCTGAGTGAGAGGCAAGAGCTCAACAACTAAAAGCCTCCGGAGGGGCAATTTCATTCAAATAATGAGCATACGCCAGAAGTCGGATAACGCATCGGAAACATCAATATAGACCCTGGAGGCCAGCCTGGGCCAGGAGAGGCAGAGCAGACGATGGTCAGGCTGTAATCGGGGCATTTTTTCGAATGTACATTTGTTAGGCATCAACCGCCTAGAAGGCTGATACTATTAATGCCCTGCAGATTAAATTTTGAAAGAAGGTGGCGTATTAAGGATATTACTGCTACTTTTGCACCGAATTTAGTGCAAATGCTATTTTAAGCAGGCAGCAGGAGCGAATCGGTGTAAAAACCCTATATAACCTGATTAGCAGCCAAGTACTACTTTTTAACTGTAAATGAACTTTGTAAAGCTGTGAATGTTAGCATAACAGTAGCAAAGGCGAAATAAAAAATTAGTTCTAAAATAACAGAATGAGCACAAATCAAGAAAATCAGCGTTATTCCAGAGAAGAGCTTGTAGAGTTTGAGAAAATTATTCTTGAAAAACTGACGAATGCCCGGAAGGAAGTTACTTTTATCAAAGAAACGCTTAGCCGCCGAAACGACTCAGGTACAGACAACACGGCCTCTCCTACCAAGGTGCTAGAAGATGGTGCCGACACGGCCGAGAAAGAGAGCCTGAACCAGCTGGCCTCACGCCAGATGAAGTTCATGCAGCAGTTGGAGAATGCCCTGATCCGTATTAAAAACGGCACTTATGGCGTATGTATCGTAACAGGTAAGCTTATACCAAAAGAAAGACTGCGTGCTGTTCCGCACACACAACATTCTATCGAGGCTAAACTGCAACGTAACGATTAGTACCTTTTTCTCTTGAATATTCTGCAAAATCATATTCAGGCACTGGTATTCTGTGCCCAGTCGCCAATTAGTATCGAAGAGATTCAGCGTGCGCTCGGCGAATCGCTGGAGATGGAGGTATTGGTAAGCGATGTGCTGGAGAGCATAGAGGAAATAAACGAGCAGCTGGCAGGTGCCGGCTTTGCCTTTCAGATCTATGCCATTGGCGGCGGCTACCAGTTCCTTACCAAACCTGAGTTTCAGGATACGGTGGGCGTGTACCTGAAACAGAGATCCAAGAAGAAACTGTCTACGTCGGCCCTCGAGACGCTGGCCATTATTGCCTACAAGCAGCCCATTACCCGGTCGGCCGTGGAGCAGATCAGGGGCGTAGGCTGCGACTACGCCATCCATAAACTACTGGAAAAAGAACTTGTTGAAATAAAAGGTAAAGCCGATACCATCGGGAGACCCGTACTCTACGGCACGTCTCAGAAATTCATGGACTACTTCGGCATCAACCACATCAAAGACCTCCCTCAACTCAAAGACTTCATTTCTGAAGAGAACGTTATCGGCGAAATAGCTGACTAACAAAACCTTACGCTACCAAAATAGTAAGTATGGAGACACCGGCTTTTTGTTCCCCCAACTCATAGTACAGCTATTAAACGCCTGTTATAAGGAGAGTTGGAGGTAATATTGCTTATGTTACGTCCTGTACTTGTGTCCCGTTTGCATATAATCATTTAATACCGCATATACCGATACAGTAGCGATACTGCATCATTAATATTTATAGAATGGCAAGAGATAACGAAAGACCTGACCGCAATAGCGGCGGCGCAGGCGAAAGAGGTTCTGAAAGACGAAACTTCAACAAACCATCTGACGACAGAGGAGAAAAGAAAATTTTTAACAGAAGAGACAAAGAAGGCCGTCCGGATAGCAGCGAGCGCCGTTCTTTTGGCTCCGACAGAAGAGAGGGAGGCGAAAGACGCTCATTCGGTTCAGACAGGAGAGAAGGTGGCGAACGTCGTCCGTTTAACGCTGATAGAAGAGAGGGTGGCAGAGGAGAAGGCGGCTTCCGCAGAGACGACAGGAGGCCAGCAGGTGGCAGCGGCGAAAGAACCGAAAGACGCCCCTTTGGAGCCGGTAACCGCGAGAGCGGTGAAAGAAAACCATATGGCACCGATCGGCGCGAAGGTGGCGACAGAAAACCTTTTGGCTCCGACAGAAGAGAAGGCGGCGAGCGAAGAAACTTTAACTCCGACAGGCGCGAAGGCGACAGAAAACCGTTTGGAGCAGGTAACCGAGAAGGCACAGAAAGACGCTCGTTTGGTTCTGAGAGAAGTGAAGGTGGCGAGCGCCGTTCGTTTAACTCCGACAGGAGAGAGGGTGGCGAACGCCGTTCATTCAACTCCGACAGAAGTGAAGGTGGCGAAAGAAGAAGCTTTAGTTCCGATCGAAGAGATTCGCGCCGTGACGAAAGCAGCTTCCGCAGAGACGATAACCGGGGCGAAAGACGCCCGTTTGATGGCGGTAGCCGCGAAGGCAGGGAGCGCCGCTCATTTAACAGCGACAGGCCAGACCGGAACGAGGGTGGCGAACGCCGCTCTTTTGGCTCCGACAGAAGAGAAGGAGGCGAAAAGCGCTCGTTCGGCTCCGACCGTGGCGAACGCCGTTCTTTTGGCAACACCGACAGACGTGATGACAGCCGTGGCGCAAGACCAGAAAGAAGCGAAAGAAGCTCCTCTTTTGGCGATAAAAAACCGTTCGATAAGGACTCACGCTTAGGTAAAAATGCTGCCGACCGGAACAGAAGAGGCCGTGCCGATGAACCAGACAAACCGGCTGAAGCCCCGTCTTATAACCTGAACCGTTACAAAGATAATCCCCGCATCAAGAAAACGAACCGTACCGGCGAAGAAGAGGATGGTACCATCCGCCTGAACCGCTACATCGCCAATGCTGGTGTTTGCTCCCGCCGCGAAGCCGACGTGCTCATCGAGTCTGGTGAGATCAAGGTAAACGGAGAGGTTGTAACTGAAATGGGGCATAAGGTAAACCCAGGCGACACCGTGCAGTATGGCAAAAAATTACTGAGCCGCGAAAAGATGGTGTATGTGCTGCTGAACAAGCCAAAGGATTTTATCACTACCACAGATGATCCGGAAGGAAGAAAGACAGTGATGGACCTGGTGGCGAACGCCTCCAAGGAGCGTATCTTCCCGGTAGGCCGCTTAGACCGTAACACTACAGGCCTGCTGCTGTTCACCAATGACGGAGAACTGGCCCAGAAACTGACACACCCCTCCAACGACATCAAGAAGATATACCAGGTAGAGCTCGACAAGCCCATTACCAAAGAACACTTCAAGCAAATTGCCGAAGGGCTGGAGCTGGAAGACGGCAAGGCCGATGTAGATGACCTGGCGCTGATTGGAGACACCAACAGGTTCTTAGGCGTTGAAATTCATATCGGGCGTAACCGTATTGTGCGCCGCATTTTTGAGCACCTGGGCTACGATGTAGTAACGCTGGACAGGGTGCAGTATGCCGGTCTTACTAAAAAAGACCTGCCACGCGGCAACTGGCGTTTCCTGAACGAGAAAGAAGTAGTGCGGCTGAAGTACTTTATGTAACCACCCTATGCGCAGCCTTGTCATCGATATAGGAAACACCGGCAGTAAGTATGGGATCTTCGAAGAGGAGAACCTGCTCACAAATGGCAGCTTTGGGAACCAAACGAGCATTCCGCAGGAACTGCAGAACCAGGTTTTTGATCATGCCATAGCAGCCTCGGTGGCAGGCGACACGCAATTTTTACAGGCAAAGCTGTCTGTGTCAGGGAGCTTCCTGGAGCTTTCGGCGCAGACAGCTTTGCCTGTTCTTAACCTTTACAAAACGCCTGAAACACTGGGAGCCGACAGGAAGGCAGGGGCAGTAGCAGCACATTATTTCTTCCCGGGCCGCAACTGTCTGGTAATTGACGCGGGCACCTGCATTACCTACGATTTTCTGGACAGCGAGGGGCGGTACCATGGCGGTAGCATCTCGCCCGGTTTGCAGATGAAATACAAGGCCCTGCATAATTTTACGGGCAGGCTGCCGTTAGTACAACAAATTGATCAAAACTTTCCATTGATAGGTCAAACCACGCAGGAGTCTATTATGAGTGGTGTTTTGGCCGGTACAGTGGCCGAAGTGAACGGGATTATCGAGATTTATTCGCAAAAAGCAAAAGATCTTATAGTTATAGTTTGTGGTGGCGACGCAGCTTTTTTTGAAAGTAATTTAAAAGGACGCATCTTTGTAATTCCTGAACTGATCCTGATTGGGCTCCAAAGAATATTAGCACATAATGTATAAAATACTACGTTTAATAATTTGCGCTTCCGTGGTTTGCCTGGCGCAGGCCGTGCAGGCGCAAAATTTTTCTAATTCTCCTTACTCCCGCTACGGTTTAGGCGACCTGAATGAGAACCACGGCACAATCCGCACTAACGGTATGGCTGGCGTAGGCGTAAGTGCCGGCAATAACTTTCAGGCCAACACGGCCAACCCGGCCCTCCTTTATTTTAACACCACCACCGTTTTCGATATTGGCATAGCAGGGCAGGTGCGGAATACAAAAAACGCCTCGCTGTCGCGTACAGACGGAAATGCCAACCTTTCTTACCTGACATTGGGAGTGCCTCTTTCCAAAAGGTGGAGCTCTGCCATTAGTCTGAGGCCTTACAGTACGGTTAATTACGATATTACCGAAACCGCTCCGCTGGGCAGCAACCCCAATGCCACAGTATACCGGTATTACACAGGCGAGGGAGGCATAAACGAGGTAAACTTTGCACATGGCGTGCGCATAGCCGAGGGGTTGAGCGTTGGCGCAAGTGTCTCCTATCTTTTCGGGACGATCACTAAAGATGCTGCCTCACTTATACAAGATACGTCCTTGGTCAATATCAGCCGGGAGATGGTGGTGTATAGCGAGCGCACCCGCTACACCGATCTGTTGTTCAAGGCAGGTGCGAGCTATAGGAAGAAGATCAGCGGCAAATGGTCGCTTGGAGCCGGAGCCGTTTACAGCCTTAATTCAGACGTTAGCACAAAGCGCAACAGCGCTTACGAGCGCAGAAATCTATCTGATGCAGTTCTGGAGCAGAATATTCTGGCCGATAGTGCCAAAGGTGCCTCTACCATCCCGGCCAGCATTCGTGCCGGCCTGAGCATCGACAATGGCAATAACTTTACGCTTGCCGCAGAGTACTATACGCAGAAATGGTCCGACTTCCGCAGTTTTGACGGGGTGCGTGAATTAGGCGATAGCTATACCATGGCCCTGGGTGCTGAGTATACGCCTGATCCGAATTCGGTGAGCAACTATCTGAAGCGGGTAACCTACCGTGGCGGCGTAAGATATGGCGACTCTCCTTACACGGTTAACGGAGAACAGCTAAAAGATATGGCCTTAACGGTGGGTATGACCTTCCCGATCGGGCAGGCCTCCATGTATGATTATTACCAGCTGAACACAGCCTTTTCAGCAGGCCGCAGAGGAACTACCGCTAACGGGCTGATACAGGAAAACTATTTCGACTTCAGCATCGGTTTTACCATAAACAGCAGGTGGTTTTTAAAGCGCCGCTTAGAATAAACCTTTCTGATAAAAAAAGCATTATAGTGTAAAAGCAGCCGTTCTCGTAGCGGCTTTTTTTATGGAGCGGTGCCCGCTGCTGCTGGTTTGCTGGGTAGGCAGAAGCACCTTTGTAAAAATAATTTAGTATATTCACTATTAATAAAAATATATATTCTATGCTGAAAGCGTGGATACTGGGCGTGCTGGCAGTTTTGGTTGTAGTAAGCACTGCCTGCGATAAAGACCTGAAAGACCCGGACAAAGAGATTAAGTATACCGGGCCGCTGATAGAAAACAACAATGTGCTCACGCTCTTTAGCGACTCGGCACGGCTCCTGATAAAAATGAAAGCCCCTGTGCAGCAGGAGTTCGAAAACGGGGACGCCATTTTCCCGAAGGGAGTGTACATAGAGTTTTATGATGAGCCGGGCGTGATGACTTCTACCTTGCGCTCCAACTACGGCAAGCAGGACCGAAACAAGAACCTCTACCACGTTACAGGCAACGTAGTGGTGGAGAACCTGCAGAAGAAAGAGAAAATAGAAACAGAAGAGCTGTTCTGGGATAAGAACAGAGACAAGATCTATACTGATAAGTTTGTGAAAATAACCACAGACAGCGAAGTAATTACAGGATATGGGCTGCGTACCAACCAGAAGTTCTCACCATGGGTGATGACGAAAGTGACCGGCAGCTTTGCACTAGAAAAAGAATGAACCAGAGTCTGTTAAACACCATCTTATTTGCGCTGGCTTTTGTGGCCATGGTGATAGGCATACACAAGAGTATTGAAACGGATATAGCCACCAATTACTGGATTTTTATGGTTTCGCTGATCCTGTTTATGGTGTACCGCCACAGGAAAAAGCGCAACAGTGCCTGATGCTGTACAAGTTAACATGATAGACCCCAATCAGATCATATTACTTCTTATGGCGCTGCTCTGCTCGGCCTTTTTTTCGGGCATAGAGATCGCCTTTACCTCTGCCAGCCGCATACAGATAGAGCTGGATGAAAAAAACGGCGTGTTATCAGGCCGCATCCTGACTTTTCTGCTAAAAAACCCGTCGCGGCTTATGGGTACGGCACTTATTGGCAACGTGCTGGCGCTGGTGCTCTATGGTTTTGCCATTGCAGGCATCCTGCACAACATCCTCTATTTTCTGTTGCCGGAGCCGCTGCAGTTGAGCTTCCTTATTCTGGTGCTGCAGGTCCTTATCGCCTCTGTTATCGTGCTCTTTACGGCCGAGTATATTCCGCGCAGCCTGTTTGTGATAAACCCTAACCGCATGCTGCAGGTGCTGGCAGTGCCTATGCTGGTCTTTTATTACCTGCTCTACCCGGTCGTGTACCTGATCGTGAGCCTGAGCCAATGGGTGGCCGAGAAGGTATTTAGAGTAGAGTTTTCGGTAGAGAAGCCTGTCTTTGGCCTCACCGACGTGAATGCTTATATCCGGAACAGGTTGTATCGCCCTGAAACAGAGAAGATACCTGAAGTGGACTCTGAGATTTTCCATAATGCCCTGGAGTTCCGCACCATAAAAGTGCGGGAGTGCATGGTGCCGCGCACCGAAATAGAAGCCGTGGAACTAGCACACAGCATAGAAGCGTTACAAGAGGCCTTTGTGAGCACCGGCCATTCCAAAATCCTGGTATACGACGATACCATCGATAACATAGTAGGTTACTGCCACCAGCTGGCCATGTTTAAGCAGCCTGCCACCATTGCCGAGATCCTGTCGCCGGTGAGCCTGGTGCCGGAAAGCATGCTGGCCAGCGAGGTGTTTGTGCGGCTGGTAACAGAGCACCGCTCGGTGGCGGTGGTGGTAGATGAGTTTGGAGGCACCTCGGGCATTGTGACGGTAGAAGATGTGATCGAAGAGATATTTGGCGAGATACACGACGAGTACGACGAAGATTCTCTCCTGGAGCAGGTTCTGCCGGAGCAGGGGACTTTTCTGTTGAGCGCCCGGCACGAGATCGACTACCTGAACGACAAGTACGAACTCGCTATTCCGGAAGGAGATTACGAGACACTGGGCGGGTTTATCCTGTCGGCATCCGGCGAAATTCCAATGCCAGGCGATGTGGTGGAGGTGCCACCCTTTACCATTACCGTGCTCTCTATGGACGAGAACAGAATAAATGCCGTGAAGCTGGTAAAAGCAGCAGAAGGGCAGGAAGTTGCTGCTGATGTACGCGCTGGCAAATCCTGAATGTGCCTGGCAGCCGCAGGGGGCTGAAGAGCGAACGCTTGTTATTTTTCGGTTCGTTTGCAGCACAAAACATTAATTCTGATAAAGCTCTGAAACAGATATTTATAAAATTTTGAAATTTAGTGCGATTAACCTTATTTTGCACATTCCTTTATTAAGTTGTATAACAAATGGCATTAATTAACAAGATTAGAGAGAAGTCTGGTTGGGCAGTTGGCTTTATCGCCATCGGGCTTGGTGTGTTTGTGGTAGGCGGTGACTTGCTTGCTCCAAACTCAAGGCTTATGGGCGGCAGCGACACCACGATTGGCGAAGTAGCCGGCGAAGATATTGATTACACTGAGTTTGATCAGGTTTTCCAGCAAATTAAGGCCAATTACGAAAATCAGTCAGGGCGATCGGCAACAGAAACAGAGCTGGCCATGATCCGCGAGCAGGCCTGGAACAACCTCGTGTTTAAGATCGCGCTGCAGAAAGAATACGACCGGCTGGGCATAGAGGTAACAGAAGAAGAGCTGTTCGACATGGTGCAGGGCGAAAACATTCACCCATCTGTGCGTCAGGCCTTCACGAACCCGCAAACGGGCGAGTTCGACCGCAGCCAGATCGTACAGTACCTGCAGAACCTCGACCAGATGGACCCACAAGCCCGCCCTATGTGGACTAACTTTGAGCAAGGGCTGGTAGAGGACCGTGTGCAGAGCAAGTATATGAACATGCTCACCAAGTCTGTTTACATTACTGCTGCCGAAGCAAAGAACTACCATAGCTCCCAGAACGCAACGGCCAGCATCAAGGCGCTGTTTGTGCCTTACGGTTCTATTCCTGATTCTGCTGTGCAGGTATCGGATGCGCAACTAAAGGATTATTTCGAGCGCCATAAAGATGCCTATAAAGTAGAGGAAGGGCGCTCTATCGAGTTTGTTACCATTCCGGTAAGCGCCTCTGCCGAAGACAGCACCTATTATCAGCAGGAATTCTCTACACTAAAAGAGCAGTTTGCCGCCGCCGATAACGATTCTGCTTTCGTGAACATGAACTCAGATGCGTCTTTCGACGGTTCTTACCAGCCTGTTAGCGAGTTGCCGGAGCAATTGCGCAGCAGCCTGCCTTTAGAAGAAGGAAAAGTTTACGGTCCTTATACCTCAAACGGTACAGTAGGTCTCTTTAAAGTAATTGATGCCAAAGAAGGAGAGTCGAGTGTAGCGCGTGCCAGCCATATCCTGATCAAGCCAGACGCCGATACCCCGGAAGCCAAGGCAGCCGCCCTGGCCAAAGCCAAAGATGTGTTGGCTCAGATCCAGAACGGAGCAGACTTTGCCATGATGGCGGCACAACACGGCACAGACGGAACTGCCGCAGTGGGCGGTGACCTGGGCTGGTTCGGCGAAGGCAGAATGGTGCCTGCGTTTGAGAAAGCCATTTTCGGCGCCTCTTCCACAGGCCTGTTGCCAAACCCGGTAGAAACAGAGTTCGGCTACCATATCATTAAAATCACCGCGCCTAAAACCAATCAGACCTACAAACTGGCTGCCGTACAACGGGCTGTTGAGGCAAGCGAGACAACGCGAGGCCTGGCCTATGGCGTTGCCGATGAGCTTTCTGGTACCAGCGGCAACCTGAGCGGTTTTAGAGAGAATGTAGAAAAGAACGGCACACTGGTAAAAGAAGAAGCTGCCAACATCGGTAAAAACAACGTAATGGTAAACAACCTGCAGAATGCGCGTGAACTGGTACGTTGGGCCTATGCCAAAGACAGATCTGTAGGAGACGTATCGCCAGTGTTTGAGATTAACGATACTTATGTGGTAGCTGCCCTTACCGGCAAGCGCGAGAAAGGTTATGCCAAGATAGAAGACATCAAAGATGAACTGACTGCCGCTGTTCGCAACGAGTTGAAAGCCAAACAGATTGCCGAAAAACTGAAAGGTGGCAACGGTACCCTGGAAGCCATTGCCTCCAGCTACGGCCCTGCTGCCACTGTCAGAACTGCCGACGACGTAACGTTTGCGGGTGGCTCCATCACAGGTCTTGGCTTTGAGCCTGTGGCCGTGGGCAAAGCATTTGGTTTAAAGCCAGGTGCCCGTACTGCTCCTTTCGAAGGTCAGAATGGTGTGCTGATGGTAGAGTTGGTGCAGGTAAACAAAGCTCCTGAAACCGAAGACTTTACAGAGGTGAAGCAGCAGCTGGTAAATATGCGTACAGGTCGCAACCAGTCTAACGCCTACGAAGCCATCAAAGAAAAGGCTGATGTGAAAGACAACCGTGTGAAGTTCTTCTAATAAGCAAAAAGAAGAATTCGTAACAAAAGGAGCCGCTCAGTTTTGAGTGGCTCTTTTTGTTTTAGCTTCAAAGAGAAGCAGCAAAGACCCTTGCAGCGTGCGCAGCTCCTGCGAGCGTCTGAAGGATCAGTAGCAGCTTTTCCAGACAAAACCCTTGCAGGAGCTACGTGCGCTGCAAAGGTTGGTGTACACCTGATTATTTGAATAAAAAGGGCCCTCCAGAGCCTATTTGTTCTGTTGCTGCTACACATGCTGCCGGGAAATTATTCAGAATTCCGGCAGCAAAACAATTGACACTTATTACAGGAGCAGCAACAGCAGAACCCTCCTGAGGACCTTTTTCATTGGAATAATTTGTTTGGGTGCTGATGTGCAAATCAGATAGGAATTGTGTGGTCGAATCGGAGGCTTTGAAAGAATGTATCAGAGGAAGCTTTTAAACTTTCTCCCAATATGCAACAGGCTGCCGTCTGAAATTCTTTTTCCTGAAATCTGTTTCCTTTTTATTTATCTTTAAAAACCAGCCATTTCTCATATCAAAATGGCTGTCATGCCGTTGTAGATTTATTATGTGGACACGAATTTTTTCAAGCCTGCTACTGTCGCTGGTACTGCTGTTGCTGGCGCCTGCCAACCTGGCTGCCCAGTCGAAGCAGCAGGAGGTGGAGCTGGCGCGGGAATACCTGAGCAAGGGCGACCTGGAGAAGGCAGAGAACCTTTTTGCCAAACTGATAGACGACCAGCGCCTGTTCCACGTGGTGTACCCCGATTACCTGAAAACCCTGCTGGCACAGCGCAACTACAAGGAGGCGGAGAAACTGGTGAAGAAAACCATGAAACGCTCCGCCAACTCCCTGGCCTATGCCGTGGACCTGGGCATTGTGTACCAGGAGTCAGGAGATAAGGCGGCGGCCGAGAAGCACTACGATAAGCTGATCGGCAACCTGAGCCAGGGGGAGGTAATAGCTGTTGCCAGTATTTTTATGCAGCACGGCCTGTTCGACTATGCCGAGAAAACCTACCTGCGGGGCCGGGAACTCAGCAAAAACCCAATGGAATACAACCGTCAGCTGATCGCGCTCTACACCCATCGCCAGAAAAATGAGCCACTGATACAGGAGGCACTGCAACTGCTGCAGGAAAATGAGCAGGAACTGGGCTATGTGCAGAACATGCTGCAGAACAGCCTCCGCGACGACAAAGGGTTCGACCTGCTGGAGAAAGAACTGCTGACCAAGGTGCAGCTGGAGCCCGATAAGCTCTCTTACAACGAACTGCTGATATGGCTCTACATACAGCGGAAAGATTTTTATAGCGCCCTGCTGCAGGCCCGCTCTGTAGACAAGCGCACCCGCAGCGGCGGCACCCGCGTGATGGAGCTAGGCACCATCAGTGCTGAAAACAAAGACTACGAAGGCGCCATAGAAGCCTACGAGTACATGGTGAAGGAATATCCGGATGGGCCGTACTACTTTATGGCGCGGCAGCGGCTGATCAATGCCCGCGAGGAGCAGGTTGAGAACACGTTTCCGGTAGATCTGGGCAAAATCCGGAGCCTGATAACGGAGTATGAGGCGCTGCTGACAGAGGTAGGCCGGAACACCAACTCGGTGGAGGTGCTGCCGCACATGGCCAGCCTCTACGCCTTACACCTCGACGAAAAAGACAAAGCCATTGCCCTGCTGCAGGAGGCCATCGCCATGCCACGCGCCAACCCCAACCTGGTAGCGGAGTGTAAGCTGACCCTGGGCGATATTTACCTCCTGAAGGGGGAGCCGTGGGAGGCTACGCTGCTGTATTCGCAGGTGGAGAAATCGCATAAGGAGACGAGCATAGGCCACGAGGCAAAGCTGCGAAATGCCCGCCTGAACTACTACAAAGGCGACTTTGAGCTGGCCCAGGCCCACCTCGACATCCTGAAACTGGCCACTAGCCGCGAAATTGCCAACGATGCCATGGAGCTGAGCCTGCTCATTACCGACAACACCGGACTCGATACCTCTACCGTAGCCATGGAAGAATACGCCGCTATTGAACTGCTCGTGTTCCAGAACAAGCTGGAAGAGGCAAACACCCGGCTGGATGCCATGCTGGAAAAATTCAGGGGACATAGCCTGACGGACGAGATCTATTTTCAGAAGGCTAACCTGTATGAGCGGATGGGGAACTTTGAGCAGGCCCTAGCCAACCTAGATAAGATTGTGAGCAACCCGCAGATCGATATCCTGAGCGACGATGCCCTGTACAGAATGGCTTTTATCTACGAGGAAAACCTCAAAGACTCAGAAAAGGCCATGCAACTCTACAACGACCTGCTGGTAAAGCACCAGGGGAGCATTTATGTGGCCGAGGCCCGCAAGCGTTTCCGCAACCTCCGTGGCGACAACCTTACTCAGTAATGCCTAATCTCCGAAGAAGAGGAAGAGCAGCAACAGAAAGAGGAAGAAAAAACCGTACATCACAATGTCCAGTGAATAATCTTTCCACTTCTCATAAAACTCTTTGAATCGTTTCATCTCCTAACCTGTTATACCGGCACAAAGATATAAATTTTCGGAAATCCGGTAGGGGCGAAGCGATATGCCACAGCCAGATTTCCGCTAAATTCCTACCTTTGCAACTCAACAGGTTACGCGAGCTGAAGCATATGGAGAAAAGATGGGTTTACAACGAAGAGCAACTGCCGGAAGTAGTTTCAGAACTGGCAGAGAGCCTGAAGATTAGCAAGACCCTGGCCGATATTCTTTGCCAACGCGGCATCTGCACCTTCGAGGAGGCCAAGGCCTTCTTCCGCCCCAGCCTGAGCAGCCTCCACGACCCGTTCCTGATGAAGGACATGGATCGGGCTGTAAACCGCATCAACGAGGCCCTTCATAAATCTGAGAAAATTCTGGTCTATGGCGATTACGATGTAGATGGCACCACCTCGGTGGCGCTCATGTACAGCTTTCTGCGCAACTACACCGAACATATTGAGTTTTACATTCCCGACAGGTACAAAGAAGGCTATGGCGTGTCGCAGCAGGGAGTGGAGTGGGCCGCTGAGAACGGTTTTACGCTCATCATCAGCCTGGACTGCGGCATAAAATCAGCTGATAAAGTGGCCTTAGCGACTTCACTGGGAGTAGATTTTGTTATCTGCGACCATCACCTGCCCGACGAAGACATTCCGCAGGCAGCGGCGGTGCTGGACCCCAAACGGCCCGACTGCCAATATCCTTTTAAAGAGCTGTCTGGTTGCGGGGTCGGGTTTAAGCTGATACAGGCCTTCTGTATTCAGAATAACATAGAGCAGCGGGAGGCATTTAAGCTGCTGGACCTGGTGGTGGTGAGCATTGCCGCTGACATTGTGCCCATTACAGGCGAGAACCGCGTGCTGGCCCATTACGGCCTGCTGCAGATAAATGGTGCTGCCGGCATGCGTCCGGGGCTGAAGGCGCTCAAGGAGCTGGCTGACATTACGGGCCCGATGGATGTGACGAGTGTGGTATTTGGCTTTGCGCCCCGCATAAACGCCGCTGGCCGCATGGGCGATGCCAAGCGCTCGGTGCGGATGCTGCTGGCCGAAACCAAGGAGGAAGCCTACGCGGTGGCAGACGTCATAAACGAATCGAACAAGGAGCGCCGCAGCAAAGACACTAACATTACCAAAGAGGCGCTGCAGATGATCGAGGAAGACGATTTTCTACGGAATGCCAACTCTACAGTGTTGTACAAAGACTCCTGGCATAAAGGCGTGATCGGTATTGTGGCTTCGCGTTGCATCGAGAAATACTACCGTCCTACCATCATCCTGACCCAGTCTAATGGCAAGGCCTCCGGCTCGGCCCGCTCGGTGCATGGCTTTAATGTGCACGACGCCATCGAAAGCTGCTCTGACCTGCTCGACCAGTTTGGCGGGCACATGTATGCCGCCGGCCTGACATTGCCCGTAGAGAATATTCCGGCCTTCAGGGAGCGTTTCGAGGCATTTGTGTCTGACACTATTACCGAAGAGCAGAAGATACCGCAGATCGAGATAGACGCCAAAATAAAGCTGAACCAGGTCACCCGCAATTTCTATAAGATCGTGCACCAGATGGAGCCGTTCGGCCCGGGCAACATGAAGCCGGTTTTTGTGTCGGAATGCGTGTACGATACAGGGGCTGTGCGCGTGGTGGGCAGTTCGCACCTGAAGCTTACGCTCACCCAGGATGGCTACTACTCCATCGATGCCATTGGCTTCGGCCTTAGCGACTATTACGATGCCATCTCCAAAGGTATTCCGTTCGACGTGTGCTATACCATCGAGGAAAACATTTTCAGAGGCGTTTCCACACTCCAGCTGCGCATCAAAGACATTCGGGTAAAATAGCTGCTATAGTAGAGTAGACTGATGTTTTTAATTTGAAAATGAGAAGATAGGGAGAGGAAATACTTAGCTTATAAATCCCCACTACCTGACTTCCAGCTACAGGCCACCAGTCTAATGCAGCTAGCATCTAAAAAGCCTCTGGAGGGCCATTTTCATTCAAATAATTTGCCGGTAATCAATGTCTTGCCTTTAGAGATTCTTGCGGCAGGGCTTTCTGTTGCCGGTGCTTTTGCCAGCCTGTAGCTGCGGCCAGTGCCATCATTATACCTGCCACCAACAGCCCAAACGACTCGCGGGCCTGCTCCATGGCATTGGTTTTCATGGAGAGATCTTTCTGCGCCCATTCCTGCCTTATCCAATCTGATACAGAGCTTGGATAAAGCAATGCGAAGCCAAACAGGAACAAGACCGCAAAGGCCGTTAATACATAGCGGAAGTAGATGCCGAAGGCCGCCAAACCACACATCAGCGCGGCAAAGCCATAGATCAGCAGCCACAGCCAGGCATCCGGATCGTTTAGCTGCCAGTAAGTGAAGAGCAAAAAGGCCAGGCACCAAAAGCCGTAAAATATGCTGGTTAGCTTCATGCTTTTAAATGATAGAAGTTACACGATAAATTTTGCTGCCGGAAGCTGAACAACAGCCGCTACGGCAGCGGTTGCCTGTGCCTGAGTTGCTGCAGCAGGTCTTCTTCTTGAGTGGCAGGCAGTTCTGGCAGGCAAAGCGCGTGCAGCGTATCATAGTCGCCGGGGAAGAAGTTGAGGTCTACGGCTGCTTTAATGCCAGGTAGCGTGCCACGGTCGGTGTATTGCCAGAACTTCCAGGTATCATCTCCGTGCAGTACGGGTTGTGCTGTGTTATAGCGCGCGATCCAGAAAGAATATTCGTTGAAATGGCCTTTTAGCCAGCGGCGGTAAAAGTTCTGGTTAGAGTAGATCATGGGCTTCATGCCGTAATGGTCTTCTATGGCCTCCAGCCAGATGCGGATCTGCTCCCGGAACTGCTCCCCACCGATAGTAGGGTCGGCCACCTCCACATCGAGCACGGGCGGCAGGTCGCCGGCCTCCAGCCGTACCAGGCTTTTAAAAATCCTAACCTGGTCCACGGCAGGCACTGTAGGTATAAAGAAATGGTAGGCGCCACGCTTAATGCCCACCCGCTTGGTTTCCTGCCAGTTGCGCTCAAAGTAAGGATCCTGCCTGCTGTCGCTTTGCGAGGCTTTTACGAAGGCAAACGTAATGTCGGCTTCTTTTACCTGGTGCCAGTCAACCTCGTGCTGCCACCTCGACACATCAATACCTCTCAGGCTGGTTGTCTTTGTGACGTTGGTAGCAGGTTTGCCATCGTCCTCAGTAGGCACTGGCTCAGAGGTGCTGAGCATACCGGCAAAGCCTGCCATGAACAGCAAGCTGATGTAGCTCAGCTTCTGCGAAACAAGTAAAACAAGGGCAGTAAGCATGTGGTAACGAATAGTTGTAAGTTGTACAAGCTAAGCAGACAGCAAGTAAAAATCAAGCTTTTTATAGAGTATTTAGCTAAATAAGCATGAACTTTGCCTGTGTACAGGCCTTAGCCCATGCAGCGGCCGCAATGCCGGAAGGCACTTTTCATTAGAATAATTTCATCTGAAAGCATCTGTCGCCATGTTAAGCTGTATAAGCGGCGACCTTTGAAGTAGAGAGCCTGGGCAGCGTCCGTTGCAGGGCGCAAGTTTATTAAGTAAATTACCACAATGAAACTGAGAGCAGAACACCTGTTTAAGAAATACAAGTCGCGCATGGTCGTAAACGATGTGTGCGTAGAAGTAAACCAGGGCGAGATTGTAGGCTTGCTAGGGCCCAACGGAGCCGGTAAGACCACCTCCTTCTACATGATTGTGGGGCTGGTGAAACCCAATAAAGGGAAGATTTTTCTGGATAAGGAAGACATTACCACGCTACCCATGTACCAGCGGGCCAAGCGGGGCGTGGGTTACCTGGCGCAGGAGCCCTCGGTGTTCCGGCAGCTAACTGTGGAAGAAAATATTCTGGCGGTGCTGGAGATGACCAACATGACCAAGCAGGCGCAGAAAGAGAAGATGGAAGACCTGCTGGAGGAGTTTTCGCTCACGCACGTGCGCAAGAACAAAGGCATTGTGCTGAGTGGGGGGGAGCGCCGCCGTACCGAAATTGCCCGTGCCCTGGCCGTAGACCCGAAGTTTGTGCTGCTCGACGAACCCTTTGCCGGTGTAGACCCCATTGCCGTAGAAGAAATTCAAGGCATTGTGGCGCAGCTCAAGAACAAAAACATCGGCATCCTTATCACAGACCACAACGTAAACGAGACCCTCTCCATCACCGACAGAGCTTACCTGCTGTTTGAGGGCAAGATCCTGAAGTCCGGCACCGCCGAAGAACTAGCCGCCGACGAGCAGGTGCGCCGGGTATACCTGGGCAAGCACTTCGAACTGAAGCGGAAGGTTTGACCTGATTGTTGGTTGTTAGTTGTTGATTGTTGTTTGGATTTTGCGCAGTATGCAGGAACGAAAACATGTACAGTTAAACGATATTGAGGTCTACAAAACCGCTTTCAACCTAAGTAATTTTTTATGGCTGAGGGTAGAGCAATGGGAGAACTTTGCCCGTAATACGGTGGGACAGCAGTTCATAAGAGCTGTCGACAGTATATCAGCCAATATTGCCGAGGGCTTTGGACGACATGGGAAGAAAGAGAAAATACAATTTTTTAGGTATGCAAGAGGTTCAGTATATGAGTGCTTGGATTGGAATGAGAAGTGCAGGATTAGAAAGCTACTGGCGCAGCAAGAATACGAGTATGTTTTTTCAACACTGCAGAAACTGCCTAAAATGCTTAACAGCCTGATAAAGGTAACGAACATGAACCTGCAGCAGTAGCTTCTTAGCAACTAACAATCAACAAACAGCAATCAAAAAAGTGGAAATAATAAACTCAATAGTGACGTGGGTAATGAAGAAGCGGATCCATCAGATTGATCTGTTTCGGAAGTACCCGCACGATGTGCAGCAGGAATTGTTTCAGAACCTGATCAGCACGGCCAAAGACACAGAGTGGGGCAAGAAATACGGTTACAAAGACATTAAGTCTGTAAGAGAGTTTCAGGAGCGGGTGCCGGTATCTACTTACGAAGACCTGTTTCCGCACATAGAGCGGGTCATGAAGGGCGAGCAGAACATTCTATGGCCCAGCGATATTGAGTGGTTCGCCAAATCGTCTGGCACGACCAATGCCCGCAGCAAATTTATACCTGTAAGCCCCGAGGCCCTGGAGGAGTGTCACTACAAAGGCGGCAAAGACATGCTCTCCATCTACGTAAACCTTTATCCTGAAACCAAGCTGTTCTCCGGCAAAGGCCTCTCGATAGGAGGGAGCCACCGGCCCAACGAACTCAATGCCAAAACCTCTTGCGGCGACGTGTCGGCGGTGATCATGCAGAACCTGCCTATCTGGGCCGAGGCCATGCGAACCCCTCCGCTAAAAGTAGCGCTCATGGACAACTGGGAAGAAAAGATTGCCAAGATGGTGGAGCTCACGGTGCAGGAAAACGTCACCAGCATGTCGGGGGTGCCGACCTGGACCTATGTGCTCCTGAAGCGAATTCTCGAAACAACCGGTAAGCAGAACATTCTGGAAGTGTGGCCCAATCTGGAGTTGTTCACACACGGGGCTGTAGCCTTTGGCCCTTACCGGCAGCTGTTCAAGGAGATTATTCCTTCTGATAAAATGAATTACCTGGAGGTGTACAATGCCTCCGAAGGCTTTTTCGGGATACAGGACCAGGCTGGTACCGAAGACGAAATGCTGCTTATGCTGGACTACGGCGTGTACTACGAGTTCATCCCCATGGATCAGTTCGAAGAGGAACACCCTACAGTGCTTACGCTCGACCAGGTGGAGCTTGGCAAAAACTATGCTCTGGTGATTTCGACCAATGCCGGCCTGTGGCGCTACAAAATCGGCGATACGGTGAAGTTCACCAACCTGAACCCGTACCGCATCAAAATTTCCGGCCGTACCAAGCACTTTATCAATGCTTTTGGCGAAGAGGTGATTGTAGAAAATGCTGAGGTAGCCATTACCAAAGCCTGCGATGCCACCGGTGCCATTATTACCAACTTCACGGCAGCTCCTGTTTATATGGAGAGCGGCAAACGCGGCGGGCACGAGTGGATCATCGAATTCGAAAAAGAGCCCAACAATCTGGAAACATTCAAGCAGGTGCTCGACGACTCCCTCCGCGAGATCAACTCCGATTACGATGCCAAACGCCACAAAGACATTGCACTGGTGGCTCCCATCATACATGCTGCCCCACAAGGCACCTTCACCAATTGGCTTAGCCACAAAGGCAAACTGGGCGGCCAGAACAAAGTGCCCCGCCTCGCCAACACCCGCGAGTACCTGGAGGAGATACTGGAGGTGAATGGACTTGGTTAATGTGCTAATGATTTAATGTGCTAATTCATATATGGATAAATGGCTTAATTGTTAAATGGTCGATTTTGGAGATGGCTTTGACTAGCTAAAAAGTACGGAACCAACAAGGTTCAGAAAACATAAGGTTAAAATATTCTGAACATTCTTTAATTCTGTAAATTCTGATTCAGACAAAAATCTAGCATCTAAAAAAGCACCAACCAGAAGAGGCGAGCAGCTGTACAGCTGCTCGCCTCTTCTGGTTGGTGCTTTAAGGCTCACAGTGTCTTCCAGACTTGTGAGCCTTAACCAAGAGACACTCATAGGTCTGAAAGACGCTGTGAGGTCTTTGTTGCGTTGCTATTCCAGAAAGCTGCTCATAAAACCGCCTTCTTTCTTGGCGTTCTCGCCGCGGGGCATGAGGGCCTCTATCAATTTCTTCACCGGCATAGATTGCAGCCACACACGGCCAGTGCCGCGCAGCGTGGCCAGGAAGATTCCTTCCCCACCAAAGATCATCGACTTTAAGCCACCGGCCCGCTGCACACTGAAGTCAATGCCAGGCTCAAAGGCTACCACACAGCCAGTGTCTACACGCAGGGTCTGGTTGTTGAGTTGTTTTTCTACAATAGTGCCTCCGGCATGTATAAAGGCCAGGCCGTCGCCGGAAAGTTTTTGAAGGATAAAGCCTTCGCCACCGAACAGGCCAGCCCCCAGCTTTTGGTTAAAGTGCATGGCTACCTTGGTGCCAAGCGCCGCTGCCAGAAAAGCATCTTTTTGCACGATCAGTGTGTTGCCCGGTACCTTGTCCAGGGCAATGGGCAGAATGGTGCCGGGGTAAGGCGCTGAAAAAGCCACCCGGCTCTTGTTGCTATAGCCTCGGTGCGTGAAGTGGGTCATAAACAGCGACTCACCAGTCAGGAGGCGGCTGCCGACAGAGGCAAGCTTGCCGAAAAAGCCCTGGTTGGGATTGGAGCCGTCGCCCATCTTTGTTTCGAACTCTATGCTCTCTTCCATGTACACCATGGCACCGGCTTCGGCAATTACAGTTTCGTTGGGGTCCAGCTCGATCTCCAGCACCTGAATGTCGTTGCCGAAAATCTTGTAGTCGATTTCGTGTGAGTTTCTCATAGTCTGAAATAAGGTTTCAGATGCAATATATGATTTTGTTATACTTCATCATCAACTTCTTCTTCGTCGTCCTCCACGCCTTTTTTCTTGCCCCGTACAGGTACATCGTCCTCGTCGTCAGACAGGGCATTGGTGTTGCGCACAAAGTCCTCGTCTGTCTCTTCCACTTCTTCGGTTTCCTCCACATGGAACTCGTTTTCCTCCTCACGCAGGGCCCGTTCGGCGGCATCGCGTTTCAGAAGCTTTTTGTCCTCCACGTTTTTGTTCAGGAATTCGTTAATCTGGTCGATGTTGTAGTTGGAGATGATTTCGCCCTGTTGGTTCACTTTTATCTCAAAGCCTTCCAGGTCCTTGTGCACCCGCGACTTCTTTTTGCTTTCCTTCTTGTTCTTTGCCATAGTTTTAGTTTTTAAAGAGACACAAGCATAGTAGCAGTGGCCTGCCGCTCGTCCTGCTACTAATTGTCTCGCTGCCTCCTGGTTACCTAACGTCTGTTTCTTAAACACATGTATAAGGCGAATTCAGGAAATAGTTGCAAATGGCGGCGGAGGCTACTTTGCAAGGCTATTTGCAGAAACAAAAAAGAGGCTAACCCATCGAAATGGATCAGCCTCTTTTTAAATGCCTGATGCGTCGTAATTATTCTAATGAAAATGGCCTTCTGGAGACTCTCTTAGACAATAGATGCTAGATTTTAGATGGTAGACTTCTATTGAGTTGAGAGTTGATTGGTGTTATCCGGTTCATCTTCAAACCAACCATTAAACCATCTAACAATTTAACAATCAACAACTAGCAACCAGCAATTATTCGAATGAAAACAGCCTTCCAGAGGCGTTGCTGACAACAGAGGCGGCTTCCTAGGCCGTTGCAAAGTGGCTCAGCTTGGCAATGGCGGTTTCGATGCGGCTCATCGTTTCTTCCTTGCCGATCACCTCGATGATCTGCATGAGGTCGGGGCCAGCTTCTGCGCCTGTTACAGCCAGGCGAAGCGCCTGCATTACCTGCCCTATTTTCATGCCATGGCGCTCCAGAATCTGCAGCAGCAAATCCTTCACCGCGTCTGCGTTGAAATCTGCCAGCGCCGGAAGCTCGTTTTTGAAATCCTGAAAAACAGACACTGCCTGCATGTTCCATTTCTTAGAGGCCACTTTCTCGCTGTACTCGGTCGGAGCTACAAAAAAGTACGCGGCTTCCTGCCAGAAATCCTGCGGAAAGCTCACGCGCTCTTTCATAAGGCCGGCTATTTTTTCGGCTTTCTCAGGCGTGCAACTGATCTGGTGCTCTTCCAAGGCCGCCAGCAGGTAGTTGGCCAGCTCTGCATCGGGTTTAGCGCGCAGGTACTGCTCGTTAAACCAACGCGCCTTCTGTATGTCGAAGCGGGTGCCGGACTTGCCGATGCGCTCTATAGAGAACTCCTGTGCCAGCTCCTCCAGCGAGAAGATCTCCTGCTGGGTGCCCGGGTTCCAGCCCAGAAACGCCAGGAAGTTCACAAAAGCCTCGGGCAGGTAGCCAGCCTCACGGTAGCCACTCGACAGCTCACCCGAAAAAGGATCAGTCCAGCGAAGCGGGAACACCGGGAAGCCCAGTTTGTCGCCGTCGCGCTTGCTGAGCTTGCCGTTGCCGTCGGGCTTCAGGAGCAGGGGCAGGTGGGCAAACTCGGGCATGGTGTCTTCCCAGCCCAGGTAGCGGTACAGCAGCACGTGCAGCGGGGCCGACGGCAGCCATTCCTCGCCCCGGATCACATGCGTGATCTGCATCAGGTGGTCGTCTACGATGTTGGCCAGGTGGTAGGTCGGCATGCCATCCGACTTCATCAGTACTTTATCATCTATGGCAGAAGAGTGTACCATTACCCAGCCGCGTATCATGTCTTTCAGGCGCACCTCTTCTTTGCGGGGCACTTTCAGCCGGATCACGTATGGGTCGCCGGACTCCAGGCGGCGCTTCACCTCATCCTCAGGCAGGGTGAGGGAGTTTTTCATGGTGGCGCGCGTAATGGCGTTGTATTGCGGCGTGGCTACTTTGGCGGCTTTGAGGCGCTCGCGCATCTCGTCCAGCTCCTCGGCCGTGTCGAAGGCGTAGTAGGCGTGGCCGCTCTCTACCAGCTGCAGGGCGTACTGCATGTACATGGGCTTGCGCTCCGACTGGCGGTAGGGGGCATAAGGGCCGCCGGCAACAGGGCTTTCGTCGAGGGTGATGCCGCACCAGTTCAGGGCCTCCAGAATATAATCTTCAGCGCCAGGCACAAAGCGGTTCTGGTCTGTATCCTCGATACGTAAAATCATTTTGCCGCCCATTTTCCTGGCAAACAGGTAGTTGTATAAGGCCGTGCGGACGCCGCCTATATGCAGAGGCCCGGTTGGGCTCGGGGCAAAGCGTACTCTTACTTCTCTTTCCATGTATGGTTACTGAAAAATTCTTGTCTAAATCCGGCACAAAGGTACAAAATATTGTGGCCTTTCGGTAATGGCACGCTTAGGCATTCGCGTTGCGCCCAAAGAATCAGGGGCTGGAAAACCTGGGGCCCTAATAAAAACATAATCAATGGTTTCCGTATTTGTAGAGAAAGTTATAAGCCCCTGTTAATGGTTGCAAAGCGGTTAAAGATTGCATGGTATCTGCTGGAAGAAACCTGGCTGGAGTTTCTGGACAACAACTCTTTTCAGAAGGGGGCAGCCCTGGCCTATTATACTGTTTTCGCGCTCCCACCTATCCTGATCATTATCATTAGCGCGGCTGGCTACTTTTTTGGAGAGCGGGCCGTGTCTGGCGAGATCTATTACCAAATAAAGGAACTCATCGGGTCGGAGGCGGCCTACGAGGTGCAGAAAATGGTGGAGAACATCAACGATTTTACCGACATTAACTTTGCCACGCTCATTGGTATTGTGGTGCTGTTTGTGGCGGCCACCGGCGTGTTTGTGTCGCTGCAGGATTCGCTGAACGAGATCTGGCATGTGCGGCCGCAGCCAAAGCGCGGCTACCTGAAGCTGTTGCTCGACAGGGTGCTTTCTTTCGGGATGATTATGGCGGTGGCTATTTTGCTGCTGGTGTCGTTACTGGCCAATGCGGTGTTGGTGGCTATCGGCGATTTCCTGACGGCCCGCTTTTCGGGCTGGGTGTTTTATGTGCTGCATGTGGCAAACTTCCTGTCGAACCTGCTGCTGGTGATGCTTCTGATAGGCTGCATTTACAAATACCTGCCTGACGTGAAAATAAGGTGGCGCGATGTGTGGGTGGGGGCTTTCGTAACGGCTGTTCTTTTCTCCATTGCGCGAGGCGTGGTGGGGTTTTACCTGGGCAAGGCCGACGTCGGTTCGGCTTACGGAGCGGCAGGCACCGTCATCATTATTCTCTCCTGGGTCTTCTTCATCTCGCAGATGATCTTTTTCGGCGCCGTTTTCACCTTTGTGTACTCGCGCAAGTACGGCCATAATATATACCCGGCCGACTATGCGGTGCGCTTTGTGCGGCAAGAGCTAAACGTGGGGCACTCGGCGGTGAACGCGGAGCCAGGCAAGTTTGCCGAGGAAATATACGGAGAAGAGGAGCAACAAGAGGTGCCAGAGAAAGACAGATCTGCCGGCGAGAACATTTAGCGTGCTGGCGGTTGGTCGTGTGTGGTGGAGCAGCCGCAGGCTCCTGAGGGGGTATTTTATTGGAATAATTGGTGGCCGGATAGCTAGCTAAACTGCCGTCTGTTGGTCCGGGCCACATAACAAATCCTGGAGGTAATCCTGTTTGCCTGTACGATTACAAGCATGCTGCTGTTGATTCACCATTCCATTATAATTTAAATAGTACCAGGAAAAGCGCTCTATAGGAACCGCTGAACGGCCACTTCTTTGGTGTCACTAGTTTTTTCACCAGATCTAAATTATCTCACAAACACCTGTTTCCTAGTATTGGATACTTTTTTCCCTTCTCATCAAATCCGTTCTATGGTGTTTAATTAAGCTAAACAACGGTAACACCAAAAACAGAAATAAATATTTTTATAATATACATATTAATATATTTATATTTAGCTTCATTCCTCCTCTCTTACTGTAAATGAAAGATCGTTTGTTTGTAACTGAATTAAGATTATAAAATGCCTATGTTCATATTGTTGAATTTTGGATTAATAAAGTGCAATATAATAAAGATGATAATGAAGTATTGAACACTTATGGGAATTACTGTTAACATAAATAATGTAGGCTTTTACATAAAGGTTTATACAGTTCACCCTGTTTTGTTATAGTTGTATTTTTATTTGATATTTCCTGTTCTACATTTGTGATGCGCGAGCACTAATAAAATGTCCAAAAACGCTAAAAGTTATCCTCTCGAGGAAAGCGCCAGATAAAAATTTCATATTTAAATCGTTTGATGGCTTATAGGACAAAAATAATAGCCAATTCAATAATAATAGTATGTATCAATAATTAATTTAATACTAAATCAAAATTTTAAATAAGGAGGTATTTTTTGTAGTAAGACACAGAGCATAACACAATTTTATAGTACCCATTTAGCCAGATTAACTTTCAACTTTTAGCCAAAAATTTATGAGATTTAACTTTCGCGGCCTCATTGC
>NZ_VFSD01000017.1 GCF_014332515.1 Pontibacter beigongshangensis | reverse complement strand
GATAAAATTTCTGTGTTTTACTTATTAATAAGAGTGCAGCCATTCTGCACCCAACAAAAGCCATTACAAATTTTTCAGTCTTAAGCCGAATGCTTAACCGATTAAGCAAGGTAAAAAGAAAAAAGCACTATTAAAAATTATCTTTTTATGATTTAAATCATAAAAAGATAATGGCAGCCCTGATCGGTTTTCGCCTGCAACTTAACTTTCCGGAACCGTACAGGGCATCACCTTTAGAAAAATGACACACGTATTACGACGCACGTAGCACGGCATTTAATTAGTTGTATAAAAGGTGAAACAGATTCCGAAAAGTTGTGTCGCTGTTCATACTCCAAATAATGTTTATTCTTTTGTCAGTACAGAAAACTTAACGTTCAATAGCCTTCAGGTGTTTCTATGCTCATTTTTCTTAGATTCCTAATTTGCGGAAGGGCTCCTAAACCATAGGTTAGCAGGACACATATCTACTGCAAATCCCCGAGCACGCGCAGGAGGAAGTAGTTTTGGAGCAGGCACATGTGCGCAGAAGTGATCCACTACAAAGAATAGGGAGTCCTTTCTGATGAACAGAACAGGTGTAGCAGAGCCTCCGGAGGGGCCTTTTGATTAAAATAATTTCTGACCAGGCAACTGTTGATGTCAGGAAAGAGGTGGGCAGAGAAAGAACATGACAGGAGTGCTGGAGTGCTGGAGTGCTGAAAAGAAGCCATTCCCGGAAAATAAAAAAGGAGACACGCAGAAAAGCGGTCTCCTTTCATTTTCAGAGAAAGACAGGCACTATCTGAAGTAGTTATAATCCTGCTCTAACAAACCTTTATTTTTCATGGCATCCCAGAATCCTGCCGGCACTTTAAGATAGGCATTCTCAATGTTTTGTTTAACACGCCTGGGGTTGGTGGTGCTGAGCGCCAGGCTAATGACACCGGGCGCACTAAGGGCAAACTGCACACAGGCCTGCGCCGGGGTTATGTCAAACTCTTTACATAAGGCAAAAAAGTCTTCCCGCCACTTAAATAAGGCTTTGTTCTCTTCTGTGTCGGGTTTTACGAGCTTGTAATCGTAATAGTCGCCGCCCATCAGGAAGCCTCCATGGAACACGGCTGAGTTGATGATCTGTATCCCCTTGTCTGCCAGTTCCTGCATAAAATCCAGCAGGTCCTGCGGGTGTTCCTTAATCGTCATGCTGTTGGCAATCATTACCCAATCGAGTGCCACGTCGCCGGCTATCCGCTTAATAATGGGCCAGCTTTTGGCCCCCACCCCAATCGCCTGCACCTTGCCTTGCGCCTTCAGGTCGGCCAGCGCCCGGTAACCATCCAGAATATCCTGGTACAGTTTTTCAGCCTCGTCATCGTTCTGCGCCTGCGCCATGTACTCATCCGGGTCGTGCACGGATACCAGTTGCGGCACGTACCCTCCGAGCAATTGGTTGCCTTGTTCAAAGCACTCCAGCATGCCCTCGTAGCTGATGTGCTGCACGGCATCGTGTTTCAGGTTTTTCCATACGCCTGGCTCAAAGGTTGGCTCCGGCGTTTTGAGCTCCGTCCGTACCCAGCCCAGCTTGTTGCTGATAATCACCTCTTCCGGCTTCACATTCAGCTCCTTCAGGCATTTTCCCAGCGACTCCAGCGCAAGGCCTGCCCCGTATTTGCCGGCAGAGTCAAAAACGGCAGGCCCCTTGGAGTGCGCGAAACACTCTTTTACAATGGCCAGCTTCACCTCGTCCTCCAGCGCCTCATACAGGTTGCCCAAACCGCTCGTGCCGAAAATAACAGGAGGAATAGTTAAAGATACTTTTCGGGATCGATTCTCTGCGCCGGCCACGGCCTTTGCAGACAAGCCATCCTTTTTAGAAGTGTTACTATCTGACATATATTTAAATAAGCTTTCGTATTACATGCAGCCTTATGAGATTCGTCAAATTAAAGATCAGAAATTAAAAGCTCCCGGCAATCTGTTTGCAGGACAGCAATCGAAGCATTCTTCACCCGGCTTTCCAATTGTTGAGTTACAGATATATTCTGACGACTTACATAGAAACACAAACAAGGCCCTTTATAGGATATTGAAAAGGCCGCAGAGCCGCCACTACTGGCAGTTACAAGGTGGCCTGTGCGTTTCAAGAGTCAATCTATCATAAAATTCTGAAAGCTCATAATTTTAGTTTTATGCCACGCTTTACCTGCCAGCAACTCAGGCTTGTTGCCCATGCCCGGGAGCAACGGACAGAGCAGGCATTATCCACCGTGCCCTTTGCCGCGACAGATAAAAACCGCCCGGCATTTCATATTTGGCGAACGCTGCCACACATTCCGAAAAGATTTATTATCTTGTATTCATGCTAATGCCTGATAGTATCTTCAGAATTAAATCAGAACACAGTATTTCCCAGCTAAAATATTGACTTTCAGCCTAAACCACCCTAAAACATTCTACCGTAAAATGTTTGGGCAACAGCAGGCACTGTTCTTTCAAACAGGCGTGCCCAGTTTATTCAGCAGGTGAAAATAAATAGAAATAAGCCATTTTATATCATCAATTTTTTGCCAAAGTGTACCAGTCAGAACTAAACGCTTCGAAGCAGTTTTTAACACAACTTATTCAGCGCAGCACAACGCCGCAGGGCTTGCAGTGGCTGAGGCAGAAACTTACGCAGGTCTCTGACCCCACCGCCACGGAAAAAGATTTTTACCTGGCCTTTGGTACTGCTCCCCGGTTTGTAGGCAAAGAGAAGCTTGCGCTGACAGCGGCAGATTTGCAGGAGGCAACCGAACTCCGGGCAGGTTTTAACCCCACCAACTGGACAGCGGGCCAGGCTGCCCGTGCCCTGCTCCTGCTCTCGCTGCCGCACGCCGATGGAGAGGCCTACCACCAGAAACTGAAAAAGCTTTTCGAAACCGCCGACATGGGAGAGCAAACAGCCTTGTATGCTGCCCTGCCGCTGTTGCCGCACCCTCAGCTCTTCAAGGCCAGGGCCTCAGAGGGTGTGCGGTCTAACATAGGGCTGGTATTCGATGCTGTTGCGCTCGATAACCCCTACCCTGCCGGTTACCTAGAGGAGGATGCCTGGAACCAGCTGGTGCTGAAAACCATATTTGTAGGCAAATCGATTGCTCGTATAATTGGCATCGACAGGCGCAGCAACCCCCACCTGGCACAAATGCTAACCGACTATGCCCACGAACGCTGGGCGGCAGGCCGAACCGTGACGCCGGAGCTCTGGCGACCAGTGGCCCCCTTTATAAACGAAACTACATTCACAGATATCAAAAAGCTCTTCAGCCAGCCGGATGAGATACAGCACGAAGCCGCCGCCCTGGCCTGTGCCCACAGCCCGTTTGCGCCGGCAAAAGAACTGCTGCTACAGCACCCGGACCTCAAGACCAGAATTGAGCAAAACGAACTCAACTGGACATACTTAGGCGCTAAAACACAAACACCTTCTTAACTTACGCTATAAATTAAAATGACAGATACGCACAACCTCATGTGGCTGGATCCGCACGTTCACATGACTTCCCGGACCACCGACGATTACGCCCGTATGCGGCAGGCAGGCATTGTAGCCGTCATAGAGCCGGCCTTTTGGCTGGGCCAGCCACGCACCGAGGCAGGGGCCTTTAAAGATTACTTCAGCAGCCTGGTAGGCTGGGAACGTTTCAGGGCCAGCCAGTTTGGCATCAGGCACTACTGCACCATCGGCCTTAACTCCAAAGAAGCCAACAACGAAGCCCTTGCCGAGCAGGTAATGGAGCTGCTGCCGCTGTTTGTCTGCAAAGAGGGCGTGGTAGGTGTGGGAGAAATAGGCTACGACGACCAGACCGCCGCAGAAGATAAGTATTATCGGCTGCAACTGGAACTGGCAAAAGAAGTAGGCATGCCAGTCCAGATCCACACGCCACACCGCGACAAGAAGGCCGGCACGATCCGCAGCATGGACGTAAGCCTGGAGCATGGCATTGCCCCCGACATGGTAATCGTGGACCATAACAACGAAGAAACCGTGAAAGACGTGCTCGACAGAGGCTTCTGGGCCGCCTTCACCATTTACCCGAATACCAAGATGAGCAACGAGCGCATGGTAGAAGTCGTGAAAACGTATGGTTCAGACCGCATTATGGTGAACAGTGCCGCCGACTGGGGCATCAGCGACCCTCTGTCTGTACCCAAAACGGCCTCGCTGATGCTGGAACGGGGAATCTCTTTAGAAGATGTGCGCAAGGTATGTTACCAGAATGCCCTGGATGCCTTTGGCAAAAGCGGCCAGATCCATGAATCTGACTGGATCAGCGAGACTTCGGACGTTGACCAGCGCCTGAAGTTCTCGGGCAACTCCGTGCTCCGGGGCGGACAAACACCCGTGACGGGAGGAGGCGCAACCCCGGCTTCAGGCGATTCGTCAGCATCTAACATCGTACGCTAATGACCACACCTGGGGCCTACCTGCGGCTGATGCGCCCTGCCAACATCGTTACGGCCATTGCCGATATTATGCTGGGTTTTGCTGCCTCCGGAGCAATGCTGTCGTTTTCGGGTGGCGGATTTGAGTTTTCAGGAACAAACCTGCAGCCGCTTCTCTGGCTGATACTTGCCACCATTGGCCTCTATGGCGGCGGTGTGGTGTTTAACGATGTATTCGATGCGGACCTGGACCGGGTGGAGCGGCCAGAAAGACCCATTCCGAGCGGAAAAGCCACAGTGGCCGGCGCATCTGTGCTAGGCGCCGCCTTATTGGGAGGCGGCATTCTGGCAGCCTCACAGGTATCGGTGCTGAGCATGCTGCTGGCCATGGCCATTGCCCTGCTGGCACTGCTCTACGACTGGAAAGGCAAGCACCATCCGTTTTTGGGGCCGGTGAATATGGGCTCCTGCCGGGGAGGCAACCTGCTGCTCGGCGTGAGCGCTAACCCCGAAATGGTGGGCGAACTCTGGTTTATAGCCCTTATCCCGATCGTGTATATTGCGGCCATTACCATGATAAGCCGGGGCGAAGTACACGGAGGAAACCCGAGTGCGCTAAAAGGTGCCATTGTGCTGTATGCCTTTGTTTTAGCTGGCATTCTGTGCCTTACCCTGCTGCCACAGTTCAACGTACTATATAGTATCCCGTTTCTGCTGCTCTTTGGCTACTTTATTTTTCCGCCTCTGATCAGGGCGATGCCCGCCAAAGAGCCAAAGCTTATCATGAAAGCGGTGAAAGCAGGTGTGGTGGCCCTGATCATTATGGATGCCAGTATTGCGGCCGGGTTTGCAGGCTGGCCTTACGGACTACTGGTGCTGCTGCTCCTGCCTGTTTCAGTAATAATGGCCAAAAGCTTTGCCGTTACCTGATGATGAACCCAAGTCCTGGATACCATGTTTAAGAGACATTACCTGTCGGGGCCTTAGCGGCAGCAGAAGGCGTAAGCTCCGGAGGGGCATTTTGATTAGAATAATTGCCCTGAAACCAGACAATCGAACTTTAACAGAACTCTACCAGCATACGATAAATAATTTCCCCCTGAAAAGATGAGAACCTTACAACAATCGTTCGCCGTGCAGTTTAGCTATGGGGTATACTTCACCGAAAATCTGTTCAGCACCGGCAATACGCTGCTCACAGAGGTGCTGCAGCAGGACAAAAGCACCAGCCGGCGCAAGGTGTTTTTTGTGATCGACAGCGGCGTGGCCGAAGCGCACCCGCAACTGGCGCAGGACATTAAAAGCTATGCGCAGGGGCACGAGCAGGTAATGAAACTACTGGCCGAGCCGATGGTCATTACCGGAGGCGAAGAAGTAAAAAACGACACGGAGCTGCTCTACCAGCTCCTCGAAGCCATAAACACCAATGGCATCTGCCGCCACTCCTACCTGATCGCCATCGGGGGAGGCGCGGTGCTCGACATGGCAGGCTTTGCCGCTGCCATCGCGCACCGGGGCATTCGTCATATTCGGGTACCCACTACTGTTTTAGCGCAAGACGACTCGGCTGTGGGTGTGAAGAACAGCTTTAACTCGTTCGGCAAGAAAAACTTCCTGGGCACCTTTGCTCCTCCCTTCGCTGTTATCAACGATAGCCAGTTTCTACTCACCCTCGACGACCGGGACTGGCGCTCCGGCATTTCCGAAGCTATAAAAGTAGCCCTGATAAAAGACGAGGTATTCTATAACGAGATCAAGGAAAATGCTGAGAAGCTGGTGCAGCGCGACATGCCGGCCATGCAACAGCTGATCCATCGCTGTGCCGAGATGCATGTGCAGCACATTGGCGGGGCCGACCCTTTCGAAACCGGCTCTTCGCGCCCGCTCGACTTCGGACATTGGGCCGCTCACAAACTGGAGCAACTTACCAACTACAGCCTGCGCCATGGCGAGGCAGTGGCCATCGGTATTGCCCTGGACGTACTTTATTCCAAACTAAAAGGAATGCTGACAGCTGCCGAATGCGAAGACATATTAGGTTTGCTGCATAAGCTGGGCTTTGCCTTGTATGTGCCGGAACTGTCGGGCTGCGATGCTACCACCGGTAAACTTGCCGTAATAAAAGGTCTAACGGAGTTCAGGGAGCACCTGGGCGGGCAACTGACCATTATGCTCCTGACCAGAATCGGCAAAGGCGTGGAAGTGCACGAAATGGACGAGAAACTGCTGGAGCAGGCCATTGATCTACTGAAGCATCGTTTTCAGCCACAGACGCTGCACCACGTCTGAACCACCTGCCAAAGCCTCGTATAAAACCAAAGCAAACCCGTTTACTACAACCTACACCACATGTACCTGGAGCAAGGCCATCACCTTACCTACTGCACAAACATCCATCCCGGCGAAACCTGGGAAGCCGTTTTCGAAACACTGAGCTTGCACCTCCCCGTGCTAAAGCAGCAGCTGTCGCCGGAGCAGCCGTTTGGGGTTGGCCTGCGCCTCTCGAACCAGGCAAGCAAGGATATCCTGCAGGGGCAGCAGCTGCAGAAGTTCGGGCAATGGCTGCAGGAGCAGGGCATGTATGTGTTTACCATGAATGGATTTCCCTATGGCGGCTTTCATGGGCAGGTGGTAAAGGATGCTGTGCATCAGCCCGACTGGACCACTGAGGCCCGATTACAGTACACCATCCGGCTGGCTCACATCCTGGCAGCTTTACTTCCGGATAGTCTGGAGGGCGGCATTTCCACCTCCCCCCTCTCCTATAAACCCTGGCTTACTACTCCGGAGAAAACAGAAGCAGCCTTCGCCCAATCAGCGAGGCATTTGATCGATTTGACGGAGGAGTTGATCAGGCTGAAGAAAGAGACGGGTAAAACCATTCACATCGACCTGGAGCCTGAACCGGACGGTCTGATCGAGAACAGCCGTGAATTGATCGACTTTTTTCAGCAAAGGTTGCTGCCGGAAGGTGTCAGGCAACTTCAGGAGCGGCTACCCATTTCTGAATCAGAAGCGAAAGAGGCTATTGCCACGCATATGCAGGTTTGTTACGATGTTTGCCATTTTGCCTTGGCCTACGAACAGCATGCCGAAGCGCTGGCCAGTTTTAAAGCCGCAGGTATCAGAATCGGCAAAGTGCAGCTGAGTGCGGCGCTAAAAACACTATTGCCACCCGAGGTAGCAGCAAGAACTGCCCTGGCCCAAAGGCTGCAGGAATTTGCCGAATCCACGTACCTGCACCAGGTAATAGAGCGCCATACCGATGGCACCTTTACCCAGTACCCGGACCTGGGTGTTGCGCTGCCGCATATTCAGAAGCCCGAAGCAGCCGAATGGCGCACCCACTTTCATGTGCCTCTTTTCACGCAAACATACAACTCCCTGCACTCCACCCAACGCGATATTGTGGAGGTGCTTGGGCTGCTACTTCAGGAAAAGCATACGCAGCACCTGGAAGTGGAGACCTATACCTGGGGCGTGTTGCCCGAAGAATTAAAGAAAAACCTAACCGTATCTATACAGCGGGAGCTGGAGTGGGTGCTGGCAACTCTAAAAGAATTGAAAGATGCAGAAAACAGTAGTGCTGGACGTAGTCGGGCTAACACAGTCGCTGATCGGTAAGAACATGCCCTTTCTGGCGAAGTGGGCCGCAGCAGCGCAGAAGGCTGCTATCAATCCGGTGGTGCCTGCCGTTACCTGCACCGCCCACGCCACCTACCTCACGGGCAAGTGGCCTGCCGAGCACGGCATTGTGGCAAACGGCTGGTATTTCCGTGAGGAGGACGAGGTAAAGCTGTGGCGGCAATCTAACAAGCTGATTCAGGCGCCCAAGATCTGGGACGTGGCAAGCGCGGCAGACCCGAATTTTACGGTAGCCAACATGGGCTGGTGGTACAACATGAACACCTCCGCCAACTACACCCTGACACCACGGCCACAGTACCTGGCCGACGGCCGCAAACTGCCGGACTGCTACACCCAGCCAGCCGACCTGCGCGACAAGTTGCAGGCAGAACTTGGCACCTTTCCGCTCTTCCATTACTGGGGACCCAAAACATCCATAAAATCGAGTAAGTGGATTGCCGATGCCTCCAAAATCACTGAAAAGCTGTACAACCCGACCCTCACCCTCATCTACCTGCCGCACCTCGACTACAACCTGCAACGGCTGGGTCCCAACCAGAACGCACCGAGACTTGCCAAAGACCTGCAGGAGATCGATGCCGTGTGCGCCGACCTGATCCAGTTTTATGAAGCCCGTGGTGCGCAGGTGATCGTGCTTTCAGAATATGGCATTTCGCCGGTAAACAAGCCGGTGCATATAAACCGGATGCTACGCGAAAACGGTTACATCGCCGTGCGCACGGAACGGGGCACCGAACTGCTGGACACCGCCATGAGTAAAGCTTTTGCCGTGTCCGATCATCAGGTGGCGCATGTGTATGTTAAAGACAAAGCTGAGATAGCAAAGGTAAAACAGCTGCTCCGGCAAACGCCTGGCATTGAAGAAGTATTGGAAGGTGAGGAACGGAATAAATACAGTCTGGCACATGAGCGGTGCGGAGAGCTGGTATGCCTCGCTGAAAAAAATGCCTGGTTTACCTACTATTTCTGGCTAGACGATAATAAAGCCCCTGACTATGCGCGCATGGTCGACATCCACAAAAAACCCGGTTTTGACCCCGTGGAGATGTTCGCCGACCCAACTATAAAATTCCTTATGCCGCTCGTGGCAGGTAAACTGATCAAAAAAAAGCTTGGCTTCCGCACACTTATGGACATCATTCCGCTGGATGCCACGCTGGTGAAAGGCTCTCATGGCAGGAAACCGGAAGATAAAGATGAGTGGCCCCTGCTGCTCACCAAAAGTCAGCAGGACTTGCCGCAGGAGCTGCAGGCGACTGATGTTTTTGATGTTATCCTCTCACACCTGCAGCTACAGGTCCCACACCATGCTGGCACACTATTGAATACAAAAATATAAGCAGCAGCAACGCCTCGGGAGGGGCAAATTCATTAGAATAATTGAGATATACATGTGCTGAAAGACACAGCCTTGAGGTAAGCGTTATGGACGTTGACTGCTGTTAGGAGGCGCCTGGCCGCTTTCAACTTAAGTAACTGATGTTACGCATGACATTTTTATAGTGGGGAAATCTACCGAAAACTCAGTTTCACACATCCGGACGGCCTCCACATTATTCTAAAAAACTAGGCTACCCGTGCCAGGACCAGGTTATCTTATCACTTCCCAATTTCCACGCCGGCCTTACTTCGTCAGGTTCCGGATCTCCACCTTGCGGAAGTCGATGGGTTGCCCCTCGCTTTGCAGGGCGATGAAGCCGGAAGAAAGCAATTTTCCGTCTTGCTTCATAGCAGGATCGTAGTTGTTAACCACACCGCCGCCAATCTGTGGGTTGGTGTATTGCAGCACCGTATCACCGTTTACGATATGCGTGATTAGAGAGTCGCCCAGCACGATGAGTTCGGCGCGCACCCACTCCTCGGGTGCGTAGGTTTTGGAGCTCGAGTTAATGCAATGCCGGAGGTCCATTTCGCCGTTAAAGATAACCTCTGTTCCAGGAGAGCACATGTTGCCAGTGGGCCGCTCTTTGCCATCGCCAAGCCCGGCCAGCAGCTGGTACTCTACCGAAATAGGCCAGTCCTGCTCCCGGGGCATCGTTTTGGGGTCTTGGGAGTGGAACATAATGCCACTGTTTAACTGCGTGTAAGATGGTGCATCCTCGCGCCATTTGTCGGCAAACCTGTACTCTACTACCAGGTGATAATGCGAAAAAGGCTGTTTGTAATACAGGTGGCCGAACCGATCGTTGAAGGCCTTGTACTGGTCGTAACGCACTTTCAGCAGCCCGTCCTCCACCCGGAAGGTGTTGCCATAATTATCGCCAAGGTCATGGTGGTGTATTTTCACCACCCAATCTTCTATATCCTTCCCGTTGAAAAGCGACACCCATTCTTCTTCCGCAGCAGCAACGCCTTGTCTAGAAACACAGCTCATCAGGGCCGGCAACAGCAAGAGCAGTAGGTATTTTGTCAGGTTTATCATTGTAACAGCCTCTATATATTTATAAAGATGTATATATACAGTAAAGAAATGATATCTACAAGCTGAAACGGACCGGAACAAGTGCCTGCGCGGGCTGGCAGCTGAATTATTCTAAGCAAAAAGGCCTTCCAGAGCATTTAAATGCTCCGCAACAAGCTGGCCCTCTGCCCTTAGGAAGCCACAAAAACCTGATTTTCCTGCCGCCTGGCCTGCTTAAAACCTGCTGTTTTTGTGGTTGATCGGCAACCTCAGATCACTTATATCCGTCTAATCTTGAGCTAACAAAGCCTGTATACCATAGGCTGTTAGCCCTTCCATATCCTTTTTAGATCATGCTAGAAGTATTTGTGCTGTACCCTTAACCATGGCAACAATGACCACACTACCCCTAAACTGGCTAACCGAAGGTCTGATCGATTTTGAATATAAGAAGTACCAGCTGCTGGCCTACCTGCAAAATGCCCGGTCTGAGTTTCAGCAGCAGCGCCTCTACCCGGTGTTCTCCGACCTGATCATGCACTACCGCAACCTGCAGCAGGTAAAGGAGCACAAGAAACTGGTGTACGAGCAGTTCCCCAAACGCATCAGCCGCGCCGATTTCGAGAAGCTCGAGCTGGTGTATGAGAAAATTATTGAAGACGACGAAACCATGAAGCAGATTGAGGAGATCCTGCAGTTTGCCGCCCCGCTGTTTGTAAACGCCGTCGACGCCGGCAAGGAACTCTACGACTTTATAGAAAAGCACCTGGAGATAAGCCCGGTCGGCATTACGCCTATGTACTTCGATGAGGGCTACCTCTTCCTCGACACCTTTTCTGCCAAGGAAACACAGGTGTATCTCTACCAGATCACCATATTCCAGAACACCTACGAAAAGTACCGCGGCATCCATACCCGCCTCCTGAAAACCGTTCGGCGCGGCCTTGCCCTGACGCACGAGGGCCTGAAGGTGCAGTTGGTAAAGGAGAACAGAGAGCTGCCCAACCCCGCCACGTTTGCCGCCGTGGCCAAAGTACCCTGCCCGGTAGAGCATTCGCTCCTGCCCATTGCCAAGCGCTCGCTGGTAAAATACGTGGCGTCTATGGCCGCCTAGTGGAGTAAGTAGTAGCGCCTCTGAAGGGACATTTTGATTCGAATAATTTACTTTTCAGGGATTTTGAATACACCAACCTCCCGTACATCCAGTGTCAGGCAAACTACCAGATTATTTGAATGAAAACGGCCCTCCTGAGGTATTCGATGGCTTCAGCACCGGGGCTGCTCCTTTTTAAATTGATGTAAGCCAACCCCGGCCGTACAGTCATGTTCACAAGATTTCTTGCCGTTCATAAACAATTTGTTGATAAAAAGCATTTTATAACAAAAAGTTCTTAACTTTGCAGCTGCAAAAGCCAATTTGGCTTTAACAAAATTTATAGAAGAAGAGGCGAGAGATTAGGCTCCGGGACCCTCTGGCAACCACCCGTGTTGGGGAAGGTGCCACTTCCTAGCCCGAAATCGGGGAAATATAAATTTTTTCTAACAATGATGATACGCACACATTTCAGTATTTCAGAATCCGGCAGTTTTAGAGCCGTGACCTCCCCTCTTTTCACTGCTTTAAAGGCTGCCAGCTACCTGCCCACGCATGGTTTCTGTTGTTGCACGTGCTAATCCATTGCCCTGACATTTTTCAGATCGAATTAGGTCTGCTGCACCTGGCGCTGCCTTGCACAACCTAAAACCCAGTCTATACTACCAATTTATGTCAGCAAGCCATGGCTTTGTTGTATGCTGCCGAATACCAGCCTTATTTATACTTTTTAAGGATTGCCAGCACACACTTCATAGAATCCGGAACATATTTCCTAATTTTACAGATTGTACTGCTGCTAACGTGCAAAAGGCCTTGATAAATGGCAAACACGCAGGCCAATGACAGCAAAACAGGGATATTTGTTTGAAATGAAATACTTTGCGCCTGATTTTTGTTCAGCTGGTTAACCCAGTAGCAGTTTAACAACACAGCCAGGCAGATAACCTGACCAGAACGAAGAGGAAATTACAAATAACCTCTTCCATAATAGAAGAACCATTACCCATTGAAGATGAGTCAAACAGAAGCTTTAACTATAAATGTTCCCGAACTGCAGGAAGCCATCGCGGCCAAGTCGATAGTGGAGAGCCTGCAGTTTCTGGCGGAGCAGTTCCCGGGGCAAATCGCTTTTTCGTCGAGCCTCGGCATAGAAGACCAGGTGATCACGCACCTGATCTTCTCCAACAACATTCCAATCCGGGTTTTCACGCTCGATACAGGCAGGCTCTTTAACGAAACCTACAGCCTGCTCCACAATACCAACAAGCGCTACGGCAAAAAAATAGAAATATACTTTCCGCAAACCGACTCCGTTGAGAAACTGGTGAACGAAAAAGGCCCCATGAGCTTCTACCAGTCGGTAGAGAACCGCAAGGAGTGCTGCTACATTCGCAAGGTGGAGCCGCTTAACCGGGCCCTGCAGGGCGTGAAGTGCTGGATCACCGGCATCCGCAGAGAGCAGTCGGATGCCCGCCAGACCTTGCAGGCGCTGGAGTGGGACGAGAAACTGCAGCTCGTAAAATACAATCCGCTGTTGGAGTGGAGCTTTGAAGAAACCACCAAGTTCGTGAAAGACAACTACGTGCTCTACAACCCGCTGCACGACCAGGGCTTTGTAAGCATCGGTTGCGCCTCCTGCACCCGCGCCATTCAGCCGGGCGAGCATTTCAGGGCCGGCCGCTGGTGGTGGGAAGACAACTCCAAAAAGGAGTGTGGCCTGCATACCCACTAAGGAATTTTGAATTTTGAATGAGTGGATGAGTGAATCTAATATCAGATTACACATTCACTTACCTAATTATACTGAAGGATGACTGGTGTCCAGAGTCCTTTTAAATAAAAAGTACAGCTAATAACAAAATGAACAAGTACTATCTCGATTACCTGGAGCAGCTGGAAGCAGAGGCGATACACATTATGCGGGAGGTGGCAGGGCAGTTTCAGAAGCCGGCTTTGCTTTTCTCCGGAGGCAAGGACTCCATTACGCTGGTAAGACTGGCCGAAAAAGCATTTCGTCCGGGCAAGTTCCCTTTCCCGCTCGTGCACATCGACACGGGCCACAACTTTCCGGAGGCCATCCGCTACCGCGATGAGCTGGCCGAAAGACTGGGCGAAAAACTGATCGTGCGTCACGTGGAAGACACCATCAAAAAGCAGAACCTGTCGGAGCCGACCGGCCGTTACGCCAGCCGCAACGGTCTGCAAACCTATACGCTGCTTGAGACGATCGAGGAATTTGGTTTTGACGCCTGTATCGGCGGTGCCCGCCGCGACGAAGAGAAAGCCAGAGCCAAGGAAAGAATTTTCTCGGTGCGCGATGAGTTCGGCCAATGGGACCCGAAACGCCAGCGCCCTGAGCTGTGGAACATCTACAACGGCCGCATTACTTTAGGCGAGAATGTACGTGCCTTCCCGATCAGTAACTGGACCGAGCTGGACGTGTGGAACTACATCAAGCGCGAGAACATTGCTCTGCCGAACATTTACTTCACGCACGAGCGCGAGTGCCTGGTGCGCGACGGTAAACTGATGGCCAACTCAGACTTTATCTACCGCGACCCGGAAGAGGAAGTGGTTACCAGAACGGTTCGTTTCCGCACCGTGGGCGACATGACCTGTACCGCTGCCGTAGAGTCTATTGCCTACGACATTGACAGTGTGATTGCCGAAATTCTAGATTCAAAAATAAGTGAGCGTGGCGCTACCCGCATCGACGACAAACTGTCGGAGACTGCCATGGAAGACCGTAAAAAAGGAGGGTATTTTTAAGATGGACATACTAAGATTTATTACAGCAGGAAACGTTGACGACGGCAAAAGCACGCTCATCGGCCGCTTACTCTACGACACGGATCAAATCTACCTCGACCAGATTGAGGCCATAGAAACCTCAGGCAGGGTAAACGAAGACGGTAACATCGACCTGTCGCTCCTGACCGACGGACTGAAGGCAGAACGTGAGCAGGGCATTACCATTGATGTGGCGTATAAGTACTTCAACACGCCAAAGCGCAAGTTCATCATTGCCGATGCGCCGGGCCACATTCAGTACACCCGCAACATGGTAACGGGTGCGTCTAATTCGAACCTGTCCATTATCCTGGTAGATGCCCGTAATGGCGTGCAGGAGCAAACACGCCGACATTCCATCATCTCGTCGCTGCTCGGCATTCCGCACCTGGTTATCTGTATCAACAAAATGGACCTGGTTGGGTACAGCGAAGAAGTTTTCAACCAGATTGTAGAAGATTATAAGCAGTTCTCTAAAAAGCTGCATTCCAAAGACATCACCTTTATTCCGGTTAGCGCCCTGAAAGGCGATAACATCGTTACCAGATCTACAGAAATGGACTGGTACAATGGCCCAAGCCTGCTGGAGCACCTGGAGCAGGTGCCGGTGTCGTCAGACTTTAACCTGACCTGCCCGCGCTTCCCGGTACAGTACGTTATCCGCCCGCACACGCACGAGCACCACGACTACCGTGGCTACGCCGGAAAAGTGATCAGCGGCGTGTACACCAAAGGCGACAAAATCATTGTGCTGCCTTCCGGCCAGACATCTACCATTAAATCGGTGGAATTGGGCGGCAAGGAACTGGAACAAGCCTTTGCTCCCATGTCGGTGGTGTTGCAACTGAATGACGATGTGGACATCAGCCGTGGCGATGTGATTGTGCGTCAGGAAGACAACCTGGACGTATCGAAGGAATTTGAAGCGCTGGTTTGCTGGATGAACGCGAAAGCGCTTCGCCCAGGAGCGAAACTGCTGCTTCGCCACAACTCTACCGAAACGCGTGCCATCGTCAGAGAGATTCAGTACAAAGTTGACGTTAACACGCTCGACAATATCGAGGATGTAGACCAGGTGCAGCTAAACGACATCTGCCGCGTGCAGATCCGGACGGCCACTCCCCTGCTGCTCGACAAGTACGAGAACAACCGCGCCAACGGAGGCTTCATTCTGATAGACGAAACATCGTACGCCACCGTAGGAGCCGGCATGGTAGCCAGCATCGTACACGAAAGTGAGCTCAACTACATGATTTAGGGCTTCGCCTAATTAAAAATTAAAAATTATGGATGACAAGCAATACCTGTCTTTCCTGATTCATTAAGATTGAAATGTTTCTAATATAAAATTTGAAGGAGTACCATTAAATAAAAAAGCAAGATCCCACTTTCAGCTTCCGTAGTTGTGAGTGGGATTTTACTTTCAAACTAAGTTTAACGAAAACAACATGCAAGTAGAACTAAATAGAGTAGATCAGGATTACCATTTTCAGGCGACGGGCTCAGCTGGAGTGGTTGTAAACATAGATGGCTCCCCGGAAATTGGCGGCCATAACGCAGGTGCTCGCCCCATGGAGCTGCTGCTCATGGGCCTCGGCGGCTGCAGCGCCATCGACATTATCCAGATCCTGAAAAAACAGCGCCAGCAAATCGACGCCTTCAACATCAAGGTTTCGGCAGAGCGCGTGCCCGGCGAAGTGCCTTCGCTGTTCAAATCCATCCAAATCCATTTTACATTAAGTGGACCTCTAAACGAGGAAAAGGTCAAGAAAGCAGTCGATTTATCGCTGGAAAAGTACTGCTCCGTTGCTCACATCCTGTATAAAACCGCCACAATCGACTATACTTTTGAGGTGGTTGGAACAGAAGCAACTGCTACAAAGTAATGCTGCACCCAAGAATTCAGCTTCACACTTATTTGGCTGAGTACCATTAAAAAGAAAAGCCGCTACTTGCAGTAGCGGCTTTTCTTTTTTGTCTGAATCTTCTTATAGGGCCCCTACCCCAATAATGTACAGAATGTGAGAATGATCAGAATATCTGCAAATAAATTATTCTAATGAAAATGGCCTTCCAGAGGCTTTATCAGATGGTAAACTTATTGCCTGAATCAGGATTTACAGGATGTAAGGATTTTCAGGATTTGGGTTGAATCATCCAAATTAAATCTTCTATTTAATCCCTCCCAACTCATAACTCTTAACTCTCCAACGTTTTATCCAGCGCCTGGGTAATGTCTTCGATAATATCCTCCGCATGCTCCAGGCCTACCGATATGCGTACGAGGCCGGGGGTAATGCCGGTAGCCTGTCTTTCTTCTTCGGTTAGCTTGGAATGCGTGGTAGAGGCCGGGTGTGTGGCTATGGTGCGGGTGTCGCCGAGGTTGGAGCTCAGGCTGATCATGTCGAGGTTATCGAGAAAGCGCCTGGCCGCGTCGAAGCCGCCTTTTACGGTCAGCGTTACAATGCCTCCTCCCTGCTTCATCTGCTTTTTAGCCAGCTCGTACTGTGGGAACGAAGGCAGAAACGGATAACGCACCACCTCCACGGCTTCGTGGCCTTCCAGCGCGCGTGCCAGTCTCAGCGCATTGTCGCAGTGCTTGTCCATGCGCAGCGACAGTGTTTCCAGGCTCCTGGAGATGATCCAGGCATTGAAAGGCGACATGGCAGGACCGGTATGGCGCGAGAAGAAACGGATTTCGGCAATAAGATCAGCTCTACCCACTACCAGGCCTCCTAACACCCGTCCCTGGCCGTCCATGTACTTGGTTGCGGAGTGGATGATGAGGTCGGTGCCATAGTCGGCGGGCGTTTGCAGCATCGGCGTGGCAAAACAGTTATCAACAGCCAGAATAAGGTTGTGCTTTTTTGAGAGTTTTCCCAGCCACTCCAGGTCGATAATCTCCAGCCCGGGGTTTGAAGGCGTCTCTACCAGGATAATTTTGGTGGCAGGCGTAATCAGGCTTTCCCACTCGTCGGGGTTGCTGACATCAGCATAAGAAAACGTGATGCCCCATTTCGAGAACACCTTGGTGAGCAACTGGTGGGTAGAGCCAAACACGGCACGAGCCGCCAGAATATGATCTCCTGACTTGAGCAGTGCCGCCAGGCTCGAAAAAATAGCAGCCATTCCCGAAGAAAAAGCGAAGCCAGCCTCAGCTTTCTCCAGGTAGCACACTTTCTCCAACAGCTCGTCTACATTTGGGTTAGAGTAGCGCGAGTAAATATTGCCTTGCTCCTCGTCGGCGAAAATAGCCCTTGCCTGCTCCGCGTCCTCGAACATAAAGCTGGAGGTAAGGTAGAGCGGCACGGAGTGCTCGCGGTTGTGCGAGCGCTTTGCCTGTAGTCGGATGGCCTTGGTTTCTTTTTTCGACATATATAATGGAGTAGTAAAAAGCTAAGTATTGGTAAAGAACAAATTTACGTCAAGAGCACCACAGTTTACAGATCACGCGTAATCTAGTTGAAAGTGGGAATAAGAGTCAGTTACCTGTCTTGCTTGTGCAGGCAACAATTGAAAGTACGAGCTACAAGCTCGCACGAGCGAAAGAAATACCTAAAACAACGAATGTCCTGCGTCTTGTGTCCGACATCCTGTGTCTTTTTAAAAAACAGCCATATAAATCAGCCGCAAGCTCATGATGATCACCACAATCCCTACAATCAGCATCAGCGTTTTGGCCGGAAGCCTGCGGGCAATGTAGGCGGCTATGGGAGCTGAGATGCAGCCGCCAATAATCAGGCCCAGAATTACCTGCCAATGGGTTAAGCCGATCAGGGTGATAAAAGTAACGGAACTGGCAACAGACACAAAAAACTCGGCCAGGTTTACAGAGCCAACTGTATAGAGCGGGTGGCGGCCTTTGGCAATCAGCGTGGAAGACACGATCGGTCCCCAGCCGCCGCCGCCGATGGCATCCATAAAGCCACCCATGGTCGCCAGGAAGCCCAGGCGCTTCACCGGCTTTTTCTGCACCTTTTTCCGGACCACTTTCTTGATGATGAGGATACCCAGGAATAAAGTGTAGCAGGCGATAACGGGCCGGATAAAGTGAATATACTGCTCCAGGCTGTAGAGCAGAAAGGCACCGATAATGGCGCCAATCACCCCTGGCAGCACAATAACCCTGAAAAGCTTGGCATTCACGTTCCTGAACTTGAGGTGCATCAGCCCCGAAACACCGGAGGTAAAAATCTCGGAGGTGTGCACACTGGCGCTGGCCGCCACCGGACTCACGCCGAACGATAGCAGAAAGGTAGTGGCACTCACCCCGTAGGCCATTCCCAGAGCCCCGTCGATCAGTTGGGCAATAAAGCCGCCCAGAATAAAGATCAGGATGCTGGAGTCTATTTCATTAAAGGCACCTACCGCCAAATCACCAATCGTGCTCAGCGGAATGTAACTGAACAGCAGGTGGCCGGTTACCATAAGGGCCAGCGCAGCCACCGCATAAATCAGGATAAACTTGGGCCGGAAGGCTTTTCGCCCTTTCACCATCACGGGCGCTACCGGAGCAGGCACCAATTTCTTTCTCTCTTTCAGCGGCTTTGACGCGGCATCCGGCGTTACCAGCACCTCCGTTATCTCGTTCAGCTTTTTAACCTTATAGGCAAAGTCGCCCTGCAACTGGCTCCGGATATCTCCCAGCCTGTCGAGCACATTCTCCAGCTCATCCGGAAAGACGGCATCCAGTACTTCACGAATTCTTTTGGAGACGGTCGGAGACTTGCCATTGGTGGAGATGGCCAGCTTCAGGCTTCCCTTTTGTACGATGGAGCCCAGGTAAAAATCGCAGATGGCCGGTGTGTCGGCTACGTTGGTCAGTATTTTATATTTCTTGGAAAGGTCTCGGATCTCCTGGTTCAGCTCCTTCAGGCTGGTGGCGATCAGCACAATGTCTTTTCCTTCCAGGTCCCGCTCCTCGAATTTGCGCTGGTGCAGCGTTAGTTTCGGGTAGCGAGCAGTAAGTGTAAAAATTTCAGGCAGGATATCCGGCGCCACCAGGTCTACGCGAGTGTCGGGGGAGTTATTCAGGATGGCGGTCATTTTCTCCAGCCCGATTGGTCCGCCGCCCACTACCAATACATGCAGCTGCTCCAGTTTCAGGAAAACCGGGAAAAGCGGATTGGCCGGTTGTGGCCTGATCGGCTCTGGCGGTATGGCAGAAATAGACTGGTTGCTCATTCTTTTCAATTTACCAATAGGTAATCTTCTTTTGTAACGCGCTAAATGGAGGCCTTGCTGAGTTGTTCGGAGAAGGTTAGTACGAAATAAAGATGCAGGTCCGTTTACACTCAGACCTGCATCTTTTTGTATTCCAGATCAAAGACTAATTCCTGCTGAGCCAGATTATTCTAATGAAAATGGCCTTCTGGAGGCTTAATTAGGTTTTAGATACCAGACTCTTAAAAAGGGAAGAGTTGTGGTTTGACTGGTGTTTCAGGATTCATCTTCAAATCTCCAAATTTAAAAATCAGCACACCAACTCATTACCCCATTAAACCAATTATTTTAATGAAAACGGCCTTCCGGAGGTGGCATTTACTGCCGCTGCCTGGCAAGCCAGGCAGCGGCAGCTTTGAGCCTATTTAGAGACAGCCTCTACTCTTGCTTCTCTGAAACTTCTGGCGCTGTTCAGGAAATTCATCGCCTCGTTCACGTACTTTTCAGCAAAAGCCTTGCTGGGCTCGTTCTGGTTTATCTGAAGCACCACCGACTTGAAATCGGGTTCGAAAGCGAAAGTGCCATCGGCCACATAATGCGTGTCGAAGTCGTTGATGATGCCGTTCTGCGTGTTGCAGTTTACGCCTTTGTCCAGCAGCAGCGCTTTGGCAGTGCTTACCATGGTGCTGTAGGTGTGGTAGATAGAATCGGCAAATCGTTTTTCTTCAAGCGCCTCTACTGCCCACTGCAGTTTCTCCTCAGACTCATACAGCAGCGTAGCCACCAGGTCAATCATAACACCGGCACATTCGCCTACTCCTATCGCCGGCTGATACTGCTCCTGGTGCCCCCAGTCCACAAAGTCTTCCGGCTTCAGGTTTGTCAGGTCGGCCAGCGGCTTCAGCAACTGGTAGAAGTGGTCTTTGCCCTGGCGCTCGTAGAACTCATGGAACTTCTCGTTTTCCAGTTTCAGGGCGCGGTAATCTTCTATCACGTAGCGTAGCACGTCCGGTCCTTTCTTGCTCGGCACTTTAATTACTTTCTGTGCAATGCGGCCTTCGCCGTTGCCCATGGTACCACCGCCAAACAGCACCTGCAGGGCAGGCACCACGCTTTTACCACTCTTGATAGAGGAGCCATGGAAGCCCAGCCCAGCCATGCCGTGCTGACCGCAGGAGTTCATACAGCCACTGATCTTGATTTTCAGATCGGTGTTGAAGAGCAACTCCGGGTATTCCTGCACAATCACATCTTCGAGCACCTTGGTAATATGGGTACTGTTGGAGATACCCAGGTTACAGGTGTCGGTGCCGGGGCAGGTGGTAATGTCGGCTACGGTATCAAAGCCAGGCTCAGCCAGCCCAAGCTCATCGAGCTTCGTGAAGAAGTAAGGGAGCGCCTCTTCGCGCACAAACTTCAGCAACAGGTTCTGGCCCTGGGTTACGCGCAGGTCGTCGGCGGCATAGTCGCGGATAAGCGGCACCAGCTGGCGGGCGGTATCGGAGCTGATATCGCCGATAGGCACTTTCAGGTAAACCCCAAAGTAGCCCTCCTGTTTCTGCTGGAACGTGTTGGTGCGCAGCCACAGTTTATATTTGTCGGTGTTTTCAATCACGAACTCAGGCAGGGATTTGGAAACTGGCAGGGCAGGGTTCAGCCCTTCTCTATTGGCAATCTCAAACTCATGCACTTTAAGCGCTTTGGCTTCTTCTTTTACCAGGCGCATTACTTCTTCTACCCCGATCTTGTTCTGCAGGTACTTGAAGCGGGCCTTGTTGCGGTTGTTGCGCTCGCCATGGCGGTCGAACACACGCACGACACCTTCTATAAACGGAATAATGCGATTTTCTGGCAGGAACTCGTAGGCTACCTGCGCCAGCACGGGCTGGGCACCCAGGCCACCGCCGATCAGCACCTTAAATCCGCGCTCTTCTTTGCCGTCTACAACCTGCACCTTCGGGATAAAGCCCAGGTCGTGGATATAGGCGAAAGCCGTGTCTTTGTCGCTTGATGAGAAGGCGATCTTGAACTTGCGGCCCATTTCCTGGCAGATCGGGTTGCGCAGCAGGTAGCGGAACGTAGCGTCGGCGTAAGGGGCCACATCAAAAGGCTCGGTCGGATCTATGCCAGCCTCCGGCGAGGCGGTCACGTTCCGGACGGTGTTACCGCAGGCTTCGCGCAGGGTAATATCGTCTTCGGCCAGTTTTGCCCAAAGTTCCGGAGTGCGGTCCAGGCTCACGTAGTGTATCTGGATATCCTGGCGCGTGGTTAGGTGTAGGTTTCCGGTAGAATACTCGTCGGAAATGGCGGCAATGCGGAGCAGTTGCTGCGTCGTCAGCCGGCCAAACGGCAACTTGATGCGCACCATCTGCACGCCCGGCTGGCGCTGGCCGTACACCCCGCGTGCCAGTCGCAGGCTACGGAATTTCTCTTCGTTAAATTTACCTTCGCGAAAAAGCCTGATCTTTTTTTCAAGATCAATGATCTCTTTTTCAACAATAGGGTTCTCCAGTTCTGATCTGAAACTTTGCATATTATAAGGTATCTCTCTACTACTATTATTAAGGTAAAGTTCCCGCGCCCCGGTGAACTTTAATATGATTTAGCGAAAACATGTTTAGTTAAAACATTCGCCTTTTCCTGTTCCGGATAACCAGACGGCAGGTTCGGAAAATGTTGCCGTTGGAGCGACACCCGTCCGTTTTCAAAATATTCTATGGAAACCGGCAAGGATAGTTCTTAACGACAGGGCGGCCCTGTTCGGTTCAAGAAAAAGCGATGGAGTGGAAATTTCGCCAGAAATTGTTGCCGGCACAGCAGCAACAACAACTTGTTCTTTGTAAGGCGAAGGGTGTGGAAACGGAAGAGAAGCGGCTCTCTTCGGCAAAAGAAAAATGGTGGCTGTTGTCTTTCATTTTAATAATTTATATTTCCCCATACCTGTTGGGCAGGATTTGGCACCTTTCCAAAGTGGATGGTTGCCAGAGGGTCTAAGAGCCTGTTCTCTCGCCTCTTCTTCTATAAATTCCTCACCTGGAGAATAGAATTTGCTACAAAGGTAAAAATATTTTATCAATCAGGTAATCTTTTGCCATTAATTCTGAAAAATTACTTAAAAGGTCTAGAATACACCCCCTCCTGCTGCTGCCTCGCCAGGACCCCGAGAAGTGCTTTCTTCCCCTGCCATATGCCTGCTGCGCCAATTATGCTAATGAAAATGGCCCTCCGGAGCCTTCTTAGACACAAGGCAAAGGACTCTTTGAATAATTAAGAGTTATGAGTGTTCAAAGTCTGCGCAGGTCACTCATTTCCAGTTCTTCTCATCTTCAAATCCTCAAATTAAAAATCAACCATTCAACAACCAGCAACAAACAAACAGCAAGCCCTTAGCACATCACATCTCCAGCTGATAGACTTCTCAGGCCTTTCTATATAAGAATAGAGGGTGTTGGTCTATTCTGTTTTCGCAGGTCCCGGTTTTAGCATTTCTTTGTAGGGTGAGGCATTAACATCCGCTTCCGGCTACCATTAGTACAGCATAAAACCATGAAAAAAAGTTTACTCCTCCTGCTGCTGGGCCTTTCTACGTTGTCTGCCATGGCGCAGGCTCCCAATGCTGCCCAGCAGTCCAGACCGCTGCAGCAGGCTGGCATGGCCCCCAAAGGCAATGCCAAACTGAGCGGCACCGTACTCGACGCAGCCACCAAACAACCTGTTGAGTTTGCCACCATTGCCCTGATAGACCTGCAAACCGACCAGCCGGTAAACGGCTCCATGGCCGACGATAAAGGACGTTTTACGATAGAGAAAGTAGCGGCAGGCAAATACAAGCTGAACGTGAGCTTTATCGGCTATCAGCAGCTGATCTTGAGAGAAGTAGCTGTAACGTCTGACAATGCCCAGCTTAACTTAGGTACTATCTCCCTTACCTCCAACGCGCAGAACCTGGGCGAGGTGGTGGTAACCGGCGAGAAAAACCTGGTGGAGGAAAAGATTGATCGCACCGTGTACAATGCCGAAAAAGATGCGACAAATGCCGGTGGCAATGCCGCCGACGTGATGCAGAAAGTGCCTGGCCTGGCGGTAGACACCGACGGCAACGTAATGCTTCGCGGCTCCTCCAATGTGCGGGTACTCATCAACAACAAGCCCTCCACCATTATGGCCGGCAGCATTGCCGATGCCCTCAAGCAGATCCCGGCCGACATGATCAAGTCGGTAGAAGTGATCACCAGCCCCTCGGCAAAATACGATGCAGAGGGCTCTGCCGGCATCATCAACATCATTACCAAAAAAGACAGCAACCTGCAGGGCGTAAACGGCTCCGCTGCGCTCACGGCCGGCACGCGCTCCAGCAATGGCAACGCCAGCCTGAACATACGCCAGGGCAAGATCGGCATTAACGCCAGCGTGAGCGCCCACACCTTCTACAACAAAGGAGACATCACCCTGACGCGCACTTCTAACGGCGGAAACGATCTTTTCCAGTTCACAGGAAAAACCAGGCCACAGGGTGGTTTTATGAATGGGCAGGTGGGGTTTGATTACGACATCAATACCAGGAACAGCCTATCGGGTGGGGTGCGTTTTAACGGAGGCATGTTTCGGATGGAGAACGAGCAGGAAATAAACTCCACCATGTTTGGAGAGACCAACCCTGCCTCCTTTGCCGACGTGACTAACCGCTTCAGCCGCCAGGGTGCCGACATCAACCTCGACTACCTACACACCTTTAAGCCCGGTCAGGAGCTTGCCATCTTATCGCTCTACAGCTTTACTGATATCAACAACAAAATTAACCAGGACTATACCTTCCAAAGAGGCATGGACCCTTATGAATTTGTTCGCAACACCAACGATGGCGGCAACGATGAACTTACCTTCCAGGTAGATTACACGCATCCGTTTGCCAACAAAACCACCCTGGAGATTGGCGCCAAAAGCATTTTCAGGGATGTGGACAGCGATGCCCGCTACAGCACCCTCAGATCCAACGGTCCGGACGACAGCTCACTGAACATCTTCTTTTATGAGCAGGATGTGTATGCCTCTTACCTGACCTACGGCTTCACCCTCAGAAAGAAGCTGAACGTGAAACTGGGCGGCCGCTACGAATACACCGACATAAACGCCGACCTGAAAACGGAGGAACAGACCTTCGGCAGCAACTACGACAATTTTATACCAAGCGTGGCTTTATCGTACACCCTCAAAGATGTTCATACCTTTAAAGCCAGCTTTACGCAGCGCATCCAGCGCCCGTCGCTGAACTACCTGAACCCGTACCGCCAGGTGCAGGCCCGGAACACGGTGGTGCTTGGTAACCCAAACCTCGATGCAGAACTTACTGACCTGTTTGAGATTGGCTACAGCACCTACTTTAAATCGACCTCGCTCAGCGCCTCGCTGTACATGCGCCAAACCGACAATGCCATCGAGACGTTGCCTTACCTGGAAGACGACTCTGTGACCGTGATCACCTTCCGGAACATTGCCCAGAACAAAACCTATGGCATTAACCTATTTGGCAGCGTAAAGCCTGTCAACGACTGGACCATTTCCGGCAGCTCCAACATTTACTTTGTAGACCTGAACAGCAAGCAGTATGGCAGCAACAATGGCTGGATGTACAACATCAACCTGAACTCGGCTTACCAGTTAGGCAAAGGCTACAGCGCACAGTTTAACGGCGGCTTTAACTCCAGCAGAATTCAGCTACAGGGCAGCTTCGCCTCCTTTTCCTACCACAGCATTGCCTTCAAAAAGGAATTGTTTGATAAAAAGGGAGGTATCAGTTTCGGTATCGACAATCCGTTCAGGGCGAACATGCGCATGCGCACCAACTTCAAAACAGACGCCTTCGACCAGAACATCGTGATGAACAATTATAACCGGGGCTTTAAAATTACCTTTAACTACAGCTTCGGTAAGATGCAACAGAACCCTGTTCGCAGCAAAAAGAGCATCCGCAACGACGATGCCAAGCAAGGCGAAGGCGGCGGTATACAATAACATTAAACTTCCCATTTTCTATAAAGGACCTCTCTGTTTTAGAGAGGTTTTTTGTTTTATGGGTAAACTAAAGTCATTAATGGCGCGAGCGTCCTCACTCGTGACTACCATTCCGCGGCCTCTGGATGCTATAAAAAACCTCGCAGGCGTTCCGATACAAGTGCGAGAGAATGTGCTGCGCCAGGTTAATTTTCATCTTTTTAACTCTTAGTTGATGGTAGACAGCAGCAGGAGCGGCAGAGCCTCCGGAAGGGCTTTTTCATTAGAATAATTCATGCTTGTCACAAACTCGCAGCATGCGCTGCGAGGTCTTGGCTGCTGCTGCTTCTCCGGTATTTACAGCAAACCGTACACAGTTAAAGGACTTGTCTCAGCAATTTTAAAGACATAAGCCTCTATGAGTAACAGCAGCTCCAACTCTTATCTCGCCACCACTTTAATCATAGTCCCCTGCGGCAACTGGTCATCGAGTTGCATGCCGTTTAAAATGGCAAGTTCATCCAAGCGCGCTTCCGGCACCTGGAAATTTCGCAGGGCCTGCGCCAGGGTGCTGCTGCGGGGCAGGGTTTTGATGCGGATCCGATCGGGCTGCCGGTTCAGCTTTTCAGGATCGGAAAGACTGGCGAAACCCTGCATGGTGCGCTCAAAGTGTGGGGCATAATTCGCAAACTCTGCGGGTGTGGTAACCCCCATGATAGTATAAATGTTGCCCCGGAACTCAATCAGGTAGGCCAGCACCCGAAGTGTGGCCTGTTGCTGCTGCACCTGGTCGGCTACAATGGCCAGGGCATGCAGGCCATTTACAGTCAGCTGCTTTGTTTCCTGCGCTTGTAGCTGGTTGTTTTGCAACAGTTGCTGCGCCGCCGCTTCCAGCGACTCGCCTTGGATTAGCGTGAGCATCATCATGGCCTTGCCGTCTTTTGGCGCCATCTGGAAATGCTGCGGTGAGTTTTCGTAGCGCCAGTCAGCCGGTAGCGGGAAGCTGAACCGGAGTTCCGGGTGGTAGAACACCTCGTTCTCTACAAAGCCCTGCTTCGGGTCTTCGCCGTAGATCATGCCATCGATCAGCTTCAGGTAGCTTTCGCGGTTTACTTTGGCATCGGTGAGTCCTTCCTGTTGCTGCTGCTTTTCGGCCAACTGGCGCACTGTTTTGTAGCGTTCGGCAGAGGCAGGGTGCGTAGACAGGAAGCTCGGCATTTCTTCAGCTCCGCTGCTCTCCTGCGTGCGCTGCAGGGTGTTGAAAAAGTCGGCCATTTCGGCGGCATCGTAGCCCAGCTTGGTGGCGTACTCCACGCCCAGCCTGTCTGATTCACGTTCATCGTCGCGGCCGAACTTGAGGAACAGCAGGCCCACTCCCTGCGAGGCAGCGTTGGCAAACCCTTCGAACTCTGGCGCTATAATCCGGCCGAGCACCAGCCCAAACTGGGCCAGCACACCTTTGCTTTGCTGCTGCGCCGAGTGCCGTGCCGCCACATGCCCGATCTCATGGCCCAGCACCCCGGCAAACTGTGCCTCGTTGTTGAAGTGCGCCATAATGCCGCGCGTAAAATACACATACCCTCCAGGCACGGCAAAGGCGTTTATCACTGGCGAATCGAGCACTTTGAACTGGTGCTCCAACTGGCTGCGGTGCGAGACAGCTGCCATCTGCTGCCCCTTTTCCTGCATGAACCGCTGCAGGGCCTCATCCGGGTACAGCCCAAACTGCGCCACAATCTCCGGGTCGGCCTGCCTGCCCAGCTCAATTTCCTGCTCCTCCGAGAGCAGCATCAGCTCCTTTTTGCCGGTTACCGGGTCTGAAGAGCAGCTGTTAATTATCATAAGAGCAGCCATTGCAAAGGCAGCCAAACCATATCTTCTCATCTTCATGCTATTGTAGAAATAGTGTCCTGTTTCATTATAATTGTTGCCTGGCAAAGACTCCGCTGACAATACGTTTCGTCACGACACTTTCCCCGGTTTAGGGCTGCCAGGATAGACATTCCTCCATCAATTTATAGCCATCACCCAGCGTCACCATCCTACCATACGTGTTATCTTCGTATATTGAAGCTGAGAACTCCGGGAAAATTGCGAGGGGAGCGTACAAAGAAAAAAATGCCCCGAAGCCTCAGCCCCCACAGCTGACCAGGAGCCTACACCAGCAGCAGGAGCAGCAAAAGCTCCGGAGGGCTGTTTTTATTGGAATAATTGTTGATTGCTGATGATTAGTGGTTGCATGGCTAAATGGCAGATTTATTAATTTGGAGATTTGAAAACCTGGAGATGAACTCCGCCATCTCGTTGTGTCTGGTTTCTTACTACACTTCATTTACTGATTTAAGCACGGCACGATCATGCTGCGCATTCTAAAATTCTGTACATTTTGATCCAGACAAAAGCAGCAGCCACAGAGCCTCCGGAGGGCCTTTTTCATTACAATTATTTATATCTGTCACGACCAAAGCATGACCAGGCCAAACACCAAGTCCATGAAACATAGCCTTGCTTTCAGAATTTTAGTATCCATCATGTTGTCTGCGGTGGCAGCACCCGCTGCGCTTGCCCAAACCCCTCCCTTTACCCGGCAAGACAGCATCAGGGGCTCCATAACGCCGGAGCGGGCCTGGTGGGACCTGACCTACTACCACCTCGACATCGCCGTGAACCCTGCCGACAGCACCGTGCGCGGCAAAAACACCGTGCAGTACAAGGTGCTGCAACCCCACCAACGCATGCAGCTGGACCTGCAGCCGCCCATGACCATGGAGAAGGTGTTGCAAAACGGGAAGCCGCTGCCAGTAAAACAAGACGGGAACGCCTGGTTTATAACCCTGCCCGAAAGCCAGGTGGCCGGCACAGTAAATACCGTAGAAGTGCACTACAGCGGCAAGCCTCAGGTGAGCGTGCGCCCTCCCTGGACGGGCGGCTTCACCTGGCAAAAAGACAGCAAGGGCAAGCCTTTTGTAGCCACCTCTAACCAGGGCGATGGCGCCAGCCTCTGGTGGCCCTGCAAAGACCACATGTACGACGAGCCCGACAGCATGCTCATCAGCATACGCGTACCAGAAAATCTCACAAACGTCTCCAACGGCAGGCTCCGGAAGGTGGACACCAACACCGACGGCAGCAAAACCTTTCATTGGTTTGTGTCTAACCCCATCAACAACTATGGCGTGAACGTGAACATTGCCGACTATGTGCATTTCTCTGAAAAATACCAGGGCGAAAAAGGCGTGCTCGACTGCGACTACTATGTGCTCCGCGAAAATCTCAGCAAAGCCAAAAAACAATTTAAAGATGTGCCCCGGACCCTGCAGGCATTTGAGCACTGGTTCGGCCCTTACCCTTTTTACGAAGACAGCTACAAGCTCGTGGAAGTGCCCTACCTGGGCATGGAACACCAGAGCTCCGTAACCTACGGCAATGGCTACCAGAACGGGTACATGGGCTACGACCTGAGCGGCAGCGGCTGGGGCCTGAAGTTCGATTATATTATCGTGCACGAAACCGGCCACGAGTGGTTCGCCAACAGCATCACCTACAAAGACATTGCCGACATGTGGGTTCATGAAAGCTTTACGACCTACTCCGAGAACCTGTTTGTGGAGTACCACTATGGCAAAGAGGCTGGCAACGCTTACATAATCGGGTTGCGAAAAAACATCCAGCACGATGCGCCCATTATTGGCGATTACGGGGTGAACCGGCAGGGCTCCGACGATATGTATCCTAAGGGTGCCAACATGCTGCACACCCTGCGCCAGATCGTGAACGACGATGAGAAATGGCGCGGCATCCTGCGCGGCCTCAACCAGGATTTCTACCACCAGACTGTCACCACGCAACAGATAGAGGATTATCTGAGCCAGAAAACCGGCCGGGACCTCAGCACCTTCTTTAACCAGTACCTCCGCGACACGCGCCTGCCCCGGCTGGAGCACAAGCAGGAAGGCACCAGCTGGCACTACCGCTGGGCAAACACAGTAGATGGATTTAACATGCCGGTAAAAGTACACCTGAACGGCAAAGTGCAGTGGCTGGAGCCAACCAGCAAGTGGCAGGAGCTGAAAGGATCGAAAAAAACGCTGAAAGTGGTCATAGATCCGAACTTTTATATAGAGCAGTCTACTCCGGGAGTTTAAGGAGAATATTTTGCAGGTAGTAATCTTCTGATAGCAAAAGTTTTACACCTCTCCCAGTGCGCAGGCACCTGGTTTATGGCAATGGACTTGCAACCCTTTGTCCGGAGAAGGGCTCATGTTTATGTAAATTCAACTAATTCGCATACACAATGACCCGTTTCTTTTACCTTTTAACAGTAGCGCTCCTGTGCTGGAATTGCCAGCCTGAGGCGCCATACACACCACCTGCAGCAGAGCCTCTTGCCGAAGGAATTCCTTTTAAGCAGGAATTTTCGATGCAGGCCGGGCAGCAGGTATTGCTCTCCGGAGGGGCTGCTCCCCGAAAGCTTTACCTTGTGCTCAAGGAACTAAACGACTCACGTTGCCCGGCCAATGCTGTTTGCGTGCACTATGGTTCCGCCTCTGTGCTGCTTTCTTTATCCAACAGCCAGGGCAAAAACGAAGCCGTAGCGCTATGCATCGGCGCTTGCTCAACCACCACCCCACGGAATACACAAACCCTTACCACGCAGGTAGGGCAAACCACCTACAAAATCACCCTGAAGGAAATCAAGCCTTTCCCCGGTCTGGAGAAATTCGGTGACGCAAAGCAGGCCGTGCTCCGGGTGGAGAAGCTCTAAATTTAGCCTTGTAAAAAACTTAAATAATTATTTGAATGAAAATGGCCCTCCGGAGGCATTTGCTACCGTTTGCCCCCTGACCAGACTGTTGCAAACCGCATCCCTTAGAACCTAAAAAAAAGAGCTAAACGAATGCTTTGTATATAATTATTCTAAGCAGCTCCATTGGCCAGCCACCTGATCTGTCATTGCTGACTGGGCAGGCGCTGTGCAGGGTTGTTTATATAGAAAAAACTAGTATTTTAGGGCCAGGAATTTTATTTGCAGCCAGGTTGTTGATCCCTTAGTATACTTTCCGGGCTTTATAGTAGAAAGTTACCTCTTATAAAAATTTTTACTCAAATTCTTTTCAAATTAAGAAAAACATTTTGCTTATTTGCAAATGAGCGCAATCGATTGCGCTAATAACCATTAGCATTAGATATGTCAAAGAAAATTTTAAAAATCCATCCTGATGATAACGTGCTGGTAGCACTGACGGACCTGGAATATGGTGAGGTGGTTGAATATAACGGCAACAAGATTGTGCTTGCCGAAAATGTTGCAGCCAAACATAAGTTTGCAGAGCAGGAATTAGCTCCTGGTGACGAAATATTTATGTACGGCTCGCTGGTTGGCAAAGCCGTATCTACTATCCCGACCGGTGGCGTGCTCACCATCCATAACGTGAAACATTCCGTTTCGGAATTCACCGGAAAAACCAAAGTTACCGGCTGGACAGCCCCCGACGTATCTAAATGGGCAAACAGAACTTTTAACGGCTACCACCGCGCCGATGGCCAGGTAGGTACCGGCAACTACTGGCTGGTTATCCCGATGGTGTTCTGCGAAAACCGCAACGTGAACATAATTAAGCAAGCTTTTATCGATGAGCTTGGCTTCGGAAACCAGGACATTTACAAATCTTATGTGCAGCAGATGGTGGAGCTCTACCAGGCTGGCAACATAGAAGAAATTGAGAAGCTTTCTTTACAGGCTACGACCTCTAACGGTCAGAAGCGTGTATTCGAAAATATAGACGGTATTAAATTCCTGACGCACGAAGGTGGCTGCGGCGGTATCAGACAAGACTCTGACATGCTGTGCGCCCTGCTGGCAGGTTATATCAACAACCCGAACGTGGCAGGTGCCACCGTACTGAGCCTGGGTTGCCAGAACGCACAGGTGAGCATTCTGGAAGAAAAAATCAAAGCCATTAACCCTAACTTCTCCAAGCCGCTGATCGTGCTGGAGCAGCAGAAAGAAGGCACTGAACTGGAACTGCTGTCGCAGGCTATCCGCAAAACCTTTATTGGTCTGGTAGAAGCCGACAAAAACCGACGCCAGCCTGCCCCGCTGAGCAAACTGGTGGTTGGCCTGGAGTGTGGTGGTTCTGATGGTTTCTCTGGTATCTCTGCCAACCCATCGGTAGGCCACGTGTCTGACCTGGTGGTAGCCCTGGGCGGCAAGTCCATCCTGTCGGAGTTCCCAGAGCTGTGCGGTGTAGAGCAAGACCTGATAAACCGTTGTGTTGATGATAAAACGGCCGACCGTTTTGTGGAGCTGATGCGTGCCTACGCACGTGCAGCAGAGGCAGTAGGTTCTGGTTTCGACATGAACCCTAGCCCGGGTAACATCAAAGACGGCCTGATCACGGATGCCATTAAATCAGCGGGTGCAGCTAAAAAAGGCGGTACTTCTCCGATTGTAGACGTGCTGGATTACCCTGAGTATGTAACCCAACCTGGTCTGAACCTGCTATGCACGCCTGGCAACGACGTAGAAAGCACCACGGCTATGGCTGGTTCCGGCGCGAACATTATCCTGTTCACCACTGGTCTTGGTACGCCAACCGGTAACCCGGTAACACCAGTTATTAAGGTTTCTTCAAACACTATTCTGGCACAGCGCATGTCTGATATTATCGATGTGAACACCGGCCCGGTGATAGAAGGTACCAAAACCATCGAAGAAATGGGTGAAGCGATGCTGGAGCATATTATTGCAGTAGCCAGCGGCGAGGTTCTTACCAAAGCCCAAAAGCTTGGTCAGGACGACTTTATTCCCTGGAAACGAGGCGTTTCGCTTTAATCTGACAATACCTGTTTTAAGTGAAACGGCTGGACTCCTGATGGAGTCCAGCCGTTTTTTTGTTGGAGGTTTGGTAGGGAAGACGAGGATTAAAATCAGGGACTACATAAAGGAGCCATGGTACAACTATTGTTGGTGCGGCAACTGGGCTGGTATATACAACAGATTAGGAGTAGGCAATTACTAAAATAGCCACTGGTATTCTTTATCTTTCTAGTTTCCTACACGTTATTTGCCAAAATTTTTGGGAGGGCTTATTCCCCATATTTTTTGCCGGTTCATTTATCTCTTTAGATTCAACCAGTCCATAAGCAGCAAATTCTTTTTCTAAAGTATCCGAATCATAAAAGAATAGCTGAACACCATGCCTCGTTTCAAATCTGTCCTTACTTAATTTTTCTCCTTGCCCATAAGCAGCATCGTTTTTAGAAATTGCCACAAAAACCATGTACCCACCAGGCCGAAGCTGGTTGTAACAATCGCTAATCAGCTTAACACGCTCTTTATCATTTAACAAGTGGATCAGTGCATAGCAGAAAATCCCATCGTACAATTCCTGGTCAAACGGCATGGCGCTAACGGATCCATGGTATACTTTTACATCATCTCCATAGTGTTGTTGGGCTAAGGCAATTGCAGTTTCCGAAATTTCTATTCCTGTTACACTGAACCCATTATCCGTAAAGATCTTTGCATTTCTGCCGTAGCCAAATCCGGGTATCAAAATCTTGCTAAGTCCATTTTTCTTAAAGAGCTGTAAGGTTTCGATTGCAGAGTCCGCTGGTTCAAATCCCCACATCGTCTTTTTATCTTTAAAGCTCGACTCCCAAAACTCTGCCATGATATTTTTTTTTGATTGTGGATACGGTTTTTATAAACTATGCACCAGGTATTAACCTGAGTCGACGTTTACTTTTTGTCTACTCTATTATTGTCTCATAATTTGATGTGTCAAAAGATCATAGTAGTTTGCTCTCATTTCACCAGAACATTGAATGAGCTGAAATCTAGCTATGTTCGAATCAAACCTATCCATATTATCTTCTACTTTCAAATCGTCCTTTAAATGAGAAGTGAAAGCAATCACAAAAGAGATTTTTTTATTAAAAAGATTCTTAAATTCATCAAGATTTAAACCATCAAAATCGTAGCCCTTATCTACTAATTTGCTATATATTTGATTAAGTAATTCTTTTTCCTTCGTTCCCAGATTTTCCCTTAATCTCCTTGCGGAAATCAAAATCTGATTTGTTAATTCCCTCATTTTAGTACTGAATCCATATTTTACATGGATGAGATATAAGTTATTTTCATCATAATGTAAAATATCACACAGCTCTAATCCATCAGCAATAATGGTATCAATTACTATGTAACCCAGTTTATTATTATACAGGAGGTTGTAACTACCCTCCCGACTTAAGAATGTTTTATCCCAGGGTTCTGTTAAAACATTTGGAGGGGCTTTATATATTCTTAGGATATGTTGGGCATTGATATTCAAATCTTTGACAAAAGAATCTCGAAGTCTATACCACTTGGTATCTACTAAAAATATTGGCTGCTGATTGATAGAAAATTCAGTTGTAAAATGGAATAAAAAATTTGAGCTAATCGTTTTCCGACCATCCTTATAACAGGTAACTTTAACACCTTGAAGGTAAACCATAAAATTAAATCTGTCGTTGTTCCCAAACTTCTCGACTGTCCTGCGAAGTACAGTATCGTAAATTTCATTTCTATCAGTTACAGTTGAAAAAGTAGCATACCCTCCATTCTCAGTTTTTTCTTTTAATATAAAACTATCAGCCTCATAGAACCTTTCTATTTCGTTTGGGTTACAGAAATCAAATTCAAACCTTCTGGCTGTCTCTGGCCTTCCGATAAAAGCTGCATCATTGTACAATCTGTCAATTAAAATAGGTTTGAAAGATTCATTAATTATTTTCTGGTCTGTTATTTCTTTGTAAGAGCTTAAATAGTCACTTGGGGCAATCTGAAGTATGTCGCGAAATTCATTGATAATTTTATGTAGTTCCTCAAACGTAACTCCTCTCTTTACCTTGAACGACTTACCTACATATATTTGAATTCTTTCATCTTCACGTTTTTGTAGGAATCCAAAGTGTAAATTGGAAATTTCATTACTTAGCTTAAGGTGTATTTCCTGAGGCAGTTTTCCGAATTTCACGAAGTCAATTATTCTATAGTTATCGCGAAATTGTTCGTTTAGTCCAGCACGGGCACCCGTTAGCCCTCTTGATTTGATAGAGGCAAGTTGGTCCAAATCAGGTTTCATTATCCGGGCATACATATTTAAACCAAATGAATGGTCAATGAAGGGGACTATAATTTGATAGGCATTCCCACCAATTGTACAGAAAAGTTCATTTTCACTGTGGGAAAACAGTATTAATGACAATTTCTGTTGTTTAAAATTTTGACCAAAACTCAAACCCTGAGGTAAAAAATCTTTCCAGTCTGAGTCTGTATCATTTGTATTGAAGAGGTGAAGAAAATAGGTGATATCGTCTTTATTTATTGACTTTATACTATCAGCTTTTATGGTATTTTTAAAACCAAGTTTCTTGTATGAAGTTGATATTATTTTAAAGATGATTTCTCGGGCATCATGATACTCCCTTAATAATCTGTGCGACTTGTCAATTCGATAAATTTTTGGAGTTTGAATCATATTATATGTTTGCTAACTGCTAATTAAACCGAATATTCAGCTTGTCTGCACTATATCTTTAATCGTTTCTCTTCTAAATCCTACGGCTCCAGCGGAGGTAGTGCCCAGGGAATAAACCGAACGGTTTTGATGGCTCCGTTAAACCAGGACACTTTGTTTATTCTGGTGCCGAGCGAAACATTTGCCTGCGGACTCATGGGTAAGAACGTAATGTTGCCGGATCCTTCTTCTACGCCATTTACATAACCTGTCATGGTATTGTCTTTGTAAATCAACGTCATGGTGGCCCACTCGTTTACCGGATGCGTTTTGGTAGAGTCTATCAGCACCAGCCTTTCATTCTCCGTTTTCATAAAGAAGTCGGCGTACCACTCTTTTTTGTCGTTTAGCCTTAGCTCCATCAGCATGCGGCGGTCCAGGTTAACGGGGTCCTGGATGTGGAAAAACCGTTGCTCCACGTTAGCAGGGAAAGCATCGTAGGGGTTAAACACCACTTCTATGGTAAATTCTTCGGCATCGAAAATCGGGTTGGCAATCAGTTGCAGGCCATCGTCTTTCCCGTCGAACTCTACGGCCTTCTCTCCTCTTGCCACGCTTATCACCTTCGGCTCACCTAGCACGGTAGTTGGGTGTTCTCCTACCTTATCGAGCGACTCCAGCCACCAGATTTCGATGGGCCCTCTTGGGTCTGACGCTTTTCTGCCAGAACTGCAACCGAGACTCACGAGTGCCAGCACCCAAATAAAAATATGTATCTTCTTTGTCATGAAAAAGAGTTAATAATAGTTGATTTTGGCCTTCCTGCCAGTGTATTGGAGAAAACGCTGTAGCGGACAGCAGTTTATATTTCATAGTCTTTCTTACTGCTTCCCCAGGACGCTCGCAGGAGCTGCGCACACTGCGAGGTCTGGCCAGCTATTTCACTATTGTCCCTTTAGCACATCAGCACATTAATTAATAGGCCCATTCACACACAATTATTCTAATGAAAATGGCCCTCCTGAGCTATTAGCTGCTGCTGCTGCTGCTCGGGGGTCATGAGCACCCGCGAGGGGTGCGGCTACAGGGGGCATGTTATTGTCTGAATCAAAATTTACAGAATCAGGGAATTATCTGAACAAGGTTTTCAGATATCCAAACCTTTAAAACCTGGCAGCTTCGAATCCGAAAATTAATTCTCCTCCAGCTTTACCTGCTCGCCGTTGATGGTTACATTCTCGAACTGCACGTTTTTGATGTTGCTGAACTTGTAGGGCTCCGCCACATTTTTAATGTTCACGTCGATCAGGCGCAGGTTCTCTACCGGCGATTGCGGATAACCTTCCAGCAGCACCCCTACTTTACCCCCGTTCTCTACAGTCATGTTGCGGACTTCGATGTTGCGGACAGCCGGCACGTGTGCGCCAGAGTCTTCGTAGAACATGTTTACGCGCACCACCTGCTGGGCCACCTGCCCAACCTCGATGTTGCGCAGGTACACGTTCTCTACGGTGCCGCCTCGCATAGAACTGGTTTTGATCCGCAGGGCGCGGTCCAGTTCGGGGCTGCTCATTTTGCAGTTCTCGGCAAAAATATTGCGGGCTCCTCCTGATATCTCACTTCCGATCACCACACCACCGTGACCGTTCTCCATCACGCAGTTCTGGATCACGATGTTCTCGCTCGGCACGTTTATGCGGCGGCCATCCGCATTGCGGCCCGACTTTATGGCAATACAATCGTCGCCGGTGTTGAAGAAGCAGTCTTTGATCAGCACGTTCTTGCACGACTCCGGGTCGCAGCCGTCAGAGTTTGGCCCCTGGCTTTCTACGGTCACTTTCTGGATTGTCACGTTGTTGCAGAGCACCGGGTTCAGAATCCACATCGGGGAGTTGATAAAGGTAACGCCCTCGATCAGAATGTTTTCGCAGCGGTAGGGCTGCACGAACTGCGGGCGCAGGTAAAAGCCTTCACCAAAAATACGCTCCTCTACCGGCACGTTGTCTTCGCCCATCTGGAACAGCACGGCACGCTTGTCGGGGTCGTTCTGGTTGGGTGTTCCTTCTTTCCAGCCATCACGCTTGTTGCCTTTCCAGGGCCACCAGTTGGTTTCGTCGGCCTGCCCGTCCAGCACGCCTTCGCCGGTTATGGCAATGTTTTTTTCCTCAAACGCATAAACCAGGGGTGAGTAGTTCATCAGTTCCACTCCTTCCCAGCGGGTGTACACCACCGGCAGGTAATCTTTGGGGTTGGTAGAGAAGAGAATAGTCGCACCTTTTACCACATGCAGGTTCACGTTACTTTTCAGGTAAATCGGCCCGGTCAGGAATTTGCCTTCAGGCACCACTACCCTGCCGCCGCCTGCTTCGCTACAGGCAGCTATCGCCTTTTTAAAGGCTTCAGAAGAATTGGTGGTGCCGTTGCCTACTGCGCCATAATCGGTTACGTTAAAATCTCTGTCGGCAAAAGTCGGTGCTCTTATCTGGCTCAGGATGTCGTCTAATCCGTCCCACACATCAGCTTCCTGCTGCGCCTGGCCCTGTTGATTCCCGCTTTCATTTCCGCAGCTTGCTGTTCCCAGCAACGTGAGCAGCATAAGGCTGGCAGCCCAGTATTTTCTTATATTCATGTTTATCTTGTTTTTAGGTTGATGTAACTGATACTTAGTTAAATTAGAAATTCAAAATTATTTATGCCCTTGAAACTCGCCCATCATGTTTGAGAACTCCACTAATTTCTGGTGCAAAAGCAGATATTTTGTTAGATAATATCTTCATTTCCCATACGGCCGGAGGCCGCGGAATAGCAGTCACAAGCGAGGACACTCGCGCCATGATCATTTCTAATTTTGAACTTTGAATTTCCCAAAGTGGCGTAGCCTTAGTTTTCCCGTTCGGTGAGCATGGGTTTGCCGCGTTTGCAGAGCTGTACAGCCAGCCCCCAGGGGTCGCGCATCATCACCAGGTGCGAGCCGTCGTCCAGTTTGGTGTCAGACACCTCGGTTGCTCCTGCCTGCTGCAGGCGTGCCTTGTCGGCATCCGGATCTTCCGATACAAAGGCCAGGTGCACCAGCAGCGGGTCCATGTCGCGGTACGGAGGTACCTTGTCTGCCGGGTTGCGGTACACCTCTATCATAATGCGGCCGCTGTCATCGGCCAGGAAAGCCATAAACGGAGCTTCTTTCACCTGTTTTACCACCTTCATGCCCAGGTGCTCGGCATACCAGTCGACCATGGCGATCGGGTCTTCTACGTTCACGGCAAAGTGTTCTAATTTCATATCTTTATTTTGAGTGATTGATTCAGTGATTTAGTGGGTAAATTATTTAAATGAAAACGGCCCTCCGGAGCTGCTATTCCTGCTGCTGCTATTTTAGCCAGCGCTCCAGCCAGGCAAAGGCATCGTCCTGCATTTGTATGCTCATGGAGTGGGGCACGTCGTAGTAGTTGCACTTAAATCTATCGGGAGCTTTCATCTTGGCATAGATAACAGCCAGTTTGGTTTCGGCTGCCTGCATGCCGGCTATGTTGAAGAGTTTGTCCTGCTTGCAGTTCAGGATCAGCAGCGGCCTTGGCGCATTGAGCGAGGCCACATCGGGCAGGTCGAGGAACCTGTGCTGGCGTGGCACATACATCATCCAGGTGTGGCGGGTGTGCTCCTGGAGCATGTGCTCGAACGTGGTAGAAAAAGCAGCCACCACGCCCGTCTTGATTCTGGCATCGAGCCCAAACAAATAGGTGCTGCGCAAGCCGCCCAGCGAAAGCCCGATGCAACCGATCTTCTCCGGGTCCACCTCCGGCCGGGAAAGCAGAAAATCTACGGCCACACGATCGCCCTGCGCGATCATGCCGAGCCAGGTGGTGCCGGAGGCAAGAATGGTTTTGTTGAGGGGGATTTCGTGCGAGTTGGCAAATTTATTATAGGCTCTGATACGCTTGCTTTCGCTCTCGTAGCTCGTGTTTAGCAGGGTTTTGGTGAATTGCGGACTCACCGTTTCCGGCTGCAGCTTCTGAGAGCCAAAGTACATGGCATCGGGGCAGAGCACCACAAAACCGCGCTTTGCCAGCTCATCGGCGTAGTAGCGCCCTTCGTAGAGGTTCTGCACATACTCCACCAGCAGGGGTGGTTGGTTGTCTGTCAGGGTGTGCTTCTCCTTCCCGTAAAAGTAAAACCCGCCGTGGTCATGAAGGGCTATCACAGCCGGGGCAGGTTTGGTCAGGTTATCCGGAATCAGCAAAAAGGCTTCGGTTTTTTGAAGCGCATTCAGGTTGTAGCGCACCAGGTACTGGGTGTAGCCATCTCTTTTGGTAGAATCAAGTACTTCGGAGTTCAGGGGAGCCGGTACAGGGTCAAAGGCCAGCAGCTCGTGCAGTTTCGCTTTGGCGGTATTTCGCCACTTTTTCTCGTTTTTCCAGTTCCTGGCCAGGTAACTCAGGCGATTGTTGTCTTTAGCAGCGTAGGAGCTGATGATCGGGTAAAAGTTGCCGATGTCGGAGGTGGTTTGCTGGGCGAGCAGGCCAGATGAAGCAACTAACGGCAACAGGAGCCAGAGAATCGTTTTTCGAAGACCCGGTAGGAAGCAGAAAAGGTTTAGGGACATAATGGCTGGCTAAATTTCGGCATCGGCTTTAGAATAAATATCCTAAAACTAAACAGGATGTATCTAGTCAAATTTACATTATATTAATCTGAAATGCGAACCAGCGCCGGATTAATACACGATTTTTACGCTGACAGAAAAACTTCTATTTGTCAGGCAGCCGGATTTGCGGCTGATGCCCGCTTCCGAGTTCTGAGCTAACCATATTTCCTTCCGGCACTCAGAAAATGAAATGTACCGATTGTCCTTGAAGCTGTTATTCAGAGTAACTTATGGAAACAGAAATCACCCCCTCTTATGAGCTTTCAGCTCGCGGAGGGGATGATTTCTGTTTAAAGATACCCGAAAAATATTATTCTTACTTATTCAATTATTCTAATCAAAAAGCCCCTTCGGAGGTATTGAACAACTGCTGCTCCGCGCCTTTGGATTATGAGCCTACTTCTCCTTCGTTTTTGTGCTTGCCTGTGGCAGTTTCAGTTGCTTCATGCCGTCAAATACCAGCTGCGCCACGGCTTTGCCTCCTTCCGGCTGAAAGTGCGTGTTGTCTTTCTGTCCTTCGGGATAGGCTTTGTACTTGCCGGCTGGCAGGTTCATAAAATAGTGCTCCGTTACGTACTCCTGCCCTTTCGCCGTGAAAGCGTCCATAGATCGTTGGTTCAGGTCCAGCAGGTACACATTTAGCTCCTTTGCCACCTCCTGCACTGCCTGCGGGTAGTCGCCGTGCACGTTGGTCAGTTTCCCGTTCTGCCAGGGGTAGTTGCGGGCCACTGGCGTGAGCAGAACCGGGATGCCGCCTTTTTCGCGGGTCTGGTTTACGAACAGCCTCAGATACTCTTTGTAGCCTTGTATGTTCACGTAGCGCTCCGGTTTGTTTTGGGCCGCATCGTTGTGCCCGAACTGAATCATGACCACATCATTTTTCTGCAGTTCCTTGTACACAGCTGCCCAACGCCCTTCCTCAAAAAAGGTGCGGGTGCTGCGGCCTCCCCTGGCCTTGTCTGCCACCACCGCACTGTCGGTCTTGATCAGGTGCCTTACTTTGGTGAGGCTGTCGGGGCGCAGAAAGGGCTGAAACACCTGCCCCCAGCCAGTAACCGGGTAACGGGTGCTCCTATAATCTTCGCCATCGTAATCGGTGTAATCGGCCACGGTAGAGTCGCCGATCAGGTACACAGTGGTTATTTTCTTTTTCTGCGGCATAAAGGACATGCCGATGAGGCAGATACCCAACACCAGCATGCCTGCTACTATTCTGTTCATGGAAGGAAGGTTAAGGGGCTACGCCGAATTAAAAATTAGAAATTCAAAATTAGAAATTAACATAAACCTGCTTCCTGATAATACGAGAAGCCTTTTTCACCTGATTCATCATTATTGAATAGTTGAACTCGTTTTAACAGCTTTAACAAGATAAATCTGAGGCTGTTTTCAGATCAATTCTTCTATCTACTGCTGGATCAGGAAGGAAAACCACGTGGCGCTGCAGAACAGCGCCACGTGGTTTAGAAGTAAAAAGTGAGTTATTTTCGGATCAGCACTTTGGCAGATCCGTGCTTACCATCTACAAAGTAGCGGGCAACGTAAAGTCCAGGCTTGTAGCCTTTAAAAGAGATAGCCTTGTCGCTGGTTTCTTTCTGAACCACCGCACCAGTAATGGAGTAAACTGTAACTGCAGTGCGTGAACCGGTAAGGTACAAGGTCTTATCAGCGTAACGGACAGGTTGTTTTTCCAGCTCAGCAGCCACAGACACAATGGTAGCCACCTCCAGGGCGCCTGGTCCTTCGAAAAGAGCAGGGTGCGATGCTGCTGTGTAAATACCGGCTGGCATTTCTACCCCATTGTGTATAAATTTAATAACGCTTACTCTGGTGTTCAACACAGCTTTGCCCGTACCGCTGGTTACCAGTTTCAGTTCGTCGCCGGCACTTTTCTCGTGGCTGAAAAGAACCTTGTTGTTAGCGCCAACCTCTATCTGACCGCTTCCGAAAGCAAAGGCGCTCGTGCCTTCTAGGCGAGTAACCGATGCGGCGTTGCTGCTTGGCCTGGTGGCATCCCAGGTACCGGAAAAACCGCTGTTGTCGCCGCTCAATATTAAAGTGGCTGTTACCTGCTCATTCCGGTTGTTGAAGGCTGTCACCTTGGCTCCTCCTCTTAAGTTGCCCAGCAGTGTGAGCGCATTACCAGCCGCATTGTTGCTGCTCATTTGCATAGTAACATCGCCGAGCACATTAATGGGCGCATTCAGCGAAAAGCCGGTTCCGCCGGTGGCATAGGTTATGCGGGAGCCTGCTTCCATTTCCACTTCTCCGGTTACGGCATGGTTGCCGCGCATACGCAGGTTGCCTGCCGGCTGCAACACCATTTTAGCCGGGAAAGGCTCACCAGTTGTTTCAATTTCCCGGTTCACGTATACGGTCTCTCCGGCCTCCGGCAATAGTTGCGGCGAATAATGGGCCGCGTTATCCCAGTTGCCGTTGGCGCCTCCCACAAAAGTAAAGGAGCCTGGCCGGCCTACAATCACTTTACCAGTCCCACTGATCAGGTCCGGATGTGTCGTGGCCGTATATTCGCCCATGGCCTGCATGTCGCTACCGATGAAGAACTCACTCAGGGTAACGTCGGCGTTGAGCACCAGCGCAGCACCTGCTGCTACACGCAACTGCGAGGTTGGCTGCAGCGCCCCGTCGTTATCGATGGCAAGGGTGGCACCGCTGCTTATGTTCACACTGCCTCTGCCCAATGAGTTGGCAGCCTTTGCCTGCAGTGTACCGGCGCTGATGGTCCAGGCACCAGAGTAGTCTGTGTTGTTGGCGGCCAGCACCAGCAGGCCATTGCCTTCTTTTGTCAGGTTATGCACGCCAGCCAGTGCCGCATCCAGGGTAAGTGTGCCGGTTACGCCAAAGGTGTTGGCTTCTTTAGTCGAAATTTTGCCAGCCAGTGTCACTTCTTCAGCCGCACGGATTGCTGAACCGCCGATAGAAAGATAGGTTACGGTGCTGTTTCCGGTTACCCGCAGCACAGCTCCGTTTACCATGTTCAGGTCGGCAACAAAACTGCCACCGTCTGCCAGCACTTCGTGCTCTCCGCTTACTGTGGCTGATTCGCCGGTAGCCGGAACGGCTGCCGGGTTCCAGTTTTCGGCCACTAACCAGCCTTTGGTGGCGGCGGCACCTGTCCAGTTATAAGAGGGCACTACAGGCGCCTCTGCGGCCGGGTTCCAGCTATCGGTGCCTGCCATTACCTTTTCTACGGTATAATTCTCTGCTTCTCCGGCTGTAAGGGCGCGCAAACCAACCCAATTGGCACGCTTGCTCATATCGGCGCCTGGCCCGGTGTTGTTGTATTCGTACAGCTTCAGATCGGGGCTGGTGGCTGCGTAGTCCATGTTCCAGGTATCGCCCCAACCTTGCGGATGGATCTTCTCTGTCATTTCGGAATTCATCCAGACTACATGCGGATATTCATGCCATGGGCGGCCCAGCCTAACCAGTTCGCCATCGTCGCCGGAACGTGGGCTGCTGGTGGCATAAGTCAGGCGGCACTCGTTGAATACGTAGCCGTAGGTTTGGGTACGAGGCGTAGAAGGTGCTGTAATCCAGCCGCCGCCCCAACTGCGGATTTCACAAGCCTGAAAGAACGCAATTCCAGCGCCATAAATATAGTCAGTGCGGCCCTCGATCAGGCAGTTTTCAAAGTAGGTGCGTTTGCCGGCATCCCAAAGGTAAATGGTGTCCTGGTAGCCTTTCAGGTCGCAGTTCACAAACACGTTCTTATCTGACTTTACGGTGATGGCCTGCGCCTGCCCTACCGGGCCAGCTGTGTTCTCGATGGTCAGGTTCTCGGCCCGGAAGCCATCGCCCTGCAAGGTGAGGGTGGCAGAGGTGCGGATGTTGTCGCCGGTCCATTTGGCTGCGTCGGCGGTAGGGCACTTGCCACTGGCGCAGTCGTAGATATGGTAGCTGATAATGGTTTCTTCGCGGCTCTCGCCAATAAGGGTCACGTTCCTTTTTGTGCCGGGCACCATCAGTTTCTCGGTATTATAAAGGCCTCTTTTGATGTAGATGACCGTGCGCCTGTCGCTGTTATTGGGCACAGCATCTATGGCAGCCTGTATTTTCTCAAAATCGCCGCTGCCATCCTGGGCTACCACGATGTCGGCATTAAAGGGTTTGGTCTGGGCAGTGCTGCTGAAGCCTGCCAACAGCAGACACAAAAGCAAGAGCAACTGCGGTATGTGTATAGGTCTTTTCATAAAATAAATGTGTTATTAAGTTTAAATAGGTTAATAATTTTTTAATACCCTGCAACCTAAAAGGCTAACGAATACTTGTTCTATCATAAACACTAAACTAGTGCTCCTTTCATATGATCTTCAGAAATGATTACTGCTTATAAAGCTGCCAGAAAGCTTATCTACCATAATTTCTAATCTTGAATTTGGCGAAGCACTAATATCAAATCGTATGTAGTCTCTTCCATATGCTCACCCTTCTCTGTCATCCCAAAGGGACCTTGTGGGTGAGAGGCAAAGGCCATGGCTATTGGCATTTTTTCTGAATTGATGCACCTGGCTATCTCATCTGCCTGGCAGTTCCTGTAGGGGTATACTCCAATTAGCCAAAGCCTATGGATACCTCCTTCCAACGATTTGGGACAATAATTCATCTCCAAATCAAGAATTGGCTCATTAAAAAGCTGCTGTTGTTGCTGCTGTAGAATAAGTAACTACTGCGCATGAACCTGATATTCATGCGCAGTATTGTTCATTTACTCCATGGTAAGGGCTGCGTCGTTCAGGTCTTTCCCTTTTGATACCTGCTTCTGCATATCCTTAAAATCTTTGGCATCCAGCTTCACGTGTTGGGTCAGCGGACCGAGCACTTTTACTACCGGCTCTTTTGTCTCGTTGTACGTCAAGCCACTTACCTGTATATTTTTGCTGTTGTAGATCGTGAGGGCGGGGCCTTGCTCTGTTACCACCTGCACGTTCTTCAGCTCAATCCCGTCAGCATCCACAGCCGAAATCCCTTTTTTGGCTTTCAGCACGGCATTCTCCAGGCGCACGTTCTGCAGGTTCATCTCTGGCAAGCCCTGCAGGGCCAGCGCCTCGTCTGCACCCGATACCCGTATGTCTTTCATATAGATGTCTTTGAACGATGGTGTCTCTTTTGACACTGGCACTGGCTTGTCGTCACGGGCCTCGTCGTCGGCGCGCTGGTCTACTTCCAGTACGGGGGAGTTGCCGCCATAGAAAAGGTTAAAGCTGATGGCCTGGGTCGGGATGTTGATCATGTCGATGTTGGAGATGTAGATGTTCTCTACCAGGCCGCCTCGGCCGCGTGTGCTCTTAAAGCGCAGGCCGATGTCGGTGCCCATAAAGGTGCAGTTAGATACGTGCACGTTCCTTACGCCGCCCGACATCTCGCTGCCCACCACAAAGCCGCCATGCCCATGGTACACCACGTTGTTTTTCACGATCACGTTCTCGGTGGGCATGCCACGGTCGCGGCCGTCCTTGTCTTTGCCCGACTTAAAGCAGATGGCATCGTCGCCCACATCAAACGTATTGTTGTAGATGAGCACGTTTTTGCACGACTCCAGGTCTACGCCATCGCCGTTCTGGGAGTACCAGGGGTTGCGCACGTTCAGGTTGCGCAGTATCACGTTTTCGCTCATGAGTGGGTGCAGGTTCCAGGCAGGAGAGTTCTGGAAAGTAGGTCCGTCGAGCAATACTTTATTGCAGCTCACGATGCTTACCATTACAGGGCGCAGGTAGTCGCGCACGGCCTCGTACTCTTCTTTGGTATCGTAAAAAGGTACGTTGAAATTACTGCCGGGTGTGTCGCCTTTCTTCGCCATTTCAGTAGGGTACCACATTTGCCCGTCGTCGCTCAGCACGCCGCCTGACTGCACCTTGGCTTTCCACTGCGACTCGGTGAGCTTGCTTTTCTTCACGGTGCGCCAGGCATCGCCATTGCCGTCAAACGTACCCGGGCCGGTAATGGCAATGTTTTCCAGGTCTTTGCCGTAAATAGGCGAAATGCACCGGTAGGTATTCAGTCCCTCAAAGCTGGTTTCTATAACGGGGTAGTCATCAAAGTCTTTGCTGAAAATCACCAGGGCGCCAGCCTCAGCATGCAGGTTGATGTTGCTTTTGAGAATTATCGGGCCGGTGAGCCACATGCCACGCGGAATTATTACTTTGCCGCCCCCTTTGGCTGCCACCGCCTCTATGGCCTGCTCAAAGGCTTTTGTGTTTTTGGTCAGGCCATCGCCCACTGCTCCGAATTCAGTAATGCTTACAATGTTATCAGCAAAGCTTGGCTCCTGCACTCTGGGCATATCGAACTCCACGCCCTCGTACACATCAAAGGTATCGGCTACAGCCTTAGAAGTGGTAGCACCTCCGCTTTGCTGCTGACAGGAAGAAAGCAGGATACCTGCCAGGCCCACTAACACCACTAACCGGCTTGTTAATTTGTTTTTGATCATCATAAAATTTGTATTGGTAATCTGTAATTATAAGCTTGTACTGTATTACAAAATTTCTCTGATACTACTCCCGTATCAGCGCCACCCGTTTCACACTTGTTTCCTCCCCGATCCGGAGCGAGATAAAATACATACCGCTGGTGAGCTGGTTGCCGTTGGTGTCGGTGCCGTTCCAGTTTACAGAATAGGCGCCGGGTGTCAGTGGCTTGTTGAGCAGGGTAGCCACCTGCTTTCCGGTGATGTCTGACACGGTTACCTGCGCCTGCCCCTGCTGCTTGGTTACAAAGGCAAAGGTGGTGGCTACCGCAAAGGGGTTCGGGTACAGGTTTGCTTCGGCCAGCTGAGCGCCTTCCGGCGAGCTGGTGGTAGTGCCAGCCGCTACAATGGCGTGCAGGTATTTCTCCAGGTTGGTGTAGCCGTCGCCGTTAAAATCACCGTTTCGGTCGGCCGGGTTGTTAGGGTCCAGGCTATGCTCGGTTTCCCAGGCATCGGGCATGCCGTCGCGGTCGGTGTCGGCAGGGGCAGGCAGCGACTGCAGTTCCGGCCAGCCGCCCACATCGTTCTGAGAGTCGATAATGCCCTTGGTGCTTCCGTTGGATCCATTTGCCGTGAAGGTTTTGTTGCGCACGTTCTCGATTATCCGGAGATCAACGGCATCGCGCACCAGCGAGGCGCCTGTCTTTTCCAGCACCAGTTCATATGCCTCCTGTGCGGTATGGGTGGTTACGTTGCCCTCGATGGGGTGCGGCGCAGACATGCGCATGGCCTGCTTGTCGGCCTCGGGCACGGTGCCGTAGCTGCCATGGAACTGGTTGTACACGCCATAGGTCCAGTTATCGTTGGTGGCCCGTGTGCTACCCTCCACAAAATTGCCGTCTATAAAGAACTTGCCCCACCTATCGTACACCTCGGTGCCCTGGTTCTTGTTTTTGTCGATGGAGATGATGCGCTCGCCTTTGGAGGTTGCCGGGCCGGGTTTGTAGTAATTGTTCACGATGTTTACATTCATGGCTTCGCCGCCATACATGCTGTTGCCTCCCCAGTTAAAAATAATATTGTTGCGCACATCCGTCAGGTCGGTTAGCGCGAAGGCCTTGCCGGCTTCCTCGCCTAGCCGCGGGTTGCGGCTGTCGTGGTGGGCCAGCAGGTTGTGGTGAAACGAGGCGTACCGGCCTCCCCATACTCCGCCGTAGCCATGCGCTCCTTTGGCGTGGGCAGAGTTGCGAAGGCTCTCTGCAATCAGGCACCACTGCAGTGTAGTATTTTCATTGGCATAAAGAGACACGCATTCATCGGTAGACCAGCTCATGGAGCAATGGTCTATGATAATGTTTTTCCGGAACCTGGCCTCCAGCGCATCCGCCTCCTGGTTGGCCTCATCGCCCATCCTGAAGCGGAGGTAGCGGATAATCACATTGTCGGCATTAATCACGACAGGGTAATCTTTAATGGTAATGCCGTCTCCGGGAGCTGTCTGGCCAGCAATGGTGAGATTAGGGACAGTGATGCTCAACCGTGATTTAAGCGCAATAGTACCAGACACCCGAAAGACCACGGTTCTGGCACCGGCTGCCATCACGGCAGCCCTTAAACTACCTGCCCCGGAATCGTTGAGGTTGGTTACTTCTATAACGGAACCGCCTCTGCCGCCTGTCGTGAACCGGCCGAAACCTTCTGCCCCCGGAAAGGCCAGTTGCTGGGCGTGCAACATAGAACTCAGGCACAGAAAAATCAGCAGGACTGGTAAAATTGAATGAGTATAAAGCTTCATTTTTGAATGGGATGATCGTTAAAACAACAGCGATTTCGCCAGTGTTGATAAATTCCTGTTTAAGTAATTATTCTAATGAAATGGCCCCTCCAGAGCGTTTTGCGGCGGCTGTTCTTTCCAGCTAATAGATGCCAGAAGTTAGGCATTTATTGTCTGCATCAGAATTTTAGGATGGGCGGAATTCTTCAATATGATCTTCTGCGACTTCTTTATTCCGCACGCACTCTAACCAGTCAGATCCGTTGTTGAATATTCAAATTCCGCCGCTGGTGCGGGCTTGTAGCTCGTACCGCAATTTTCTAAGCCAGCGCATGGGTGAACTCAGTCTTATCCGAGCTGATATGCTTACGCGCTCATTATCAGTAAAATGAAAGCACGAGCCACAAGCCCGCACTGGCATAATGGCAATCAGCAACCAAATTATTCAAATGAAAATAGCCCTCCGGAGGCATTTTCGACTGCTGCTGGTACCGATATAAATTTGGCATCTCCCGGAGCCTTGCAGGTTTGGCCCGGCAGTAGCTACCTGGTAGCCGTGTAGGCCTTGCCCGGAACCCAGTCGCCGAAAATGTTCTCCAGGGAGTATTGCTTTGCCTCCTGCGCCGTGAGCTGCTTGGCCCATTTCACTCTTTTGCCTGTTGCTGCACCAGGGCCTTTGGAGTTGTACTCGGCATAGACGGTGGTTTTCTCTGCCTCCGGTTTGTTCCAGTTGTGCCAGCCCTCCGGTTTTATCTGCTTGTCCAGGTAGCAGCCGATAAAGGCGGTTTTGGCGTATGGCCTCCACGGGCGGCCCAGGTAATACGAATTGGCAGGGGCATCGCCGGTGATGCGGCAGTTCAGAAACACAAAACCAAAGGGAGTCTCTGGTGAGGTGGAGGCAGCCGTTACATAGCCACTCTCCTTTTTGCAGAAGATCTCACAGTCTTCAAACACAGCCGTTGACCAGCCGAAGATAAAATCTACGGTGCCTTCTATGTAGCAATTTCGGTAGTACTGCCGGCTCTTCTCGCCATGCGGGTAAAGCGTGTCCTGGAACCCCAGGAAGCGGCAGTTGGTAAACATCACGCGGTCGCCATCAATACGGACGGCAACGGCCTGCCCTACCGGACCGGAGGAGTTCTCGAAGGTGATGTTCTCCGCCGAAAAGTCATCGCCGAAAACAAAGAAGCTGGTGGAGCCGGTGGTGCCCATCTCCTCCCCGAAGCGGTTCTTTTTAGAGGCATAATCGTCGTGGGTCAGGATAGTGGAAGTCGCGTTCTCCCCTACCAGCCGCACATTGGTTTTAGTGGCTGCCAGTGTCAGTTTCTCTTTGTAAACGCCGTTCTTCACAAAGATCGTGGTGGGCTTCTTCCGGAAATCAGGAACAGCGTTAAACGCCTCCTGCACGGTCCGGAAATCGCCGGTACCGTCTTTTGCCACCACAAAATCGTGTTTCTGTGCCTGCACCTGCCAGGCGGCGAAGCACAGAAACACGAGCTGTAAGGCAATCTTTTTAATTATCTTCATAAAATATTATTTGGCAGCTGTTGTTGCCAGTTCTTCAAATTCGAGGGCAGCCATAATAAAAGGCGCCACCCCTTTCGGGTCGTTGGCGCGGCGGGGCTCGCTAATGTAGTATTCGTATGTTCCATCACGGTAAGGGGTTCCACCCAGACCTGCCACCGCACAGATATCGGTAATGCTAATGGTGCCGTCAGGCTCCTCCCGGATCAGGTTTTTAACCATACCATCAAATCCTTTTTCAGCAGTCTGCATATATTCCTGGCCAACGTAGCCATTCTTCACCGCCTTTACCAGAAAGTAGGTAAACATGGCTGAAGCAGAACCTTCGAGATAATTTCCTTCGCGGCTGCCCTGGTCCACCACCTGCCACCACAGGCCTGTCTCTGTGTCCTGGTACTGCTTTATGGCACCTGCCATTTTCTGCGTCACACGCAGTATGTCGGCTCTTTTCGGATGATCTTTCGGCATAAAGTCCAGCACATCGACCAGCGCCATGGCAAACCAGCCCATGGCACGTCCCCATACCTCCGGTGCTTTGCCAGTGACAGGATCGGCCCATTTCTGCTCCTTTTTCTCGTCCCAGGCGTGGTGGTAAAGGCCTTTTTCCTCGTTCCAGGCATATTTATCGATCAGGTAAATCTGGTTGGCCACGTCATCGAGCAGGGCCGGCTCGTTAAACTCTACTGCATACTGCGCCAGAAACGGGGAGCCCATGTACAGGCCATCGAGCCACATCTGGTGCGGATAGATTTTTTTGTGCCAGAAACCGCCTTCGGAGGTGCGCGGGTGGGTACGCATCTGGTCGCGCAGTTCCTCTACGGCCAGCTTGTACTTCTGCTCCCCGGTTTCTTTATAAAGTTCGATCAGGAACTTGCCCGGATTCACGCGGTCAATGTTGTAATCTGTCTTTTTATAGGTCATGATCGCACCCTGCTCATTGATCATGGTGTCGGCAAAGGCCTTGATGTAATTCAGGTATTTCTCGTTGCCGGTTCGTTCCCACACGCGTTCCAGGGCGCTGGCAAAAAGCCCTTGCGTGTAGTCCCATTTCGGTTCTTTCCTGAAGTCGATCATCCATCCTTTTGGGGTACGCTTCATCTCAGAGTCGGCCATCCAAACCGACCATGGTTTTTCGGCTGTCTGCTTTTCAGCGGTGGTGCTGTCGGCAGTGGTATTTCCGGTATTGCAGGCCGTGGCGAGCATCACCAGGAAAGAGAGCGCTACATGTTTTAATTTCATTAAGTTTAAAATTAGATTTTAAGATTATAACAGCATCTGCACTTTTACCGAAATACCCTGGTTTCGTAGGATCTTTCAGAGAAGCCATGGCTAATCAAATCAGGCCTGCCTGAGCTTTGCCGAATTAAGAAATATAATTGCGCGAGCGTCCTCGCAGTTGACAACCATTCCCAAGCCTCTGGCCACTTTGAAACTCCTTTGGAGGGGTAGTTAACTCCAAAAATTATAATGGTGCAGCACTACACACAGTACATTCAAGAAATTTGTGCCCGTTAAATTCAACAATCAGCCGTAGCATCAGTAAGGTTAAATAGCGGAATAGGCTATTTTTCATTAGAAGAATTAACCATCCACCGCCCCAAGACTTACTTTGATCGCAATTAGCAGTTTCAAATGCCTTCTATCTCATTTTGCCATATCAGCTTGCGTTGCAGTTCGGTTCTTCCTTTTTCAATTATTCGAATAGAAATTGCCCTCCAGAGACTTCTAATGCTGCCGACGAAGTGTATCAAGAGATATTATCTGATTTCACACAATCATAAACCTCTCAGCCATTTGCATCAGTAGTATTAGGCCTTCACCAGGCTGTTGAGATACACTTCGATATTGGTGTAATGCTGGTGCAGCGTGCGCTGTGCTGCGTCAGCGTTGCTATTTGGGTTCAGCTTATGCTTTTTCTCCCACTCGTCGGGCATGCCATCTTTGTCAGCATCTGCAGGAGCCGGGGTCGTTTTGAGTTCAGGCCAGCCGCCCACTTCGTTCTGCGAATCGATGATGCCGTTGTTCTTTTTGCCTGCCGATGGGTTTCCTGCTCTTACGTAGGCTACCACGCGGGTGTCAACAGCATCGCGCTTATGGCTTGCCCCTGCCTTGCTTAGCACCAGTTCGTATGCTTTGCCTGCCTCCTGCTCCACAATAGGCATTACTTTATGCGGGGTGGTTACTTTAGCAGAGTCCGGATGGTCGCCCTGCACGCCTCCCGCCCAGTTGTTTTGAGATATTGCGGGAGAGCCTTCCATGAAATTGCCTGCTATGTAAAACTCGCCATAAGGTCTCCAGATCTCTACTATCCTGTCTCTTTTAGAAGAGGCGGTAGCCGGCCCTGGCTTGTAGTAGTTATTCACCAAATTGTAGCGGCCTTTCTCGCCACCATACACACTGTTGGCTCCCCAGTTATAAATCACGTTGTTCCGGAAATCCACCAGCTCATCAGGAGAATTTCTGGTGGTGCTGGAGCCACTGAAGCGTGGTGTGCGGCTGGTGTGCGACACGATGAGGTTATGATGGAACGTTGCGCCTTCGCCCCCCCAGATGCCGCCGTAGCCGTGGTCGCCTTTGGCGTGCACAGACTGGTTCAGACTTTCGGAAACAATGCTCCACTGCAGGGTAAAGTTCTTGTTCTTGTAAAAGGAGGCGCATTCGTCTGTGGCCCAGCTCATGGAGCAGTGGTCAATAATTATGTTGTTCATCCCTTTGTTGGCCCCTACCGCATCTGCCTGTTGTGCTGTTTCGTCTCCAAGCCTGAAACGCAGGTAGCGCATAATTACATTGTCGGCTTTTATGCTAACCGGATAATTCTTCAGGCAAATGCCATCTCCCGGCGCCGATTGCCCTGCTATGGTCAGGTCGGGGTTGTTAATATCGAGCGGAGACTCCAGGGCGATGGTGCCGGAAACGGCGAACACAATAATGCGCGGCCCTTTTTTCCGGATGGCTTCCCGAAGACTACCCGGACCATTGTCGTTTAAATTGGTAACCACTACCACCTGGCCGCCACGACCTCCGGTAGCATGCTTCCCGAAGCCTTCAGCACCCGGAAAAGCAACTAATTCCTCTGCAGCATCTTGTAAAGCTACTTTAGAAGGCTGCTGGGCGCATCCAACGATACCCATTGACTGAAATACTATGCCTAAGAAAAGGCACTTGGCAAATCTTTTATTCATAAATTATGTAAGCTGACTTTGTTGGGCCTCTTGTTGTTACTTTAGATTACATTCTTTTCTGGCACTTAGCGTCCGGCAATCTTCACCTTTACCGGATTAGCCAGCTCCTTCGCTGTCTTATCCAGGTATTTCAGGAACTCCTCCTCGGTTTTAATGCCTTCGGGCTCCAGTTCCCAGGCAGCCAGGAAGTAGTATTCCAGTTTGCCGCCTGTTGGCGTGAGCTTCACAATATGGCTGTTCTCGTCTTTGGTGAACTCCTGGAAATCCTGCGGACGGAAAAGCACGGCAATCCCTAAATTATCGCCTGGGCCGTTGAGGCTTTGCTTGCCATAGCTGGCCACATAACCGTATTGGCTCTGGTCTCCTTTGCTGGTGTGAAGCTTTGCTTTTTTGTCGTTGATGATGCCGGTGCTCAGGTTCTGTGGCACGCCCCCCTTCAGGCTCACTTGGTGCTGCGTCAGGCGGCTGCCGGCGTGTATGTTGAGCCTGGAGTTTACATCCAGCACATGCCCGGCCACTTTCCAGCCATAGTAATCGGTCACGATAGAGGAGAACAGGTTGCCGTTCTCCCGGATCACGCTGATCATGCTATCGGTTTTCTCTACTCGGTTGGCTTTGCCGGCATCGAACATCGACAGTGTCCCTACCCCCAGCGATTTTCCTACTTTCAGCACATCCAGTCCCCAGTCCTGCAGCTCGTGGTACGAGTCATAACCATCCTGCCCCACGTTTTGCAGCACCATCTCGTTGGTTTTTTTGCCAAACACATCGGTGCCGTTGCGCCAGTCCAGGTAAAAGCGGTAGGCTACTTTATCCGATTCCCAGCCCGGACCTTCATAGCGGATATAAAAGGAGTGGTCCGTCACCTCATCGGGTACCCGCAACGAGTCCACATTCACAAATTTCTCCCCATTTATGTACTTGCGGTTCTGGAACTCACCGCCTACCTTGTGAGAAAGCTCGGCCTGCGTACGCTTCTTATAAGTGCGGGGCTTCTCACCGTTTGCGTTGTACCGGATGGTTAGCTTCCTCGGTTTTCCGGCTTCTAATTTATCCAGCACCAGCACTATGCCCTGGTGCTCATCTTTCCGGGTGTTGTACTGGCTGGCTATTTCCTTGTTGCTATCCAGCACCACAAAGGCTTTGGGGTTGAAGGATGGAACTGCTTTTACTATTTCGTCGGCTTTCAGAAAAACCATTACGTCCTGCCGCTCCTGCTTGAGCGGGTTCGAAACAGTAACTGAGAATGATTTTGGATAATCTTTTTTAAGATCTTGTGCCGTAACCTGCAGGTTGCATAAACCGATAACAAACAAGAGCTGCCAGGTAAACAAGGGCTTTAATATTTTGATCATAAAAATAATATTAGAAAAAGAGCTTCAGGAAAGATTGTGATTGTCTGGTATTATCTTTTGATCTGAATAATTCAGAATGTAGATGAAAATGAAAAAGTGCGGCCTCAAAGGCCACACTTTTTTAAGCTCAGAAAGACTATCTCCAGCGAGGGTCGCCGGCAGTATTTCTACCGCCAAAAGTCGCATCTTTAATTTTAAAATTAAGATTTTCTGGATTTTCAAACAAGGCGGTGGCAGGTTTACCGTACTCCAAAAGTCCTGGTATCTGATAGGTAGAGGCAATGGTATTATACCCTGAAGTAGAATATGTACCCATGGCATCTACATTGGCAGTTGCCCGGACCCCATGAATCGCGGCAGTTTCTTCTTCACCCGCTGCCCAGCCTGGCCCTAAAATAGAGTTGTAAATTTTCACGCCGTTGGTCACATTGTCAGCACCTGCGGTTCTATAATATGCCAGGTATCTCCCTGTTCTTAAAAACTTGTAGAAAGTACAATTCTCAATCACTACAGAATTTGAGTTTGATTTGCTAACAATGCCAACTTCAGTTCTGGCGAACGTGCTGTTCAGCAATCTGATATTATCTACTTTGCTCGCTTCATCGTCAATGGTAGTAATGCCATAGTTTGAAATACTATCTACAAGACATCCTTTAATGTTCAGGCTTGACACAGTGATTGGTCCTCTGAATCTAGTGATCCCTCTGAAGTTCTTGATAGTACAAGCTTCGAAGATGATGTTTCCAACGGTAGTCGCACCACTCACATTCGGATTCATTACATATCTCCCTGCGAAATCAGTTCCTCTTAAATTAAGATCTCTAAATTTCAAAGAATCCACGGTACTTCCAACTGCGAAGTTGAAATCACTGCTCATTATTACTTTTGCAACTGGCCCAAAACCTAAACCACTTACAATGGTTAAAGCTCCACTCACTACAGGCGTGGAAGTAATCGTATACGTCATGCCTCTTTCCAATACAATTACGCTACCTGCCGGTAAGTCTGATTGCAGTGTCTGCTGTAACAGTGTCGGGTCATTCTCCATACCTCTCAGGTCCACGATGTTGCTGCCTACCGCAAACACCTGTGCTGCTTTGGTTGTGTAATATTCCCAACCGCGTATTTCCTCACCGCTGTAGGCATAGATCACGTATGGAGTACCGGCAGTTAATCCGGTAACGAGCTTGAACTGGTTTGCCAAATCCTCCTCGGTCAGCTCTATTTCCTGGATAGGGCTTTGCCTATTATCCACCTTATATACCCTCAGGGCAGAAGCTGTAGCTCCACTGTTAGTCCATTTCACTAAAGCGGCAACATCAGTTACATCATTTACAGTAGGCACAGTCAAGATAGTCGGGAACTTAGCAGTCTTCATTTCGCCAAGGAATGACACACCAGAATTTTTGGCCGGGTCTCCAGCCAACGCCTGCACTTGCACCTGGTATAACATATCCCACTCCAGGTCATTAAATACTACATAGTTAGTATCTACCTGAGCAGAACGCTCTATTGTTTTAAACGTGTCGCGGCTGATCTCTACTTTATAGGCAATGGCACCTTTATTTTTCTGCCATGAAACTCCCAACCAGTTACCGCGCGACTCCATTACACCTTTTATTGTAGGCCTGAACAAACGATCAGGCCCCACTAGTTCTTCCTCCGGATCACATGCTGACAGGAGCAGCAGGGCTGAAACAAGCCCAAGGAGCACATTCTTTATGTTTAAAAATTTGCTATACATATCGCTATTCGCTTAATTCCTTAAAAATTGTATCCATTATTATTTAACACGCCCTGGCTGTTTATAACAGTCTCACTTGGAATTGGCAAAATATATGGCACAGGTGCTTGTCCTGTCGGATCTTGGTAGCCTCTCCAGTTATAGAGAATGTAGTTAGCCGGCTCCTGAGTAGTTGTATTAATATTGCCGAGCAACCAGGTTTGTCTGAAGTAGCCTTCCGGGTTATCGCCCACCGTTGGCGAGTCTTTCAAAGGAGGCGCAACTGCTAAGCTTCTGAATTTATTCAGAAATGTAATTCTTCCAGCTTCGTCTCTCTTATAATACAGGTAACGTGGGAGGTTAGCATACTGGCCTGATTGATTAAGGGCGTCAATGCCCATCTGAATCAGTGCCTGCTTAGTTTCCGCTACCTTCTCACCATACAGGTTCCAGCGAATAAGGTCGTACTTACGGATAGCCTCAGCTCCCAATTCCCAGGCTCTCTCATCAACAATTGCCTTGAAGAAAGCATCTTTGCCACCAGATACATTTGCAACATAGGCATCTACCTTAGTAGCCCATGCACTCCCTGGAAAGGCACGTTGGCGCACTTTCTTCAATGCCTCAATTGCTTCACCCGTAGGCCCATTGTTAAGTTCATTCTCTGTTTCTGCCAGCATCAGGAGCACATCTGCATAGCGCAATATAGGCCAGTTGATACCTGTACCTTTAGCCGAAGCGGCGCCTGGAGGAGTTGCTAACCATAACCTGTTCCACTTACCGGGAGCAATGGAAGATACTGCTACAGGTTGTTGAATCAAGTCTTTGTCATACATGATCAGCGAAGCAGTTGCATTCTGCCGTGTATCTAAGGTGTCAAACGAGTAGTAATAGTTTACTGTAAGGCTTGTGTAGTTAGAACCTGATCCGTACTTGTGCGCGTTTGCATCTGCCCCACCAGCATCTACTCTGATACCATGGTTCCAGGCTACATCCCCAAAGCCAGGATGGAAGGCTACCTCGTAGAGGATATCTCCTTCTACAGTAGGCACCGTAGGAGCATTTTCAAGGGGCGTAAGAACTGCCTGATTTCGGAATACCTGCGCAAAACTTGGGTTGAGCGTATGCGGCTTCAGGTCTCTTAGCTTTTTCGTATAAGTATTCGCTATTCTATAGTACTCCAGGTAATCATCATTCCGCTTCATGGTCATGTCCGGCTGAAGCGAATATCCTCCCCGGGTTAAGGCAATTCGTGCAATAAAGCCCATGATAAACTCCCGGTTCATACGCTCAATACCATACGGCACCTGAGCAGCCCACATCATGTTTGGTTCTACTTCAATCAAGTCCTGGATAATGAAGGAAAGGATTTCATACCTGCTTGTCCTTGGCTTATAAAAGTCGTCCCCTGCTTTTGTCGCTGTTACGGAAAAAGGAACATCTCCCCACAGGTTAACCAGGTAATAATACCAGAAAGCTCTCAATCCTTTTGCCTCCCCTAGCAGTTGGTGCATTGTTGGGTTGCCGTCTTTATAAAGTTGGCTGGCCTCAATGCCTTCAATTGCCTCATTTGCCCTGTTGATTGCCAAATAAGCATTGTTCCAAACAACTCTTACATCACTGTTTTGGTCTTTGGCTTCAAATGTCCATATATCTCTTCTACCATTATCTCCGGCAGAGCTGTTGGCTCCACCCATTTCAATGTCAGTGTTTCCCATGAAGTTGTTAGACAACCTGGAGGTGTAGGCATCCTGATTGAAAAGAGCATAAATGGCATTTACAGCTCTTGCCGCATCAGTTTCACTATTGAAAATATATTGCTGGGTAAAAGATGAAGGAGAAGTAGTATCTAAAAAATCTTCACACGAGGTGAACAAAAGTGCAAGCACAACTGCACTGTACCTAAATATCTTTTTCATTTTATTAAATGACTAAGTAGTTAAAACTAAAATGTAATGTTAACTCCGGCAGTAAACGTGCGGCTTTTTGGATAACCAGAATAATCCACGCCAGGAGTTAAAGCTGCATAAGAACCACTTCTGGTGGCACTCACTTCAGGATCGTATCCTGTGTAGTTTGTCCACAGCCACGCATTATAAACTGTACCATATACCCGAAGCTGTTTCATGCCAACTTTTGATATCAATCCTTTTGGTAAAGTGTAACCAAGTGTAAGATTGCTCAACCGAAGGAAAGAACCATCTTCTACTGCATGAGAATGGAACACAGAGCCAGAAGGACTCATAGAGAATGGAGACCAGATAGTGGCATTGGCATTTAGTGCGCGCAGCTCTTCCAGATCTGTTACTACCTCACCTGCAGCATTGATATACTTAAACCTGTTATCAGAATTAACAGTGTTAAGCATATTGCCATAACTTGTTCTGTAAATCTGGTTAAACTCCAGTTTACCTGTATTGTACACATCGTTGCCATACACCCAGTTAAAGAAGGCAGAGAAATCGAATCCTTTAAAGGTAGAGTTGATACCAAAACCGCCTGAATGCTTAGGCATCGCATTTCCAATTACTTGTCTATCGTTCTCAGTTGAAATCGTACCGTCCCCATTCAGATCTTTAAACTTCAGCACACCTGGTCTAACAGAGAATCCACCCAGAAAAGCCCCCATATCAACTACCCCTTCTTTTAAGGTATAGGAATTGGTAGTTGGATTATAGGATGTAAAATCATCTACTGTATAGAAGCCATCAGTCACAAATCCGTACATCAAACCTACATTCCTGCCAACATACAACCTGTAATCATCCTGTCCTTTTAAGCTTGTACCAATCCAGTTAGATTGATAAATATCTGACTCTACACCACCTAAATCATCCACTCTTGAGCGATTAAAGCCGATGTTAAAATTAGCTGACAAAGTAAAATCTGATTTTTCAATGATACTACCGTTTAAGGCAAGTTCTATCCCTCTGTTAGAAGTCTGGCCAATGTTCTGCATCTGGGTTGGATATCCAGTGGTTGGAGGAATAGGCTTGGTTACTAACAAACCTTTTGTTGTATTGTGATACACATCAACTGTTGCCGACAAGCGATTATTAAATAAACCAAAGTCAAGGCCAAGATTTCTGGTTACTGTTGTTTCCCATTTCAACTCAGGGTTAGTTAAAATAGTCGATGCCGGCACATAGAATGGTTGTGCAACTTCGCCAAAGCCAATGGTTCTGTTCGAAGAAGAATTGTATGTTCTTCTAAAGGCGTTATCATGAATCCTGTTGTTGCCGGCTTCTCCATAACTGAATCTCAGTTTCAGGTCAGACACCACAGGAAGATCTTGCATAAAATCTTCTTCAGATATACGCCACGCAGCAGCAGCTGCCGGGAAAACACCCCACTGGTTTCCTTTAGCAAATTTGCTTGATCCGTCGGCACGGAGCGTAAAGTTGAACAAGTACCTGTTTTTTAACTGATACTGTGCACGACCGAAGAATGAGAACAAATGGTCTGGTATACCGGTTTCAGTTTCAATTCTATCCGGCGTTCCTAATGCCATGTTCTCAAACAAAACATCTGGCTGCAGGTGCGCATCGAAGTATTTTGCCCTTTGGAACCTGGAATAGCCATTTCCCATAATCATCTCCTGCCCCACTAATAGGTCTAGTGAATGAATATCATTGATGTTTTTAGTAAAGTTCAGGGTATTTGTCCATCTGTATTTTTGATCCTGTGAGTTTTGAATTTGACCAAGTGGAAGGTTACCACCTACGTTCCTGGATTCTCCGGTTAAGGGACCCCAGAAGCGCTTATCTTCTCTCCAGGAGAAATCAACGCCAAAATCTGATCTGTAAGAAAGATTTTTCAGCATAAACCATGTAAGCGATGTACTCATGTTCAGCCTCTTAGTAGCCCTGTTTCTAAAATCTTGCAAAACAAGTTCTGTCGGGCTAATAATGCTTCTCAAAAACTGATCGTAATCATCATCGGCGTCAGCACTTGTATTTGGGTCTATGTCTATAAAATCAGCCAATCCGTTAACAGGACGTGTTGTAATGCCATCGCCAACTCTTAAACTGGAACCACCTGATGTTCCGGCGCCATCTACGTCTTCATTAGAGAAACGCGTTGCCAGGTCAAGTTTCACAGACTTTGATATTTCGTGGTTCAACTTAAAGTTCAGGTAGGTTCTGGCATAGGCTGAGTTCATCAATATACCTTCATCACTGTTATGCGCTACACTAAGGCTCATTTTAGTTTTTTCAGAACCACCAGTGATACTCAGGTTATGGAATTGCGACATCGCCGGATCACCATACAATTCCTCTTGCCAATCGGTGCCTCTCTGTCTTTTATAAAGCTCTAAATCTTCATAAACACCGAAATATTTGGTAAAATTCGTAATATCAGCTCCTCCTCTTACTTTAGCATATTCGTATTGCGCCAACACATATTCATAAGGAGACAGCACTTCTAATTTGCGTGGCAGGGTACGAGCTTGCATGTAACCATTATAAGAAACCGAGGTTTTACCACTTTTCGCGCTCTTGGTTGTAATAATAACAACCCCATTAGCACCTCGCGAACCGTAAATAGCTGCAGAAGCAGCATCCTTTAACACATCTATACTGGTAATATCCGCCGGAGCTATGTCGTTGATGCTGTTCACAGGGAAGCCGTCCACTATATATAGAGGAGCATTATCCTGTGTTACGGAACCACCGCCACGTACCCTGATTATGATTTCAGCGCCTGGGGCACCGTCAGTGGTAGTTACATTCACACCAGCCATACGACCTGTCATAGCCTCAGCCACACTGGACACCGGAATTGTCTCCAGTTCCTTGGCAGACATAGAAGTGACAGCACCAGTCAGATCCTGCCTTTTGGCTGTACCGTAACCAATCACCACAACTTCATCCAGTGCCTTCGCATCAGAAGCTAAGGTAACATTAACAGTTGACCTGTTATTGATAGGCACCTCCTGCATCTGAAATCCAACGAACGAGAAAACTAACGTGCCGCTTCCATTTGGAGCAGACAAGGTGTAGTTTCCATCAATGTCTGTCGGAGCGGCAGTATTTGTTCCTTTTACCAGAACAGTCACCCCTGGCAGACCTTCTCCCTTATCATCCACCACCTTTCCGCTTACAGAAAAGCCCTGAGAGTGAGCCGCTGAAATAGCGGCAAAAACAAAAAGAAGCATTAACAAATACCTCATCTTATTAGGTAAAGTGTATTGCATAAAACATTATTTAGGTTATCAAAAATTTAACTTATTAATATGACATTAAGCGTAGAAAACAACCGGGTAAATATGCCAACGTTGGCACCATCTTAAGGATCGAATATTTTACACTAAGCTTTCCCGACACTTATGCAAACATCTCTCACTCTGCCTCCCTATGACCGCCATACTCCATTCGAAATTTCAACCAACCATTTATAATTAGATTGAACCGGTTACAGAAGGCTTATTGATATATAATCTCACTGAATCAGCCGCACACCTCAAGTCAGCACCTCCTCTAACCTAGCTAATATTCATGACTTTAATAATCACCTCTCCTCTGACTAAACTGGTCAGAAACACACCCACTTACTCCGCGCAACCGATTGCATAGTTAAACATTTTTTGATTTTTAGACAAACATTAGTTAGCAATTATTTTAAAAAAATTCAACCTGTCTATATTTATTTATTAATAAAAACCATCTTGATATATAAATAAAAAATATCCGGATTTAACATATTCACCACCGCCTCAGAAGGGCCGGAAAACGACCTTAATGCATCAAAGGACCAATTTCCAGCCCCTCCCAAGGCTGGATATCTTTAGCCACCTTCACATCACTGAATGAGTGATGTGAAGGTGGCTAAAGAAGTGGTGCTTAAAATCAGCTAACAGGAACCTGCAGGCGCAAACAAACTCGAATGTACCTACACATAGTCCGTTAGATTTAATTTTCCAAAACCCGGCAGCGGCTCTTTAATTTCTGCAAAATCTTTTGTACTTTGCGCAAACGATTACGCAACAAAGCCGGCATAACTGCAGGGCGTCAGCTTGACAGTAAATTACAGCAAAAGCCGTTGGATAGCTTTTGCTACGGAGAACAAAAAGGCTACAAAAAAAGCCTGGAGCACTGTAACACCTGGAGAAATGACAAATTTGTTACTGCCGGGGGAAAAATGAAGTCAGATTTGCATTAGTTTAATTCTCAGAGCAGGACCCTACAGGATAATGGTGTATAAAATTGTCCATATGTTTAGATAGAATTTTTTTAATCTGAAAACAATCGTTTGTTCCGGGATAAACACACAGGCTCCAAACACTACCTCACATGACAATCAAACCTAAAGTTACAATTCATGATATAGCTGAAAAGCTGAATGTAACAGCCTCTACCGTATCGCGGGCGCTTAACGACAACCCACGAATTTCTGACGCCACTAAAAAAGCTGTCCTTAAAATCGCCAAGCAGCTCAACTACCAGCCCAACAACATAGCTGCTGCCCTCCGAAACGGCCGAAGCCATATTATTGGCATCATCGTTCCTACCGCCGACCGGGCTTTCTTCTCTTCGGTGGTCAGGGGCATTGAGGAAATCGCCAACAAAATCAATTATAAAGTTATTATCTGCCAGTCCTACGACAATTACGACAAGGAGGTGCAGACCGTGGATGCCCTGCTCAATGCGCGGGTAGACGGCATCATCGCCTCTGTAGGAAAAAACACGGAGAACTTCGACCACTTTAAAAAAGCATTGGAGAAGAACGTGCCGCTCGTGCTGTTCGACCGCACCACCGATGCCCTGGAGGTGAGCCAGATTGTGATTGACGATTACCTGGGGGCCTACAAGGCCGTGGAGCATCTGGCACAGCAGGGCTGTAAAAGGATAGCCCACTTCACCAGCCCCAAAAAAGTGAGCGTGTTTAAAGAGCGCCTGAGAGGTTACCTCGATGCCCTCCGCGACAATGGCATTGCCTACGATGAAGAACTCGTGATAAAAAGCAACCTGCAGCTGGAAGACGGAAGAGAAAGCATGGAGCAGCTCCTGAAGCTGAAACAGCTGCCCGATGCCGTGTTCTCGGCCAGTGATTACGGCGCCATGGGAGCCATGCAGGTCCTGAAAGAGAACAACTTCAGGATTCCGGAGGATGTGGCCCTGGCAGGCTTCAGCAACGACCCTTTCACCTCCTTCACCGACCCTCCGCTCACTACCGTAGACCAGCTCAGCATTACCATGGGCAAAATCACGGCAGAAATCTTCTTTGAGCAGATCAGCACCCATGAAAAGCGGAACATGTCGCAGAAGATCATTCTTAAACCAGAGCTCATCATCCGGAAATCGACCTTGCGGCTTGCTGCAGTGCCCGCTGCCCCGCCCATGGGCCGGGACCTGGTGCAGGAGCAGGAAATTTAAATAGCACCAATATTTCGGCGGCATAGCCAGCCACACACCTTCTTATTACCCCCTAAACAATTAACCAAAGTACCAACAATCTTTCAGAAATCAGATTTTTTATGAAACCACTAAACAGAGAATCGGCCAATCTGCCACAACAACGGCCAGTTAAAGTGTTACAGTTTGGCGAAGGCAACTTCCTTCGCGGATTTGTGGACTGGATGATCGACATCCTGAACGAAAAAACAGACTTTAACGGCGCTGTTGAAATTGTGCAGCCACTGGGCCAGGGCATTGTGCACCTGCTCAACAAGCAGGACGGCCTGTACCACCTGCTGCTGGAAGGTATCCAGGGAGGCGAGCAAACGCAGGAAATCAGGCTGATCAGCTGCGTGGCCGATTCGCTGAACCCATACGACGATTACCAGGACTACCTGAGAAGAGGCGAGAACCCGGACCTGCAGTTCGTGATCTCCAATACCACCGAGGCAGGTATCGCTTTCGGAGCCGCCGATAAAGACATGGACACGCTGCCCTCCAGCTTCCCGGGCAAACTTACCGCTTTGCTGTATCACCGCTTCAAGCACTTTAACGGCGCCTCCGACAAAGGCCTGTACCTGATCCCGTGCGAATTGATCGAGAAGAACGGCGAGAACCTGAAAGACACCGTGCTGCAATTTGCCAGCCACTGGAACCTGCCCGAAGCATTTGTAGCCTGGATAAACGAGAGCAACATTTTCTGCAACACCCTGGTAGACCGTATCGTGCCTGGCTTCCCGAGAGACACCATCAAGGAAATACAGCAGGAGATCGGCTACGAAGACAACCTGGTGGTAAAGGCAGAGCCGTTCCACCTTTGGGTAATTGAGGCGCCGGCCGAAGTAGAAGCAGCCTTCCCTACCGCAAAAGCGGACCTGCAGGTAAAATTTGTGTCTGACCTGACGCCTTACCGCACCCGTAAAGTTCGTATCCTGAACGGAGCCCACACCGTATTGGTGCCTGTTGCCTATCTACAGGGCCTCCGCACGGTCCGGGAGGCGGTAGAGGATGCCACAGCCGGCAAATTTATAAGGGAAGCCATCTTTGAAGAGATTGTGCCTACCCTGGACCTGCCGGCCGAAGAGCTGAAGCAATTCGCCAACGACGTGATCGAGCGTTTCCAGAACCCCTTTATCCATCACGAGTTGATGTCGATCGCCCTGAACTCAGTTTCTAAATACAAGGTGCGCGTGCTGCCATCGGTGCTGGAGTTCCACCAGCGCACCGGCAAGCTTCCGCAGCGCCTGCTCCATTCGCTTGCGGCACTTATCCTGTTCTACAAAGGCGAGTGGAACGGTGACCAGATTCCACTTAACGACACGCCGGAGGTGCTCAACTTCTTTAAGAGCGCCTGGGAGAAAGGCTCTGCCGAAGAAACTGTTGCCACCGTGCTTGCCAACAAATCTTTCTGGGGCACCGACCTGACACAGATAGATGGCTTTACGACCACTGTAGCAGCAGAAGTTAAGCAACTGCAGCAAACAGCTCAGAAAGAAAAATCAGGAACTGTCTGATTTCTTTCCCTGCCCCGCACCCGGTTTAAGGCCAGATGCGGGGCAGGTATTTTTTCAGGCACCTGCTCACCTTCCGAAGCAAAATAACAGAAGCCATGCTCACTGCCAGCAACAGCACCAGATGCTCCCGAGGGGCAAAATCATTCAAATAATTCATAAAATGATACGGGGCCTACTTTACCCTGCTTTATTTGCCAAAAGGTGAGAAGATGGCGGAATAGGTTTTTATGCCACTTTACTGGCCTGAATCAGCCTCTAATCTCTTATTGTTCTCCTGAATAAAGCAGCCACACTTTCCAGATAACACTAATGCGTGTTTGTGAAATATGAATAAAATTGTTACTTAGCCATTTGATTATAGTTTTAGCAGGGCAACCTGGCTGCGGCAACATACGCTACCGGCAAATTCAATTTTAAACAGAGCTTAAATACTATAACACAAGCTTCTAAAATCAGGAAAACTAACAGAAGAACAGCATGAAAACAATCGGAAAGTATTCATTTGGGGTAGGAGACCGGTTTGCCCACCAGGGGGAAGCACAACTGCAGGCCTTTATAAAAGCCAGAGAGGCAGGTGTTGAGATCACCCCGGTCTGGAACAAATCGAACCGGGAGCACCTGACGGTAAACACCTCGCCGCAAGATGTGCGCGCAGAGGCAGATGCCGCCACCAAAGCCCTGAACTGGCAAGGCGACTACCTGGTAGATGCCGACCATATAAACCTGAAAAATGTAGACCCTTTCCTGGATGTTTCGGATTTCTTTACAATAGATGTAGCCGAGTACATTGGCAAGCCGGCAAGCACAGACGAGACAGAGGCTTTTCTGGAAGAGAACAAAGACCACCTGGGCGAGTTCTCCATACCCGGCATCTCCCACTCCTTCCCTATCGACGAGGCCCTGCTGCGTTCCATCGCGGGCAAATTTCTGGAAGCCACCAAAGAGGCAAAGAACATCTACGACTATATTACCAGCAAAAAAGGCGCTGACAATTTTATTACAGAAGTTTCGATGGATGAGGTAAGTGAGCCGCAGAGCCCGGTAGAGCTATACTTTATCCTGAAAATGCTGGCAAAACAAGGCGTGCCTGTTCAGACAATCGCTCCAAAGTTTACGGGCCAGTTCTATAAAGGCGTGGATTACCAGGGAGACATAAACCAGTTCGCAAAGGAGTTTGAGGAAGATATTCTGGTGATAAACCACGCCATAGAAAAGTTTGGCCTGCCTAAAACACTGAAACTCAGCGTACACAGCGGCAGCGACAAGTTCTCGATTTACAAGCCAATCCGGGAGCTCATTCGCAAGCACGATGCCGGCATCCATGTGAAGACAGCCGGCACCACCTGGCTCGAAGAGCTGGCAGCTCTGGCAACGGCCAGTGAGGAGGGCCTGCAGATGGCCAAAAACATTTATGCCGAAGCCCTCGACCACTATAAAGAGCTCACAGACCCTTATGCCACCGTGCTTTCTATAAACAAAGACGAGCTGCCCTCTCCTTCTGAAGTGGCCACCTGGTCGGGCCAGGAATATGCGGCGGCGCTACGCCACGACCAGAGCAACCCGGCCTACAACCCTAATTTCAGGCAGCTGATCCACTGCTCTTACAAGCTGGCCGGCAAAAAAGGGCCTGCCTTTACCGATGCCCTGAAGGCCAATAAAGAAGAGGTAGGCCGCCATGTGACGGAAAACATCTGGGAGCGCCACATAAAACCGCTTTTTTTATAGTAAAAACAGGCACCTGAGCCATCATATTGAAATAATAGTACTGCAGTTTATATAAAATAGTTAGATTTATAATATTATCAATACCATATAAAAACGCCATGTCATTTTTAGACGAGAACTTCATCCTCAAGACCAAAACGGCACAGAAACTTTACCATGAGCATGCCAAAAACATGCCCATCATCGATTACCATTGTCACCTCCCCCCGGAAGATATCGCTTCTGACAGGAAGTTCAAGAACCTGACAGAAATCTGGCTTTATGGCGACCACTACAAGTGGAGAGCCATGCGCACCAACGGGATAGATGAGAGATACTGCACCGGAGACGCCGACGATTACGCCAAGTTTGAGAAATGGGCCGAAACGGTGCCTTACACCGTGCGCAACCCACTCTACCACTGGACGCACATGGAGCTGAAACGACCTTTCGGCATAGAAAAGATCCTGAAGCCTGAAACGGCAAGAGAAATTTACGACTCCTGCACCGAAATGCTGCAGACAGACGAGTTCAGCGTACGCGGCATTCTGAAGCAGATGAACGTGAAGGTGATCTGCACCACCGATGACCCTGCCGACAGCCTGGAGCACCACCAGAAGATAAAGGCCGACGATTTTGGCATCAAAGTGCTGCCCACGTACCGCGCCGATAAAGCCATGTCGCCAGAAACAGCTGGTTACCTGGAATACCTGCAGAAACTGGAGAAAGCCTCCGGCGTTGCGATCAACAACTTCCAGGGCTTAAAAGATGCCCTGAAGCAGCGGCATGACTTCTTTCATGAGCAGGGTGGCCGCCTATCTGACCACGGCCTCGAAACCATTTATGCCGAAGACTACACTGACGAAGAGATCAACAGCATCTTCGACAAAATCCTGAGCAGGCAACAGATCTCAACAGAAGAGTTGTTGAAGTTTAAATCGGCCATGCTGATGTTCCTGGCGCTGATGGACCACGAAAAAGGCTGGACACAGCAGTTCCACCTGGGCGCCCTGCGCAACAACAACCTGCGCATGGTACGCGAACTGGGCCCCGACACAGGCTTCGACTCTATCGGCGACTTTAGCGTGGCGCAGCCGCTGGCTAAGTTCATGGGCAGGCTGGATGACAGCAACCAGCTGGCAAAAACAATCCTTTACAACCTGAACCCGCGCGACAACGAGGTCTTTGCCACCATGATCGGCAACTTTAACGCGGGGTCTTCTACGCCAGGCAAGATACAGTTCGGCTCGGGCTGGTGGTTCCTCGATCAGAAAGACGGCATGGAGAAACAGATGAACGCACTTTCGAACATGGGGCTCCTGAGCCACTTTGTGGGCATGCTCACCGACTCCAGAAGCTTCCTTTCCTACCCACGGCACGACTACTTCAGAAGGATTCTCTGCAACCTGATCGGCAACGATGTGGAGAACGGAGAACTTCCGGAGAGTGAAATGGAATGGCTGGGCCAGATGGTGGAGAATATCTGCTACAACAACGCCAAGAATTATTTTAATTTCTAGCCAATGACCAGCTTCTTCTGCTGCACTACAGCAGAAGAAGCTGGCTTTCCGATGTGATGCAGCCAGGAATCTGTAGGTTTAGCTGCGTTGATAACCAATATGGCAATTGCTGATCGCAAGTAGTAGAGGCAATCTTTCCCTGTAAATCAGTGGCGGCAATGCCCTTATGGCTAAATCGGAATTTGCCCACAAGGCACGGCAGCTAACACAACACCTGAATTAATAAAAATTTTAACACATTTTTCCTTATGACAAAGCCTACCCTTTCAAGTAGCGTCACGCAAAAAGTCGGCAACTACCGGTGGACAATCTGTGCACTGCTCTTTTTTGCCACCACCATCAACTACTTAGACCGGCAGGTACTAAGTTTGCTGCAACCCATGCTGGCCGAAGAATTCGGATGGACGGATAGCGACTACGGAACCATTGTTGGTGTATTCTCCATCGTATATGCCGCCTCCATGTTGTTTGCCGGTCGTTTAATTGATTGGTTGGGCACTAAAAAAGGATATGCCTGGTCTATTATTGTTTGGTCTTTTGGTGCTATTCTGCACGCGTTTGCCACCTTTATCCCAGGCCGTATTTTCGGTTTTACACTAGGCCGCACCGTGTTGGCTATAGGCGAGGCAGGTAACTTCCCGGCTGCCATTAAAGCCACCGCAGAGTATTTCCCTAAAAAGGAGCGGGCTTTTGCTACGGGTATTTTTAACTCAGGGGCAAACGTTGGCGCTATTCTGGCTCCTATCGTAGTGCCCTGGATCGCCTACCACATGGGCTGGCAATGGGCCTTCATTATTATCGGCGCCGTTGGTTTTGTATGGTTAATCGCCTGGTTGATTCTGTACGAAATCCCTTCCAAGAATAAAAAACTGAGTGCTGCAGAGTACATGTACATCCATAGCGACGATGTTGCAAACGAGCAGCCGATTGAAGAGGAAAAAGAAGATGACGGCCAGAGATTTTCCTTCATCCAGTGTTTGAAGTACAGACAAACCTGGTCTTTTGCCTTCGGGAAATTTATGACTGATGGGGTGTGGTGGTTCTTCCTGTTCTGGACACCGGCCTACCTGAAAGCGCAGTATGGCATGGAAGGCATTGATATCCAGTGGCCGATTGCTTTGCTCTACACCATTACCGTGTTTGGTTCTATAGGTGGCGGCGCCTTCCCTACATACTTCATCAACAAAGGCATGGAGCCTTATGCCGGCCGTATGAAAGCCATGTTTATTATTGCGCTGTTCCCGCTCGTTATTCTGGGTGCCCAGTATTTTGGGCAGTACAGCTACTGGTGGGCTATGTTGCTGATTGGCATTGGAGGTTCTGCTCACCAGGCCTGGTCAGCAAACATTTTCACTACTGTTAGCGACATGTTCCCGAAAAAAGCCACCGCAACCATTGTTGGCATCGGCGGCATGGCCGGCGGTATCGGTTCGTTCCTGATCAACAAGGGCAGCGGCATGCTGTTCGATTACAGCGAAGTTACCTGGGGAAGCAAGGAACCGGGCTACACCATTGTTTTCTGCATCTGTGCCGTGGCGTACCTGATCGCCTGGTCAGTAATGAAGACCCTGGTACCGAAAATGACGCCTTTGAAAATGTAAGAATTAGGCTAAGTACTATCTCAAAAGAGCGCTGCCCGGGTTTCCGGACAGCGCTCTTTTTGTTGAGACAGGTAATGCCGGCTCTGAATTATTTGAATGAAAAAGGTCCTCCGGAGGTAAAAAGAGACCTATGACACGGGGGCTTTTTAAGCGTGAAGAGCTGCTGTGAATCTTCCGGTTCATCTTCAAATTTCCAAATCAGCCATGTAGCCATTAAACCATTTAACAATCAGCAACCAAATTATTCTAATCAAAAAGGCCTTCCGGAGGGCTGTGCTGCTCCAGAAGGCTTACGAAGAAGTACATTAGGACTAGCTGGTGCACCTTAACGAAACAGATACTGTGGCAAATCAGGAGAGGTAAGCCGTTTTTTGCTATCTTAACTCACCAGAACAAGTTAAACCATCAAACCTGAAACCTATGAAAATGAACTGGGGCATATTGGGCGCTGCCAAAATAGCGCTGGAGAAAGTGATACCCGCCATGGCCGGCCGCCCTGACTTCCAGGTATATGGCATCGCCTCCCGGAATGTAGAAAAAGCACGGGCTGCTGCAGAAAAACTCGACATCCCGAAAGTGTATGGCTCCTACGAGGAGTTGATCGCTGACCCGGACATACACATTGTTTACAACCCGCTCCCCAACCACCTCCACGCCGAGTATACCCTCAAATGCATAGAGGCCGGGAAGCATGTGCTGTGCGAAAAGCCTATCGCCCTGAGCAGCCAGGACGTAAAGCGGCTCATAGCTGCCCGCGACAGGCACCAGGTTAAAGTTGGGGAGGCTTTTATGGTAAGATCTCATCCGCAATGGCACAAAACCAGGGAGCTGGTGCAACAGGGGGCACTCGGTAAAATAAAGCTGGTGCAAGGCAGTTTCAGTTATTTTAACGTAACACCGGGCAACATCCGCAACATAGCCGCTTACGGCGGAGGCGCCATGTGGGACATCGGCTGTTACCCGGTTACCATCTGCCGCTACGTCCTTGGTGAAGAACCTATCAGGGTCATCGGCCTGATGGAGACAGACCCCGGCTTCGGCACCGACAAATTGACCAGCGTTGTCATGCAGTTCCCGTCGGCACAGGTTGCTTTCTCGGTCAGTACCCAGTTGGTGCCGTACCAGCGCATGCACTTCTTCGGCGAAAACCAGGAGCTGGAGGTGCAGATACCCTTTAATGCGCCGAACGACACCGCCTGCGAAATCAAAATAAACCACGGCGACATACTACAGGAGCAGGTCAAGACCATCTCGTTTGCGGTTTGCGACCAGTACACACTGATGGCAGCAGCCTTTACAAAAGCCGTGAGGGAGAACACCGAAGTGCCCGTTACTCTGGAAGACGCCCTGGCCAATACTCGGGTTATCGAAGCGATCTTTCAATCGGCCAGAGAGCACCGCTGGGTAAACCTGCAGGAACTCTCTTAGCTGTAGCAGCCGCTCCACCGGTCTTCCTGCAAAACCCTGCGAGGCGGACAGAAGAAAAAGGCAGACGTACAACCTGAATTATGCTAATGAAAAAGCCCCTCCGTAACACATGCTGCTTTTGCTGCCACTCCAACAGCAAAACAGCAACAGGCTGTTATTATAAGAACTACAGACAGCCGAACCCAGGTGCAGCAGCATATTGTATGGCTGGAGGGGCTTTTTCATTAGCATAATTGCTCCGGCAACAACTATCGTCTTTTGTTTTAGGTGCCATTAGCTACCGGCATGCTGGTTCCGCTCTTTGCGGCTTCATTTTATTCCAGCTACAAAATTTAAAAAACATGACACAACAGGATGGTTTTGTAAACTGGAACCGCTATTTTAACTACCGTTAGTTCAAATCAGCTTTTATACCGCCTGTTTTGGATAAAACAGGTTCCCGTTGTTGGCTTTGGAGATAGCTTTAAGGGAACAGGCGGAGGCATGAGAGCGAACTCAATAAATTAAAACTATCTTCCAATTTTTACAATTGCTATGAACAACAGTGAAAACGGCGTCTCCAGAAGAAGCTTTCTATCAGCCACAGCCGCTCTAGCAGGCTCTGTCGTGCTAAACCCTTTTGCGGCCGTAGCATCTGCCGCTGACAAGAAAATGAGAATTGCCATTGTGGGCACCAGCGGCCGGGCACTTGGCATGTGGTCTAAATCGATCAAGGAAAAATATGGCGAAAGAGTAGAATATGTGGGGCTTTGCGATATAAACCCCGGGCGCCTGGAGTACTTCAAAAAGAAGACCGGCTTTAAATGCCCTACGTTCACCAACTTTGAGCAGATGATGAAAAAGGTGAAGCCGGACACCCTGATGGTGATGTCGGTAGACAACACGCACCACGAGTTCATTATCAAAGGCATGGAAATGGGTGCCAACATCATCACTGAAAAGCCCATGACCACCGACGAAAAGAAATGCCAGGACATTCTGGACGCGGAAAAGAAAACAGGCAAGAAAGTAACCGTAACCTTTAATTACCGCTACTCCCCGCACCGCGCCAAACTTTACGAGCTGGTACATAGCGGGGCCATCGGCGACCTTACCTCTGTCGATTTCCACTGGTACCTCGATACCCGGCACGGCTCCGATTATTTCCGCAGGTGGCACAGGCTTAAAGAAAAAGGCGGCACCCTGTGGGTGCACAAAGCTACGCACCACTTCGACCTGCTTAACTGGTGGATCGAGTCTGACCCGGAAGAGGTGTATGCATCCGGCGAACTGGAGTTCTATGGCAAAAACAACCCGTTCCGCCATACGCACTGCCGCCCCTGCCCCCACAAAGACAAATGCGATTTCTATTTCGACATTACCAAAAGGCAGCAGCTGGTGGAACTGTACGTGGACCACGAGAAACACGACGGCTACCTGCGCGACGGCTGTGTGTGGAAAGAAGACATCGACATTTATGATAAGATGGCGGCTACCATTAAGTACAAAAACGGCGTGCACGTTAGCTACTCCCTCACCACCTACTCGCCGTACGAAGGCTACCGCATTGCCTTTAACGGCACCAAAGGCCGCATAGACTGCTGGGTAGAAGAAAGCAACCCGATGGTAGAGAAAGACTATGAGGAAATTGTGCTGACGAAGAACTTCGGCGGCCGGGAGATCATAAAAGTGCCTCATGCAGAAGGCGGCCACGGTGGTGGCGACAAGCTCCTGACAGATGCCATATTCCTGGGCGTTAAATCGGACCCGCTGCGCCAGGCTGCCGGTGTAAGAGATGGTGCCCTGTCGATATTGGTAGGCATTGCGGCCCGCAACAGCTGCGAAACCGGGAAGGCTGTTAAAATAGCTGACCTCACCAGCATTAAGCCCATGGAAAAACGACAGTTTGTAACTACCTGACCGTAAATTTTTTAAGCAGCAAAAAGGCCCGGCCTGCCCCAGAAAAACTGAGGCAGGCCGGGCTATTTTATGAACCCACATGCCATGCAAAACAAGCGCCCTGCTTTAACATGCAGGCTCTGAAATTATGTCGTAAAGTGTGGGTATACTTCCAAACAAGACAGACATTGTTGCGCCCCAAGCTTTTGCTGTGACAGAATGACATAAATAAGGCACGATTTACCGCTTGGCACAAGCCTTGATATAAACCTGACAACAGAAGAAATCAGATTAAGAAATTATATTAATAAAACTATAGAATGGGAAAGATAATTGGTATTGACTTAGGTACAACTAACTCGTGCGTTTCAGTAATGGAAGGTAACGAGCCAGTAGTTATACCGAATAGCGAAGGCCGCAGAACTACACCATCTATCGTTGCCTTCCTGGACAACGGTAATGGCGAGCGCAAAGTAGGTGACCCTGCCAAACGTCAGGCAATCACAAACCCGCAGAACACCATCGCTTCTATTAAGCGCTTCATGGGCCACAGCTACAACGAAGTTAGCGAAGAAGCAAAGCAGGTGTCTTACAAAGTGGTTCAAGGCAGCAACAACACCATCCGTGTAGAGATTGGCGACAGACAGTACACACCACAGGAGATCTCCGCCATGGTGCTTCAGAAAATGAAGGCCACTGCCGAAGATTACCTCGGCACCACGGTAACAGAAGCTGTGATTACAGTTCCTGCCTACTTTAACGATGCGCAGCGTCAGGCTACAAAAGAAGCCGGTCAGATTGCTGGCCTCGAAGTAAAGCGTATCATAAACGAGCCTACAGCAGCAGCGCTGGCTTACGGTCTCGACAAAAAACATAAAGATCAGAAAATTGCCGTATTCGACTTAGGTGGCGGTACCTTCGATATCTCAATTCTGGAGCTTGGCGATGGCGTGTTTGAAGTACTATCTACCAACGGTGATACACACCTTGGTGGCGACGACTTCGACCAGGTGATCATTAACTGGCTGGCCCAGGAGTTCATCAACGACGAGAACATCGACCTGCGCAAAGACCCTATGGCCTTACAGCGCCTGAAAGAAGCTGCTGAGAAGGCGAAAGTTGAACTTTCCAGCTCAAACGAGACGGAGATCAACCTGCCTTACATTATGCCGGTAAATGGTATTCCGAAGCACCTGGTGCGTAAACTGACCCGCGCAAAATTCGAGCAGCTTTCTGATGACCTGATCCGCCGCTCTATGGAGCCTTGCCGCAAGGCCCTGAAAGATGCCGGCCTGTCTACTTCCGATATTGATGAAGTAATTCTGGTTGGTGGTTCTACCCGTATTCCAAGAGTACAGGAAGAAGTGGAGAAATTCTTCGGTAAGAAGCCTTCTAAAGGAGTAAACCCGGATGAAGTGGTAGCAATTGGTGCCGCTATACAAGGTGGTGTACTGACCGGAGAAGTTAAAGACGTGCTCCTGCTGGACGTAACGCCACTTTCGCTGGGTATTGAGACCATGGGCGGTGTGATGACCAAACTGATCGAGTCGAACACAACCATTCCTACGAAGAAGTCTGAGACGTTCTCGACTGCTTCCGATAACCAGCCATCTGTAGAGATACACGTGCTGCAGGGTGAGCGCCCTATGGCCCGCGACAACCGCACCATCGGCCGCTTCCACCTGGATGGCATTCCGCCAGCACCACGTGGCGTTTCGCAGATCGAAGTTATTTTCGACATCGACGCCAACGGTATTCTGCACGTAACAGCTAAAGATAAAGCCACCGGTAAAGAGCAGAAGATCCGCATCGAGGCTTCCTCTGGTCTGAGCGAGCAGGAAATTGAGCGCATGCGCCAGGAAGCCGAAGCCAACGCCGAAGCTGACAAAAAGGCCAAAGAAGAGATCGAGAAGCTGAACGCAGCCGACTCTATGATCTTCCAGACCGAAAAGCAGCTGAAAGAGTATGGCGACAAGCTGTCAGAAGGCAACAAAACTGCCATTGAAGGGGCCCTTGGCCAACTCCGCACCGCACACGGAGCCAAAGACATAGCTGGCATCGATGCAGCTCTGGAAGCGCTGAACAATGCCTGGAGCGCAGCCTCTCAGGAGATGTACGCAGCCACACAAGGCCAGCCAGGTGGCGCACCAGGCGGCAACGGCCAGCCCGGAGGACCAGATGCTGGTGCCCAGGGAGCCTCAGCCGATGGCGGCGTAACCGACGTAGACTACGAAGAAGTAGACGGCAGCAAGCAGTAACATCAACTCAACTATATAAAAAAGTCCCCCGCTGTTTCAGTGGGGGACTTTTTTTGTTTAAAGATTTTATGTTTTGAGTTGGGCGCCTGATCAATATCATACGAAAAGCAACGTCTGATAATATGTTTCGAACTGATTTCCCTAAAATCGCTAATCTCTTTTTGCCCGGCACGTATACATAGGCAAACCAGGATATACGTATTCCTGAACACCCATACCAACGTCTATGAAAAAGATTCTTTGCCCAACCGACTTTTCTAAAACGGCTATGAAGGCGGTAGACTATGCCGCTACCATTGCGCAACGCGCGGGTGCACGCCTTACGCTCCTGCACGTGGTGCACCTGCCCGTGGTAGACACCTCCGAAACAGCTCTGATCGCCAGTGAACTACTGCAGGAACAGATCAGGGATGCGCATGAAAAAATGAAGGACCTGCAACACCGGATCGAAGAGAAATATAGTGGCAGCAACAATGGCTTTTCCTGCGATTATATCATAAAAGAATCGCTCCTGACAGATATTGCCGAGCACCTGACCAGCACCGAAGGTTACCACATGATTGTGATGGGTACTACCGGCGGTGGCAGCGCCCTGGAAGAGCTGCTGATTGGCAGCAATGCCGAAGCGGTGATAGAGCAGGTCCGCTGCCCTGTACTCACCATCCCGGCCACGGCTAACTGGCCTGACATCCGGAAAATTATTTATGCCTCAGACTATGTGGAAGAAGACAAATATGCTTTGCAACAGGTTTGGGAAATGGCCAATCTTTTTGATGCCACAGTAGATGTGATCCATGTTTCGAGAGAGGCCACCCCGGAAAGCGGAGCCAAGGCACAGCAGTTCTGGGAGGAGCTGCAGCGCCTGTTCCCGGATAGCCCGATGCGGTTTCAGGAAGTAGTGAGCAGGCACCGCATGGATGGGATCAAAGCTTACTATAATGAATCGGAAGCCAGCCTGGTAGCTATACTCCGCAAAGACAAAGGGTTTTTCCAGGAGCTCTTCTCACGTAGCCTGACCGAGAAAATGACCTATAAAGCCGATGTGCCGCTGCTGGTGTTGCATAGCAGAAAGCTCTAACCGGGCAAGCTGACTATTCCCAGTTTCCGCGATACAGGCAAGTATCTAATTATTCCAATGGTTTTGCCCCTCCGGAGCGTCTTGTTGCTGCTGCTGAAAAAAGACACTAGAAGCAGGGCTTTTTCCGGCTGCATCAGCGTGAGAGGAGGAGCAGGGTGGCTACTTGATGGGATGGCTGATTATTCTAATAGAAAAGGTCCTCCGGAGGCTCTGCTGCTGCTCGAGGTCATGAGCACCCGCGAGTGGTGCGGCTACATTTTTATGAATCCTATTGATACTGTCCTTCCTGTTGGCAGAACCATCTCCCAATCTGCTCATCTCCAACTTAACCAATCAACCATGTAGCCATTTAACAATTGGCCCATCAGCACATTAAAAAATCAGCACATTAATTACCGCCTTTGGATCACCTGCTGCTCATCGAAAATAACAGCCAGGTCTTTGCTGCAGATGTCGCAGTTGTAGCGGCCGTAATCTTCTACAGCGCGTAGCAGCATCACATTCTTCTTCAGGGTTTTGCAGCCGTTCAGGGTTTCGCAGTCGTACTTGGTGTGGAAAACATCGGCGTTGGCATCGTCGCAGACATATACTCTGTCGCGGGCCATCTCCGTCGGGATCCGGTGAAATTGTGGTGCAGGCCTGCGTTCCTGCTGGGCAGCAGAATCTGCCGCAGCGGCTTCTGTTTGATCAATGGCAGTTGTACCGTCTGTATGTTCCTGCTCCGGCGCCTGGCAGGCGGCAGCGAAAACCGTCAGAAACAGCACAAAAACGTTAAATTCCTTTAAGAAGGACAAGCCCGGAAAAGGGTTGGTGAACTTTGTTGTCATGGGTTAGGTATACGGATTTCTACATACGGCAAGCAGCAGTGCTCAGGAACTGCACGTTTTGTCGAGCCTGCGGCCATGCTGCCTGATGGCTTCTGCCTCTGTCATTTTCAGCACCCCGGCTTTGCAGCGTTTTAGCACAGAGCAAGTGGTAGAAACATGATAAACGGCAGAACCGGAGCTGTTGCAAAGGTAAACAATTCGTTTGGTTGCTCCAGCCGGAATCGGAGCTTTGGCGTTTTCGGCTGCGGCAGCTTCAGCCAGGATGGTGCTTTTATTTTTGCGGAAATCCCAGGGCGGCATCGGGTTGGGGTCTTTCCAAAGGCCACGTTTAAAACGGCGGGCATCTGTTTCGAGGTTGGCCAGGTTCTGGTCTTTGGAATACTCCTTGTAATGCCAGGCAAACCCGGCGCGCACCATCTCTTCGTTCAAGTTACGTCCGTCTGGCAGAATAATGGAACCCACAGTGCGGCCGTAGCGGTCGGTGTTGTGTGCTATGAGCTGCACGTACTTGCCAAAGGCCAGGTCGGAGGCATACTGTTTTGCCCGCTGCCCAAAGTCCTGGTTTTTCTCCGGGCTGTCGATGCCATATAGGCGCACTTTTATCACCTGCCCGTTCCGAAGCAGGTCCATCGTATCGCCATCTTTCACGGCCACTACCCTGTCGCCGGCTCTTTTTTCAGGTTTTCTGTTTTCCGGCTGAGGCTGCTCTGCTTCAGCAACAGGCACTTCAGAAGTTGGTGCGTCAGCAACTGGCCTCTCCTGCCTGTGGCGGGTTTCGTGGGTATTGCCCGGGTCTTGCTTGCAACCCCAGAAGAGCAGCAGGCAGAGTAAGACAGACTTCAAGTAAAGCAGTTTCAAGGTTATGTATTTTTAAGTAAAGTAGGTTGGTACCGGGGCCATGGCTAAAATAAGTACCTCCTGCCCTTCATCCATTGTAAGGTAAATGGTAGCCGAAAAAAGGCCCGTTTCCTGTTTTATACGCCTAACCTCCATTTTTAATCAAACCAGGGCATGATTTGTTCTGAACAGCGTCAGGCGCAAACTACCCATCAGAATGGCAGCTTTTGCTGCAGCTCCTTTATCTCTTTCCAGCTCCAGAAGTAACGTGGCTCCAGGCCGGCATAAGCTTCCGTAAAGAAAGCTGTGACCACCTGCTTCAGTTCCTCCACCGCAATAGAAGAGCTATGGATTTTGCGTGAGGTCGGGTTATCGTAGGCTTCCATGTGGGTAAGTGCTTCGCCATCCAGCCGCAACAGTGGGCCGGTTTCTGTAATGGCATCGCCGGTCCAGGTGCGGCCTGATTTCTCCAACGCGTTAAGCCGTGCCGCCAGGGGTGCCAGGTTAAGGCGGGGCAGCGTAGGCCTGGAGCTGAGGTCTACCCAGGTGGTATACTTATACTCCAGCTCATACCGGTTGTCGCTGTAGCAGGTCAGCACTATATCAAAGCCTTGCGTACGGCTGAAGAGGGCATAGTAATGAAGCGGCTCCGGCAGCTCCAGTACGATAAGGCCGATAGCCGGATGGCGGGTAATCTTCGCCTCTGGCGTGTACATATCGCGGTAACCGAGCAGCACCTCTCCCACTTCCTCCTCCCAGGCAGCTTTCTCCCAATCGGGGTCCTGGAGCACACGGCCGAACTCGCGCAGGAAGTAAGCAAACTTTTTAGGGCACAGCGTCACCTCCGACTCTGGCAGTTGCTCCGCACCGAAAGGCGGATAGAACAGCTCCTTCTCCCGTGCATTTATCCAGCAAACCAGCTTCAGGGCCTCCCCTGCCAGCGGATGGTTCAGGTCGAGTTCTCTGAAATCGCCGATCAGGGCCATTTGCCGCAACACCTCCTCGTTCTGCAGGGCCAGCTCCGGGTGCAGCAGGCTCCAGACACCCACAAAGCCATCTATATCAAAGTGATTGGCCGTAACGTAAGGTAACTCTAAACCGGGCAGGTTCAGCCGCAGCGCGTGCAGCACCATGGCGGCGCTGGTATTGTCGCGTACTTCAGCAGGCGTGGGAGCGCCCCGCCAATGCGATAATACCAGTCCATTCGGGTGCATACTGTCTACTATTATAGCCTTGTGCTGCTTTAGTTCAGAAAAGGGAATAAATTGCCGCTGTATCATATTGTAAAGTTAAAAATTGTGCCGGTGAATTGTTGCCACATCCAAGGATAAATCCTTACTTGAAACAAGCTTTGTGCCTCCCGATGAAACTGTAGCAGAAAACCGGATCAGCAGCAGCAGGAGCAGAAGTGCCTCCGGAGGGCCTTTTTGATTAGAATAATTCTGAAAGGCAGCCTTTTATGCTTCCCAACCGGACCCGGCAAGGCATCGCTGAAAGTACTAGACCATGGCAACTCCCCGAAGCCAGCTCAAAAGCTGTTCTTCGGGCCATCACCTTTGTAAAACATGTTATGAAATTAAACGACATTTACGCCACCTCCCTTTCGCTGCTCACCGACCTGTACCAGCTTACCATGGCCTATGGTTACTGGAAGCAGGGCATGGCCGAGCAGGAAGCTGTATTCCACCTGTACTTTCGCAAAAACCCGTTTAAGGGCGGCTACACTGTAGCAGCGGGTTTAGCCCACGCCATCAACTACCTGGAGCAGCTCCGGTTTCAGGAAGAAGACCTGGCGTACCTGGCCAGCCTGAAAGGAAGCCGGCAGCAACCCCTGTTCGAGCCCGCTTTTCTGGACTACCTGCGCCAGATGCGCTTTACCTGCGATGTAGACGCCATTCCGGAAGGAACAGTCGTGTTCCCGAACGAGCCGCTGATAAGGGTACGCGGTCCGCTCCTGCAGGCGCAGCTCATCGAAACGCCCCTGCTTACGATCATCAACTTTCAGACGCTTATCGCTACCAAGGCTGCGCGTGTGGCAGATGCGGCCAAAGGCCACCGGGTGGTGGAGTTCGGCATGCGCCGGGCGCAGGGCATAGACGGAGCGCTGGCAGCCAGCCGGGCCGCTTATATTGGGGGTGCCGCCGCTACCTCTAATGTGCTCGCCGGAAAGCTTTTCGGCATTCCGCTCAGCGGCACCCATGCCCATAGCTGGGTACAGGCCTTTGCTTCCGAGCAGGAAGCCTTCAGAGCCTATGGCGAGGCCTTCCCCTACGACTCTGTCTTTCTGGTTGATACCTATAACACACTGGAAGGAGTAAAAAAGGCCATCGCTACCGCCAACGAGCTGAAGGATCAGGGGTTTACCTTCAATGCCATCCGGCTCGACTCCGGCGACCTGACTTACCTTAGCGTAGAGGCCCGCAAACTGCTCGACGCCGCCGGTTACGTTAATACCAACATTGTAGCCAGCAACGACCTGGACGAGCACATTATTACCAGTCTGCGCCAGGAAGGCTCTAAGGTGAACATCTGGGGGGTAGGCACCCAGATGGTAACGGCCTACGACCAGCCGGCTCTTGGCGGGGTTTACAAGCTGGCGGCCCTGCAACAGGAAAACGGGGAGTGGTCTTACAAAATAAAGCTCTCGGAGCAACTGGCAAAAACCTCTACGCCAGGCATACTGCAGGTGCGGCGGTTCTACAACGAGAACGGCTCTCTGGCCGACATGATTTTTAACGAAGCGGAAAAGCAACCTGAGCGTGTGGTGATTGTAGACCCCGCAGACAGCACACGCCGCAAAACCATTGTACCGGGCACCGCTTTCAAAGACCTGCTGGTGCCAGTTTTTGTGAAAGGCGAGCTGCAGTATGCCCCGCCTGCCTTACCAGACATAAAAGCCAAGGTGCAGCAGGAGCTAAACACGCTGCACGAGAGCATCAGGCGCTACCTGAACCCGCACAGCTACCCGGCAGGCCTGGAAGACAGCCTGCACCAGTTTAAAATAGACCTGGTACTGAAGCTAAAGGAACAGGGAAATAGTACGGAGGTATAGTCGTAACCGACGTTGCGGAAGGAACTCAAACCTGGCGCAGAAATTTTTACAGCGCCATGTTTGAGTTCCTAATGCAAGCCGTTTACCTTTTGCGCCTGGCCCGGCTTCTTCTGTTGGAAATGCGTTCTATGGGGCGGCCTTTGACCCATTTCAGATACTTTTGCAGTCCCTCCGCCGACTTCAGAGCGCTTATACTGTTGTAAATTGTGGCCAGTTCCTGGTTGCTGAACGTGAGGTGGAGGGTGCTGTGGCAGGGTTGGCAGAGCTCTGCGGTTGGTCCGTAGCGGCCACCTTCTTCGCGAGGCACCAGGTGGTGCCGCGACAGGTACTGTACTTCCCGTTCGCAAAGTTCACAAACAAGTATCTCCTGCTTTCTGGCCATTGTTTCCTCAAGGCTTTAAGTTGCTTTATTTCTTAAAACACCATCTGGTGCCAGATGGTTTTGAGAAAGGCCCTGACAGGAGGTTAACCAGCAGCCACAATGGCAGTACAGCGAAGAAGACCTATTGCTTCTCCAAATTAGAAATTATGGTAGATATACTTTTAAATGGCTTAACAAGCATCAAACCTTTCTAAAAATCAAATTGGAGGAGCACTGTACCGGTTGAAACACGCTTATTTGATCATCTGTATTTCAGAATTTTATTGCCCCCCAGTCCTCTACCAATCCTGCCGCATCCCTTATGGTGCAGCTTGATACGGGATTTCAGGAGTTTTACCACCTGTTCCGCCAGACAAGGCAGCGCAGGCAGCAGGTCGAATTAATTGGCGAAGGGCTGGTTTGGCAGCTTCTGAACATATTTTTGCCCTTGATACACCACCTGCAGGGCGTTGCGCAACTCATCCGGCTCTGCTGCTTTGGTGAGGTAGCCATGTACTCCTTCTTCCAACAGGTTCTCCACCAGTTGCTCCTCTCCGTACATAGAGAGCAGGAGAATTTTTACATCCGGAAATTTGCTGATAATATAGCGGGCAGTAGCAATGCCATCAATATCAGGCATTTCCAGGTCCAACAGCACCACATCGGGTATGGCATATTCTATCTTCTCCAGCAATTCAAACCCAGTGCCGGCATCGTAGAGTATGGTTATCTCCTCAAAGCTCTTCATGATTTCCAGCAGTCCCTTCCGGAAGAGTGTATGATCATCAGCTACGGCTAAGGTGATTGGCTTTCGGTCCATAATTTAATGTATTATCTAATTATTGTCAGTTGGAATAGAGGCGACAAAAGTTACACCGCTACCCTTCTCTGAGCTAAAATCAAGTGTTCCATTCAGGAGAGCAATCCTGCTCTGGAGGTTTGTAAGCCCCAGCCCTGCGTAGGCATTGTCTAACAGGTTCTGGTAGTCAAACCCTTTGCCGTTGTCGGTATAGGTCAGCATCAGCTTATCAGCTTCAAAATGGAGCCGTATATAAATCTCTGTGGCTGCTGCATGCTTTATAGTGTTGGCCAGCAACTCCTGCAGGATTCTGTACAGGGCCAGTTCCAGCCTTTGTGCCACACGCCGTGCCGGCTCATTGCACTCAAACTTTACGTGCAGGTTGCTATCGACAGGTAAGCTGCGCCTCAGGCTCTCGATGCCCTGCACCAGTCCGTACTTGTTCAGCACAACGGGCATCAGGTCATGCGATATCCGGCGGACGCTGCTCATCACCTCATCCAGTTTCACCTTCAGTTTTTGTATCGCAAGGCTGCCATCTGTTGCCGCATCTTCTGAAGAAGCATTTACCCACTGCCCTGCCTGCATCTTAGCCAGGGCCAGCATGGTACCCACCTCATCGTGCAGGTCGCGGGCCAAACGCCTTCGTTCTGCCTCCTGGGCCTCCAGCGCCGCCTCCAGCAATTGCCGCTGCCTTGTTTCCTGCAGCTGCCGCAAATGCTCCTGATGCCTGATAAGCCGCCTCTGGTATAAGATCAGAAAACCTATCAGACCTAGGGCCAGCAGCAGTATGATAGTGGTCGCTATTACAAATGGCAAAAACGGACTCACCCCTTCGGCACTCTCCTTAGCACTAACACCAGCACTATATTAAAAATTATATTCGAAAAATTAACAGCAATCATACTCAGCATCATGTACTCCCTCGGATAGTCCAGCATGACATTAAAAAGTGAGTTATACACCGATGAAACCGCAAAATAAAACATCACCCCCGCACTCAACATAAAATAGGGGTCATCAAACAACTCTTTCTGGTCGATGCGCTTTAGCTTCTGGTAAAAATACAACATAGCCAGACCAACCATGAAAACGCTCTCTATAGACCTTGGGTAAGAATTATAGGTGGTAAGGCCCTCCAAATATAGCACATTAAAGGCACTAAACAGGAAAAAGAATATGATAGAGATCAAAATTAACCTTCGTACGCTGGCAGCATCAAAGGCGTAATAGTAAATGAAGGCCAGAATCGCATACTCTACCGGCACGTACACATGAGACATCCAGAGGTTGTTCTGCTGATGCGCTGCTGTTATCCATCCGCCTGCTTCTACCAGTGCAATAAGAACAGAAAACCAGAAGATCTGCAAAATAAGCCTGTGCTTTGTGGTGCGGAGCAGGCTCAGACTATACAAAAGAGGGGCCAGAATACTAAAAGCAGAAAGTTCCTTAATTATGTTGAATAAAATGGCCATTCAAAATTACTTACCTGCCAACGAGCCAACACTACAGTATGGAGGACAACTGGATGACTTATCCAAAACTATTCCATCTTCCTGATCATTTCCATCCGCATCCACGCCAATCAGGATCAGTTGTTTTTTACCGGAGTCGTCTATGCCGTAATACATTCTGGCGCCCATGCAACCGTCCTGCGCCAGCAGCCGCTGCAGCACCTCGCGTCCAAAAAAGTGAGCTTTTACCACGTCTTCATTTTTATGCATGTCGCGGTAATTCTGCGTCCATGCCTGGGCGGTGGCCAGATCTATTTCGCCCCCTTCGTTTCCGTTAAAAACTGCCATATAGTCGGTTTGGGTTTATGTAAGCTTAAATATAGCAAATATAAAATGTAATATCCCGCGTCGCTGCCATTTTTTTGATTTCAACCTTTAGGCAACTACAAACTTCTCATTTTTAAGGGTATGCGCACGTTCAAAATCGCGCTGCAGGCTTCATCTATTTGTCCGTTTTAGCTGCTCGAGGCGCTCGGAGAGCGATCATTTTTGTGTTGCTGCCGTATCAGAAAGGGTAGCATTTTTTAATTTATGTTGGGCAATATGGCAAAGAAATCCTTTAATGAACTCATCAATAGCCCGGGCATGCCGGTGCTGGTCGATTTTTACGCTGATTGGTGCGGCCCCTGCAAAACCATGAACCCTATTGTGGAGCAGGTGGCAAAAGAGTTTTCGGGCAAGCTAAAGGTGCTGAAAGTGAACGTAGACCACAACCAGGCCGCTGCCAGCCAGTACCGGGTGCAGGGTGTGCCCACTTTTATCCTTTTCCATAACGGGCAGATCGTCTGGAAACAGGCCGGTGCCGTGCCGGGCCACCAACTGACGCAGGTGATAAAACAGGCGATAGCGAAGGCTTGAATTTTAAGTGAGTGAATGAATGAATGAATGAATGAATGAGTGAATTTCTAATTACTTTTTATAAAGGTGTGGCTCTGGACAGCAGCAGCAGGGGCAGCAGTGCCTCCGGAGGGGCTTTTTCATTAGAATAATCGGGCTAAAACGCTTCTCTCCTTTATCCTGGATTCCTTCCCCGAAGATCATGTGCTATATTGCCGCATGAACCAAACAACTGCGCAACTTCCCAGGCCTGTCCTGTTCGATCATGATGGCGGTGTTGACGATTTCCTTTCGCTGCTCCTGCTCCTGCTGCTGGATGAGGCAGAACTGACAGGCATCTCTATTACACCGGCCGATTGCTACGCTGAAACCGCCTTCGAAACAACGCATAAGCTTCTATCTCTTACGGATAAGAAGCACATAGAAGTAAGCGTGGGCCATTACCATGGCATTAACGCCTTCCCGGCCGACTGGCGTGCCAAACCTAAAATGCTCAATGCCCTCCCTGATCTGATTAATGTGGCTTGCCCGCAGAAGCTTGAGCACGCCGAGAACAGCTGTGATTTTTTCGTCCGTAAATTGTCTGCTGCCCTTGTGCCGGTAACAGTGCTCCTGACAGGTCCCTGCTCCAACCTGGTACTGGCGTTTGAGAAACATCCCGGGATCAAAACCAAAATAAAGGAGATTGTATGGATGGGCGGCGCCATAGACGTGCATGGCAATGTGCGCACCTACAACCACGACGGCACCGCGGAATGGAATGTTTTCTGGGACCCGGCTTCTGCCGGCAAGCTCTTTAAGGCTGGCATACCGCTCACCATCGTGCCACTGGATACTGCTAACCATGTGCCGGTAACGTTCGAGTTCCTGAGAAAGCTGGCGGCACAGGCTTCGGCTTTTTATGCGCACCTGGCTGGTCAGTTCTGGGCCACCACCATCGACACGATTCCTTCTTACGACTACACCTACTTTATGTGGGATGTGCTCACCTCCAGCTACCTGGCTATTCCGGAGGCTTTTACGCTGCAGGAAATGGAGCTGGATGTTGTAACGGCCGGGCCATCGGCAGGAAAGGTTTTCCGTGCTCCCGGCACGGGGCAGTGGGTGCAGGTAGCCACAAACGTAGACAAGGCGTTTTTTTACACCTTTCTGTTTGAGAAACTGACCTCCGACCGCGGACACTGAAAGCCCGGCCGGGTTGAGCAGGTGCACCTTGTAAGCAACCTGCTCAACCCGGCGAGTCTACTCTTGCTCCGACACGCTCATCCTGAACCAGTTGAAGGTGGCTGTAGCAGTGGCAGGTCCTTTGGCAGTAAGCCCCACGCGCACGCCTCTGTCCCAGGGTGGAAGGTAGTCGGCGTTTACCGCCTTTCCGCCATGCAGGTCGTTCCAGGTGGCACCGTCGGTGCTCCAGGCAAAGGTCATTTGATCTCCTTGGGTGGTTATGAGCCTGAGCTGAATAATACCTGCTTTTGGAGCCGCTGTTTTTGCCACAGTTTCCTCTTTGCCTCCTCTTACAGACCAGAGCACGATCTCGTCGTTCCGCAAGGCCACCCCCACGGCATTTTCCTGATCGCCTATGGCTGTTAAACCTGCCATGACGCCTGCAGGCAGGGAGCTTTTCTGAATGGCAGTAGTGGCTGTATAATCGGCCTGCAAGGTGCGTTGTGCCAGTGTTGCCCCAATTCTGTCGGGAGAGGCTGTGAGGGCAAGCGTACCCTCAGAACCTGCCGTAAGGCTAAAGGTTGGCTTCTGCCCTACCGGCCACTGCCACCGCTGCGAGAGTTCGGCTTCCATGAATTCTTCCTGCACCTCTCTGGCTGTGGCAGTAGTGGCAGCCGCCTTATGCGCAAGCGAGGCACTGATGGCGGGTGAGTTGGTCTCGAAGCGTGGCCATCCATTCTCTTCCCACAAGATCTTATCCAGCATTCCCTGGCGGCCCGGGTATACCGAGGCGCTGGTGCTGTAGGCATGGTAGAGCATATAATCCTGTCCGCTGGCGTCTGTTACCACTGTTCCATGGCCGGGGCACTTCCAGTCGTCGTTTTTCTGCATAATCGGGTTCTCGAGGTGCTTCTCCCAGGGGCCCTGCAAAGTTTTGGCCCTTGCCACGCCTATACCATAGGTGCACTCGCGGCCGCAGCAGGCATCGCCGGCATAGAAATGGTAATAGTAACCGTTTCTGCGTACAATGGCCGATCCTTCCACCAGGCCTCCCTCCCAGGAGTCGGGATCGTTGCGAAACATCTCGAACATCTGGCCGGTGAGGGCGGTGCGCTCCTCGTTCATTTGCTGGGCCCAGATGGGCGTTGGCAGGCCCCGGCTGTTCCCGTCTTCTTTCCAGACCAGGTACAGATCGCCTTTCTCGTCTCTTATCTCAAAACCATCTATGGAGCCGACTTCCTGGCAAATTAAGGGGCCGTGATCGGTATAGGGGCCGGTAGCGCTGGTGGCGCTGGCTACGCCCACACACAGGTTGCCGCCTTTCTTTTTAGCGGTGTAATAGATGTAGTATTTCCCGTTTTCGTAGGCAATCTCCGGAGCCCAGAAATGCGCCTCGGCCCACTCGGGCAGGTTTTCCGGGAACACGTGGCCTACAGTCTCCCAGTTTACCAGGTCTTTGGAATGCAGCAGCGGGAACAGCGGCGCCCATTCGGAGGAGGTGGCGGTGGCCCAGTAGTCGTCTCCTACCCGCACCACCGAGGGGTCAGCATAATCGCCGGGAAGCACGGGGTTGGTATACGTGGTGCCTGAGGCGGCAGCAACCGTAGCGTCTTCTACTGCCTCTTCTGACCTGTTGCTGCTGCAGGAGAGCAGCAAACAGCTGTAAAGGAATATGAAAAAGTGCTTTTTCATGGGTTGAGAGTTAAGTTCAGGAAATAAGATATTTGATTACAGACGCTCATTATATAGCTTAAGATAGCTTAGGAGCAGCGGCAGTACCAAAGGCCTCCGGAAGGGCATTTTCATTAGAATAATTTCTAACTGCCGCGTGGTTTGCGCTCAGGCTTTTTGTGCGCCTACTTTAACTTAATACAGCTTCAGCTCCCACAGCCCTGTCCGTTCAGCGTGCGGCATGTTGTTGGTTATTTGTATTCTGATAAACCGGGCTTTTGCTTCTCTCTGGTGCTCTACGGGCCATTCCGTGGCGGTGGCATTGTTGCCTTTGGCATAGGGGCTCCAGTTCTCTCCGTCGGTTGAGCTTTCTATGCTATAATCGTAATTGCCCATTACCTCATCAAACACCGGCGACACCGCACGCACTGTTTCTTCTTTGCCTAAATCGGCTCTCAGCCAGGCATTCGACGCATTTTTATCGACTGCCCACAGGGTGCCGTTATTTTCATCGATGGCCCTGCCCGCATCGTATAGCGGCCCTACCGTGCCAGAGGCCTCTACGGCTACCGGGTGGAGTTGCCGACGGCCGGGCTTCGACTTTGCAAAATCCAGCGGAATTCCTTCCTGTGTGGCGACCATCCGTTTTATAGCCCCATCCTCTTCAAACTCCATCTTATCGATACACACCTGCCGGATGCCTTTGTAAAAAGGGTACACATGGCGGTGGTACACCATGTAGTACTCATCTCTGAGTTTGATGGTAGAATGATGGCCCGGGCCACTGATCTTGCCATCGGGCGTGGCCTTGAGGATGGGGCTATTCTTGCCCTGCTTAAACGGACCGGTGGGCTTGTCGGACATGGCGTAGCGCACTTTGTAGGTGGAGTCGTAGTAGAGGCCATCGGAGTACATCAGGTAGTAGATGTCGTTGCGCTTCATCATGTGCGGGGCTTCAAAATAGCCTTCGGGCGTAATAAGTTCAGGCTGCTTTTTAAAAGAGGCCATGTCGTTGTTGAGCAAGCCCACGGCGCAAATGCCATCCTTAAAGTCGAAGCCGGAGCCCCAGTAGAGGTAGGCCTGCCCATCGTCGTCTACAAAGGGGTCAGCATCGATGCTGTGCATCTTCTCCCACCACTGCCGGTTTTTGATAAAGATGCTGTCGCCACCCAGCAGGTTGGCAAATGGCCCCAGCGGATGGTCAGCCACGCCAGCATAAATGTTGTGGTTGGTGGAGGTGTAGAGGTAGAACCTGCCATCTGTTCCTTTGGTAATGCCCGGTGCCCAGATGTCGGGTTGCTGCATGCTGGTGGGCCAGTTCAGCTTGGTGAGTTTCCAGTTCACGAAATCGGCAGAGCGCCAGACGGTGGCTTCGGCGCCGGTGGTGGCGTAGATGTAAAACGTGTCCTGGTGCTGCAGAATGTGCGGGTCCGCAAAATTGCCGGGCAGAATCGGGTTGCCGGTGTAGCGCTGCTCCTGCTGCGCTGCCTGCTGACCGTCTGCGGTCTGATCAGAGGCCGAATTACAGGCAGTAAAGGCTAGGAGCAACAGCAGCCACTTTGGAGTCTGATATGTCATGTTTCCTGAAATTAAATTTTATAATTAAAGTTTAGATGCAGCAAGACAGGTAAAGTGCATGCCAGCAAATTCAGTTGTATAAGAGAGCAATTATTTAAATAAAAATGGCCCTCCAGAGGCTTCCTGGGCTCTTTTCATGGCCATATTTTGTCAGCATCCATTTGGGCATACCTAAACGGAACCCATGAAGAAGCTGATGCCTGTTCGTCCAAACCACACTGACAGCGAGCCCTCTCCTCCCGCTACTTCATTTTCACCAGACTTGGGTTGTAGAGTTTGGCATGGACTTGCTTCAGCTTCTCTACCGGCACTTTTATTACTTTACGGTCGTAGGTGATGAGGCCGTTCGTTTCTATTTCCACATCGGTGGTCTGGGTGTAGATGGCTGCCGACAAGCCTCTCGGGATGAGTTCTTCCAGCCTGTCGATAAAGGAGCTGTAGCGTTTAAAGAGCTCATCTGCACTTTTAAAACTCTGGTAGCCCCAATTGTCTTTTTCCTGCCAGGTATGGCCTTCTATGGGCAAACCCAGGCCGCCATATTCTCCCAGCGCCAAAATCTGCTTCTGCCCGAAGAGGTCGGCACGGGGCATGGCCGGGTCGGGGTAGTTGTGCAGGTCTATGATATGGCCCACCGGGTGGAAGTTGCCGCCACTGGCGCTGTTCACCAGCCTGGATGGGTCGCGCTGCATCGTCCACTCAGTTATCTCCACAGTTTTGAACTGGCCCCAGGCTTCGTTGAACGGCACCCACACCACAATGCTCGGAAAGTTGTGCAGGTCATCCATTATCTCGGCCCACTCGGTCCGGAAAATCTGTTCTGACTCCGTGGTGCGCTCCATGTCGCCGCCGCGACCTTCAATACCCGGGTTGTTCTCCCAGAACTGGCCCCAGTCGCCGTTGGGCATGTCCTGCCACACCAGCATGCCCAGGCGGTCGCAGTGGTAATACCAGCGGGCAGGCTCCACCTTTACGTGCTTCCGAATCATGTTAAAGCCCATTTCCTTTGTCTTTTCAATATCAAACAAAAGGGCATCTTCTGTGGGAGCTGTGTATAATCCATCGGGCCACCAACCCTGGTCGAGCGGGCCGAATTGAAACACGAACTCGTTGTTGAGCAGCATGCGCTGAATGCCGTTGGCATCGGGCTCCATGCTGATCTTGCGCATGGCAAAGTAGCTCTTCACCTGGTCCAGCACCTTGTTGTTTCGCACCAGGGCCACCTGCAGGTCGTATAAATGTGGATTACCAGGAGACCAGCGCTTTGGATTCGGGAGTTTCAGATTGGCTTCGGCGTTGGCTGCTACCTCCTGCTCGGCTATCTTCTTCTTTCCTTCCCAGGCCGATACCCTGATTTTATCATTTGCCTGCGCCTGCGGCACGTTTGCTGTTATGGTTACAGTGCCCGCATCTACCGATGGTGTTTGGCGCGTGGCGGCGATATACGTCTGAGGCACTGCCTCCAGCCAGACCGTCTGCCAGATGCCGGTTACAGGCGTGTACCAGATAGACTCCGGTTTCTTTACCTGCTTACCGCGTGGTTGCGGGCCGTCGTCGCTGGGGTCCCAGACGCTGATGGTAATTTCCTGCTGATTGGTGTTGTTGAGCAGCGGCGTGATATCAAAACTGAAAGGGTCGTAGCCACCCTGGTGGCTGCCGGCCTTCTTGCCGTTCACATACACATCGCACTGCCAGTCTACGGCTCCGAAATGCAGCAGCACCTTCTGCCGACGCAGTTTGGCGGGCACCTGCACCAGCCGCCTGTACCACAGCACCTGCTCCGCTCCCACTGTTTTGCCAACGCCCGACAGCGCCGACTCTACCGGGTAGGGCACCAAGATGTTGCCATCGAAGGCAGTGGGTCTGGTTTCCTGCTGCGCCTTTGGCAGGATGGCGTACTCCCAAAGGCCATTGAGGTTCTGCCAGTTATTGTCGCGCACGAGCTGCGGACGCGGGTACTCCGGCAAGGGGTCGGCTGGATTTACTTTTTCGGCCCAGGGGCTCATAATCTTCCCTGCCACAGGCTGCCACTTGGAAGCTTGGGCGGCAAGTAAACCTGCCTGCAAGAGCAGGACAAACAGGAAAAGGATGCGTTTTTTTCTCATGTTTTTATGGGTATGTTGACGTGGCTGGTATGGGTATGATGAACTTTTATTGGCAGCTCTCTCAGTTCCATTTCAAAAAACAATCTCGGAGCAAGGGGAGCTTTTGCAAATTTTTTTGGCAGAACCTTTCTATAGGCCCCCTACCCCAAGAATTTATAGAATTTAAAAATTTCAGAATGCCCACAGCGCAAAACAGTTTTGTTTTATCCTTCTCTTTCAGAATAATTCTATACACTTCTAATTTTATATATAAAATTGAACCGCAATTATTCTAGTGCCTGCATATGTAAGGAGAGGCATATTCCAATACCTATTGGTGCCAACGGTCTTAGCTGCTGCTGGACTCGGTGCCTTTATGCTACCTTGTTGTATGGTGAAAGTCTTAGCGCTCACGGCTGGGATTCGTGAGATAGCCAGCTCAGGTCCTTCATTTCCAAATCTTCTCATCTTCAAATCTTTAAATTGAAAACTTCCAACTTGAACAATTAGTACATCAGCACATTAAACTAAATTATTCTAATGAAAACAGCCCTCCTGAGCCTCTGCCGGTGTTTCGTTTTTTTACAACAGGAACAGGTAAAGAATCAGAAAAGCACCAACTTTACCTTCAGAAAATCTAATTGCACTTATCGCTATTTCACCTCTCCTGATGGCCGGCTAATTTGGGAACTCAGGGAAACAGGCTCCCCAAAATTTGGCGTTCCGTCCGTGTTCCAGGTAAATTTTTGCATGCGGGGGCTGCGGCCACCACTGCAGCCCTGCCCCGGCGATGAGTTGGCGTGGTAAATGATCCAGTCTTCGGTGCCGTCAGGCGATGTAAAGAAGCCGTTGTGGCCCGGACCATAGGCATTGCCTGCCGGACTTTTTGAAAAGACAGGGTTCGGTTTTTTAGTCCAGTCGGCTGGCTTTAAGGGGTCTCCGCCCTCTTTTAAGGTCAGCATCCCCAGGGCGTAATCGTCGGTCCAGCAGCCGCTGGCGGAGTAGATCAGGAAAACCTGGCCAGCTTTGTTCTTCAGCACCTGCGGCCCCTCGTTTACCAGTCCATTCCGCTCCCAGGGGTACACCGGCTCCGATAGCATCACTCTTTCGCCTTCCAGGGTCCAGGGGTTGGTCATGCGGGCTATGTAGAGCTGCTGTACGCCGGGGTCATTGTCGCCGCGCCATCCCGACCATAGAAAATACTGTTTCCCGTTGTGCTCCAGCACGGTTCCGTCTATGGCCCATTTGTCGGAGGAGTCTGCAATCTTGCCTTTAAACTCCCAGGTGCCGGTGGTAGGGTCTGCCGAGGCGTTTTCCAGCACGTACATCCGATGGTCTTTGTCCTGCCCTCCATCAGCGGCAAAATAGACATACCACTTGCCATCGACAAAGTGCAGTTCCGGGGCCCACAGGTTGCGGGAGTAAAGCCACTGCGCAGGAGGAGTCCAGATGGTTTGCAGCGGCGCCTCTCTGAGCTGCGACATGTGCCTGGTCCTGGCCAGCGCAATGCGGTTTCCTAAGGTGTGGGTGTAGTAGTAGAAGCTGTCTTTCTGCGCCACCCAGGGGTCGGGGCCGCTGGGGAGCAGCGGGTTGGTAAAAGTTGTTTCGGGGCCGGCGGGTGGCGGGGTAGTGGTGTTCTGGCCAGGGTCTGAGTCGTTTTTGCAACCTGCGCCGCTACACAGCAGGAAACAATACAATGCGAAAAATAAAATTTGGGGAGTTCTCATAAGCATGTATGTCATATGCGCTTTTTTATGGGCAACTGTGCAGCTGCTCCCGGCACTTTTCCAGGGGTTCGGTGCCTACACCAGATGTTTCCTGTATACGGATTATTCTAATAAAAATGGCCCTCCGGAGGTTCTGCTGCTGCTCCGTGCCGGGTTGGCTTTTCATTATCCCGAAGTGCTGGCTCCACTTTTATCTGCCATCCGGACGCCTCTGAACATGGTTTGCCAAAGGATCAAAAAAAGTCAGGGCCCTGCCATGCCTTTTCAGACATAAAGCGGGCCCTGACAGGAAGCACCTTAAATTAGTAATTCGGGTTTTGTTTTAAGTTCGGGTTAATATCCACGTCTCGTTGCGGCAGCGGCAGGATCCTGTGGCGATCTAACCTGAACGTGCTGAAGGCCGGGTCCCGTTGAATAAGCACTTTCAGCTTTTCCTCATTTTCGAAATAGCCCCAGCGGTCCAGGTCGTTCCAGCGGTGGCCTTCGCCGGCCAGCTCGGTTACGCGCTCATGCTCTATCTGCAGGCGAAATGCCTCCTGGCTCAGGCCTGGTTTAGCCTGGGTGAGGGTGCGCAAGCCAGCTCTTTGACGTACACGATCCACATGCGGATAAGCCTCTGCCGTTCTGCCAAGTTCGTTCAGCACTTCAGCATACATCAGCAACACGTCGGCATACCGGATATAGCGGTAATTGTTGGCCGATCGGAAACCTTCGCCGTTACGTCCGGGCTCGGCATCATTAGAAAATTTGCGTAACCAGACTCTGTTGTCTGTGGCACCATACCGCTGCTCAAAGGTCTGCCCGTAAATCATAGTGGAGGCAGGACCTCTTTCATCCATAAAATCGAAGAAAAAGGAAGCCGCCACCCGTGGATCTCTCTGACCGTTGGCAGTTTGCTCGTTAAACTCATTCAGCACCCAGCGGTGTATTTCAGCATCGGAGAAACCAACGTTTGCCGGCGCAATAAACTGAGCGAGCGGAGAGCCATAGTTATGGTTTGGCGTCTGTACGTCGTTGTCTGTAAACTCTGACTCGTTGGTGGCAAACTGCCACTCGAACACCGACTCTACGTTGTTTTCGGTTGTTGAAAGGAAATTATGGCGGAAGTCAGGCACCAGGTTATACACATCCTTGCCCTCGCCGGTCACGAGCCACTCCAGCGGCACCCGTGCGGCATCCCAGTTGCGCTGCTGCATGTACACCTTCGCCAGCAATGCATAGGCGGCTCCTTTTGTAACACGGCCTAAGTCATTGCCCGAATAGCTGGTTGGCAAGACCTCTGCAGCTTCTGTGAGGTCTCTGGCTGCCTGTGCCCAAACTTCTGCTCTGGTGGCATTTTCCGGAAGGTCGGTTGGCCGTGATGGTTCCAAAATAAGCGGCACGTTTCCGTACAGGCTGGCCAGGTTATAGTAGAAGTAGCCTCTGAAAAACTTAGCCTCTCCTAATAACCGGGCTTTTAAGGTCTCATCCATTTCAATATCCGGAATATTGGCCAGCGCCTGGTTGGCTCTGAAAATACCGATGTAGTTATCGCCATATATCCAGTTAAGCTCCCCAAAATTGTAATTTGTAATCAGGAACTTATCCATGTTGTTGGGGATGTCTACCCGGGGGCTGCGGCTAAAGGCCTCATCGGATCGAACAGTGTAGTAGAACCATTGCCACAGCACAATCGGCCCGCGGTGCAGGGTACTGTAGATCGCATTTATGCCCTGTTGCGCATCGGTGCTATTTTGCCAGAACTGGTCTACAGTTGGGCTGTTTGGGTTCGGAATGTCCAGGTCGTTGTCGCAACTGGCCAGGAACATGCCGGCAGCCATAAATAGATATAGTATCTTTTTCATAAAGAAATCCTTTGCAATTATCCTTAAAACTCAAAATTCAACCCAACAGAATATACACGGCTGGCTGGCCAGTTTCCGGCATCCATCCCTCTCTCCAGAATACTTACGCCTGTTACGTCGGGGTCAAGGCCGCTGTAACCGGTAAAGGTCAGCAGGTTCTGGCCACTGATAAACACACGGGCATTGTTTGTATGGATTCTGCTCAGGAATGAGGCTGGCAGGTTATAGCCGATTTCGATGTTACGAATGCGTAGATAAGAAGCACTCTCCAGCCAGCGGTCGCTTTCACCTTTGTTGTTCAAAATGACACCTTCCTCTGTATTCCGGGCCAGTCTTGGGTCGGAAGTATTGGTATTTTCAGGCGTCCAGGGGCTGATGTCGCGACGGAAGTTGGTGTTTACATAAGAATCGAGGATTCTTCTTACGTCGTTGTAGACCGTGTGCCCAAACACGCCCACCAGTTGCAGGTTAAAGGTGAAGCCTCTGTATGCGGCGTTAAACTGAGCACCTGTCTGCAAAGTTGGCCAGGGCGACCCACTAAAAGTCCGGTCGTCGTCGTTGATCTGGCCATCATCGTTCAGGTCCTGAAAGCGGATGTCGCCTGGCTTGGAGAAGGGCTGAATAATGGTACCATCTGAGTTTACATGGTTTCTAACCTCCTCTTCACTCTGGAAGATGCCGTCTGTCCGGAGCACATACCACTCGCCTATACCCCGGCCTATTTGAGAACGGGTGTTTCCGGCCACGATATAGTCTATTCCTTCTCCCCTGTTACCAACATCTTCTACTTTATTCTTAATAGTGGTGAAGTTGGCCGACGCGTCCCATTTAAAGGCATTCTCCTGGCTGCGGTAAGTGGCAGAGAACTCGAACCCCCGGTTACTGATAGAGGCTGCGTTCACAAAGGGGTTGCCCCCCAGGTTTCCTGTATAGAAAGGAATCGGCAGATCAACCAGCACATCTTCTGACAGAGAATAATAATATTCGGCAGATAGCACTACTTTATTATTAAACAAGGAAGCATCAAAGCCTATATTTTGTGATGTTCTGGTTTCCCAGCGCAGGTCTTGGTTCACCAGGCTTGCCTGATAGGCACCTACAGTAATCACATCGTTATTTGGCCCAAAAACTGCTCGTGGGTTATTGTTTATTACGCCAATATATTCCCAGGCCCCCAGCGCTGCCGCAATACCTAACTGTCCGTACGAGGCTCTGAGTTTTAGGTCGGACACCCAGTCTGCGTTAAAGAAATTCTCATCACTTATTCTCCAGCCAAGTGCTATGGAAGGGAAGAATTTGCTGCGGTTATCGGCACCAAACCGTGAGTCCTGGTCGTAACGGCCAGTCAGGGTTAACAGGTATTTGTTGTCGTATGTATAGTTTAGGCGGCCTAGTGTACCTAAAATGCGGTAATTTTCAATTACGCCGCCTTCAGATGTCTGGTCGCCGATGGCAGACCCGATGGTGGTCAGGTACTCGCCGCCGAAGTTCACCAGCTCATTACGTCTTGCCTCCACTCTATCTCTGCGGCTGTACTGCTGCGTATACCCAACCACGCCATTAATATTATGGCGATCAAAAGTTTTATTGAAATTAAGGGTATGCTCTAACAGAATAGTGTTAAAATTCTGTCTGTCCTGATACACGTGCGTAGGCTCAAACGCCTGCGCCAGCACCCAGTTGCCCTGTCGGCGCACGTTCTGATGAAAATCGAAGCCTGCATCCAGACCGGCGTTAAAACGATACGTTAAGCCGTCCAGGATTTCCACATCAGCATAGGCATTTCCTACTACCCTCGAGTACTTATGCGTTGACTCAAAAAGCTCTCTCATGGCCAGGTAGTTCCAGCCATAAATAGGAGCAAACGTCTGGTCGCCTAAGCCCCAGCCACCAGGGTTTTCGGGCGTTATTAAGTTCGGATGCCTTACCGGAATAACCGGCAGCAGTTGTGGCATGTCGTAGAAAGGGTTCACCAGCAGCGGGCGCTCTTCCCAGGAGTGGGTCAGCACCAGGTTCTCGCCAAAGGTAAAGCGGCCTTTTTTGCCTTGCGTGTTTATACGTACACTGGCCCGGTCGAAGGTATTTCCTTTTACCACTCCATCGTTCGTGAAATAAGAACCGGAGATGAGGTAGTTACCTGCCTCGCCACCGCCAGATAAGGTCACGTTATAATCTGAGAGCGTTCCGAGCTGCGTTGTTTCGTCCTGCCAGTCGGTGTCTGTAACAGTCCAGTGCCTTACGCTGTTAGGGCCTGTGGCAGGGGGCGGCGTAAGCGAAACGCTGCCGGGAGGGGTATCGCCGGAATTAAGGAACTGCTGGCGTTGGGTGGTCGCAAATTCTTCGGCATTCATCACATCCCACAGCTTGGGTATTTGCTGCACACCCTGCTTAATAGAAACGCCTATTTTGGCAGGCCCCTCTGCTCCTCTTTTGGTGGTAATGATAATTACACCGTTACCGGCCCTGGAGCCGTAAATGGCAGCCGCCGAGGCATCTTTCAGGATCTGGATGGACTCAATGTCGTTTGGATTGATGGTAGGAGAAGCATCTGCGATCATACCGTCGATTACGTAGAGTGGGCTCGTATTAGAAAAGCTGGCAACACCCCGAATATCGATGGCAGCACCGGCACCCGGACGACCGGAGTTACGCACGGTAACACCTGGCGCCAGGCCCTGAATAGACTCTGCTACAGTAGCGGCCGTTACTTTGTTAGACTCCTCAGGAGCAATAACGGAGGCAGCACCGGTCAGGTCTTCTTTCCGGATGGTCTGGTAGCCGATCACCACCACCTCACCCAGAGTTCTGGAATCCGGTGCCATCTGGATATTAATAGAAGAGCGGTTGTTAACAGGAACCTCCTGCGCTGTATAGCCTACATAGGAGAACACCAGCGTGCCGTTTTCCTGTCCGTCAGGCACGTTCAGGGAGAAGTTTCCGTCCAGGTCGGTCACAGTACCCTGTGTTGTCCCTTTTAAGACAACCGTTACACCGGGCAGGCCGGCACCGTTTTCGTCTGTTACCTTGCCGGTTACCGTTATGGCAACCCTCAGGTCTGTGCTGATCGCGTGCCGGGAACGCAGGTAGTCGTTGTCGGCAGCCGCAGCGGTGCTGTGCAAAGCGAACTGAACCAGCATAATGGTTGCAGTTGTACTTGCCACACCTGTTAAGAGATTTGATAAAGTTCTGTTCATAAAGCTTTTGGCATGTAGGTAATTAAGTTATAAAACGAACCGGAAATGGCAGGATTCAGCCACCATAAACTGTAGAAAGAGCATGATGGGCAAAGGCTGTTTAAGTGGAAGGAAAAAGGGCGTTAGTAGTTTTTTTATCATATATGATCCGTGGTAGTTTGTGTCTAGTACGTTAAATAGAAAAAGTAGGTCTTAAACGTCTATTTGTTTTCTGTCTGGCTTACAAAAAGGGCTTTTGAGCTACCATTTCCGCCCCAGTTTTTTTATTCCCAGAACAGGCAATCTTATCATTTACAAGACTTACAAAACCCGTCGGCATCAGGCTAGTATTTTCAAATTAAGCAAGCTAATTTTGAAATTTCGTCAGCTAAATACGGGATAAATTAAAACGATTTTAATCTGTAAAATGTATCTTTGACACCTATTCTTACAGCTAGATTCTTCTTCGCCTTGAAATAATCAGGCTACTAAAACACAAACCTGGTCCTCACCTAAACAATCGCACGTTATCGACTTGATATGACATAAGTTACAGACAGGCTATTCGTTCTAGGGAGTTGTTAAGCTACGCGCTTTAATTAGAAAGTCAAGCATACCAACAAAGATGTTTTCTGCCATCTCAGTCAAAATACATTCCCCAAAACCTGAGCAATAATACGAAAATAATTTAATAATGTTAATCTGACATTTATAACAAACGATTGTTATTTTAAATAAGATTTTTAAACTTGTTGTCAGGCGGCCATGCAAGCTACCTAAGCCTTAACTATTTCGCACAATAGCGGTTATAAGCCCGGTTCAAAATCGAGCACGATGGAGTTCATGCAGTAGCGTTTGCCGGTGGGGGGCGGGCCATCATCAAACAGGTGCCCTAAGTGTGCATCGCAGCGGCCGCAGAGCACTTCTATCCGTTCCATACCGTATGAGTGGTCATCCTGGTATGAGACCCCATTTTTCCGGAGCACCTCAAAAAAGCTGGGCCAGCCACAGTCGCTGGCGAACTTGGCATCGGAGCGGAAAAGGGCGTTGCCGCAGGCCCCGCAGTAGTAGGTGCCAAGGCCGGTGTGGTTCCAGTACTGGCCCGTAAAAGCACGCTCCGTCCCTTTTCTGCGGGCTATCTGGTACACATCGGCCGGCAGCACTCTGCGCCAGGTAGAATCAGCGAGTTCGAGCCGGGCGGTATCGGTGCGGGAGTAGTAGGGGTTGTCTGGTCTTTGCTGGTTGCCAGTAGCTGCCGTGTAGCGCACATTTGCTCGTGCCGGCTCTTCCTGCCCGGTATCAGCAGGAGACTGGCAACCAAGCAGTGCCACCATGGTAAGCAGCATAAAGGTTATCATTGAGTTCATAAACAGGGGTTCATCGGTTAAATTATGTGGTTAGTCAGGCCTCAGCAGTAGGTTTATTAAAAAGGCAGCAGCCTAACATCGGGTTATGGCCTGCCGCTTTACTTTCAGGCATGCTCCTTGAGAGGATAATCGTGTTCCTCTTAAGACGTGGTGACCCGGCTGGCGGTAAGGCTTGCATAATATCTTATATACGTGAAAAGCTGAGCAGGCAGATTGTTTTCAGAAACAGGCAATTTATTTTTCGGGTTGGGTTAGGCCTGAGGTATGAACAGTGCGATTGTTCTACTGAAAAGGCCACTCCGCAGCTGATCTGACAGCGATAAATTGATTACTTGCCTGCTGCTGCTTATAACACAACAAAAGAGCTTTGCAGATTACCTTTCCGTTCACTGTCCCCTAAGAGTGAACTTCTGGATTGCCTGCTGCAGCCAATTATCTTACAAAACAACAAGGGCGTGCAGTTTGCTCAAGCGGCGCGAATAATTGGAGTGCATTACATATTTTGGGCGTGGCTATTCTGGTAAATATTGGTTCCATCTGTCTTAGCTGCTGCTTTATCCGAAGCCCTCTTAACTATCTTATTGCATAGATTAGGCCCCGAGCGCTCACGGCTGGGGAAGGGGCCCTCTATAAGCGAGGCCTCACCGCTGGCCATCGGCGCTGTGTTCGCTCCTGTCAGGGGTGCAGGCCCCCCTTCCCCCGGCGCGTCACGCCAGAGACTGGGATTTCTTCGATAGCCAAGGTCACTCATTTCCAAATCTTCTTATTTCCAAATTTACAAATTGAAAAATTAACACATTAAACTAAATTATTCTAATGAAATTTGTCCTCCGGAGGCTCTGCTGCTTTTGCTGCTGCTGAAATGGACTTAGGCAACAGGATTGCCTACCAAAAATGCTTCGGGATGTTCGACAACCTTTGTAGAGAGCCCCTTCTTCACAGATTTGTAATATGAAAGTACGTAGTCGAAATTACTACCTTATAACCTGGCGAAGTGTGCACATGCGCAGCAGTTGCATAATCGCGGCAGCCTGCCAGCAGCATACCCAAAATGGCCGCCTTTTCGTTAGCTAATTATCCGTAACCAAAAAACCTGCACATGACGCTTCGCAAAACGTTTATACTCCTGGGGATGAGCCTGTTCCTGCAACTGACTGCCTTGGCTCAACAACCCGGGCAATACCGCTTTACTCTCGACCTGACAAAGGTGCAGAACGACAGAGTAATGGTAAGCATGCTCGCCCCGGTTATCAGCCAGCAGGATATTGTGTATAACATGCCCAAGATCGTACCCGGCACCTACTCTATCTCCGATTTCGGCAAGTTTTTAACCGAATTCAAAGCGTTCGACAAGAATGGCACGGAACTCAAAACGGAGCAACTGGACCAGAACCGCTGGAAAATAAGCAATGCCACCGCCCTGCACAAAGTAACCTACTGGATAGACGACACCTTCGACACGCCGAAGCGCGAGGACGTGATTTTTGAACCGGCCGGCACCAACATAGAAGAAAACAAAAACTTCCTGCTCAACACCTTCGGCTTTATCGGCTACTTCGACAACATGAAGCAGGTGCCCTATGAACTCAACATCACCAAACCGTCGGGTTTCTACGGCTCCACTCCCCTGCAGGCCGTATCGACCACCGCCACCTCCGACAGGTTCCTGGTCGACAACTACGTGGATCTGGCCGATAACCCCCTGATGTACAACGTGCCCGACACTACCGTGCTGCGGCTCGGCAATACCGAGGTCCTGGTATCGGTGTACAGCCCATCGGGCAAGGTAACTTCCGGGCCCGTGGCTGCCAACGTGCAGGACATACTGGAGGCACAGCGCAGCTACCTGGGCGGCACCCTGCCCGTAGACAAATACGCCTTCCTGATCTACGTGCCGGAGAAAGTGGGCAAGTCCGGTTCGTACGGAGCGCTCGAGCATTCTTACTCCTCGGTTTATTTCCTGCCCGAAATGCCCGAAGCACAATTCACCTCCACCGTGCGCGATGTGGCGGCCCATGAGTTTTTCCATATCGTGACCCCGTTGGCCATTCATTCTGAGGAGATCGGCAACTTCGACTTCATAGACCCTAAAATGTCGAAGCACCTGTGGCTGTACGAGGGTGTTACGGAGTACTTTGCCTCCCATGTGCAGATCTACGAAAAGCTTATCTCCCTAGAAGAGTACATGGACAAAGTGCGCGAATACATCTACATGGCCAGCACCTACAACGACACACTACCCTTTACCGAAATGAGCGCCAGGGTACTGGAGGAACACGAAAAGCAGTACCCGAATGTATACCAGAAAGGGGCCCTGATCGGGCTGGCGCTGGATGTGCGGCTGCGGGAGCTGTCGGAGGGGCAATACGGGCTGCGCAACCTGATGCTGGACCTGGCCAAGACCTACGGCAAAGACCAGCCTTTTCAGGACGATGCCTTGTTTGATAAGATTACAGAGCTGACTTATCCGGAGATCAGGGAGTTCTTTAGGAGTTATGTAGAAGGTCCGGAGCCCTTGCCACTACAGGAGACATTTGCAAAAGTAGGCATCCACTACGAGCCCGACGGCACCCAAACCGTTAACTCCTATGGTGGCTTCGTGCCTGGCCTGGACCAGGAAACCGGTCGCATTACGGTGGCGGAGACAGGCGAGATGGATGAATTCGGGCGAAAGATCGGGTTCAGGCCCGGTGACCAGCTCCTCTCCATGAACGGCAAGGAAATAACTCCCGAAACAGTGCGCGACGTGATCGGTGTTGAGTTGCAGCAGGCCGCTCCCGGAAGCAAAATTGAGTTTATGGTGGCCCGGCCTAACAAGGCCGGCAAGCTGAAGAAAAAGAAACTCAAAGGCCGCGTAACCGCAACAGAAAGTTTTGTGATGCACCGCCTGGAGCCCGCCCCTGCTCCTACAGGCCCTCAGCTGGAACTGCTCAGGGCCTGGCTGAATTTGTAAGGCCAAGCGCCTGGCTGTCCGTCAGGTTAAAATATGTTGCTTCGGTATAAACAATCAGTTCCTTGGCCAGTTACTAAGACAGAAATCTATACCTTTAAACAACTTGTCGGATGCGGGGCCTGATTATAGTTCTAAGGTAACAGGCCGCATGCTTGTCGTTGTTCTAACAAAGTTCTGCCAGATGCAGCAGCCACAGGAGCAGCTAATTGCTCCGGAGGGCCATTTTGATTCGCATAATTTAGTTTAATGTGCTATTGGTTTAATGTGCTGATGTGCTAATTATTCAATTTGGGATTGTGAAGCACTGAAAGCTTTTGGAAAAGGAAATGAATGAGCAAACAAGAAACTTTTAACTATTAACTTACTACCCCCCTTCATGCGCCTGCCCTCTTACCTGCCTTCTTTATTCCTGCTTATGCTACTGTTCCTGGGTCCCGTAACTAGGGCGCAGGTTGTAAAAGCTACCATTAAAGGTCAGGTGCAAACGGCTTCTGACGGGCAGCCACTGCCTGGAGCAACCGTGGGAGTTCCCCAACTGGGCATCGGCGACATTACCGATGGCAAAGGTTTTTACAGCTTCGGGCTGCCGGCCGGCGACTATACGCTACAGGTTACTTTTATCGGCTACGAAACAATTTCCCGGCAAATCACGGTCAATAGCTCCAGCCAAACCATAAATTTCAGTTTACAGGATGCCGGCAATGTGCTGCAGGAGGTGGTGGTGGAGGCCAATACCCTGCGCCAGAAACTTAACACCCCCCGGATGAGTGTTGAGCTGCTTACCTCCACAGAAGCCAAACTCCTGCCTGCCCTGTTCGGAGAAGTTGACCTGATTAAAACGCTGCAGCTCAAGCCGGGCGTGCAGTCTGGCGGTGAGGGTGCTTCGGGGCTTTATGTGCGTGGCGGCGGCCCCGACCAGAACCTGGTGCTGCTCGATGATGCCGTGATCTACAACCCCGCCCACCTGTTCGGCTTCTTCAGTGTGTTTAACCCTGATGCTGTGCGGAGTGTAGAGCTTTATAAAGGTGGATTCCCGGCGCAGTTTGGCGGCAGGCTATCGTCGGTGGTGGATGTGGAGCTGAACAAGGGCAACCCCGAAAAATTTACGGCCACCGGAGGGCTGGGCCTTATTTCCTCCCGCCTTACGCTGGAGGGTCCTATGGCCAAAGACAAGGCCTCTTTCATCCTCTCGGGTCGCCGCACCTACTCCGATGTCTTTACCCGCCTGCTGAACAAGGCCAATGAGGGCAGCGCCGACTACAGCCCCATCCCCGACTATTATTTTTACGACCTCAACGGGAAGTTCAACTACCAGCTATCCTCCAAAGACGAACTGACCTTCAGCAGCTATTTCGGCAGAGACTTCTTTAACTTCAGCGACAACAACTTTAAAGTAGGGTTTGACTGGGGCAACTCCATGGCTTCGCTGCGCTGGCGCCACCGCTTTAACGCCGGGGCCTTTGTAACCACCTCCGTCTCCACAAGCAATTACCAGTACACCATAGCCAACCAGATAGAAGAGTTCTCCCTCCGCCTACGGTCCGATATACAGGACTTTACCCTGAAAACCGACTTTAACCTGACCCTGAACGACAGGCACCACCTGAAGGTAGGGGCCATGGCTACCAGCCACAGCTTTACGATTGGCCGCCTCAACTTCGGCGGGGGCGACGACAGGTTTTCGGTATCGGCCGGCAACAGTTTCAGGGCAACGGAGTTCGGCACCTACATTTCTGACGATTTTGAAGTGAACTCCCTTCTGACCCTGAACTATGGCCTCCGGTTTTCGGGGTTCAGCAACAAAGGCAAAAACTATTTCGGCCTGGAGCCCCGCGCCTCGGCCAAATACAACCTCACCGAGACCCTGGTGCTTAAGGCAAGCTTTGCCAGCATGATGCAGTATATCCATCTGGTGGCCAACTCCGGCGCCTCGCTGCCTACAGATGTGTGGTACCCATCCTCCCCCAACGTGAAGCCGCAGCGATCGCAGCAGGTAGCCGTAGGAGCCAGCAAGCTATTAGGAAAAGGCAAATACCTGCTCACCAACGAAGTCTATTATAAATGGATGCACAACCAGCTCGACTTCCGCGATGGCGCCAACCTTTTTGTAAACGACAGCCTGGAGAACGAGTTCTTGTTTGGCAAGGGCGAAAGCTATGGCAATGAGCTGTACCTGGAGAAGATAACGGGCAAAACCACCGGCTGGATCGGCTACACCCTCTCCTGGACCTACCGGCAGTTCGAGGGCATAAACGACAGCCGCAAGTTCCCGAACCGCTACGACCGCCGCCACGATATAAGCGTGGTGCTGCTGCACCGGCTCAACAAGCGCATCAGCCTGACAGGCGCCTTTGTGTACGGCACTGGCAACGCCTACTCGCTGCCAGTGGCCCGCTTTGCCATGCAGGATGTAGAGGGCCGCTCCGCCTCCATTATTCCCATCTACTCCGAGCGCAACAGCTTCCGGCTGGCCGCCTACCACCGCCTGGACCTGGGCATGGTGCTGAAGCTGAGGCCGAGGCGCGGCGAGTCTGACCTCACCTTCAGCGTGTACAATGCCTACAACCGGCGCAACCCGTATTTTGTGTATTTCGACCAGGTAAATGAAGAGGATGATAAGACGCCTGTCGCTTTTAAGGCCAAGCAGGTGTCGCTTTTCCCGGTTATTCCTTCTGTTACTTATAACTTTAAATTCTGATGAAGCAGAGGCTCTTTTTTTCTTATATGCTGCTGCTGGCGCTGCTGGCAACCGCCTGCGACCTTCAAAAAGACATAGAAGTGGAGTTGCCCCCTTACGAGCCGGAACTGGTGGTAGAAGGATACCTGGAATATGGTAAGCCCTACCGCATAACGGTGCTCGAAAGTTCCAGCTACTTCGACAAACCGGAGGTCCCGCTGGTGCCCGATGCAAAAGCCTATATTACTTTCCGTGGCCGCCGCATAGAGTTACATTACCAGCCTCACGCAGACCAGGTGCACAACAAATACTATACCCACCGCTCCGATGAGGTTATGCGGGGCCGGCCCGGCGATGTATACACCCTGGAAGTGAGCGATGACCGGGGTCGCAAGGTAACTGCCGTTACCACCATTCTGCCTCATGTGCCTATCGATACCATAGAATGGCGCTTTAACACCAGAGAGGAGGCACTGCTGCTGACTTCCTTCCAGGACGATCCGGACCGCGCCAACTACTACCGCTATGTAGTGCACCGCGACAGTGTGGAAAGAGCATCGGCCCGCGAAATTGTGACCGACGACGGCCTGACCAACGGCCAGCTGGTAACCCTGGGAGGCGGCTACAACTACGCCAAAAACGATACGCTCATTATCTCGCTTTACCATATCGAGGAGAAATACCACGACTTCCTGCGCTCGACCTCAGATGCCAAAAGCTCAAACGGCAACCCGTTTGCACAGCCATCCCGCATAAAGTCTACCGTGGAGGGTGGCATTGGCGTGTTCACGAACCTGGTGTACGACCGGAAGATGATCATCATCAAATAGCGGATATTATGCAGCAGCACCTGCGGAGGGGCTTTTTCATTCGAATAATCAGTTTAATGTGCTGATGTGCTAATTATTCAATTTGGGAATTCTTCCATTTGAAAATTTGGAAATGAATTATTCACATTTTTAATGAACGACTAACGCATACCTCTTATTTTTTAACTTTAGAAGAGTCTTTCGTCCTTTTTTGCCTCTGGAGGGCCCTTTTCATTCGAATAATTCCGCACCCAATTGGCAGTGGTAACACCCGCAGCGCCTACTGCTGCCTGATCAGCTCCCGGATCAGCAGGGTCATGCGGGGCTCGGCTTTGGCGGCTGCCTCCAGGATATCGGCCAGCGCTACTTTCTTTATTCTGTCGGGGGTGCACATGTCGGTTATCACGGATATGGCAAACACGGGCAGGTCCATGTGGCGGGCAGCAATCACCTCCGGCACCGTAGACATGCCCACGGCATCGGCCCCGATCATAGACAGGTAGCGGTATTCGGCCTTAGTTTCCAGCATGGGGCCGGGCACACTCACATACACGCCTTCCTGCAGATCGAAGTCAGCATCTTCGGCTATGACCATGGCCTGCCGGATCATTTTTTCGTCGTACACCTCGCTCATGTCGGGAAAGCGCACGCCCAGCTCCTCCAGGTTTCTGCCTACCAGCGGGTTGCCTGGCAGCAGGTTAATATGGTCGGTGAGCACCATCAGGTCGCTTGTTTCGAACTGTGGGTTCAGGCCGCCTGCCGCATTAGACACGAATAGCTTCTGCACCCCCAGCAGCTTCATCACCCGCACCGGAAACACCACCTGGTTCATGGTATAGCCCTCGTAATAGTGGAACCGCCCCTGCATCACCACCACGTTTCTTTTGGCCAGGGTTCCAAAAATCAGCCTGCCGGAGTGGCTCTCTACCGTAGAAACCGGGAAGTTTGGGATATCTGCATACGAAAGGCTGTACTGTACCTCTATCTCCTTTACCAGCCCTCCAAGCCCGGTGCCCAGTATGATCCCGAATTCAGGTGTAAACCCTTCTACCTGTTGCTGTATAAAAGCCGCTGATTCCTGTAGTTGCTGCATTTTTTAATGTTGAATTTTGATTGAATGATTGAGTGCGTTTAGAATGAGTGAATTTTGAAAAGGTGAATAAGTGCTTTAACCTGTGGCTTTTACGATGATGTTGCGCTGGCTTTGGCTGCTCTTCATCTGTTCAGAAGGCACTCTTCCAAATTATTATAATGAAAAAGGCCCTTCAAGGCAAATTCTGCCGCAGTTGCTGCTACAGTACAAAGCCTCGAAAGGCAGGTTATCTGTCTCGAACTCAAAATTAACAAATTCACGCATTTAATATTCATTCACTCATTCAAAACCAAAAGCCGCTCCCGGAATCAAATCCGGGGGCGGCTTTTGGGTGTTTCAGGCTGTTTCTGCAGCTTACTGTATCGAGAGCTCGTAGGGCATGCGGGCTTGTATGCCCTGCAGGTTCTCAACTTTCTTGTAGAGCTGGTACATGGGGTAAAGTTCACCCATCTCTGCTTTCACGGCACGTTCTTTTACCTGTGAGCCCATATCGCCCAACAGGCCTTCGAACAGGGATTTGGCGCGGGGCAGCTCCCGCAGGCGGTAATCGTCTTCTATGCCAGCCCGGGCAGCAGCAATCTCGATGGCTTTCTCCAGGCCGCCATGCACATCTACCAGTTTCCGCTCCTTGGCCTCGATGCCTGACCATACCCTGCCGGAGGCGAACTCCTTCAGCTGGTCCTGGGTCATGTTGCGCCCTTCAGCGGCTTTGCTGGTAAACACCTCGTAAATCTTGTTTATCTCGCGCTGTACCACCTCCTTCTCAAAGTCGGTCATGGGGCGGCTGATGGTCGGCACATCGGAGTACTGGCCGGTGCTCACCCTGTCGGTGGTAATGCCGAGCTTGTTCTTAAAAAAGCCTTCCATGTTGGGCACAATGCCAAACACCCCGATGCTGCCGGTAATGGTGTTGGGGTGCGCCACAATAGTATCGCAGCCCATGGCCAGGTAGTAGCCACCGGAGGCAGCCACATCAGACATAGAGGCAATAACGGGTTTTACTTTTTTGGTGAGCTGTATCTCGCGCCAGATCACATCGGAGGCAAGGGCGCTGCCGCCCGGAGAACTGATGCGCAGCACCACCGCCTTGGTGCGCTCGTCGAGGCGGGCCGTGCGTATGGCCTCGGCAAAGCGGTGGCTGCCGATGTTGTCCTCCTTGCCCTCGCCATCCACTATGTCGCCTTCCGCATAGATAACGGTAATCCTGTTTTTCGACGAAGATTTCTCCTCCGATCCTTCTGCCTTCTTGTATTTGCTGAGTTGGATCAGGTTCAGTTTCTCGTCATCCTTCAGCCCTGCCTGCTCCTTCATATAGGAAATGGCTTCGTCATGATACCCCACGTCTGTGATCAGGCCCAGCCTTCTGGCATCCTCGGCATCACGCACCAGCATGTTGTTCGATATATCTTTCAGTTCCTCCAGGGTCTTGCCTCTTGCCTGGGCAATGTTCTGCAGCTGGTAATCGTTTATGGAGTTCAGGAAGGAGTTCATCTGGGTGCGGTTGGCCTCGCTCATTTTTTCGAGGAAGAAAGGCTCCACGGCACTTTTAAAATCACCTACCTTAAAGATCTGGGCCTCGATGCCGAGCTTCTCGAGGGTGCCTTTAAAGAAAAAAACTTCGGAGCTGATGCCATTGAACTCCAGCGAGCCCAGCGGGTTCAGGTAAATCTTGTCGGCTACGGAAGCCAGGTAATAGGCTTTTTCGGAGGTGACATCGCCGTAAGACACAATGTATTTGCCCGACTTCTTAAACTCGATCAGTTCGTTGCGGATTTCCTCCAGCTTGCCCATGCCGGCATCCACAAAGCCCATGTTCAGGAAAATACCGTTTATGTTCTCATCCTGGGCAGCCTTGCGGATGGAGGCCTTTATCTGGTCCAGGCCATCGGTGCTGGAGAAGGAACCAAATGAAAAACCGAGCTCCTGAAGCGGGTTGTTCGGATCTCTTTCCGCAATTTTCCTATCCAGCTTCAATTCCAGCACAGAGTTCTCGGATATTTCTACTTTACCTTCGGAAGCGGTGGCGGCTACTATGCCGATCATGATCAGCATACCCACAAAAAAGAATATGAACAGGCCCAGTATAGTGGCAAGTACATACTTCAGAAAATTCAACATGCGTTATTTAAGGTTTTAGTAAGCGATAGAATGGCCGGTGCAGGCCTTTTACTACAATAAACAAATTTACTCCTAATAGTTCAACGGATGTACGTGCGTTTTTCTACTATTATACCAACAGGCCTTTTTTATAGACGAACTGATGGTTAAACATATTTTATTTCTGAGGGCTGATGTCCGGGCCAGGCACAAAAACGCTGCTCTCAGTACCGGTACTTGTTTCCCCACTGCGACTTCAGCTGCTTGCGCATGTCATTTTCCCGGGCATTCTGCCCCGGATCGTAGAGTATTCTGTTTACAACGCTATCGGGCATAAACTCCTGGGCCACAAAATTGCCGCTGTAATCGTGGGCGTATTTGTAGTTGCTGCCATAACCGATCTCCTGCATGAGCTTGGTAGGGGCGTTGCGCAGGTGCAGGGGCACGGGCAGGTTGCCGGTTTGCTGCACCAGCTGCTTAGCCTGTTTTATGGCCTTGTAAGAAGCGTTGCTTTTAGGCGATGTGGCCAGGTACACCGTTGCCTGCGACAGGATAATCTCTGCCTCTGGATACCCGATCATCTGCACCGCCTGGAAACAGGAAGTAGCCATGAGCAGGGCATTCGGGTTAGCCAGCCCGATATCTTCTGAAGAGGAAATGAGCAGGCGCCGGGCAATAAACTTGGGGTCTTCGCCGCCCTCTATCATGCGGGCCAGCCAGTACACGGCCGCATTAGGGTCGCTGCCCCGGATGGATTTAATAAAGGCCGACACCAGGTCGTAGTGCATCTCACCGGACTTGTCGTACATCACGATGTTCTGCTGTGCCACCTGCTGCACCATCTCGTTGGTTACCACCACCTGCTCGCCTTTTACCCCCTCGGCCACAATCTCGAGCAGGTTGAGCAGCTTGCGGGCATCGCCCCCTGATATGGTGAGCAGCGCCTCGTACTCCTGCACCGTCACGTTCAGGTTACGGAGCCATTCGTCTTCGGTCAGGGCTTTGTTCACCAGCGCAATCAGCTCGTCTTTAGACAAGTGCTTGAGTATGTACACCTGGCACCGCGACAAAAGGGCCGAGATTACTTCAAAAGAAGGATTCTCTGTAGTGGCGCCTACCAGCGTGACGGTGCCTTTTTCGACGGCGCCCAGCAGCGCGTCCTGTTGCGATTTGTTAAACCGGTGGATCTCGTCTATAAACAAGACAGTGCCGTGCCGCTTGCGGGCCTGCTCAATTACCTCGCGGATGTCTTTCACGCCGGAGTTTATGGCGCTGAGGGCTACAAAAGGCAGCTTCATCTGGTTGGCGATGATATTGGCCAGAGTGGTTTTACCTACGCCGGGAGGCCCCCACAGAATCATGGACGGAATGACCCCGCCTTCTATATAACGCCTGAGGATGCCGTTTGGCCCCACCAGGTGCTGCTGCCCTGCATATTGGTCGAGGGAGTGGGGGCGCATGCGCTCGGCCAGTGGTGTGTTCGGTTGAATCATCAGCAAAAATATTAGCCCCAAAGTTAATCAAAATGGAGCGGACTCCCTTTCAGGAGAAGCAGAAATGGGAAACTGCGATCTACCAAACCTGCCATCGGCAGCAGCAGCAGGAGCTGTCATGCTGCTGGAGGGGCTTTCTGATTGGAATAATTGATCACTCTTTCACCAGTTTCAGCACCTGCCTGTAGTTTTTGTTTGTGCGAAGCTGAACAAAATACTGGCCGGGCCGAAGCTGAGCATCCAGGTTCAGCGTCAGGTCGCCGGTGGCATTTGGTTGCAACTGCCCCCGCCACACCACACGGCCGGTAATGTCATGCACCAGCACCTGCACCGGCTGCCGCTCCCCTATTCCGCTAATGATTACCTGCCCGTTGGTGGTCGGGTTAGGGTACAGCATCACTTCCGGCGTGGCGGGGATGGCAGCCACCGCAGAAGTAGGCGTCATTACCTTTAAGGTGCCCGAAGCCTGACCTGCATAATTTTCATTTGTAATAACGGCCAGCACGGCATACTCGCCAGCTGCCACAGGTGCTTGGGTGCTGCCATTGTAGGTTACCAGCACCTCTAAGCCGGCAGGCGTAGTGGCATACGAAACCCGTATTGGTGCCCCTGTATGGGGTTGCTCCAAACCAGAAAGTGTAATTACAGCAGCGGCTTTGGTGATGGTCAGAGTGCCTGGAACATATGCAAACGAGTAGTTTTCATCCTCTCCACCTGCCACCAAAATCGGGTAAGTGCCTACCCTGCTGGCTGTGGTGGCCGTAGTGGTGGCAGATGGTGCTTTGCTTAGATCTGTGGCTTTATCGCCGATTACAAAACCGCTGTATGTTAACGAGAGTGTCGGGTTTTCCTGGCCAAACACCCGCTGCTTGTCATCGGCCTGCGCTGTGAGTTCCTTCTTAGAGACGGTAAAGCTGCGTTCTACTGCCGGAGCTGCATTATAATTGGCGTCCCCTGCTTTCGTAGCGCTTACGGTTACTACTCCGGCACCTGTTATAGTCAGGGTATGGCCGGAGAGCGTAGCAGGACCCGACACGATGCTGAAGCGAATGTCGGTATCTGCTCCGGTGCCTGAGGCCGATAGCGCAAAGGGAGCATCGCCATATTGCTTATTGGCCGGAGCCCCAAAAGTGAGTTGCTGGGGCGCTTTGCCGATAACCAGTTCTGCCGTGGCCTGCCCTGTGTAATTTGGGTCCGTGATAGTAGCGACTACAGGATAGGACCCGGCGTTTACGGGTGCTGTCGCCTGGCCGTTGTAGGTAATGGTGGTGCTGAGGCCGGCTGGTGTGGTGGTGGCTGTAACCGTGCGGGGCTGGCCGGTATAGAGCTGCTCCAAACCGGAAAATGCGATGGTGGCCATTGCCTTTACCACCGTCAGCACACCCGGCTCATAGCTAAGGGCATAGTTAGCAGCCTCGCCTCCGGCTACCACAATAGGATAAGTCCCGACAGGACTTGTGCTGGTGGCAGCCGTAGTAGCAGTTGGGACCTTTGAAAGGTCAACAGCGTTATCGCCGTTCACGAAACCACGGTATGTAAGGGTAAAAGCAGGATTTGCGGCACCGAAGGCCCTTTGCTTGTTATCGGCTGTAACGGTAAGCTGTTTTCTGGCAACGGAGAAACTACGCTCTACAGGTGTGGCGGCATTGTAGTTTGCGTTCCCGGCCTTGGCAGCCCTTACCTTTACTTCACCGGCTCCCGTTATGGTCAGTGTATTTCCTGCCACCGTCGCCGGCCCTGACACAATGGTATAGCTGATGGCCGTATTGGCTCCGGTGCTGCTGGCCGATAGCTCGAAAGCGGCATCGCCATAGGTTTTATCTGCCAGCGCCGGAAAGGTGATTTGCTGTGTTGCCTTGCCGACCACAAGTTCGCCGCTCGCCTGCCCGCTGTAGTTAGGGTCAGAGATGGTGGCCACTAAGGCGTAGGTCCCGGCAGTGGTGGGGGCAGCCGTTTTGCCATCGTAGGTGATGGTGGTACTGAGGCCGGCCGGCGAAGTGGAAGCTGTTACCGTGCGGGGCTGGCCGGTGTAAGTCTGCGTCAGGTCAGATAGGGTAATGGAGCCCGCAGCTTTCTGAATAAGCAGTTCGGCCTCTTTAGAAGCAGCTGCGTAATTTGCCTGTTCGGCCAGGGTTGCCCGGAGCTTTACGGTGCCAGCCTTTACCATAGTAACGGTTCTGTTTCCTGTGCCCGACAACTGCACTTCTCCTGTTCCTCCCGCCACTACACTGTAATTAATGGTTCCGGCTACATCTGCTGTTGCTGCCAGGTTAAAGGCGTTATCACCGAAGGTTTTGGTAATATTATTGAACGTGAGGTTTGGGGTGGCTTTCTTTACTACAAACGTTTGCTCCACAGCCTGCGCCGCATCAAAATTGATGTTTCCTGCCTGTGTGGCCCTGATCTTTACAGTGCCTGCACCGGTTACTGTTACTTTATTGCCAGCCACGGTGGCCGGCCCGGAAGTAACAGAAAAAACAACCGGGTTGCCTGAACCTCCTCCTGTAGCTGAAATTGTAAAGGGCGCAAGGCCGTATGTCTTATCCGGAATGGCAGGAAAAGCGATGGACTGGGTACCTTTTGTGATGGTAACAATAATATCGCGGTAAGCCTGGCGGTACTTAAAATCCTCGGCTACGGTGGCACGGAGCAGTACGGTGCCCTGCTTCACGGTTTGCAGCATCTGGTTGTTTGTGCCCGATAAGGTTGCCTCTCCGGTGCCGCCCGGCAATATGCTATAGGTAATAGTGCCCGAAGAGTTGGAGTAGGCCGTGAGCCGGACTGGGGTGCTTGAAAACGGCTGTTTATAATCAAAGAAATCGCTAATCTCAGGATATGGTTTTTCGCCCCCATTCTCCAAAAAACCTAAAGAGCCCGTTGATGTAGAAAAAGGTGCGCCTGGCGATGGTGCCGCCGCCATACCCCTGGCCAAACCAGGCAAGGCAAAAACCAGGGTCAATAGAAATGCAACGCTGCAAAAGTCTCTTAGAGGAAGATTATCAGGAGTAAAGCTTTTTCTCATATAGTATTCTTTGTCATTTGTCCTTCAGACGGCATCTTTTCACTTTTCGGGGGCTTGCTGGCGCACCAAAAGCAGCAGCGCCCGTCACCCCTCGAAATACGCATTATCAAAAATATAGCAGAAGAAATATAATCCTGTTCACATACCTTGCCCTGCCGAAAAGGTTGCAAATTACCAGAACAATGTAAATTAGAATATAAATCAAAATAATTGCTGCCAGAAAACAAGAAGCTATTTGCAGGTGGCAACTTCTTTATCCGGACCGGAAAAGAAAAAATAATGACTGATTTTACTTCCTTTCGCCAGATTTTTGCCTTCAAATATCTGATCTTGCCATAAAGCTATTCAGCAATCGATCACAAACAAGCATCCACCAAATTATACCAATCAAAAAGCCCCTCCGGAGGCGCTGCTACTCCTGCTGCTGCTCCAGGTTTTCGGTTAATCTATATACTATCCGCCATATTCTTCTTAAATTATGGCCGCAAATAAACGACTTATTATGATGCCCAAACACTTACTGACGCTCCTGCTTTGCTTAAGCTTTATGGTAACCTTTGCCCAGAAATCTGCTTTTCCTGTTCTAAAGGAAGGCAAGCCAGAGAGGGTTGGCATGAGCACAGAGCGCCTGAACCGGCTGAACCGGGTGGTGCAGGAGTATGTAGACAAGGGCCACATACCCGGCGCCGTGACCATGATTATTCGCAACGGTACCATTGTGCACTACAAGAGCACAGGCTACAGCGATGTGGAGCAGGCGACCGCACTTCGCCGCGACGATATTTTCAGGATCGCCTCCCAGACCAAAGCCATAACCAGCGTAGGTGTGATGCTGCTGTTTGAAGAAGGTCGCCTGCTACTCGACGACCCCATCTCGAAGTACATCCCGTCTTTCCGGAACCCGCAGGTGCTTGATCAGTACAACCCCGAAGACACCACTTATACCACGGTACCGGCCAAACAGGAAATCACGGTCCGGCAGCTGCTCACGCATACCTCCGGCATCAGTTACGCCGGCATTGGCCAAAAAAATGCGGTAGCCATTTATGCCAAGCACCAGATCCCGAGCGGCATAGGTACACCGGAGGGCAAACTATCCGATGCCATGCTGGCACTTGCCAAACAGCCCCTGGTGCACCAACCCGGAGAGCGCTTTACCTATGGCCTCAACACCGACCTGCTGGGCTACCTGATAGAGGTGGTATCGGGGCAGCCACTGGACCAGTTTTTCAGAACCCGCATTTTTGAGCCGCTCGGCATGAACGACACCTTTTTTTACCTGCCTGCCGACAAGCAAAACAGGCTGGTGCGGCTCTATACCGAAAACAAGGAGAAGCAGCTGCAGCTTACGCCCATGCGTGCCGGCCTTACGCCCGATTTCCCGAAAGAAAACGGCACCTACTTTTCAGGCGGAGCTGGACTGTCATCTACCGTGTACGACTATGCCATTTTTCTGCAGATGCTGCTCAATGGCGGCGAGTACAAAGGCAGGCGCCTGCTGAGCCCGGCCACCGTACGGCTGATGACGACAAACCAGATCGGAGACCTGAACCAGGGCATCAATAAGTTTGGCCTGGGCTTCTCTGTGGCCACCGACCGCACCGCTGCCCGTTTGCCTGTTCCGGAAGGCGCTTTTGAGTGGGGCGGCATTTTTGGCACCACCTACTGGGCCGATCCTGAAGAGGGAATTGTAGCGCTCATCTACACACAAAAGTACCCCAACAGCTACAACGACCTAAGCGACAAGTTTAAGGTGATGGTGTACCAGGCCATTACAAGATCTAACCAGCGTTAAAAACCTATATAGTGTTTTAAGCACCTGCCGTAAAACCTGTCTTGCAGCAGCCGGAACAGTAGCAGCATTAAAGGGCTCCGGAGGTCGTTTTTGATTGGAATAATTTATGCTCCGCGCTACACTGCCAAAGCCCCGGCAAAGCAGCGCTTTGGAGGCTGGTTCGGAACACATGTTTATTTGCCGTACCTTTGCACCATGAATAAGCAAGTGCAGGTGCATGGGGCACTTTTTCTGGTGGCCCTGATCTATGGCAGCAACTACAGCATAGCCAAAGAAGTGATGCCCGAGTATGTGGGCCCTTATGGGCTGATCGTGATTAGAGTAGTGTCGGCGGCCATTTTCTTTGGGCTGCTCTCGAAGTTGGTGGTGAAGGAGAAAATTACCGGCTGGGCCGATAACATGCGCTCGATAGCCTGCGGGGTAACGGGCATCGCCATAAACCAGCTCTGCTTTTTTGGCGGACTAAACCTTACCGCGCCCATAAATGCCGCTCTCCTTATGGTGATAAGCCCGGTTACGGTGCTGATCTTTTCGGCACTGCTGCTGAAAGAGCGTGTCGGATCGCGCAAGATTAGCGGCATTGTGGTGGCCTGCCTGGGCGCGCTCCTGCTTATCAGCGGTTCACAGAGCGCTGACGTACCCGGCAACTGGCTCGGCGATGTGCTTATTATCCTGAACGCGACAAGCTTTGGCATGTACCTGGTGCTCGTAAAGCCGCTTATGGCCAAGTACAAGGCCATTACCGTTGTGAGCCGCATTTTTCTGGTGGGTGCCGTTATAGTGCTCCCTTTCGGCTTTAACCAGGCGCTCACCCCCGAGTACAGCACTTTCCCGGCAGAAATCTGGGCTGCCATCCTGTTCATGATTATCGGGGTAACGGTTATTACGTACCTGCTCAATGCCTGGGCGCTGGCGTATGCAAACCCTTCGCTGGTAGGCATCTACATTTACCTGCAGCCTGTGCTGGCCATACTCATTGCCGTTTGGTTTGGGAAAGATGTGTTTACAGTGCAGAAAGCGCTGTACGCCCTAATGATTTTCGGAGGGGTGTACCTGGTCAGCAGAAACAACCAACCGGGTCAGCACAAATCTGAGGAGGCACCAGCCACCTGAGGCAGGCAACAGCCAAACAAAAAGCCACCAGGTAGTAGCAAGACTACACCCTGGTGGCTTTTTGTTTGTGGCGAGTTAATGATAGCCAGGAAAGGATAAGAGATTTTCCTGGCCATCCTACTCAGCCGCAAGGCCATCAGCAGAGTAGCGTATTGCCCGATTATTTGAATGAAAACAACCCTCCGGAGCTTTTGCTGTTCCGGCTCCTGCGCCATGTGTGGCTACAGGAAATAAGCGGCGTCAGTACCCTACCGTAAAGCGTTGCCGGATAAACCGGGGGTTCTCCAGTTCGTCCAGCAGCGCCACGGCATAATCATCGTACGAAATGGAGCTCTCTCCTTTTTCGTCGGTAACAGGGTTCTCGGTGCCTATCCTGAACTTGCCGGTGCGCTCTCCGGGGCCTATCATGATGGCGGGGCTGAAGAAGGTCCAGTCCAGGTCTTTCTCCTGCCTGTACACCTCCAGCGAGTCGCGCTGGGCAGAGGCTCCTTCGCGCCAGTCGGCCGGGAACGCAGGGCCATCTACGAGCTGCAGCCCAGGTGCTGCGTATAAACTTCCGGCGCCCCCCACATTGATCAGTCGTTTAACCCCAGCCTTTTTGGCAGCCATGATAGCGTCCCTGGCTGCCTGCACATGCAGGTTGTACTTTGTGCCTGGTCCCCAGCCCGGGCTATAGGCCACCACTACCGCGTTGTGCCCCTTAATGATCGTGGCAATTTGTTCGGGCTGCAACAAGTCGCCCTGGGTTACCACCAGGCTCTCGTTCTCGATGGTCAGGTTCTCTGGTTTGCGCACAATGGCCGTCACCTGATGCCCTCTGCTCAAAGCTTCTTTGGTAATATGGGAGCCTATATGGCCGCTGGCTCCTACAATGGCTATTCTCATGGTGTGTCTTATTATAAGCGATGTATATTTTTTTATTAATATTTACAATATATATTTTAAAACGGTAATTTTCTTGCAAAATCAACAATATAATTCATAAAATAGCGGCTCAAGTTGTAAACTTGTTAAAATTATATTTAAGACCGCTTTGTCTTTTTTGTTTTTAGTTTATACATTTGTGCTATACCTTCAATGGATGTACTACGTATAGAAACTAAGCAACGTGTGCTCAAAGAACACGGCATTAGAAGGACTAAAAAAAGCTGAATGACATGGTAACGAAACCAGATATAACCGAACTGGAGGACATAAAACTGATGGTAAATGAGTTTTACAGGCTCGTGCGTAATGACGAGTTGCTGGCCCCCATTTTTCTTTACGAACTAAACACCTACTGGGTAACGCACCTGGAGAAAATGTATTCCTTCTGGAATGCCGCCCTGTTCGGGGAAAAAGGATACTCAGGCAACCCGTTTGCCAAACATGCCACCGAGCTGATAAGTAAAGAGCATATTGAGAGGTGGCTGCATCTCCTACATGCTACCATTGATACTTTCTTTGAAGGATCAGTGGCAGAGGAGGCCAAGAATAAGGCAGTGGTAATGGCCACCACGTTCGAAGAGCGGATTGAAAACGCCAGAGACAAAGATATTATGGCGCTTGTGTAAACAGCTTGCCAGGCTAAAACTGGTAAAGGCAGACCGCTGAAAATAAAAGCTTCTTAAAAAATTAAGAATTATATGGAAATGAAGGAAATATATGGCAACCCGTCCTACAAGGTGCTAAAGCTTGTGTTAGCCTCCGGCGAGGTCATGCCGCGTCATTTCGTCACGTCAGATGCCTTTATCATGGTGGAGCAGGGTCAGGCGAACATTACCTTTAAGAGTGGCGACACTGTGCTGGCTTCCGGCGATACGCTGCACATCCCAGCCCGGGAACCGCACAGTGTAGCTGCCTCTGAAGATTTCAAAGCTTTCATCGTTTTTTAGCAACCCGCTCACCTCACCATTCCTCACCCTACGTTTTATGGAAAAGAAACCGATTAAAAGAAGTCCGCATATTGTGGTGCTATCGCGGGAGCATCATACCGGCCTGCTGTTCTGCTGGAAAATAAGGCAGGGCCTGAGAAAGGACACCGACACTGCCCGGATAAAAGCTTATGTGGCGTATTTCTGGAGCAACCACCTGGAGCAGCACTTTGCCGAGGAGGAAGAGCACCTGTTCCTGAAGGTGCAGGATGCCATGTGCCAGGAGGCCTTGCAGCAGCACACCGACATACGGTTGCTCATAAGCCAGATAACCGCTCCTGCCACCGCCCCCACCCCCGAGCAGCTCCACCAGCTGGCAGACACAGTAGACCGGCATATCCGCTACGAAGAGAGAGAGCTCTTTCCGCATCTGGAGCAAGTGCTCGATCAGCAGGAACTCATCCGTATTGGCGCCGCGCTGGAGGCCTCCCATAGCAATCCCCTCCCAGACGACTTCCCGGATGAGTTCTGGGTGAGAAACAAAAGCTAAGTGGCAGTACCAGGATGCCTATACTGATAGGTACTTGTGCATTTTCTTAAGTGGAAGATCTGGGAATTTGAAGATTTGAAGATGAGCAGGGAAACGTAAATCTTTGCCTGGTTTTTAAGTCCTAACTTAAGAAAAGTCCTGTGTCTTAGAAAAAGCCTTCGGAGGGCAGTTTTTATTTAAATAATTTCATTTCTGACCTGACAGAGGCTGGCTGTAAGCAACAGGAAACAGGCAAACAAATAAGATGATCTCTAAAGCATGTAAATATGGCATTAGGGCCACCGTTTTTGTGGCCTCCAAAGCGGGACCCGGTATTAAACTAAATGTGAAGGAGATTGCAAGAGAGGTAGACGCGCCAGAAGCATTTACAGCAAAAATACTGCAGATCCTGAACAAGCACCGCATCATCACCTCACTAAAAGGCCCTTATGGCGGCTTTTTCGTTGAAGACTACCAACTGGAGCAGCCAGCCATCCATATCGTAAACGCAATAGACGGCATGGCTGTGTTCCGGGAATGCGGCCTGGGCCTGAACCAATGCTCTGAGACCCACCCCTGCCCTATGCATCATAAATTTAAGGCAGCCCGGGACCTGCTGCGCGAGGTGTTCCAGAAAACCACCATCCGGCAACTGGCTGCAGAAGTGAACCAGGGCACCTCCTTTATCAACAACCTGCCCTAAAATGCTATAAGGCGGCAAATTAGCTTCCTAACCTACAACGTTCCGGACAGGGCGATCTCACCAAAAGACTATACTGCCAATATTATATCTGAAGATGGTGTAACGGCTATGCCTTCGCTATTGCCTCGGGCGCCTCCTGTTTATACCCCCTGAATTTCAGCTGTTGATCATCAGCTGCAGCAGGGCCTGCGCCTCCGGAGGGGGCTTTCCATTCAAATAATTGCTGGTTGCTGATTGTTACATGGTCTAATTGTTAAACGGGCGATTTTTGATTTGATGATTTGGAGATGTGAAAATTTGGAAATAAATTCTTCAGATTTTTAAAAAATAATCAATACTCAACTCATAACTCTTAACATCAGGAGAGCCCTGTGTCCATTTCAGCAGCAGCTGAAAGTTCCGGAGGGGGCTTTTCATTCAAATAATCGGTAGCGGCATCATAAAAGAAAAAAGCTTCCGGGAAGTTTTTTCCTCAGAAGCTTTTCCTGATTTGTGGCAGAAAATATTTTGCTAAGCGCCGGCCGTTTCTTTTGCTGCAATGTGGTCTACAATAAGAGTAGCGTGCTCGCGTGAGTTTTCAATAAACCAGACATGTGTATCCATGCCACCGCAGATTACGCCGGCCAGAAAAACATTCTTCATGTTCGTCTCCATGGTCTCGCGGTTATAAAGTGGGTAGCGCTTATAGTCGTTGGTGAGCTGCACGCCTATTTTTTCCAGGAACGAGAAATCGGGCTGATAGCCGGTCATGGCCATTACAAAATCGTTCTTGATCGTTACAATCCCGTCCAGCGTCTCAATATCAACCTCATGCTCCCGAATCTCGGTTATGCCAGCCTGGAAATACGCTTTTATGGAGCCTTCTTCGATGCGGTTTTCCAGATCGGGCTTTGTCCAGTATTTTATGCGGCCCAGGGTAGGCTCGCGCACCACCATGGTTACTTCCGCTCCCTTGCGCCAGGTTTCCAGCGCCACGTCGGCCGAGGAGTTGTTGGCACCCACCACCAGCACCTTTTGCTTGTAGAAATAATGCGGGTCGAAATAATAATGCCTTACTTTAGGCAGTTCCTCGCCCGGCACGTGCAGCAGGTTAGGAATGCCATAAAAGCCAATGGCTACAATAATATGCACGGTGGTGTAGGCACCCTTGCTGGTAAGCACCTGGTAGTCGCCGTTTTCCTGGGTTACCACGCCCGTTACCTCCTCAAAAAGGTTAACATGAAGCTGCTCTGCTTCGGCTACTCTGCGGTAATACTCCAGCGCCTCTGCCCGCCTGGGCTTTGCGTTCACCGACGTAAACGGAATCCCGCCTATCTCCAGCCGGTCGGCCGTGGAGAAAAAGGTCATGTTGAGGGGGTAGTTGAAAATAGAGTTCACCAGACAACCCTTGTCCAGGATCACATAGCGAAGACCTTTTCGTTTGGCTTCGATGCCAGCGGCCAGCCCGATAGGCCCGGCCCCGATAATGATGATATCCAGTTTATTATGCAAGGCTTACTTCTTCCTGATTTGCAGATGCTGTAACAGTATATTCAGAGACACCCGCTTCGGAGAGAACGTGCTTCATGACGTGCATGCCCCGAAACTCTTCTTTCATCTCTGGTGTATCCTGCACAAAGGTAGCACATTTCCTGAAACCGGACCGCTCATAAAACTGAATTACTTCCGGGCTGCTATCCATGGCTTTAAGCCAGACAATACGCTTACCTTGTTGGCGGGCATAATCCAGCGTAAACCTGACCGCCTCAGCACCTATCCCTGAACCGGAAACAGCCCTTATAATATAGACCCGCTCCAGCTCCAGGCATTCCTCTTGGTTGTACCCCTTCAGCACCTTATCGTTTATGAGTTTCAGGAAACCTACCAGGTTGCCCTGGTAATAGAGCATAAAAAAGGCTGATTTAGGGTCAGTCCACTCGCGCAGGATGGTATGATAATTAAAATGCTGTTTTACATATTGCATGCCGCCATCGTGCCACAGATAGGTGTAATGCTCGTTGTAAGAGGTAATAGCTATATTGATCAGATCGGGCAGATCTCCTTTGGTGCAAGGTGAAATGATGATATCTTTCATGATAATTTTTAATTTGATTTGTAGCTATGGCAATTTTGACCAGGCCCGCTACACTTTAAACAGTAATAGTAAAAAAACAGGCTGCAAACTTAATACCACTCTCTCAAACTTACTAGTTTTGGCTCTTTTATTTAGTAAGGGCATTTGCAGTATTTAATTTTCAGCACTTATATTTACCGCTATTTTATCATCCTGCATCACTTCAGGGCCTTTATTTTAACAAAATAACATTTATTGATTATAAGTGCAAACACAGGCCATATATGGTGTAAAATTGTTCTTTCCCTATAATTCCTGCTAAAGATAGGGTTCCCTTTTAAATAAAAAAAACTCCTGCCAGTACTATACCGGCAGGAGTTTTTTTTATTCTTGTACGAGCAGCTTACGCTTGCCTCGTTCTTGGCTTGTTATCCCAGCGTCTGTTGCCGCCTGCATTGTTACCTGCCGGCCTGGGCGATCCCGCTGCTGCGCCTTCCCTTCTGCCGCTTCCGGCATTCGCTGGTCTTCGGCCTCCGCCGCCACCGCGCTGCTTTTGCTGCTTCACGGTACTGGCCGCCTCGGCAAAGTCTTTGGCTGTCATGGGGTAAGGGTGGTTGTCGATTACCGGAACAGCCTTCGAAATAAGTTTCTGAATGCTTACCAGGTACGACGTCTCCTCGGCATCGCAAAACGAAAGGGCTGTACCGCTGGCTCCGGCGCGGCCTGTGCGGCCAATGCGGTGCACATAGGTCTCCGGCTCATTGGGGAGCTCAAAGTTGATCACATGGCTCAGGTCGTCCACGTCAATGCCGCGGGCTGCAATATCAGTTGCTACCAGTACCCTGGTGGAGCTGCTCTTAAAGTTGTTGAGGGCACGCACGCGGGCGTTCTGCGACTTGTTGCCGTGAATTGCCTCGGCCTGTATGCCTGCTTTGCTCATGTCTTTGGCCACGCGGTCTGCTCCGTGCTTGGTGCGTGTAAATACCAGCGCCCGGTCTATTTCGCCATCCTTCAGCAGGTGAATCAACAGGTTCTTCTTATCTCCCTTCTTCACGTAATACACTGACTGCTTAATCGTGTTGGCCGTAGACGACACAGGCGTAACCTCCACCTTGGCAGGGTTTACCAGAATGGTATCGGCCAGCTTCGTGATTTCAGGGGCCATGGTGGCCGAGAAGAACAGCGATTGTTTTTTCTCAGGAAGCACCTTCAGCACTTTCTTTACGTCATTCACAAAGCCCATGTCCAGCATGCGGTCGGCTTCGTCGAGCACGAAAAGCTGCACGTGTTGCAGCTGCACATACTTCTGCGCCATCAGGTCGAGTAAGCGGCCTGGTGTGGCAACCAGTATATCAATGCCAGCCCGTAGCGCGTCGGTCTGCGGACGTTGTGGAACGCCACCAAATATGACGGTGCTCTTCAGTCCGGTGTGCTTGCCGTAGGCTAATAAGCTGTCGCCGATTTGTATGGCCAGTTCACGAGTGGGAGTCAGGATCAGGGATCTTATTTTTCTGGGCCCGTTTTGCTGCGGCTGGCTATGCAGTAACTGCAGAATCGGGATAGAGAAAGCAGCCGTTTTGCCGGTGCCTGTCTGGGCGCAACCCAAAATGTCTCTTTGCTCCAGTATGTAAGGGATGGCTTGTGCCTGAATGGGAGTTGGTTGTGTATAACCTTCTGTTTGCAGAGCTCTTAAGATCGGCTCTATTAAATTTAATTTCTCAAATGTCATGTAATGGTTTTTCTTGATGCGTGCTGACCCTGCTTCTTTTTATGCGGATCAGTTAAAGTGATAGATGTGAACGTGCTTGTCAGTCTTACCTGTGTTTGGCGTTGACAAGAAGTATACACTCACTTATACTTTCATCAACCTTTAAACCAGCAGTAAAGTTCTGGTTTATGACTTAAGAGCGAAGAGTTGAGAGATATTGTACAAAAGGCATAGTATCTAATCTAACTCTAATAATTGTGGCAACAAAGGTAGCGCAAATAACATTCATTTCCTAACAAAACAACTTGGCCAAACATCCGGCCAGTCTGCGGCTTCCTATTCGGGCACTATAAAGTCGGTGGAAGATCAGCATTTCTCGGCGCTGCCGAGGTGCCCGGAAAATAACCAGACTGCGTATCAGGGCCCCGGACTTGTGCAGCTAAAAACACCTCCGGAAGGGCATTTTCATTTGAATAATTTGGTGTTGGTTGCTGATTGGTTGTTGCTGATTGTTGATGAGGAAATTTGAAGATGAACAGGAAAACACAAGTTGAATCTTAACTTTTCACTCATAAAGAGTCCTGTGTCTTCTGTCCTGAACAAGCCTCCGGAAGGCCTTTTCATTCAAATAATTGCTCCTAGGACACGCCCGTAATGCAGGGCTCCTTTGTTCAGGACTGTATCTTTGAGCTTAGCCGATGGCCTCGTTCCAGGCTGGCAGTTTGCCAAAGCGGTGGAGCGTGGCTATGTGTGAGCGAACCGCCCGCCCGAAGGTTTCATTCTCCAGGTAGGGTATGCCAAACTCTTCGGCTGTTTGCTGTACGATCGGGGCAATGGCGGGGTAGTGCACATGGCACACCCTCGGGAACAGGTGGTGCTCTATCTGAAAGTTAAGCCCGCCCACATACCAGGAGATAAACTTGCTTTTTCTTGCAAAATTAACCGTGGTGTTCATCTGGTGAATGGCCCAGTCATTTTCTATAATACCATCCTCCGTGGGCCGCGGATGCGTGGTGCCCTCTACCGTATGCGCCAACTGGAAGACCACCGTAAGCACGATGCCTGCCACAAAGTGCATCACAAAGAACCCGAGTAGCACCTCTGCCAGCGGAATATTGAAAAACAAAACCGGTACGGCCAGCACTATAAAAAAGTAAATCGCCTTTGTATAAATCAGCTTAAACAGGAACACCCTGTTTTGTGCCTTTGTATTGGCATTTACCCCATTTCTTTTAAAAAGCGCGTACTGCACAAAATCTTTGGCAACTACCCAATACAAGGTCAGCAGGCCGTAAAAAAAGAAGGCGTAAACCCACTGCAGCTTATGGTAAAACTTAACCTTGGTATGCGGCGAGAAGCGCAGCACCAGCCTGTCCTGAATGTCCTCGTCCATCTCCACCACGTTGGTGTAGGTGTGGTGCAGAATGTTGTGCTGCAGTTTCCAGTTAAAAGCGGAGCCGCCCACCAGGTTGAGTGTGTAGCCCATGCCCGCGTTTACGGCCTTGCTGCTAGAGTAGGCACCGTGATTGGCATCGTGCATAATACTCATACCAATGCCAGCCACACCCAACCCCATTACAAACCAAAGCATCAGGCTCACGCCTAACGACGGCTGCAGGGCCAGCAGCAGGATAAACGGCACTATATAACACAGCAAAAGCACTGCGCTTTTTATAATCATGGAATTGTTTGCATTGCGGGAGAGATTGTTCTCCTCAAAATAAGCGTCTACGCGTTTTCGTAAGGTGGGGAAGAACAGGCTCTTGTCTTTGCTAACAAATTTTATTTTGCCTTTTTGACTCATAGTTTTATTAAGATTGATTGGGGGAAATGGCAGGAACAGCCCAAAAGGAAAAGTAAAATCTTCTGGTAAAAATCACGGCACATGCATTACAATAACGGGTAATTTATAACTTTAAGTTCATAAAAATAAATATTCGCTAAAGTATTTATACGTATGTGCTGCATTACCCGGAGGCGTCTGGGTTGAAATTAAGTTAACAGACAGAATATTTTCCTCAGCGAACGCCTCAGAAAAGCAAAGTATTGGAAACCATCTTTTTTGACACTGGGCCGATTTCTGGAAGAGGAGAGTTTTACACAGGTGCGGTTGAAGTGAGTGGTTTTAATACGGACCAGCGAAAATCCATTTTTCATTTAAACAAAAAGCGGCAGAAAGAAATCTTCCCGCCGCTTTTTGCTTGTGTGACCGCTACATCCTACAGGTGGATCACTTCGTCGTAGGCAGCCGCTGCCGCTTCCATAATGGCTTCGCTCATGGTTGGGTGCGGGTGTACTGATTTGATGATCTCATGGCCGGTAGTTTCCAGCTTGCGGGCAACCACAACCTCGGCAATCATTTCGGTTACATTGGCGCCGATCATGTGCGCGCCCAGGAACTCGCCATACTTGGCATCGAATATCACTTTCACAAATCCGTCTTTGGCACCAGCGGCACTTGCCTTACCAGATGCAGAGAACGGGAATTTGCCTATTTTAATCTCAAGCCCCTGGTCACGGGCAGCTTTCTCGGTAAGCCCCACCGAGGCTACCTCAGGAGAGCAGTAAGTGCAGCCAGGTATGTTGTTGTAGTTGAGAGGCTCCGGCTTAAGGCCGGCAATTTTCTCTACGCAGATAATGCCCTCGGCAGATGCCACGTGCGCCAGTGCAGGGCCAGGCACAATGTCGCCGATAGCGTAAATGCCGTCTACATTGGTTTTGTAAAAATCGTCGACCAGCACACGGCCTTTGTCCGTTTTAATGCCCAGCTCTTCCAGGCCCAGGTTCTCCAGGTTCGTCTGGATACCTACTGCCGACAGCACAATCTCCGCTTCCAGCGTCTCTTCGCCTTTGGCTGTTTTTACTTTGGCTTTGCAAACCTCGCCGCTGGTATCTACCGACTCTACGCTGGCATTGGTCATTACCGCAATGCCCGCTTTTTTAAAGGATTTCTCCAGTTGCTTCGATACTTCCTCGTCTTCTACCGGCACAATGTTCGGCAGATACTCCACTACTGTTACCTTCGTACCGATGCTGTTGTAGAAGTAGGCAAACTCTACGCCTATGGCTCCTGAGCCAACCACGATCATAGACTTAGGCTGTTTCTCCAGCGCCATGGCCTGGCGGTAGCCGATAATTTTTTTGCCGTCAATCGGCAGGTTTGGCAGCTCTCGGGAGCGCGCACCGGTTGCCAGTATGATATTACCGGCTTCCACTATTTCTTTTTTACCTTCTGCGTTGGTAACTTCTATTTTTCCTTTACCGGCTAGCTTGCCGGTTCCCATAATCGCATCGATCTTGTTTTTGCGGAACAGGAACTGAATACCTTTGCTCATGCCTTCGGCCACACCACGGCTGCGCTTAATGACTGCGCCAAAATCAACAGAGGCTTCGCCTATGCTGATGCCGTAGTCAGCGGCATGGGTAATGTATTCGAATACGTTTGCGCTTTTCAGCAAGGCCTTGGTAGGAATACAGCCCCAGTTCAGGCAGATGCCCCCCAGCGACTCGCGCTCGATAACGGCTACTTTCAAACCTAGCTGCGAGGCGCGGATAGCCGCCACATACCCACCAGGACCACTACCAATAACTACTAAATCGTATTTTGATGCCATAATGTCTTTTATATAAGTGATTGAGCAAAATTAAACGATAATCCCAATAACGCAAAACCGCTTTTAGCTTCCGCAGCCTGGCCATTTTTAGCACTATTTCTGCTTGGTGCCTGCACAACCGCCCGGATAAAGCGCCATACCATAGAAAAACCTTTGTCCTTACGGCTGTTATGCTGAAATTTACATCGTAAATACAACAAGTTGTCTTTTCTTATGAAAAATCTTTTTCTGTTGCTGCTCAGTTCGTTTATCTCTTTTTCTGTTTTTTCGCAAAGCACCGCCACAGAATATTTCAACAGCGCCAACCAGAAGTTTAAGGAAGGCGACTTTGCCGGTGCCATAAAAGCCTATACTGAAGTGCTGAAGCAGGAGCCGGAGCATGTGGTAACCCTTACCAACCGGGGCATAGCCAGGGACCGTGTGCAGCAATACCGCCATGCCATCGAGGATTATAACCAGGCCCTGAAGTTAAAGCCGAATCACCTGCCTGCCCTCACAAGCCGCGGTCTCACCAAATACAATCTAAAAGATTACAGAGGCGCCCTACTGGATTATAACAAAGCCCTTGAGCGAAACCCCAAAGATGCCAGATCTTACAACAACCGCGGGCTCGCCCGCTATGGCCTGAAAGATTACAGTGGCGCGATAGAAGATTATACCAAAGCGGTGCTGCTAAAGCAGGACTATGCGGAAGCGTATTATAACAGGGGCGCCCCTAAATATAACCTCGGCGACAAAGCCGGCGCCTGCGCCGACTGGAACATAGCTAAAAGCCTTGGCCTGAAAGACGTAGATACCTATATCAGGAAATACTGTAACTAAGCAGCGGGTTAAAGTGCTGATTATTTGATGTGGAGATGAATGGCCAGTGCAGGCATATAAAAAAACAGATGCTGGATGTAGTTTCCGGCTACGCCCAGCGAGGAAGTAAAAGTCATGTGTCTTGTGTCTTTTTCAAAGCAGCAGCAGAGCCTCTGGAGGGGCTTTTTGATTAGAATAATTGTAGCGGCTGCATCAGCAGAATTAAAGCAGAAAAGCCAGTAGCTTTCGCTACTGGCTTTTCTGCTTTAAAATTCGAGAGAAAGTTCTGCGACTCCTGTTAAAGCTTCTCCATTTCTTCCCGCACAAAATCGGCGAGGCTTTGGATATAAACCGTGCTGAAGTCGAACTTGATGCCGGCTGCTTCATACACTTCAGCAATCGACACGGTGTAGCCGAGGCTGAGGGCACGTTTGTAAGCGGCGAGCCCTTCCTGCGGATTCTGCTTAAAGTTTTTCCAGACGGCAATGGCGCCAAGCTGTGCCATGGCATACTCTATGTAATAAAAAGGCACCTCGTAAATATGCAGCTGCTTTTGCCAGATAAATGGTTTGTACTGCTCCAGCCCCTGCCAGCCTACTTCCAGGTGGTTATAGGTTTCGAATATGCTGACCCACTGCTGATGGCGCTCCTCCTGGGTATGTTGCGGGTTTTCGTAGAGCCAATGCTGAAACTTATCGACGGTTGACACCCAGGGGAACGTTTCGAGTACCGTTCCGAGGTGTGTTTTTTTGGCGCGGCGCAGTTCATCTTCCTTTTCAAAAAAGGTGTCCCAGTAATCCATAGAAATAAGCTCCATGGACATAGAGGCCAGCTCTGCCACCTCACTTGGCGGATGCTTGAAGGCATTTAGCCTAAGGCCCCGGGTCAGGAAGGAATGCACGGCGTGACCGCCCTCATGCAGGATGGTTATCACATCGCGCAGGCTGGAGGTGGCGTTCATAAATATAAAAGGCACTCCTATCTCGTCGAGCGGGTAGTTGTAGCCGCCAGGCGCTTTGCCTTTTCGCGACTCCAGGTCCAGGTGCCCCATTTCGCGCATGGTAGCCAGGCAGTCGCCCAGGTAGGTGTCTAGTTTGTAAAACACCTGAATGGTTTTATCCAGCAGCTCATCCCCCGATTTAAACGGTTCGAGCGGTGCGCTTCCGGATGGGTCCACATCCAGATCCCAGGGCCGCAGCTCTGCCAGACCAAGCTTCTGTTTACGTTCCTGGTCCTGCGTGGTAAGCAGCGGCACAATGGTTTCTTTTACAGACTCGTGAAAGTCGAAGCAGTCCTGCGGCGTGTAGTCAAAGCGCCCCATGGCCGCAAACATGTAATCCCTGAAGTTTGGGAATCCGGCATTGCGGGCTACCTGGTCGCGCAGTCGCAGCAACTCGTCGAACAGGTCGTCTAGTTTCTGGCGGTCCTGCATGCGGCGGTTTTGTATGGACCGCCATGCTTCCTCCCGCACCTCCCGGTTGTTCTGTTTCAGGCGATCGGCGGCGCGCTGCAGGGTAAGTTCCTCGCCATCCAGTGTTACGGTCATGCTGCCGGTAATGGCGGCATACTGCTGCTGCTTGGTGCTGATGTCGGTCTGGAGCGGAATGTTTTCTTCCCGGAAAATCTCCAGGGCTTTGTTCACGCCCCGCAAGAAAATACGGTACTGTTCCTGGTCGAGCTCCTTTACATAAGGAGAGCTCATGAGTTTCTGATTCAGTTGATGATCAAAAGGGGCCACCTTTGGCTCAATCTCTGACACAAAATATTGAAACGCCTTGGTTACTTCCTCGTTGCGGGTATCGCAGGTCATGCGGATGTAACGCCAGCCCAGGTCCTCCGTCAGTACGCTCTCCAGTTCGCTGCGGTCGCTCATCCACTTTTCGAGCGCTTCAACACTATCTATGTCACGGCTAACCAGTTCTGTAAAATAAGGCTCTATGGCATTCCAGTTGTCCACTGAAAAGCTTTCGGAAAGATAGAGCCGGGGTTTCCGCTTCAGAATTTTAGTACTAATATTGGTAGGGTCCGTAGTTTGCATAGGTTTTTTCGCTGTATGGCTATTAATATAAGCAGTACTTCACAAAGTACAAAAAAAATAGAAACCTTCAAATCTCAGTTAGCTCCTTATTCTTATAATTGATAATTAAATTACCCAATTTCTATAATTACGTCTTTTGTTAGCGGGTGGCCGACACAATTCAGCACATAGCCCTCCTCGAGTTCTGCGTCAGAAAGGCCTTCCCGCTCATCCATGTGCACTTTTCCCTGCAGGCACTTGCCCCGGCAGGCAGTACAAAGGCCGGCCTGGCAAGAATAGGGCATGTCAATATCCTGGGCCAGAGCAGCCTCTAGTATGGTCTGGTCCGGCTGCACCTCCACCCTGTACTCGGCGCCTTCGTAAATCAAAGTAACGGTTTGTGTTATTATCGCTGCAGTACCACTGTCTGTATCTACGGCGCCAGGCGGTGCCTTGGTTTGGCTTGCCAGTTTTTCGCTTACAAAACTCTCCCTGAAAATACGGTCTGTCGGCACCTTGAGGAGCTTAAGCGCCTGCTGCACTTCTTCCATCATGCCAGCCGGCCCACACATGTAGTATAAGGCATTGGCAGGTTTGGTAAGTTGCAGACGTTCCAGAATTTTAAGCACGCTGCTTTTATTCATGCGCCCATGGTGCTCACAAACCTGCTGCGCTCTACCCTGCACGGCCCGCTTCAGGAAACCAAGAATGCCTGAGGCTTTTCTGGCAGGTGACTCCTCCCGCCTGGCGGCACAATGCTGACAGGGCCCAAGTGGCTGACTATAAATATACTCGATGTGCAAACGGTCAGAAAATTTTGCCTGCAACTGTTGTAGCTGTTGTTTAAAAATTACGTTATCTTCGTTGCGGTTGCCGTACAACAAGGTTACCAGGCTACCTGGCTCCTCCTGCAGCGCCGCCTTCAGGATAGACATGAGGGGAGTAATGCCACTGCCCGCGCCAAACAGCAAGAGCTGTCGCCTGCTTTCGGGCTGAGGTGTAAAACAGAATTTGCCCAGCGGGTCCAGCACCTTTACTTCCTGCCCTGTCTGCGCCTTATCTATCAGGTAGTTGGACACGACGCCACCGGGCACACGTTTCACGGTTAAAGACAATCTGGCACCTTCGTGAGGCGTACTGCAAAGAGAATACGAACGACGCACTTCTTTACCATTTAGAGTCAGGATCAGGGTAATAAACTGGCCAGGCTTATATACAACCAATTGTTTATCAACATGTTCCAGATGTATAGTAACAGCATCTGAAGTTTCGCGGGTAATATCTGCTATTTTCAGAGTACGATAAGGGCTACTCATTATATTTAAAATTTAAGCTAAATAATTTTCTAGCATATTAACACAATTTAAGGTCGAAAGTTACGATTATATAATAGGATCTTATATAGCAGAAAATAAATTAACTTTTGCCGATGTTCCCACGTACATTCAGAATCTATCTGAAAGTACGGCATGGAGATATAAAAAATATTCGCATTTTTACGGCGCAAATTTTCATATCTCAGTATAAGTTACCGAGTTCGGTTTTACGCCTATTATATTCCGTTCAATACCCTCAACCATTAATTACTGATGCTTTATAAACTAACACTCAAAAACTGTGAAAAAACCGTAATGGTAGATGACACCACTTACGAGTACATACAAAACAATGCTTATCTGCAGCAAATTGAATTCCTGAAGCACTTACGCATCCACTCCAACGGCTATGCTTTCTTTCAGAAGAACTGGCCCCTGAAAAACGGGAAATACCGCAACGAAACCATCTACCTGCACAAACTGATCGGGGAGCAGCTCCTCGAAAAACAGGAGAGCAACATCAGGCTCTACGTGCATTTCAAGAACGGGAACAAGCTCGATTGCCGCCGCGACAACCTGGAGTGGGCACCCCTCTGCAAAATTGTTCGCAATACCTCCAAAACCGAAAACAAGCTGGGCGTACGTGGTGTGCACAAAGAAGCACAGAAATATCGCGCCATTATCCACTATAACAAGCAACGCATCAACCTGGGCACTTTCGAGACGCTGCAGGAGGCGGCGCTGGCTTACAGCAAAAAGTCGGAGGAGCTTTTTGGCAAAACCAAGAGCCTTAAGACACTAACCAAAGCATTTGAAGAGGTTAAAGCGGTAGAAGAAGTAAGCTGATTCCGCAACAGGCGGCTTCCCATCCGCCTGCCTCATTTATTATGGAATATTTCGTGGACCTCAGTTCTGTACTAAGGCGGCATCGTGCTGCCTTTTGTCAGGTACTGGATACAGATCTGAACAGCGATGACGTGTGCCGCCTGGATTTTACAGCTGCCAACCAAGCGTTGCAGCGCGTAGACCTGCGCAACATCCAAGCCTTTAACGAAGTCGTGCAACAGATGCTGCTACAAAAGCGGGTATCCGTTGGCATTGGCGGCTACCTCGAAGACAGGTTTATCTATAGCCGCAGCCACCATTTTGATGTAGCAGCCGAAAGCCGCAACCTGCACCTCGGCGTAGACATCTGGCTGGAGGTCGGGGCAGCTGTTTACGCTCCACTTGCCGCTGTAGTGCACAGCTTTCAGGATAACGCAAACTTTGGCGACTATGGCCCCACCATTATCCTGCAGCACGAGCTGGATGGCGCGGCTTTTTATTCCCTCTACGGCCACCTGAGCCGCAGTTCCCTTAACGGCCTGTACCCCGGCAAGCCATTTGCCGGGGGCGAAAAAATAGCTGAAGTTGGCCCCTTTCCCGAAAACGGCGACTGGCCCCCGCACCTTCACTTCCAGCTTATCAGCAGCATGCAAGGCTATTCCGGCGACTTTCCAGGCGTAGCCACTAGCGGCGAGAAAGAAAAATACCGTACCCTCTGCCCCGACCCAAACCTGATCCTGCAGTGCCGCCACCTGCTTTAAGTAAGCTGAACGTTGAATCACCTTACCTCCTTCCTGGCTTAGTTACGGGTAATTATTCCAATGAAAAAGGCCCTACAGCGCTTTCAGCTGCTGAAATGGACACAGGACCTTTCTAAAGTTAAGAGATAAGAGGTATGAGTTGATTGTTCTTTAAAAGCCCGAAGAATTCATTCCCACTTTTTACACCTCCAGATCTTCAAATCAACCATTTACTAATCAGCAATTATTTGAATGAAAAAGCCCCTCCTGAGGCCTAAACAACCTTGAGCATGCCTGCCCTTGTTAATCAAACTTAATGGCTTTTACCGGTTTAATGCGGGCGACCATGGCGGCCGGTATCAGGATGGCGAGCATGGTGAGCACCAGGGTGAGCACGTTCAGAATAATGATGACACTGAAATTCCAGCTGATAGGCACTGTGTTCATGTAGTAGTTCTCGGGGTCGAGGGGAATAATTTTAAAGTAGTATTGCAGCACACAAAAGCCCAGCCCGATTACATTGCCCCACAACAAGCCCTTCAGCGTCAGCTTCAGCCCTCTGAAGTAGAATACCTGCCTGATCTGCGCATCGGTGGCTCCTACAGCTTTGAGCACGCCGATCATGTTGATGCGCTCTATGATCATGATAAACACCGTGGATACCATGTTGAAGGTCGCCACAAAAATAATCAGGATCAGGAAGATAATCACGTTTTTGCGCAGGAGCTGCAGCCAATCGAAAAGCTGTGCGTGCCGGTCGGTAATCTTCTCGAGCTGCAGGTCGTAGTTCATCTGGTCAAACACCTGGTTGGCGATCGGGTCTATCTGGTCGAAGTCTTTGAGCATGATCTCAACGCCACCTACCAGCGTGTCGGGCCAGTTGTTCAGCTCCCGCACCAGCTGCAGGTCCCCGATCACAAACACTTCGTCGAATTCTTCCAGACCCGTGTTGAAAATGCCGCTCACCTTCAGCTTTCGGGCGCGGGGCGGGTTCTGGATAAAGTAGAAAATGGCCTCATCACCCACCTTCAGGTCGAGTTTGCTGGCGATGCGCCGGCTTAGCATCACGTCTTTAGAAGAAGCTGTATCCGTAAACGAAACCAACTGACCTTCCTCCAGGTTCTGCCTCATCGATTGCAGGTTGTAGTTCTTATCTACCCCCTTCAGCACCACTCCCAGCACTTCGTTTTCGGTTTTTATGATGGCGGTTTTCCGGGCAAATGCCTGAATGCCTGCAATACCCGCAATATCGTCGGTGGAGTTTATGCCGGTGTAAATGCTGATAGGTGCCCCTTCATAAGAATTGTTCGTATCATACTTGCTGATCTGCAGGTGCGCCCCGAAGCTGAAAATCTTGGCCCGGATCTCGTTCCGGAAACCCTCCAGAATGGCAAACGACACAATCATGATGGCGATGCCTGCGGCTATGCTTATAATTGCTATTTTTGTGACCGACGACGTAAAAGAGCCGGCCTGTACTTCTGATATTTTATCGGATATGTATTTGGAAATGTTCACGCACCTTGTTTTATACAGCCATTGACCATATTTAAAATTCATCCTTTGCGCTGCGAAATGTCCATAAAGGAACCTGGCTTCACACTTTTATCGCCCCATAGCGCTGCTATGAGGCTCAAAAACTGTTTCGCCAGACCCCTTTCTGACCACTTCCCGCTATCAAAAACGAAATTCAAATATGGTCTAAATATAGGTATGAAATTTGACTTCTTCCCTATTACGATGATACAGCTACTTGTTATACTTTATTCTTCGCTCCTGCTTGGCCTCACGAACTGCTCCCCCAGGCAAGACACCGACAGCACCGGCACTGGCAACGAAACCGAACAGCCCCGGGCAGAGGAGCCGCAAACACCACAGCCAAAGCCGCTGCAGACCGGCGCTGCACAAACAGGCCGCTACCTGAAGCTACTGCAGGGCAAGCGCGTGGGGCTGGTGGTAAACCAGACCTCCGTTATCGGAAAAACGCACCTGGTCGATACGCTGCTGAGCCACGGCATCAGGATCACCACCATTTTTGCCCCCGAACATGGTTTCCGGGGCGAAGCCGATGCAGGAGCTCATATAAAAGATGCCAAAGACACCAAAACCGGCCTCCCGATTATCTCGCTGTATGGTAGTAACAAAAAGCCACTGCCGGAGCAGCTACAGAACGTAGATGTGGTTGTTTTCGATATCCAGGACGTAGGTGTTCGCTTCTACACCTACATCAGCACCATGCACTACGTGATGGAGGCCTGTGCCGAGAACAATAAACCGCTGCTCGTGCTGGACCGCCCTAACCCCAACGGCCACTACGTAGACGGGCCGGTGCTGGAGCTGAAGAAAGAAACCACCTCGTTTGTAGGCATGCACCCGATTCCGCTCGTGCACGGACTCACGGTAGGAGAGCTGGCCAAGATGATTAACGGCGAAAAGTGGCTGGGAGGGCAGCGGCAATGCCAGCTTACGGTTATTCCCGTTGCCAACTACAACCATAAAATGCCTTACCAGTTGCCGGTGCGGCCATCGCCGAACCTGCCCAATGCGCAGGCTATTCTGCTGTACCCATCATTGGGCCTGTTTGAGGGCACCAACGTGAGTGTGGGCCGTGGCACCTCCACTCCATTTCAGGTTATCGGCAGCCCCTTTTACAAGAACAAAGACTTTTCTTTTACGCCTAAACCCATGCCTGGTGCCCAGGACCCGCCTCACAAAGGCAAGACCTGCTATGGCCTGGACCTGACCAGTGCGGAGCAGGCACAACCCTTTACCCTGTCCTTCCTGCTGGAGATGTACCATAACTCCACAAACCAGGACAAGTTCTTTCTGACCTCAAACTTTATCGATAAGCTTGCCGGTACCACCAAGCTGCAGGAGCAGATTAAGGCAGGTAAAAGCGAAGCCGAAATAGAAGCCAGTTGGCAGGCAGACCTGGCCAAATACAAAACCATGCGGAAACGCTATTTACTATACCCAGACTTTGAATAAAACTATGCCCCAGGACTTACGCATCGTGTTTATGGGTACGCCCGATTTTGCCGTACCTACTCTGCAAATATTAGTTGAGAACAAGTACAAGATAGTAGCCGTGATTACAGCGCCCGATAAACCGGCCGGCCGTGGTCAGAAGCTGCAGCAGTCGCCGGTGAAGGAGTATGCCGTTTCGCAACAGATTCCGGTGCTGCAACCTACGAACCTTAAATCAGAGGATTTTCTGGAGGAGCTGCGGAGCTACCGTGCTAACCTGCAGATCATCGTGGCCTTCCGGATGCTGCCGGAGGTGGTGTGGGCTATGCCGGAGCTGGGCACTTTTAACATTCATGGCTCGCTGCTGCCCCAGTACCGCGGCGCGGCTCCCATTAACTGGGCCATTATTAACGGCGAAAAGGAAACTGGCGTCACCTCGTTCTTCCTGAAACACGAAATAGATACCGGCGATCTGCTGTTCCAGGAGCGGGTGCCTGTGCTGGAGGAGGACGATTTCGGGACGGTGTATGAGAAGCTGAAGCACGAGGGGGCCAAACTCGCCCTCCGGACAGTGCAGGCCATTGAGCAGGGGCAGGTGCAGCCACAGCCACAGCAGCACACCGGAGAGATGAAGCATGCGCCCAAAATCTACAAGGAAACTTGCCAGATTAACTGGAACCAGCCGGCCGTACAGATCCGCAACTTTATCCGGGGCCTCTCCCCCTACCCCGCCGCCTGGACCCGCCTGCAGGACAAGACCTTCAAGATCTTTAAAACGGAAGTTCTCCCGGATGCCGCCTATGACCTGGCCCCCGGGCAGATCAGAACCGACAATAAAACGTTCCTGCATGTACAAACGGCAGATGGCGCCCTTGCCATACACGACCTGCAGATGGAGGGGAAGAAGCGCATGCAACTGGCCGATTTCTTAAGAGGATTTAATTTTACCGAGTAGCACGATGATAGCCATAGTAGTAGCAGCCGACGAGCAGAATGTAATCGGCAAAGACAACCAACTCATCTGGCACCTGCCCGCGGATCTTAAACATTTCAAGGCCATCACCATGGGGCACCCCATTATTATGGGGCGTAAAACATATGAGTCGATAGGCAAACCCCTGCCGGGCCGCACCTCCATCATCATTACCACCCAGCACAATTACAAGGCAGAAGGCTGCCTGGTGGTGCACTCGGTGCAGGAGGCCATAGACCAAGGCCGGGAGCTGGATAAAACGATCTGCATAATTGGCGGAGCCGAGATTTACCGGCAGGCACTGCCCTACACCGACACCATTTACCTCACCCGCATCCACCATACCTTTAAAGGAGACGCATTTTTCCCGGAGCTGAAAGAAAGCGAATGGAAGCTGGTGGCTGAGGAGCGGCACGAACCTGATGAAAAGAACAAATACGCCTACAGCTTTACCGAGTATCACCGGAAATAGGGACTTGGGGAGATGGCTTCGTGCCGGATACGACCTCTCAGTTTCTGGGCAATTATTGTAATCAAAAAGTCCCAGCATCAGCAGGATGCACTGCTGATGCTGCCGCACAATGGTCAGGAGCTTTTGCCAAGCTTCATACTCCAGAGATTCCGGGCAAGAAAATATATCGGCAGCAGGTGCATCAGGAGCAGTGAAGCTTGACAGAGGGGCGTTTTCATTTAAATAATTCGTTTGCCGGCCCTGCCAGATCTATCACGCAGGTGCTGTGGCTTTTCTCATTACCGGATAGCGCTCCACCCAAATTAGGTGAACAGGAAATAATTGTGTTACTTAAGCTGGAGTTTTAGCACAAGCGTCTATTCCTGTGATTTTTTCAATACCACTTCCCTTACAAAAGGCCCTTCGGATTTGCAGTGTCATTTTTTTACTTGCTGCACTTACCTCTGCAGAACTGCTGGCACAGCCTACTCCCCCTGCCGATAAAGTCCCCTGGTCGTTTGGTGCAAATGGGTATTATGGTGCCTTGTTCCGGTACCGGAGCGGCCTTTCCCCGCTTAATTTTACTCACCCCTTCAGCGTGGAGCTTTATGCCAACCGCCATACCATTGGCAAGCGGCCCTGGGAAAGTAAGTACCGGCATCCGCAGATAGGCTTTGCGCTGGCCTATTATAATTATGGGGTTCCCGAAGAACTGGGAGAGGCGGCATCGCTTACGGTTTCATTAGATAATTCGCTGTTCCGGACTGAAAGAGGAAATCTTCGGTTTAACCTCGGCTCCGGCCTTGTATACTCCACCAGGCATTATATAACCGGCGAAAATGAGCAGAATATGGCCATTGGCAGTCAGTTCTGCTTTGCCCTTACAGGTGGCTTCCGGTACGAATACCAGCTCAGCGACAAACTGTTTCTGAACACGCATCTGTCTTTCAGGCATTTCTCTAACGGCGGATTAAACAAACCCAACAACGGCATGAACTTCCCGCTGGTGGGCCTGGGGGTGCGGTATCAACCCAGAGAAGTAAAACTTCTGCCTCACACCGATAGCACCACCTCTGCTCCAGACAAAAGAATTCGCCTGAATCTTAAACTAGCGATGGGCAGACGGGAGGTTTTGTACGAAGATGTAAAGACTACGGTCCACAGCATTTCGCTATATGCCAGTAAGCGTGTTTCTCAAACCAATAGTTTATTATTCGGGGCTGATGCCTTACATGATGTAGCCATGACAAAGGAGTACCCCAATGCCTTACTGCCGTGGCCCGAAGAAGAATCGGATCCAAGAATGTTCGGGCTAACAGTCGGGCATGAGCTGTTTTTTGACAGATCCTCCTTTCTTTTTCAGTTTGGTCATTACCTCTACCAGCCCACCCGCCTGTTCCCGAACACGTACCAGCGCTATAGCCTCAAGCACCTGCTTACCAAAAACGTATCTGCAAACGTGGCGTTGGTAGCACACACTAAACGTGCCTATGTAATAGAATGGGGAGTCGGCTTGCATCTGTAAATGAATGGCTGTTTTAAAAGGACAAAGAACCTTTGTGTGTTTCAAAGCCTGCCCGAAATTCATCTCTAAATCTCCAAATTGAGAAATAGCACATCAGTGCATTAATTTATTAGCACATTAAAAAATTATTCTAATGAATTTGCCCCTCCGGACGCTTTGCTGCTGCTGCTGCTGCTGCTGCTGCTGCTGCTCGTCTGACCTATACAAACGGGCCTTTTACATCTATATCATAAAAAAGAGGCTGCCCCAACGGAACAGCCTCTTTTCGCTACTTGAATCTGCAGGCAATCACCTTAAGATATAAAGCTTGCCATAGCCGTTCTTAAAGGCTTTATCGCCGGAGGTGGCCCGATGCTTCATCTCTTCCTCTGTCTGGCCCATTACCACCCGGTACAGGTACACGCCATTAGCCAGCCTGTCGCCAAAAGTATCGGTGCCGTCCCAGGCATACTCCGATTTGTTGTTGCCGATGCGGATAGGCCCCAGCTCCTCCTTCATGATCTCCTTCACAACCTTTCCTGTCACCGTCATGATCTGGATTTTAAGGTCCCTCGGAATCTCTACCCCTGTTAAGGTAAAGATAAAGTTCGTTTTGGTGGAGAATGGGTTCGGGAACGGATAAAAATTGGTGATACTTGATTCCCTCACCACCTCAAACCCTATCCGGTAGGGCGAAATACCTGATGGTCTGCCGGCCACATCGCGGGCCCTTACCTCCATGGTATATTTGCCATTGCTCAGCAAGGTAGGTTTGTACTCCAGGCGGAAATCGTTCTTCTCGTCGGCCGGGAAATACTGCACCTCCTGCGGGTTGCTCGTCAGGTTCACATCCGTCTCCACACCAGCCTCGTTCACCAGCACCAGCGACATGCCTGCTGGGTCCTGCAGGTAGTTGTGCCTGTTCTCGTCTTTTACCGTGATGCTGATCAGCGGGCTTGGCGACACGAGCTCCCCGTCCAGAATATGGATACCGTCGAAGGCCACATTCACGATGGGCTGCAGTTTAGGGCTCACTTTAAACGGCACCTCAAATATGTTGTTATAGTACTGCTGCTCCAACTGCAGCCGCGGGTTCACATACAGGCTCACTTTGTAGTTGCCACTCAGCGCCAGCGTGTTCATGGTATAGCTGAAGTAAGCCGTTTGGTTGCTTTCGAGCGGCGCAATTTTAAGATTAGAAGTGATGGGCTGAATGCCATCTCCTGTTACGGTAACCTCTACCGTGAGCGAATCCTTGAACGCATAAGCAGACACATTCTGGAAAGCCATCGGCACCGCAATCGTTCCTCTGTTAGCCTGCTCAGTCAGAATCTGCTCACTTACTTTTACAAGGTCTGGCCTGATAACGCCCTCCGGAGCCCCTTCGTACTCCACCATCCACTGCTTGAGCTGCGGTGCGGTACGGGAGAGCGTGTCGGCCAGAGAGACAGAAAGCTGCAAATAAGGATATTCTGCCGCATTAACAGCTGAAAGATCAAGCAAGCTGCCCGAAGTACTTACCGCCACCTGCTGCTGTTCGCCGGAGGTTGAAATACCATTGATACGAAGCTCAAACTGGTCGCCACTATCTGTACGCTTGATGTCGCTGAAAACGCTGCCCCAGCTTTGGGCAGGGCCTATTACGGATGAGGTGATAGTACCGGCAGGCTTCCTCGACTCTAACACGACACGCAACACAGCCGCTTGCGATGTGGCTGGGGTTTCGTCTTCTTCTGTAGCCGTCATCTCCTGTATAGTGCCAGGGGCAGCACCTTTGCGCCCGACCATAGCAAACGGATGCCCCGTCTGCAGGTTATTGATCAGGGAAGAACCTAAGCTTCTGAACGCGGCCCGCAACGTGGCCGGGAAAGTGCTGAAAGGCACATTGTTAATGCTCATCACCGCTACATGGTACCCCGCAGGAACTGCTTTCAGGAAGGCTTCCACTTTTGCCAGGTTGGCAGCCGTTCTTAAATCTCCAAATTCGTACAGATATGGTGTGGATGAACACCCCACATGACCTGGTATATCAGCCACCTTCTCCAGCGTAATATCACTGAAGACGATAAAATACAGGCGCGGTAAAGCAGATGTATGCGGGCTTCCACAATTTAACTCGTAGGCATTATCCATAAACAGCCCATAAGTAGGGGGGGTAAATCTTACATCGCCACCTACGGTTCTTATTTCGATAACCGATTGAAAGGGATTGAACTCCCAGGTAAGTGTTTCGTCGCCTTTATTCTCTATGTCCGTTGTTACAGCCTTATCAAACTGCCCAAAATGGCTTTGCGACCAGCCTTTAAAGTTACCAGGCACATACCGAAACGAACTGGCTGCCCAGAGTGTGTCTTCACCAGCTTCGTAATGCTGAAAACGGGCACGCCAGTAAAATACAGTACTGTCACTGCCACCGCCGATGTTAGGCAAGGTAACCTCCCAGCTTGGCAGCATGCTGCTCTGAACAGTATGTGTCTGTTTAAGGCTGCTGTTAAAGGCTCTGGTGGTGTCTGCTTCAAAGAAATATCCTTTGCCTTTATTTTCCTGATCGGTTGCTTGTATGGTAAGCCTCACTTTGTTTGCGTTTACCACACCATATTCCTCCGGGCTTAGCACCAGCAGGCCACTGAGCGGAAAAAAGTGCTGGAACCGCACCACATTGTTCTCTTTATCCAGTTCCTCTATCAAATTTTCAGGATCCAGGGTAACTTCAAACGAGTTCATGCCCATAGCGGATACGTCCTTGTTATCCAAGGCAAGCTGAATCCGGTCTTTCTTTAAAATGGGCTTTACCTTGATCGAATCGATCAGCAGGGTGGTATTATCAGACAAGGTTCTTTTTACCGATACGTAGATGGAATCCGGTAAAGCCTTGCCCAGGTTATTCACACCTAAATCAATTATAAACTCCTCAGTTGCGGCAGTCAGCACAGCTCCATCTGCAGCTTGTATCGCTACTTCTCCATCCACAAACTGGTAATCCGGTTTGGGAGGCGAATAGGGCCTTACGGCAGGGTCGCCCTGCAGCACAAATTGCGTCATCATGGCCACGGCCAGGTCGCTGGTACTGGCACTACCAACTCTCCTTATGGTTTCCTGCTGTATCTGACCAAGTGATTTTCCATAAAACTCAGGATTCTGAAAAGCAGTAGAATAAAAATTGGAAGTATACAAGTTAAGAAAGTTCGGATATCCTAACCCTGCGTGCGCCAAAAAAGCGATGGCTCCCCTATCAGGGGTATGTAACCAATCTTCCCCAAAAGAAATATTTCCGGGAGTAAAGGCATCTCCTGCATTACATCCGTTCATGATCATAATTGGGTATTTACCTTTATTTCGGTAGCCTAATACAGAACTAGACACAAACCCAATGTCCAGGTCGGTTGTTCCGGGAGAGCTGTGCCCAAAAAACGTTATAAGCGATAGGCCTGTGTTAACCTCCTCCGACACGTTGATTGTTTCTACCACCTCGCTCACGTTCTGGCGATATTTTTCTATCACGTTGGCACCCAGAAGAGGGCCTTGCGCAATCTGCGCGTAATTCCGAAGATAAGAGGATATCTGTGTGATCTCACCTGTGAGCTTTCCGCCACCTAATTGCAATATGTTTTTTCGCCATGGCAGCGTTTCGGGGAGGGCTTCATACTCTTTTACCTTATTAAGATAATGAATAATACTTTCTGGCGTGGTTACAGCCAACCGACCTGTTGGTACCGGCGGCACATAAGAGGAATTATGAAAATCGGCTGTAAAAAAAACATCCGAAACAGGAGCCAGACCAGTAGGCACCAGATCCATCTCATGCACCTTTGGATGCCGGGCGCCCGGATGGTAGTAACCAAATTTCCCTTTATAATACGTCCAGTCATATTCCTCTGAAGCATATTTTAGTCCTTTACCTATAATGAACAAATGTTTTGGCCGCTCAGACGTCATCATAAATTTCATCATGCGCCGGACCGAATTGGAGGAAAACTCTCCATAATGAAACTGATCTACAATCTGGTCCATGTGCATCAGCAATGTATCATAGCCGCCACCAGCCTGTGAAGCTCTATAGGCGGCAAATTCCACAGGAGCAGCTGCTGATGTCCCGGACACTTGTTTCATCAACCTTTTATTTGTGATGATAATATAATTTTGCGCATCGGGCACAATTTGCCTAAACCCTATTTGCTCTGGTTTACCTACCGGTTTAAAAGGAAGCGTAGTATTAGCTAAAAGAACTTTATGCGATGTTGAACTAGTTGGCACAACAAAGCCTTTACTTGTACCCCGGCTATACCCCTCTATGCGTAAAACATCGGAAGGATCTGTCACATCATAAGCCACGACACTTCCGGGAACATTAGAGAATTCAAAAAATGGGTTCTCGGTTCTTGTAGAATCTGTGTAGAAAAACATTGAATTCCCTGTAAAAATACATTTTTGCGGGAATATTACTTTTGCATAACCAAAGCTTATAGCGTTATATTTGGTGGGTTCTGCAACCGGCAGAACCTGTAAAACAACCCGCCCTTGCGCATTTACTTCATCGAAATTCAGCTGTTGCTTGTCCTTACCTGGCCAATACGGTTCGTAGCTATAGGTACCTAACCTCCTTGCAGCAGTACCTATAAGTGCATTTACATGAAAATTTTGCTGCAGATGCGTCACCCCGACGGTACCATATTCCACTATTGGTTTTGGACCCGTTGGTTCAACATTTATAACCCCCGTTATGGTATAGTTTCTGGCACTAATGGAATAATGTGAAGAGTAGCCCTCTCCTACATCCATCCAAGGCATGGTATAATTATTAAACGGTTTACTAAAAATGTACCTGTCTGCATTTACATAGGTTACCTTCTGCAAATGGTACGGCTCAGGCGTCCGGCCGTCAACAGATGGGTTAACTACACGCATACGCTTGCCCCCCTGCGGAGAATAGGTTAAAAAATAGGCAGCTGTATCTGTGTAAAGGCTATGCAATTGGTGCAACTGGTGCGCCGGGTTCTTGTATAGTTCCCGGTCTAGGGCACCATCATTCCGCTCTCCGTAGAACTCAATAAAACTCTGTGCATTTAACTGGCCTGTTTCTTCTCCGGCCACATGGATGGAGACCTCCTTACCTCGCCTGAAGATCTGAAACTGCCTCGGATCTACGGTAGATAAGCCCAGGCTGTCCAGCAACCTAAAATCCAGCCGGTGCAAACCGGTATTAACTACTTTTAATTTGAAATATGGCTGGGAATAATTAATCCACTCGTTACCATACACTGCCTGTGCACTGGCAGGAATGTCCGCTAGCCCGCAAATAAAGAATAATGCCGCGGCTAAAAACCGCTGAGCAAATAAATTAACACTCATTTTGACTGTTATACCTGACTGTGATTAATTAAAAGAATAGCCCAGCGATACGATGACAGATGAGATGTTGCTCCCGGCAACGGTGTTACTCTCAGAGTCATTTATTCTGGAAAGGGCGAGGTCGATGTTGAGACCATTGGTTTTAAGACCTACTCCGAAGTTTGGTTGCATCCGTGAGGAAGTTCCGCCATTAAAATTCCGTGTTTCCTGGTAGTTGTTAATGCCTCCACGTATAAAAACCGTATTTGCGTAAGCCAACTCCAGTCCCACATGCGGATCTACCGACACCACATCAGTCTTTAGCAGGACATTGCGCTTGCCATCGAAGGTAAAATCAATGTCGGTGGCTACAAGAGCCCTTAGCTTATCGGTGAAATTGAAGGTTTTGCCTACCCCCAGCACCACCCGTGGCAGTGTAAGCTCGGCTGTGTTCTCAGGCAGGTCGTTGCCGGTTTGCAGATAGGCCTCCTCCAGCGCCTCCACATTATGGGTCCAGGCGGTAAAGGTGGTGGTAATGTCTTTGGCCATAACGCCAAACTGCCAGGTGCCTCGCTGCAACTGCGCGCCGGCATCCAGCCCAAAACCCCAGGCATTGGCAAACTCCCCCACATTGCGATAAATGACCTTGGCATTGGCTCCTAATTGCAAACCCTGGATCAGGTTGCTCTTTTTGGCGTACGAAAGCAGGAAGGCATAATCAGCCACCGAGAAAAACCGGATACTGTCGTACTGGATGTAGCCAAACTCATTCTGCAACCTCCTGGTATCGGCAATGTCATCTACCCCCAGCCTGATAACTGACAGGGCCAGGGTGCTGGTGCTATCGAGGCCCATGGCAAAGCTCGCATAGTCGTTTTTGGCAATTCCGGCAAACAGCTCAGAGTGCATCAGGGCAACATTGTACCGGTTGGGCATGCGCAACAGGCCAGCCGGGTTCCAGTAGCCAGCCGTGGCATCGTCGGCAAGGGCAGCCTGCACGTTGCCCATACCCAGGGCACGGGCTCCGATACCAATATTCAGGAATTCATTGCTGTACTTGGGAGTAGAAACTTGTGCCTGTGCAGAGGTCCAGCTCCAGCCACACAAGACTACAAAAAAACACTTCAGGGTAAATTTAAACATATAGGCAGGTACAGGTTTAGTATTCTATGCTTCCGGGCGGAATGAATCACATTTGAAACGGCTTCATCATCCTAAAATTGCAACTGTAACACCTCCCAAGGCTAATTAGTTGACAAATGGCAGACTTTATTTTAGGCAAATTTACTCATTAATGTGAACAATCCTTTTTAACAAAACACTGAACGTGAAAATAATTCAATAAAATTACATACAGTACCTTGCGTTACATAGTACCTTTCATTATATTTGCTAATCGATTAACCAGTAGCATCATGAAAGTAGAGAACACACAAGTGCAGATGCGGAAGGGAATTCTGGAATTCTGTATTCTGGAAATCATTTCTCGGGGGGAGGTTTATGCCTCGGATATGCTGGAGGAGCTGACAGCAGCCAGGATGATAGTGGTGGAAGGAACACTGTACCCACTGCTTACCCGCCTCAAAAATGCCTCCCTCCTGGACTACAACTGGGTAGAGTCCTCCTCCGGGCCACCCCGCAAGTATTACACCCTCACCGAGACCGGCCGCGCATTTCTGGAGCAGCTGCGGGAAACATGGCGCGATCTGGTAGCATCAACTGAACACATCATCCAAAACAAGAAAACACAGGAATCATGAAAAAGAACATAAGCATAAACCTGCAGGGCGTCCTCTTTCATATAGAAGAGGACGGTTACGAGCTGCTTAGCCGCTACCTCGATTCCATAAAAACATACTTTTCCAACTACGAAGGGCACGACGAGATCGTGGCCGACATAGAAGCCCGGATTGCAGAGATTTTCTCGGCGCGCCTGACGCCGTTAAAGCAGGTTATCTCGCTGGCGGACGTGGAAGCACTGATTACGCAGATGGGTAATGTGACAGATTTTGAGGCCGACCCGGTGGAGGAAGAGCACCAAAGCCATGGCACCGGTAGCGGCTATAATGCCGCCTCCGGCGAAACAGGAGGTGCCGCTACGGCAGGGGCAGGCGCTTCTTTTTACGACCAGGCCATGCACGGCCCAAAGAAGCTAACCCGGGACATGTCCAGGAAAATGATCAGTGGCGTAGCTGCCGGCATTGCCAACTACCTGAACGTGGACCCGATCTGGATCAGGCTGCTGTTCATTTTGCTGGTGTTCGGCGTTTCGTTTACCAGCACCATTTTCTGGGACAATAGCAATTTCACCTTCTCGGTGGGCGGACTTTTTGTTTACATCGGGCTTTGGATTGCGCTGCCTGTAAATTATAACCTGCCCGAAGTAAGCGTGAAGCGGCTTTTCCGGGACCCCCTAGACAAAAAACTGGGCGGCGTGGCAAGCGGGATCGCCCTGTTCTTCGGTGTAGATGCCACAGTGGTACGCGTGCTTTTCCTGCTCTCGATCCTGATTGGCGGGGCAGGCATTATGCTCTACATTATTCTCTGGATTGTGGTGCCGGAAGCAACTACCCTTACCGAAAAGATGCAGATGCAGGGAAACCCGGTTACGCTGTCGGGCATAGAGCAGTCGCTAAAAGACAACCTGAACCTGAAGGACCAGTTCAGCAAAGACAGCACTACAGCCAAGGTACTCCTGTTTCCGTTCCATCTGCTGTCGCAGCTCGTTCACTTTTTAAGCTCGGTGCTTGGCCCCATCTTCCTGTTCCTGATCAGCCTGATCAGAGTAGGGGCCGGCATTATTCTATTGGTCATCTCCATCGGCATCGCCATTGCGCTGTTTACCTCGTTGTTCGTGTCGATGGGGCTGATACATGAACCCGAGAATTTTATGTTAGGCGCTTACCCGGCCTCCCTGCTCATGGAGGGCTTTCCCCGGCTCGGACTGGTGGCAGGTTTTCTGGTAGGCCTTATACCAGCAATTTTTCTGATGCTCTTGGCCATAGGACTGCTCTCGAAGCACTTTCTGCTGCGCGCCACAGTAGGCTGGTCGCTGTTTGGGGTGTGGCTCATAAGCCTGTTCTCGCTTGTAGCCGTGATTGTAATCTACAGCCAAAACTTTATGCGCACCGGTGAACACGAAGTTGTGAAGCAGTTTGATGTTGCGGCCTATCCTACCCTTACGCTGGACGCCTACAATACCAACCTCGACTACCAGCACCTCTCTATAGCAGGCATAAAGAGCCACACCGGAAATAACCTGGAGGTAATTCAGCGGGTAACAGCCAAAGGCAGAAACGAAGCCGACGCCAAGCGCAACGCCCAGATGATAACTTACGCGGTGGTACAGCGAGACTCGGTGCTGCGATTCGACAACAGCTATGAATTCAAAAAAGGGGCTGCCCTCCGCGATCAGGAGCTAAACCTGACATTGCTGATTCCGCAGGACAAGCCCCTGCGGTTAACCAGGAGTTTCCTGAGGATGTTGCCCAGTTCCCTCTTTGAGGTTGAGTACAGCCGCGACAAGATCCTGCGTAACACCTGGCAGGCCAAAGGCGATTACCTGGCCTGCCTCACCTGCGATGCTGATACCCTGAACACCGCAGATGCTGCTGACTATTCGCTGGCCAGCGCCTCAGAAACAACGGGTGCCGCAGGAAGTGTGCTCCTGGCCCTGGACCGCTACAGCAGCCACGTGAGCACTTACAACGAAAAAGATTTCGACAAAATTAAAATATCAGGAAACTACCACCTTCAAATTAAGCAGGGCAGTGACTATGACGTGCAGATTCATGCCGAAGAGGAAGACCTCGAGAAACTGACGGTGACCAACAGCCGCCGGGAATTGGTTATTGAGCCACGTCAAAAATATTTCAATATCTTTGAAGACAGCGATCCGGTGCTTATTCTGATCACGGTGCCTGACTTACGCAGGCTGGAGTTAAGCGGCGCCTTGAAAGCAGATATCGGCAGGCTGGAGGTCAACACGCTGGACCTTGCCATAGCCGGAGCCACCAAATCGTTGATCCATCTACAGGCAAACCGCGTGAACCTCGACATTTCGGGAGCCTCCAGCACCACCCTAACCGGACAGGCAAACCGGTTACACCTCGATTTATCTGGAGCCAGCAAGCTAAACGCTGCCAGTTGCAAAGCCGGACAAATCGACATAGAGGCATCCGGTGCCAGCAAGGCAGAGATCCACGCAAACCGCCACCTAAAAGCCGAAGCCTCCGGCGGAAGTTCCATCACCTACAGCGGCACCCCTGGCTATTTGTCCACCGATGTGTCTGGCGCTGGCAAGATCAAAAGAATGTAGTTTAATGATAGCAGCAGAAGCGGCTAAAGCTCCGGAGGGCTATTTTCATTCAAATAATTGCTGCTTGTTTGTTGTTGATTGTTAAATGCGGGATAGCTAAATGGTTGATTTTTCAATTAGAAGCTTTGGAGATGAGCAGATTTGGGAATGAATGACCGGCGCAGGTTATTAAAAATAAACATTTCTTCACTCTTAAC
>NZ_VFSD01000016.1 GCF_014332515.1 Pontibacter beigongshangensis | reverse complement strand
TGCCCTCATGAACAGCTTCCCTCTGGAAGCGGGTGCAAAGGTAAGAGACTTTTTCGAAGGTGCAAACTAAAAGTGAATTTATTTTTTCAGCTTCCTTTTCTCTCTCCCTCCCCGGCGCCACTGCCTGGCCATCCGAGCCACCCTCCCTGGAACGGGATGCAAAGGTAAGAACCTTTTCCGGTCCCGCAAGGGTGCAGGCAAACTTTTTTTTCACTCTCTTAGCAGCCTGCCGGCCGCTCCCCCGTCCCTGCCGGATGGGGATGCAAAAGTAGCAAACATCCCCCGGTTTCCAAGCGAACAGGTAACAATTACTGAATTATTTAGGCAACCTGCTTATTATCAGCATGAATGTTTTCACCTTGCTAAAAATGGCCCTTTCATTATTTCGGTCCTGATAATAGATATACCGACTTTAGTTTATTTTATCGGACTCAGAAGGTGCATTATCGTGAGGACAACTACATACGCATCACTTTAATGTAGCACAACATTTACTTTTGTTATAGCAGATAATACTAATTCTTATCAGTCCTTTCGCTGTCTATATATCCATCTGTGCTGCTTGCCTTATGAGGAGCTTATTTTGTCAGCATCATCTTAAATACTGCCTGTTGGCCGCTACTCTTTAGCACACCGTAGTAAATTCCTTCCGGAAGAGCCTCTGCGGAGAATTTAATGGTGTTCTCTGTTCCCTTTTTCACAAAACCGTTATGCACACTGGCTACCTGCTGGCCCGTTGCATTATATACCGTGAGACTTGCTATACCGGCTTGTGCAAGCGAGAAAGTAAAGGTGATTGATTTTTGAAATGGATTTGGGTAGCCCTGTATTTTCAGGTTATGGCTCTTGCCTGACTCCGCTTTAACCGAAAGTGCCACTCCCCCACTTTCTTTGTACCCCAGATCCGGGCCTGCCCCAGTAAAGGGCAAACCGACATCGGTCCCCCTATCAATCAGGTCGCTGCCGGGAGCCAGGTGCAAAAAGGTGATATCAGGCAAACTTCCGTCTGGCTTTCTTGGGCCGTAGGCTTCTTCAGGATTTATCGATATAAAATCTGCAGAAGTTACCTGGAAGCCGCTCATCCAGCTGTTTGTCTGTTGTGTGGCAGATGAAACGATATTCACAGCGCCTGAGCCAGCCGAAACCGAATTTTTAACGATCACGGTTTTGCCACTGCCAACTGCCTGCTGCATGCCATAGTTGGTGCCATTATTAAAAGCGGTGCAGTTGTATAAGGTCATGGACCCTTTGTTGTTGTTCTGGTCGAATCCTTTTACTCTGTTATCGAAGGCCAGGCAGTTCTTTAAAATAAAGTTGTGCATCAGGCTTCTGTCGTCGCTGCCTCCCATCTTAAAGCCATTGCCGTTTCCTTTGCTTATGCTGCCGTCTTTGAGGTAGCCGCTTTTAAACACCCAGCAGTTCTCGAGCGTGGTGGTGACATCGTTCCGGCCGCGCATGTAGCCATCCCAGCCATCGTCGGAGTTTTGCCAGGCCCTGCAGCCGTAGAAATAGTTGCCGGTGCCCACATCCAGCTTGGGCGCAAAACCATCGGCATTGCCATGGCCGGGGTCGGTGTTGTTATAGGAGTCGCAGTTGATGACCTGATTATGGGAGGCTCCGCCGCCAAGTTGCAGGCCTGTGTCGGCATTCTCATAGAAAGAACAAAACTCTATGATGTTGTTAGACCCTGACACAAACATGCCATTATCACCGGCTTTATAGAAATCGACGCCCCTGAGGTGCCAATAGCTTCCGGACAGGTTCATGCCCCTGTTGCTGCCCGAAACGGACATTGCTGAAAAATTCAGGACAGCCCTTTCGCCAGGGTAGGCAAACAGATAGTACCGGCTGTTGCTGCTGCCGCTCTTCGAAACGCCTATGGTGGCAGCGTGTGTATAGGTGCCGCCCCGCAGGAATATAGTATCTCCGGACGCCGCCACCGAAATCGCTTTTGTGACGGTGGCATATGGAGCAGCGAGCGTTCCGGCATTTGCATCATTTCCGGTTGGAGCCACATAATGGTTGGTAGCGGCCGCCGCTACCGGGCTAACAGCTGGCGCACCAACATCAGCCACCTGCCGACCAAAGGAACTGTGACTGGCAAACGTTGATTCGGCTGAAAAAGCAGCAGCAGACGGGCTGGAAAGACCAAGAAGGGTGGGCACCAGCAAGTTCAGGAGCAGGCAGCGTAATAATTGGGTCATATTTTTTGAGTTAAGCTATACTTCAGAAAAGAAAGACACCAGACCATTACCTGGTGATACAAAACTTTTGTCTAATCAAAATTAAAAGATGATGGTTATACCCCGCCGCTCAAAATATCAACTTACCAAGTCCTGTTTTTGAATACCAGAACAAACAGTTGTTAAAGGTAATAAATTAAGCTGATTTTATGATAGCGAATTATCTCTGCAGCATTGCCCTGCTCTTATTTAGATGGTAAATGCAAGCCTTTTTGTTTTTCCAGAGATGCATTGAACTTTCGAGAATCAGGACTACGGGTAATCAAAGGTTAATAACTGATGTTACGCACCAGTTTGCAAAAATCCCTGCTGTAGCGGCGTAACCTTGTCAGGCCGCTACAGAGAGCAGCAGCCGCAGCAGCCTCACGAGGGCCATTTTCATTCAAATAATTGCCTGAGAAGGAAACTTTTGATCAGGGGGCATAACATCAGGCAATAACCATCCACGTAGAGCATTTCCGATCATCTCGTTTCCAAATCAACAACAGTCACTCAACAACCAAATTATTCTAATTAAAAAGCACCTCCGGAGGGCTCTGCCGCTGTTGATCAGGCTTTATACGAAGGGCCAAAAAAGCAAAGGGGCTCTGCCTTCTTAAAAGACAGAGCCCCCTCTATATACTATAGTGTGCTTCTGAAAATCTTAACCTACCTTCTCGATTTCTCTTCTGAGTGTGCTCTTTCTGTCCGGGCCAACAGACACGATAGAGATTGGCACCTGCAGTTGCTCTTCCAGGAACGTGATATATTTCATGAAGGCCTCTGGCAGGTCTTCTACCGATTCGATCAGGTTGAGGTCTACTTTCCAGCCTGGCAGGTCTACGTAAACCGGTTCAATGGGCTCTTCGAGTGAGTGCGGCAACTGATCGGTTACTTCGCCGGATGCCAGTTTATAGTGCGTGCAAACCTGAATCGTATCGAACTCGGTCAGCACGTCGGCCTTCATCATGTTGAGCTGCGTAACGCCGTTCAGCATGATCGAGTATTTCAGGGCCGGCAGGTCTACCCAGCCACAACGGCGCGGACGGCCGGTGGTGGAGCCGAACTCTTTGCCTGCCTGGCGGATGTTCTCTCCTACCTGGTCGTGCAGTTCTGTCGGAAATGGGCCGCTGCCAACACGGGTGCAGTAGGCTTTAAAAATACCGTATACCTCACCGATATGACGAGGAGCCACGCCTAAACCTGTACAGGCTCCTGCCACGAGGGTGGTAGAAGAAGTAACGAAAGGATAGGTTCCGAAGTCAACGTCCAGCAAAGCGCCTTGGGCCCCTTCGGCCAGAATACGCTCGCCATTTTTCATGGCTTCGTTGATCATGTACTCGCTGTCGACGAGTTTGAGCGTGCGCAGGTACTCAATGGCCTCGAAGAAGACAGCTTCCTCGTTGCCCAGGTCAAGCTGCTGCCCGTAGAACTCCACCATTTTGCGGTGGCGATCGAGGAGCCTGTTGTATCTGTCTTTAAAATCGGGCGCTACGATATCGCCAACCCGCAGGCCTACCCGTCCAATTTTGTCCTGGTAAGTGGGGCCGATTCCTTTTAGGGTGGAGCCGATCTTTGCTTTGCCCAGGGCCTCTTCCGACACACGGTCTATGTTCCGGTGCGACGGAATGATGAGCTGCGCTTTTTTGGAAATGAACAGGTTCCGGGCCGCATCCACGCCCCGCTCCTGCAGTTTCAGCATTTCGTTGCGGAACACGATCGGGTCGAGCACCACCCCGTTGCCGATAATATTTTTGATATTCGGATGAAAGATACCGGATGGGATCTGGTGAAGGACGTGCTTGGTGCCCTCAAACTCTAAGGTGTGTCCTGCATTCGGCCCTCCCTGAAAACGGGCCACGATGTCATAGGTCGGAGCCAGAACGTCAACAATCTTGCCTTTGCCTTCATCGCCCCACTGCAAACCTATTAATATATCAACTGCCATTTAAACTCTAGTAAATTGATTCCTTTAAAAAATTGCGTTGCAAAGCTATCATTTTCTGCGATAGTAAAAATCAGATTTAACTTCTTAACGCTAAGAAGTCCAGAAAATTTAAAAGATTTCCTTTAAAACTGATTCCGCAGATGTACAGCTACTTGTTTTACTTTCAAATCTATAAAATTTTAAACTGCTCTCCTATACAAAATGTGTAAGCGGCTCTGAACGGGCAGGTGCCGGAGCAGCGGCAGACAGGCATAAATTATTCTAATCAAAAGGCCCCTCCGGAGAAGCTCCTGCTCGTGCTGCTGCTAATTGGCATGCCCATGACCTCGCAGCGTGCGCCGTGAAGGATCAGCAGCAACTTTCTCAAGCAAAACGCTCGCAGGAGCTGCGCACGCTGTGAGGTTTGTGCCAGATCAAATTATTTGAATCAAAACACCCTTCCAGAGATTCAGCAACTGAAGTTCGAAATATCACTTGATAACGAACTTTGCCGCCTTCTGCCTTTCAGGGGTAGCCACCGTAATAATATAAATGCCTGAAGCCAGCGAAGATACTTTTAAATCCACCTTGTTCTCTCCGGCTGCGAGTTGGTATTGGTTATCGGAGATTTTACTTCCGAGGATATTGCTCACCGTAACAGTAGCTGCTGCTGCTCTCTCCATAAAAACTGACACAGCCATCACATCTTTTGCCGGGTTAGGGTAGCAGAGAATGTCGAATTTCTTCTCTTCTGGCTCCTCCAGGCCTAAAGTACCGCTCCCCACATAAATGCCAATGGTGCGCGTCATGGAGCTTCCGGCAGCATCAGTAACAGTAAACTTAAACGCAGCCAGCCCGTTTTCATCCGGCGTGAAGGAGGCTGTGCTGCTGTTTGGCTGCATCACTACCTCTCCGTTCTCGGCATCGGCCACTGCAAATACCGGATTGTCGGTGAAGCCCCGGGCATATTGGGCTAGATCGATTTCGAGCTGCTGACCGGTGGCCATAAAGTAGTGCGGGTTTGCCATCCACTCCAGGTAATCTTCCAGGTTGGTAAAGCCATCGCGGTCGGGGTCTGCGTTTGCATCAGAAAAGTCGCCTTCGCCTGAATTTAGGTTAAGGTTGTGAGTAGTTTCCCACCAGTCGGGCAAGCCGTCGTGGTCGCTGTCCCAGTCTGCGGCGCGGTGTACCACAGGGTACTCTTCGTAGCCGCCTACATCTAGGTGCGAGTCGGGCAGGCCAGGCTTGTTGCTCCTGCTGCCCCGGTAGGTAAAGGTGCCATTCAAGGTTTCATTCACAACCCGGATATCATGGTCATCGAACACGGGTTGGGTGTTGCCCACATCGGAGAGCACATGTTTAAAGGCATCGCCGGCGCTGTGGGTGGTTACATAAGATGGGAAAAAGGGCTCGTCCACAAACGTTTCGTACGGTACGCTGCCAGAGATCCGGCGGCCGGCCTGCTGGTTGCTCTCGTCGAAACGGCCGGGCATTACGTTGCCGCTAAAGTAGTATCGCTGGGTGCCGGTGCCAACTTTTTCATGTTGCGCATTCAGGGCGTAGAAGTACCTGGTGGCAGCACCTGGCTTATAATAGTTGTTCACAAAGTTAACCTCGTGAGCACCTCCGTCGGTTGTGCGGTTGTCCCAGTTGTAAACCACATTATTGCGAATATCGACTCTGCCTGCATAGACTCCATTTCCATCCAGGCCACCGCCCAGGCTCCAGTTACGGCCTGCATTATGTGCCAGCAGGTTGTGGTGAAAACTGCCTATGTCGCCGCCGATGGTGGCTGCGTAGCCGTGGGCGGTTCCGGCCGGGTAGTTTTTGTGGCCGGCCACGTTGAGCGCTTCCGAGATAAGGGTACGCTGCAGCGTAATGTTTTTGCCACCCCGCGAACTGAAGGCCTCGTCTATGGTCCAGCTGATGGAGCTATGATCGATGATGCTGTGGTCGGCCCCCGTCAGGCCCATGCCATCGGCGGTAGGCCCTGCTCCCAGCCTCACCCGCAGGTGACGCAGGATCACGTCGTTTCCGGTTACGCCAAACGGCGATTTCCGGATGGTGATGCCTTTGCCGGGTGCTGTCTGGCCCGCAATGGTAACGTAGGGCTGGCTCATGACCAGCCGCGACTCCAGTTCAATGATACCCGACACGGCGAAAATGATGGTGCGGGGGCCGATGTCGTTGGTTACGGCCTCACGTAAGCTGCCGGGGCCGCTGTCGTTCAGGTTGGTGACTTCCACCACTTTTCCGCCGCGCCCGCCAATAGCGAAACGGCCATAGCCCTCCGCACCCGGAAAGGCCAGCTGCGCCGGCTTGAAAGACCACACATTGCCCCTGGTTCTGTTGCCGGCAGCATCTACCTCATCCACACGCCAGTAATAATGCTGCATGCTATAGAGCCCGCTTACCGGATGCTCCGTTTTTGTTTGATTACCCACAAAGAGCCCCGATGTCTGATCTGCCGAAGCTACTGCCGCAGCGCTGGTGCCGTAATACACATCATGCGACACAGCGCCGGCCGCGGGCTCCCAGATCAGGGTCAGGCTGTTGCCTTCTGTCATTACATGCTCATCGCCATCGGCTGGCTGGGGCAGGCGGGCCTGCTGTTTCTGGTTAGCCGTATTCAGCTCAAAGCCGCAGATGGCCAGTTGTTTCAGCGTTGCGGCCGATTCTGACGCTACCTCAAAACGAACCACCACGTCTTCTCCTGCACGGGCGTTCAGGGTCAGGTAAGCTGATTCAGCTTGGTGGTTGGCGCTGGTTCTGTTGCTGGCCACCAGGTTATCCACCACTTGTGTGCCGTCCACAAAAATATCTACCGGGCTGAAGGTATTGTTGAGCGGGTTGGCGAAGGTATTGTGGAAAGTGAGCAATGTATGTGTTCCCTCTGGAAGGCCGCTGAAGCGCATCTCCAGCGGCCCGCCCGCCACAAGCCCATCGTTGGCGAGCCTGGCATAGTGCGGTGCCTGCACGCCGGCTTTATACCAATCTGAGGAGAAGCCGCCTGTGAATTTGATTTTAACGCCGTTTATTTCCAGGCTGTCTGCCATCTTTTCTGAAATAACCCAGGGAATGTAGCCCGGCTCGTTGACCTCTGCCTGTGGTCTTCCGGCAATGTTCAGGTCTACTTTTATGACAGGTTCCTGTTGCTGGGCCGCGGCAGACAACCAACATACTGAAAATAAACCAGCCAGAAGACAGGCTTTCAGGTATCCGTACAAACGTTTGTAACTTTCAGGGTGTAAATTTCTCTTCATAAGCTTGTTCTAGGTTATTTATACCTGAATTCAGTATTTATATTTAGAAAATTGAATGTAGGGGATTATTTCAACTAAACCTAGCAAGGTTGTACTTTAATCCTTTGCAATAGAACACGGCTGCCATTTTTAGGTAAGGCCAAGAAGATGAGATTTTTTTACGGTCGGCAAAGGCTTCACCTTCCTACAGACTGCGTCTTACCTTATCAGAATCAAAAATGGCATCACTCTGAGAAAAGCGACACCCGTATCACGACATTTATAATAGTTGTATAAAAGGCAAAACAAATTCCGATAGGCTGTGTCGCTGGCTACAGGTGTGGCGTAATATCAGGGGGAGGAGCTGATGAAATGGTGTTGGGGCGAAAAGAATTATTTAAATAAAAAAGGGCCTCCGGAGCAATTTTCTGCTGCTGCTCTGAGGGGGTATTAGAGAAAGGAATACGCCGGATAGGCGCTCTTCTAAATACAGGAAGGAGTATATATCATAAGCGGGAGTGAAAGACCGGCTTCCACTCCCGCTTACTATTTCCTGCTGCTGTGCCACCTGCTCTGAAGCCTGCCAGCTAAATTATTCTAATGAAATTGCCCCTCCGGAGCCTTCAGGAACTACTGCCGCACCTCCTGCTCCCCATACAGGCAAATATCAGTAAATGGACTCCTTTAAAAACTGTGACGCGTACTCATCGTTTTCGGCGATGGTGAAGATGGCATTGAGCTTCGTAACGATAAGCAGTTTGCGGATATGGTCGGAGGGTTTGATCAGCACCAGCTCGCCGCCTCTGTTCCGGAACTTGGTCAGCAACGACACCAGCACGCCCATGCCGCTGCTGTCCATAAACCGGATGTTAGAAAGGTCTATGGCGCAAAGCAGCACGTTATTGTCTACCTGCTCGTCTACCCCGGCTAGCAGTTGCTGCGTGAGGGGGCCCGCTATCAGGTCTTCCTGCAGTCTGATAAACAGGACATCATCCTTTAACTCTATCTGATACTTCATGTTGCTGTTCTGTCGCTTTTTTGGCGCGGCAATCGCCGCAGACACCATACAGGTTTAGCGAGTGGTGCAAAATACGGAAATTCAGCAGCTCCCCCACCATTGTCTGGATATTATGGATGCGCGGGTCGCAGAACTCCACCACCTTGTGGCACTCGGTACATATTACGTGGTCGTGCTGCCGGTAGCCGTACGACTTTTCATACTGAGCAAGATTCCGGCCAAATTGGTGTTTGCTCACCAGGTCATTCTCTACCAGCAGGTCGAGGGTATTGTACACGGTGGCCCGGCTTACCTGGTAGTTCTTGTTTTTCATGCTGATGTAGAGCGATTCCACATCAAAATGGCCCGATCGGGAATAAATCTCTTCCAGAATGGCATAGCGTTCGGGTGTTTTCCGAAGCCCTTTGCTCTCCAGGTAGGCGGTAAATATTTTCTTTACTTCCTCAAATTTCACTTTATCTAATGTCGACATAGTCTGCTCTTATATAGGTTACTCGAAACGCTCCACCGACAAAATGCCATTTACTTTGCCCATCTGCTGCATCAGCGTGTCGAGGTGCCCTGTGTCGTTAACAAAAACCATAATGTTGCCCTCAAAAATACCGTCGTTCGAGTCGATGGTCATGGAGCGCATATTCACTTTTAAACTGTTGGATATCACCTTGGTCAGGTCGTTTATCAGCCCCAACCGGTCGGTGCCTTTTATCCGGATGCCCGCCAGAAAGGCAAGCTCCTGCTTATCGGTCCATTTTGCCTTGATAATCCTGTTGCCGTAATTAGACATCAGCTCCATTCCTTCCAGGCAGTTGGTTCTGTGGATTTTTATGCCATCGTTTTCGGTCTGGAAGCCAAACACCTCATCGCCCGGAATCGGGTTGCAGCAGGGGGCCATGGTGTACTGCATGTTCGAAGTATTCTCCCCGATTACCAGCATATCAGAGTGCACGCCCCTTATTTTCTGCACTTCCCGCTCAAACGACCTGGTGTCTGTCAGGGTGGCCCCCCGGTCGGTTACCTCCTGAAAAATAACTTCCTTTATATCGCGCGGGTCAAGGTACCCTAAGGCAATCCGGTAATGCAGATCCTGCAGGGTGGGAGCATTATAAAACGCCAGCAGCTTGTTTATATTGGCTTGCGTCTCGTTTATATCCAGCTGTGCCAGGCGTTTTTTGAGGGCGGCCTTGCCCAGCTCCGCCTTGTTCTTACGGTCTTCCCGCAGGTAATCTTTAATGCCGGAGCGCGCCTTGGAGGTTACCACATACTTGAGCCACTCCTCGCTAGGCCGCTGCTTTTTAGATGTCAGGATCTCTACCTGGTCGCCGTTATGCAGCCTGTGGCTGAGCGGCACCAGCTTCTGGTTTACCTTGGCTCCCAGGCATTGCTGCCCGATATGGGTATGAATCTCAAAGGCAAAGTCCAGGGCGGTGGCCCGGTCGGGCAAGGCAATGAGTTCTCCTTTGGGCGTAAACACGATCACCTCCTCCACAAACAGGTTTTTCCGGAACTCGTCCATAAACTCCAGGGCGTTGGCGGTGTTGTTCTCCAGCATGTCGCGCACCTTGTTGATCCAGATCTCCAGGCCCGACTCTCCTACCCCCGGGCCGGTTTTATATTTCCAGTGGGCGGCGTAGCCACGTTCGGCAATCTCATCCATGCGCTTGGTACGGATCTGCACCTCTACCCACTGGCCCGAACGGCTCATGACGGTGGTATGCAACGATTCGTACCCGTTTATCTTTGGCGTGTTTACCCAGTCGCGCAGGCGGTCGGGGTTTGGCTGGTAAAAGTCTGTGATGATGGAGTACACCTGCCAGCAGGCCGCTTTCTCGTTTTCGAGGGGCACGTCCAGAATAATGCGCACGGCAAACAGGTCATAAATCTCCTCGAAAGTGATGTTCTGCTTCTTTATCTTCTTTACGATGGAGTAGATCGTCTTGGGCCGCCCTTTTATGGCAAACTTAAACCCGTAGCGCCGCAGTTCGGTCTCAATTGGCGCAATAAAATCTTTTATAAACTTATTGCGGGCACTCCTGGTCTGGCGGATCTTTCTGGAAATATCACGATACGTCTCCGTGTCGGTATACTTCAGGTACAGGTCCTCCAGTTCCGACTTTATGGCGTACAAACCCAGTCGGTGCGCCAGCGGCGCGTACAGGTACATGGTTTCGGAGGCGATCTTGAGCTGCTTGTGACGTGGCATGCTGTCGAGGGTGCGCATGTTGTGCAGCCGGTCGGCCAGCTTTATCAGGATTACGCGCACATCATCGGAGAGCGTGAGGAGCATCTTACGGAAGTTCTCGGCCTGCTGCGAGCTGCCATACTCAAACACGCCCGATATCTTGGTAAGCCCCTCGATGATCCGGGCCACGCTGGGTCCGAAATCGCGTTCTATGTCGGCGATCTCCCAGTCGGTGTCTTCCACCACATCGTGCAGCAGCGCCGACACAATAGAGGTGGTACCCAGCCCGATTTCCTCCACCGCGATCTGGGCTACGGCCAGGGGGTGCAGGATGTAAGGCTCCCCCGACTTGCGGCGCATATCCTTATGCGCCTCCAGCGAGGTATTAAAAGCTTTCTTGATTATTTTCGCATCGTTATCTTTCAGGAAAGGCTTTGCGTAACGCAGCAGCCTCCGGTAGTGTCTTAAGATCTCTTTGCGCTCTGCTTCCGGATCAATCATATTTTTAAAATAACAACGGATTTGCGTCTTGTCCGCAACCAGTTATGATAACACCTATAAGGTAAATGCAGGCAGTGGCTATATAAGTTTCAAATATAACTGATAATAAGATGTAATGCATAAAGCACCTGCCCAAACAAATTCGGGCAAACTTTAATTTTCCAGGCTGCACATTGTTCAGAGCTTAAAGCCAGCATCCTAATGGCTCCCTGCAAAGGCCTCTCCCCCTTTTTTTACATATATTTTGAGGAGCGCACCGCCCCCAAAATAATTTAGCAAATTTTTACGCCGCCTCTTGCAAATAAAATTAATGTACGTAAATTTGCACCATCATTACAAACAACACCACGCGGATGTGGCGAAATTGGTAGACGCACTAGACTTAGGATCTAGCGCTGCGAGGCATGGGGGTTCGAGTCCCTCCATCCGCACATTAAAAGGAACCCTCAACAGCACTGTTGGGGGTTTGTTTTTACTAGATGTTCCAAACTAAATTTTCATTGCCTTGAATATTACATTAAATCAAACCGACAGCACCAACGCTCAGTTGAAGGTGGTACTCGAAGAGGCCGATTACGCTCCGAAAGTAGACCAACAGGTTAAAGAATATAGCAAAAAAGCTCAGATCAAAGGCTTCAGACCGGGCAAAGTGCCTGCCGGGCTTATCAAGAAAATGTACGGCAAGAGCATCCTGGTAGAGCAGATTAACAAGCTCCTGCAGGACGAAATCACCAAATATATTAAGGAGAACGACGTTAAACTGCTGGGTGACCCGCTTCCGGAGCCTTCGCAGGAAAACATCGACTGGGACAACCAGAAAGAGTTCGAGTTTACCTACGCCGTAGGCCTGCTACCGGAAATTAACCTTCCGCTTGATAAAAGCGTAGAGGGGTACACTGTGGAGGTAACGCAGGAAACCCTGGATGAGGCGTATGAGAACATCAAGCGTCAGTTCGGCAAAACAACCAACCCTGAGACATCTGAAGAAGGCGACTTTATTAAAGGCCACCTGAAAGCAGCAGAAGGAGAGTTCGAAGCCGACACCCTGATTCCTACTAACCGTGTAGTTGCGGGCAAAGAGCAGTTTACTGGCGTAAAAGCCGGAGATGTGATCCGTTTCGACATCCGGAAGACCTTTGGCGACGACAACAGCGCCCTGGCCCACGTAACCGGCCTGAGCAAAGACGAAGTAGCCGACCTGAACGGTGAGTTTGAGTTCACCGTGGAGAGCATCAGCCGCACAGAGCCTGCCGAACTCAACCAGGAGCTGTTCGACAAGCTTTTCGGTAAAGACGAGGTAACGACCGAAGAAGACTTCAACACCAAGGTAAAAGAGACCATCGCTGAGAACTTCCAGCGCGAAGCCGACAATTTGCTTAGCCGCCGGATTATCGATACCTTGGTTGACAACCTGGAGGTAGAACTTCCGAAGGATTTCTTTAAGCGCTGGCTGCTGGTTACCAACCAGGATCGCCTGACCGAAGAGCAGGTAGACGAGAACTTTGACCAGTACCTGCGGGAGCTGAAGTGGTCGATGATCAAGAACAAGGTAGTGGCCGAGCACGACCTGAAAGTATCAAACCAGGAGGTAGTAGACAGCGCCACGGCCAAAATGCTGGCCCAGTTCAACATGCCGGAAATGCCCGCCGAACTGGCCGACACCATTGGCAAGTATGTAAATGAGTCGCTGCAGCAGGACAATGGCCGCAACTACATCCAGGAATACGAGCAGCTACTGGCCGAGAAGGTGCTCGTTAAACTTAAAGAACAAATAACTGTGGTTGAACAAACGATCACGGCCGAGGACTTCAAGGACTTAAAGTTCTAGAGAACCAACATAAACCCTATTTCAAAAAAAGTCCTTTGTTTTAAAGGACTTTTTTTATTTTTGAACAAACCGTAAACAAGATAAACCATATGTTTAACAAAAACGAGTTCCGGAAATTTGCCGTAAAAGGCCAGGGTCTGAGCGGCCTGGGCGTAGACCAATACATACATCATATTGAAGGCAAGGCCATGCATACCATCGAAAGCATGACCCGCTCTGTAATTGAGGAACGCCCTACCAACTTCCGTGAGATTGACGTGTTTTCGCGCCTGATCATGGACCGGATTATTTTCCTGGGCACCCAGGTAGATGATTTTATTGCCAACATTATTACAGCGCAACTGCTGTTCCTGGAGTCGGCCGACTCTAAAAAGGACATCCTGCTGTATATCAACAGCCCGGGTGGCTCTGTGTATGCCGGCCTTGGCATTTACGACACCATGCAGTATGTGAACCCCGATGTGGCTACCATCTGCACCGGCCTTGCCGCCTCTATGGGTGCCGTGCTGCTGGCAGGTGGCGCCAAGAACAAGCGCTCGTCGCTGCCGCACTCCCGCATCATGATTCACCAGCCGATGGGCGGGGCACAGGGGCAGGCAACCGATATTGAGATCACCGCCCGCGAAATCCTGAAACTGAAGAAAGAGCTCTACGAGATTCTGGCCGAGCACTCCGGCAAATCCTACCAGGATATCTACGACAACTCTGAGCGTGACTACTGGATGCGTGCCGAAGAAGCAAAAGAATTCGGCCTGATTGATGAGGTATTAGTCCGCAAAAAAGACTAAGCAAGTATAGAAATATAGCTATAATTAATAATAGCATCCCACTCCCGCCTTGTTTCTCAGGGCGGGTTTTTTTTATCCTTTCAGACCTTACAAACTCCGGCTATACTGCTGGCTGCAACAATTTTTTTCAGCCGTCTCCAGGAATTTATCAACAGGTGCCTGTTGATATCTAATAATTTCAAATAGCTGATGCATAGCTAGTTAAGAAAGAATAGAATGATATCAATTTTTAAATTTACGCTTGTTTTTTGTAAATATTACAGAAGCAGATTATTGCGAATAAGCTTTCATTGAGACTTCAATTTTGTACATTTGCCTTATGCTTTCTTTCATGAAGCATGGAAACACCTAGAACATAGTTATTATGGCTGAAATTACTTGCTCATTTTGCGGAAAAAACAAGAAGGATGTATCAGTAATGATCTCCGGAATCAATGCACATATCTGCGATCGTTGCATCGGGCAGGCACAGCAAATCCTGAACGAAGAAAATAAGATAAGAGCAAACAGCCGCACGCCTAAGTTCAACCTGATGAAGCCAAGGGAGATGAAAACTTACCTTGATCAGTTTGTGGTAGGCCAGGACGAGGCCAAGAAAGTAATGTCGGTGGCAGTGTACAACCACTACAAGCGCCTGATGCAGCGCACCAACGAAGACGATGTGGTGATCGAGAAATCAAACATCATTATGGTGGGCGAAACAGGTACTGGCAAAACCTACCTGGCCCGCATGATGGCCGGCATTCTGCAGGTGCCTTTCTGTATTGCCGACGCCACCGTACTGACAGAGGCCGGCTATGTGGGCGAAGACGTGGAAAGCATCCTGACGCGCCTGCTGCAGGCGGCTGACTATAATGTGGAGTCGGCGGAGCGCGGCATTGTGTACATAGATGAGATCGATAAAATTGCCCGCAAAAGCGACAACCCTTCCATTACCCGCGATGTGAGCGGCGAAGGCGTGCAGCAGGCGCTGCTGAAGCTCCTGGAGGGCACCGTGGTAAATGTGCCGCCGCAGGGAGGCCGCAAGCACCCGGAGCAGAAAATGATTACAGTGAACACCGAGAATATTCTCTTTATCTGCGGTGGTGCCTTTGTAGGAATAGACAGGCTGATCAAATCCAGACTGAACACCCGCCCTATCGGTTTCTCCAAGTCTAAGGCCGACGAGGAGTCGCAGGAGCAGGAAAGCTACCTGCGTTACATGACCGCCCAGGACCTGAAGGCGTTCGGTCTGATTCCGGAGCTTATAGGCCGCCTGCCGGTCATCACACACCTCAACCCACTCGACAAAGAAACCCTGCGCCGCATCTTGCTGGAGCCCAAAAACTCTATTGTGAAGCAGTACAAGCGCCTGTTCGAGATGGAGAACATCAGCCTCTCGTTTGCCGACGATGCCCTGGAGTATATTGTAGAGAAAGCAGCCGAGTATAAACTTGGTGCGCGTGGCCTCCGCTCCATCTGCGAAGGCATCATGACAGACGCCATGTTCGAGCTGCCATCAGAAGAGGGAGAAAAGGAACTGGTGATAACCGGAGACTACGCCCGCAAGAAATTCGACAAGTCGCCACTCAAGCAGCTGCGCGTGGCATAGGCGCAGAAGCGCATGCAGCAACCCTAAAAAAGGAGGAGCCCCGGCAGTTTTGCCGGGGCTCCTCCTTTTTTAGGGTTGCTGCATCAAACAAATTATGCTAATCAAAACAGCCCTCCAGACCTGATTACGCCTGCTGGCGCTGCACCAGCATCTAGTACTTTAGAACTCAGTTCCCATACCATAGGCAGGAAGTTCATCCTTGGGTAAGGCACTTATCATGAGCAGCGCAATCGCTACACCAGTCACGCAGAGGGTAATTAACAGTGGTTTCATAGTTTCGGTTTAAGTCAGGTTACAGTATAAAAAAAGCCAGCTTAATTATCCGGCTCTTCTTTGTACACTATCACACCCGAAAAGTTTCAGAAAATAAACAGACCAGCTAACGCCTTTACAGTTGCTTACAACAATCAGGAGCAGGAGCAGCAAAAGCGCCTCCGGAGCTCATCCTGTAGGGAAAAGCAGGTCGCTGGTGCGAGCTTGCAGTACGTACCAAATGTTCCGTAAGGCTACAGCTTAAAAGAATTAATCTATAGCAAGCTGCTTTGGCCCCTTCTGGAAAGGCTTGATAGGAAAGTACGAGCGGCAAGCTCGCACCAGCGCAAAATTCAGGAAATAGGAGCCTTGTTTTTCCCTATAAAATTAGCTCCCAAGGGGCATTTTCATTAGAATAATCTGAGTAATGTGCTGATATGCTAATTATTACCGATTGTTACGCACAGGGTTCTCATGCTCGTTTCCAGATGAGTGCGACACTCCTGTGCGTAACAGCAATTACTAATCTGTTGATAAGAGCATTTGAGAGTGGGGATCCCCGAAGTAGATTTATACATGTTATCCCGGCAATCAGCAAACAACAATGAACTACCCGATTACCGAAGCCCTAATTTTCCTGCAGATAGCCCACCATAAGTTCTGCCGCACGCTCTGCTGTCCGGTAATGGCCGATTTTCTGGCGCACCAGTTCATAGCCATCCTGCTGCTTCTGAATGTAGTACTTGTCGAAAAGGAGGCTTTTCAGTTCGGCTACGATGCGTTTCGGAGTAAAATCATCCTGAATCAGCTCCGTTACCACCGGTTTGTCGGCAATCAGGTTTACTAACGAGATGTAGGGCACCCGGATCAGGCGCTTGGCAATGGCATAGGAAACGGCGCTGGTTTTGTAGCATACCACCTGCGGCACGTTAAACAGCGCTGTTTCGAGGGTGGCAGTGCCGGAGGTGACCAAGGCCGCCTGCGCATAAGAGAGCACGTCGTAAGGCTGGTCATACACAATCTTGATGTTCTGCTCACCATTATACTGCTCATAGTAGCCCTTCTCTAAATTAGAAACACCGGCTACTATAAACTGAAAATCGCGGAAAGAGGGCAGCACACTCAGCATCACGTGCAGCATGTTCTCGATCTCCTGCTTCCGGCTACCCGGCAGCACCGCAATTATGGGTTTGTTGTTCGCGATCCGGTTCTTCAGCCTGAAATCGGGGTTGGGCACATGGTCCGTTACCGAATCAGAAACCGGGTTGCCGATATAATCTACCTTATAGTCGAAGCGGCCGTAGAATTCTTCCTCAAAGGGCATGATCACGAACATGCGGTCCACCAGCTTTTTGATGGTGTGGGCGCGCCCCTGGTTCCAGGCCCAGATTTTAGGCGAGATGTAATAGAAAACCTTTAGCCCCTGCGCTTTGGCGAAGCGGGCAATCCGAAGATTAAAGCCGGCATAATCCACCAGGATCACCACATCCGGCCGAAACTGCTGTATATCTGCTTTGCACTCCTTCAGGAATCCCCGGATGGTAAACACATTCTTCACCACTTCCAGAAAACCCATAAAAGCCATCTCCCTGTAGTGCTTTACCAGTTCCATGCCGGCTTCCAGCATCATGTCGCCGCCCCAACCTCTGATCACGGCCTGGGGGTCCTGCTTCCGAAGCTGCTTTATCAGGTTGGAGGCGTGAAGATCTCCTGATCGCTCACCAGCGATGATATAGTATTTCATGCTTTCGTTCCGGGTTTAAGGCTGGCTGTTAGGGCGCGGCTAAAAAGCAGCAGGATGAGAGGTGCTGCGCCAAATTAAAAATTAGAAATTAAAAATTATGAATAATAAACAAGTGCTCTTCTTTAATTCAAAAACGAAAGTGTTGTTTCTAAAATTATTGTTGCTGAACTGCCAAAAAATAAGCAACCATAATTTCTAATTTTGAATTATAAAAGAAGTACTAATCGCCGAAGTACTCTACGTAGTTGCGGGGCGTTTCGTACAGTTTCAGGCTGTGCAGCTGGGCTGAGGATAATTCGGCGATGCGCGGGGCCAGAATGTTCCAGAACTCCATGATCAGGTTTTCAGTGCTGGCCAGCTTATCTTCCATAAACGCCACATCGAGGTTCAGGTTCTTATGGTCTACCTTCTCGATGATATGCTTGCGGATAAGCGTGCTCAGTTTTTTAAGGTCTATCACAAAGCCGGTATCGGGGTCCGGCTCGCCTTTTACGGTCACGATCAGCTCATAATTGTGTCCGTGCCAGTTGGCATTGGCACACGGCCCGAACACCTCCTTATTCTTCGCCAACGACCAGTTCGGGTTGTGCAGCTTGTGGGCTGCGTTAAAATGCTCTAATCTGCTTACGTAAATCATCTAACTGCTAAACTTGTAATTTTTTCTCGACAACAAATATACAAAGAAAGGAACACCAAAAAACGAAGTAATAATTCCAATCGGGAGGCCCGCCGGCGGATAAATTAACCGCGACAGCAAATCGCAGAGCAGCATGAAAAAACCGCCCACAAAGGCGCAGAACCAGAGGTTAAATTTGCCCGATGCCCCCATGAGCGCCCGCGTTACGTGCGGCACAATTAATCCTACAAAGCCAATAGTACCCGAGGTCGCCACCGCAAAACCCGTCACCACCGACACCGTGATCAGGATGAGCCAGCGGGTCTGCGCTACCTTCACCCCCAGCGCCTGCGCCCGGTCGGCGCCCAGCAGGATGATGTTAAGCTGCTTCTGCAGAAAGGTAAACAGCACTAGCCCCAGCAGGAGCGCCACCGCCGGGTAAGGCAGCGTGGTCCAGCCCGCCCGCTCAAAACTTCCCATCGACCAGAATATAACCGATTTCAGCTTGCCCTCCGAATCGGAGAGGAACGTGAGCAGCCAAACAATGGCCGTAGCCAGCGAACTGAGGGCCACCCCTGCCAGGATGAGCTGGGTCGGGATGAGTTGCCCTTTGCGGTAGCCCAGCATAATCACCAGCAGGGTAACGCCCAGCGCCCCCAGCAAGGCAAACAGCGAAGGCATGTAGATACCTGCCATGCTGATCGGGATAAAGCCGAAAAAAACCGTGACCGCTCCCAAGGATGCACCCGAGGCTGTTCCCAACAGGTACGGATCGGCGAGGCCATTGTTCACCATGGCCTGCATCAGGTAGCCGCAAAAGGCCAGCGAGGCCCCTACCACCAACGCCAGCAGCAGGCGCGGCAGGCGCAGGTGTACGATCGAGAAATGGGTAAGGTCTGCTGAGTTATAACTAAAAAAGGCATCTGCCAGCAGGCGAACATCTGTCTCAAACGACCCTACCGTCAGGCCCAGCAGCATCACCACCAGGATAAGCCCCAGCGCAAGAACAAAGTAGAGTCCCTTGCTCATGGATAAAGAAAACCTTCGAGTTCACGGATCGATTCAACCACACGGGGGGAGGCGCGGCCCATCAGGTCTTGTGTAGGGTTGTAGATGCGCCGGTTTTGGTAGGCCTTGATTTTGCGCAGCTCCGGGTAAATACTGAAGAAGCCTTTTTCCATCTCCTCCGGCGTTCCCCCCAGCAGCACATCCGGGTTAGCCTTCAGAATGTACTCTCTCGATTGGGCATCAAACGTTTCCTTTACGGCATTACGGGCACCCAGAATGCGGAGCTTGTCCGAGATCACGGTGCTGTGCCCATATACATAAATCGGGTCGTAGCCGGCAATGGCCAGTACACGCGGGGCCTGCTGCTGCTGCTGCTTATGGCGTGCTGCTATCCGGGCCACCTCCTGCCGCAGCGAATCGGCCAGGTAGCTGGCCTGCTGCTCCCGCCCCACTATTCTGCCGATTTCCTCCATTCCCAGAAAAATATCTTCCACCGTCCGGAACTTCAGGTAATAGACTGGCACGCCCAGTTCGCGAAGTCGCTCAGCCACTTCCAGAGGGGTAATGCCTTCCACTGTAAAAATAAGGTCGGGTTTCAGCAGGAGCACCTGCTCGTAGTCTACCGGGTAGTTGCTGACAACAGGTTTAGACAGCACACTGGCAGGATAATCGCAATGTGGGGTCCGGGCCACTATGTTTCCGGTGTCGCAGATGGCAAAAAGCATCTCGGTCATGGAGGCGGCCAGCGCCATGACCCGCTTCGGCTGCTGTGGCAGGCGCAGTTCCCGCCCCAGGCCATCCTGCAGCACCAGTTCATCGCCGGAATGCCTCCGCTCCCCGCCGCACGAACCAAAAAGCAGCAGCCAAAAGCAGCTGAGCAGGAATAGCGGAAATCTACTAGATTTTTGCAAATGATTCAGGATATCGTGTCAGGCTGCACACTTGTACTGGCGGCAGCTCCGTTAATTTTTCTTAAATTTAACGCAATTTACATCACAGCCTTTAAAACTGAACTATGATCGTTGTAACTGGTGCCGCTGGCTTTATCGGGAGCTGCCTTGTGAGCAGACTCAATGCCGCTAATTTTAATGATATAGTGGTGGTAGATAATTTTTCTGCCGTTAAAAAAGAAAATAACCTCAAGGGGAAAAAAATAAAGGAGTTTGTAGACCGAGAAGGCTTTTTTGACTGGCTGGACGCGAATTACGAAGGCGTGGAGTTCATTTTCCACCTGGGCGCCCGCACCGATACCATGGAGGTGAACAAAGCCATTTTCGACCTCCTGAACCTGGACTACTCCAAGAAAGTTTGGAATGCCTGCTGCGAATACCAGATTCCGTTGGTGTATGCCTCCTCTGCCGCCACCTACGGCTCCGGCACCCTGGGCTACGACGACGATGAAAATCTTACGCCGCTGCTGCAGCCGCTCAACCCCTACGGCGAGTCGAAGAACGATTTCGATAAGTGGGCGCTGGAGCAAACGGCCAAGCCTTTCTTTTGGGCAGGTCTGAAGTTCTTTAATGTGTATGGCCCCAACGAGTACCACAAAGGCCGGATGGCATCGGTTATTTTCCATGCTTACAACCAGATAAAAGAGAAAGGCAGCCTCACCCTCTTCCGCTCCCACAACCCCGACTATGCCGATGGCGAGCAGATGCGCGACTTTGTGTATGTAAAGGATGTGGTAGACGTATGCTATTTCCTGATGCACCACCGCAAGAACTCCGGCCTCTACAACCTCGGCTCCGGCAAAGCCCGCACCTTTATGGCCCTTGCCCTCAGCACCTTCGATGCCTTAGGCGTTACGCCCGACATCAACTTTATGGATACCCCCGAAACCATCCGCGACACCTACCAATACTTCACCGAAGCCAACATGGACAAACTCCGCTCCATCGGCTACGACAAGCCTTTCTACACGCTGGAAGAAGGCGTACGGGATTATGTGCAGGGGTACCTGGTGGAGAATAAGTATATGTAGTGAGTAGCTTCGCCAAATTAAAAATTAATTGAATAAAAAAGCCCCTCCAGAGGTTGAAACTGGTGCTGCCTGCACTTATCTCCCCTAGGTGTAATTTATAACTACACCTAGGGGAGAAATCAGAAATTATTCTAATGAAAATGGCCCTCCGGAGGTTGCGGCTAGTGCTAGTGCTGCTCCATGCCGCCAGTTTGAGTGAAGCAGGAACTGGTGGTAAAAATTGACAGCAAGTTTTCAACTTGCGTGACCCACTAACTTACATACTTCCGCAAGTTACAAACTTGCTTCATTTACAACCACAAGTTACGGCTGCGCCTAAACTTGCGGCATTGCAGAGGCATTGCAGAATCAAAAGTCTTGTGTCTTACGTCCTGTGGCTTGTGTCTCAATCACTTCACATACCGCAGCCGCTGCCCCTCTGAGTGGGCGTTAAACTCTGGTGCGTACATGCTCTGCACGCTGCTGATGCCGGTGGAGAACTCCCCCGCATGCGCCACCCGCAGCCGGTACTCAAACACGAAATTGCCCTTCGACAGGCGGTTCAGGAAAAAGTTGGTGGCTACGTCTTTGGTAGTCTGGTAGTAGTAGAGGCCGTCCTGGTGTTTGTACCCCGACAGCACATCCAGCGGCTCGGTGCCAGCAGGGCGCATGTCTTTCAGGTGCACGTACTCAAACTCGCGGTCGGCGGTCAGGTACACCACCACTTTCAGTACATCGCCTACTTTTGGCGTATGCGCGGCATCTACAGCTGTGAGCACTTTACCAGCATCGGTTTGCTTTTCGATGAAATATTGCCGGCGGAGTTTGATGTTGGTGTCGGAGGAGGTGATTTTATCGAGCTGCTCCAGGTATTGCCAGTGCAGGGCTCCCCAACTGATGGTGTTGCTGTTGCTCTTCACTTCTACTTTTCCCATGGCTGGTTTTATTTCTTCACCGGCCCAGCTGGCCTTCATATAACCAGTGCCTGCCCCTTCAGCCAAATCGGGTTTAAGCGTAGTCAGTGGTTGGCCAGCTAAGGTAATGGCAGGTGCAGCAGCCGGGACCAGCCAATCCTGGCCACGTAAGAGCAGGGCGTAGCAGGCGGCGGCAGTGGCTTTGGTCGTGCGCCAGTTGTTGGTGCGTTTGTGCTGCAGCAGCCATATCTTCATTTCTTCTACCAATGCTGTCTCTACACCGGCTTCCGTAAAGAGTTCTATCAGAAGCACCTGCGTCTCTACAGGAGCCTGATGCCAGAAGTATCCCAGTTTATTTTGATGCCAGTACATGCCCATTTCCTCGGAGCGGGTCACGGTTTCGAGCAGCGATTTTATGATCTGCTGCACCACCTCCGGCTGCTGGAAACGATGCATCGTCAGGGCAATCAGTCCTTGCTCATAGATGCTCCGGAACTTCCATTCGGTTGCCGCCACTTGCTGATACGCTTTCCAGAGCGGCTGCAACTCCGCCGATAGTGGCGTGCTGGCAAAGTAGCTGCGGGTATACCAGGCATGAATCGTGATGCGGTTCAGCTGCGCTTCCGGTTTAGAACCAGACGAAACTTGCAGCTTCTGCTTCCGGCGCTCATCTTCCAGCAGCTGCTGCTCCACGTACTGCAGCGCACTCTTCGTAATTATTTGAATGGTTTCGCCCCTCCCGTCCATTTCCTGCAGTTGCTGCAGCTGCCCGATACCGGCCAGGATGTGCTGCGTGATAAAACGATCCGGGTAAATGCCCCGAAACCAGGGAAAGCTGCCATCGGGCAGCTGCATCTGCGCCAGCTTCTCCAGGTTTACCTGCAATTCGCTTTGCATCCTGTTCAGATCGAAAAGCAAAGAGATGCGCTGCTTTTGCTCCTTCTCGCTGGTGGCATCGCGGAGCCAGGGTGTTTCCTCCAGCAGCACCGCCTTCAGCTCCGGATTCTTTTCCAGGTTCGAGAGCAGTGCCTCGCTCCCCTCCTGCTGCCACTGCGCAAACACCTGCCGGATTACCGGCTGCTGCTGCACAATAGCAGAAGCCAGGCTGTTGGCAAAGTAGCGGCTGAAGACCTGCTCAGCACAATCGTAGGGAAATTCCATGAGGTAAGGCAGCGCCTGCACCGCATACCAGGCCGGGTTGGGCGTATACTCCAGCGTAAGCGATTTGTGCTGCAAGGTGCTGCTACTGGTGTTTACCAGTTTATCAAACGAAAAAGCCTTTTGCTCCCCCGGCCGCACCAGCAGCGGCATCGACTCAGTTACGAGCATGCGGTTAGTCAGCACCGGCAGCGTATTTTCTTCGCCATCGCTAAACCGGTCGGTTTCTGCGGTGAGGCGGTAGGTGATTGCTTCCAGGCCAGCCGGAATGGCTAAGCGGAACAATACCGCCTGGTTGGTTCCTGCTGCCAGGGTAAACTCCTGCTGTGCTTCTTCTGCCGAAACAAGTAAGGATATCGGCTGCATTTTCAGGGCGTTAAACAAGTGCAGCTGTACCGTTCCCTGCTGCTCCTGTTTGGTGAGGTTGGCAAGCCGGGCGGTTACGATAATGCTGTCGCCTTCGCGGAAAAAGCGGGGCATGTGGGCACTCACCATCAGCTGCTTCTGCGTGACCACTTCCTGCTCCAGGTAGCCCAGCTTCAGCTCCTGCGTATGCGCCAGCCCTTTAAATTTCCAGCGCGTTAAAGCATCCGGCACCGTAAACTCCAGCAGGATTTCTCCTTTTTTATCGGTGCGCAGGTGCGGAAAGAAGAAAGCTGTTTCCTGGAAGTTACGCCGGATGGCCGGGGCCGGAGAAGCTAATGCTTCACTTTCTACTACAGGATGAGAGGCTGCCACGCCTGCTACTTGTCCTGCTAAAGCTTCTTCTAAGTCACCATTCGCTGCACGAGAGCCATAAATAGAAGCCTTCCCCCGCACCGTTATAGTAGCTACGGATCCAGTTAAATTACTCCGCTTCTGCTCGCCATACCCCACCACAACCACTTCCTGCAGGTTATCTTGATCAGGAACCAATTTTAGTTCCATAGTACCTGCTTTCTCAATGGTTACCTCCTGCGCATCGAAGCCAACAAAAGAAAATTGAAGCACCCCTCCTGCCGGAACCTTGAATTTGAAATAGCCGCGAGAGTTGCTGATGGTACTGATCTGAGTTCCTTTGAGTTGAATAGCGACACCTGGCAAGGCTACTCCATCCAGCCCTACTACTCTGCCATTTACGTTGTAGCCATGCTTTATCTGGGCCGCGTTTTTCTTGTATTCCTCCTCCAGCAGCTTATCGTGGGCTGCTGTTTTTTGCCGCTCCTCCACCTGCCGTAAGTATTGCCGGTAGCCGTAGTTGTAGCCGCCATAGTAGTTGTAGCCAAACAGGTTCAGGTGCTCGTACTGCCGTTGGCTATGCCCAAAGGAGCTGTAGCGGTGCTGCAATGGCTGGGTGTGGCGGTTATCCACAAAATTGTTGCTGTTCCAGTTAAAATAAGCTGGCCGGTGGGTGTACTCGCTTCCAAAGCTTGCCAGCCAGTTCTGATCGGGCATAAACATGTTGAGAGAGGCATCATACAAGGTCGCCACCATCTCGGCCATGGCTTTTTTGTTGCCAGTCTGGCTGATTTGCAGCTTCCATTGCTCTTTGTCGCCGGGCTGCAGGATGTTTCGGAAGGTGCTGAACTTTACCTGCAGCTGCTCTTCGCTGTCCAGTACAAACAACTCATGGCTGCTGCTGTAGCTTCGGTTGTCCTGCACCAGCAGGAACTGCACGCGCTGGGCATCCTGGCCGGTCTCTTTGAGGCGCACTTTCTTCAGCACCTGATATTGCTTCGTCTTCACCCACTCCGACTTAACTATTTCTGGTCCTTCATATACCTCCATCAAAAAATGTCCGGGGGTGCCGGTGCCTACCAGAAATTCGGCCTCTTCGCCAGCCTTGCCGGCTGTTACAAGTGGCACAACCCAATCGTTAGTTTTAACGGGTTTGTTATTTTTTACTTTCACGAAGGTGAAGAAGTGGTTCAGAGAGACCGTATCGCCCTGCGCATTGCGGCCCTGCAGCTGCACCAGGTAGAGGCCAGGCCTTTGGTTTTTGGGCAGCTTTACCGAGAGAGCGGCTGGTTTTTCGTAGCTTGTGCTGATGGTTTGTTCGAGCACCTTCTCCTGCCTTGGCCACTTGCGCCAATCATCAGCACCCGGGTAGGGGTAGGCCGGGAAGTTGCGGCCGTACTCCTCCTGCGTTAGCAGCGGCTGGTCCGGTGCTGACCAGAGGCGGTTTTTATACATCCGCTCCGGCTGCTGCAGGGCAAAAACGCAGACCTGCACCTTCCCAGGCTGCAACTGATCGTTCAGGTTGGTGAGGCTAACCGTACCTTTCAACTCCTGATTCCCGAACAGATTCTCTGGCATATCGGCTTTGATCAACACGGGTTTGTTTCCTGCCTTTACCTCTGTAGTCGCCTGACGGGTTTCGCCGCTGGCATCGGTGGCATCAGCTTCCAAACTATAGACATACACCTGCCCCTCCTTCTGCTCCACATCATCGGCAGAGGCTCTAAACCTAATCTCGAAGGCCCCACTGGCGGTGGTGGTAAGGGTGCCGGTTTGAATGATAACAGGCTCCTGCCTCGGAAATGATCTGTAGCCGAAATCGCGGTAAGGCCAGGGGTTGTAGAGGCGGCGGGTGATGGTGTAGTTTACCTGCGCCTGCGACAGCCCATAACCCGAAAAGGCCATCACATCTCCTTTCACGGTTACAGAATCATTGAGGCGCGGATTTTCCTTGTAAGCCTGAAAAGTAATTTCGAACGACGGGCGCTTGTACTCCTCCACCTGGACCGTCAACTCACCATCGTCTGTTTCTAGTGTGAACTCTCCCGGCAGAACAGTTTGAGGAAGAACAAAGGAGCCGCTGAAGGTGCCGAACTCATTGGTGACCAGCTCCAGCTCGCCTATGGTCTTATAATTACTGTCCGACAGCTCCACCTCTATCTCTGCTCCGGCAACGAGGCTGCTTTTGCCGTTCAGCGTTTTCAGTTGCAGCCCTTTAAAGTAGATGGTCTGGCCGGGGCGGTAAATCTGCCTGTCGGTAAACAGAATGGTTTTCTCCTCTTCCTTCTCCTCTTCCACCTCTCTCCGGGTCGTGCCCCAGAAGCTCTTGTCGCCATCGGTGTAGGTATCTGTTCCGGACTTTAACCTGATTCTGAAATTGTAGGTTTGCTCCTTTTTGCTGAAAACTACTTTTCCATCTTTATCCGAGGTAAGCGTCGCCAGGTTTACATACTCGGGCTCCTGCGGGTTTTTGCTGCGATGGTTCAGGTAATCGGCTCTTACCTCTACGCCTGCCAGTGGCTCGCCTGTATCGCGGTGCAGCACCCGCAGCTCTACCTGCTCATTAGGGTTGATGCGCGATACATAAGCGAGATCTGTTACCTGAAAAGTGCCCAGCTGAAACAAGCTCGTATCGGTAGACTGTGGCTCCTGCAGCAGCAGGGCGTATTGGCCTTTTGGCAGCGGGTTGAGCATAAGCTCGGTGCGGTGCTGCCGGTAATCGGCTGTGCCGCTGAGGCTGAAGCGGTGGTTCTGTTCCGGCACCTGCTGTGCCAGCAAGGCCAGCACCTCTTTAGAAGGAATATCTGTTCTGCCGGTGCGGGAATTGGTAACATAGGCGTTCAGCAGCTTCTGTAGCTGCGCCAGCTGCTGCTCGGTGAGTTTATAAAGGGTGGCGTTTACGTGCGCTATGTTTCGGTAAGCTACCGATGCCAGCACAGGCTTGCCAGGCGCTACGGCATGTTCGAACTCAGCCGACAAGGTTTTCTGTGTAATGTCTTTGATAGAGTTGGCAGCATTTCGGCCACCCAGGCTCTCCGGAAAAGCGTTTTGTGCTTTTCTGAAATAGTCGATGGCCACCGTCAGGCTGTCTTTCTGTTGGTAGAATTTGCCCAGTTGCACCAGCGCATCGGCACTAATGGGTTTGGCGGCAAAGGTTTGGGCCAGTTGCTGCAGGCTCTGCACATACAGTTTCTCCTTGTTGGGCAGCACTGTCTTCCGGAAAAGCAGTTCCAGCCGCTTCAGGTCCAGGTCGGCCAGCGCCTCCTGGTTGTGCTGCTGCTGCAGGTGAAAAAGGGTAGCCTGCTGCAATTGCCGGATGCCCTGGTACAAAAAGGAAGCCGTGTCGGTAGTTTGGATGGGCAGGTTGGCAAAGGTGCGGCTGTCGCTGAAAAGGGCGGGGTTATTGAGCGTGAACGGTTCTTTCGGTTTCAGAAGTGAGGCTTCGTCTGTCAGGAAAAAGTCGAGGGCGCGGTGCAGCAGCAGGTCGTAGAGTGTGGGGCGCAGGTAACGGGTGGCGGCGTCTCCTACCAAAACACCCTCGAATACATTTACCCTGGTGTTTTGCAGCCGCTTTTGTTCCTGCAGCGCCAGGTGGTGCTGCCTGGCTACCTCCTGCACCAGCGTGTACAGGTCCCAGTTCGTAAAATCGGCATCGGGTGTGGCCAGTTTGCTGCGCTCACTGATGCGGTAGCGGTTCTGCTGGTAATAGCGCCAGTACACATCAGCGAGCAGCGACTGCAGCACGGGCTTCACCGGAAAAGCAGCAGCAGCCACATCTGTTCTCAGCTGGTTCACGATCTTGGCCAGCGCATCTTCCTCGAGGTACGACATAAACGTGATGCGATAAATGGTAGCCCGCACCTGCTGCGGCACGTTCTTTTGCCGGCGCGCCAGCTGATCCAGCTTCTCCACCTCCGCCAGGGCCGATTTTGGCAACCCTTCCCCCGCCAGCGAATCTATTTTAAAAGTGAGGCGCTCGATGGCGCTCTGCTGCTGTGCTGCGGCCATGTGCGCAAAGAATAGGAGGATAAACAGGAGGAGGAGCTTCAGGTTGTTCTGCCGGAGTAGGTGCATCGGGGAATGATTGTGTTACAACGTTAAAGATAGGGAAAACAAATATTCACACCTGATAATAACTCTTTCATCAGGCAAGCGGTAACGGCTTCCCTAATGATGCATCAATGTGGTAAAATGCATAAAAGAAATCCGGGTTTTAGCAGCAGCAATAGGAGCAGTAGCAGTAGCTCCGGAGGGGCTTTTTCATTTAAACAATCTGGTCTGGCACAAACCTCGCAGTGTGCGCAGCTCCTGCGAGTGTTTCGCTTGGGAGAACCTCCAGACGCTCGCAAGAGCTGCGCACACTGCGAGGTCTTACCTGTTTTTGTTAATTTTTTTGGTGCAGCAGCCTCACATTCAGGCCAAATCTGTACATTAGTTTTTATGAAAAAGCTTCTTTTGCTGCCCCTGCTGCTCCTGCTGGCTACCGGTAGTTTTGCCCAGACCACTGTGTATAAAAACCTGGTGTTTGAGGGAGCAGGGATAAGAGGCGTGGCCTATACCGGATTTATCTCGGAGTTTGAGAAAGCGGGGCTGCTGGAGCAGGTGGAGAGGGTAGGCGGCACATCGGCAGGTGCGATAGTTGCTTTAGCCCTGGCGCTTGGCTACCAGGCCGACGAGATCACCAGCCTCATTTACGATACCCGGTTTCAGCAGTTCAACGACGGGCAGTACATCTTCTTCGGGGGCATCAGCCGGGTGAACAAGCGCTACGGCTGGTACAAAGGCGACAAGTTTCTGAAATGGCTGGAGAAGATCATCGCAGCTAAAACCAGAAATGCGGACATTACCTTTCAGGAATTGCACGAGAGCGGCTACAGAGACCTGTACGTGACCGGGACGAGCCTGAACCGCCAGAAGATGCTGGTGTTTTCGCGGGAAACTTACCCCGACATGAAAATAAAAGACGCTGTGCGGATATCCATGTCGGTGCCGCTGTACTTCGAGGCCGTGGTGATAGACAGTGCGGGGAAAGTGATAAATAAATCAAAGAACCTGGCTGGTTACGACATTGTAGTAGACGGTGGCATTATCGGCAATTTTCCCATCCAGCTGTTCGACAGTGTAGCAACAGGGACAGCAAACAGCCGCATCATAAACCCGCACACCCTTGGCATCCGCATCGATTCCGACGTTCAGATGGAATACGATAAAACTTCCCGCGAAATAGCGCCTTATCCCATCGACAACCTGACAGACTACGTGGGTGCTTTCTACGCCCTAGTCATAGAAAACCTGAACCGCCACCAGCTTACCGATGCCGACTGGGAGCGCACCGTGTCCATCTCATCGGCTGGCATAGGGCCAAAGGTGAAGCGGCTCTCTAAAGAGCAGAAAAATGCACTGATCAACAGCGGAAGGCAGGGGGCACTGCGTTTTAATTCAAAATTAGAAATTCAAAATTAGAAATTAGAACAGGCCAGATAGGCTCTGGTTTCTTTTTCGCTGTTGTAATGCTCCGGTTCTAAACACTCTCATATGCATTAAACTACTGGAAGAAGATCCTTATAGGAAAACTCAGGCTTAAAGAGCAGCAGAAGCAGTAAAGCCTCTGAAGGGCCAAATCCATTAGAATAATTTAGTTTTCTAAACATCCTGCTCCTCCTGTAGATCCTGAGTCAGGCAATATCCTGAACAGGTTACCTAACCGACTGGTAGCCTCCCAAAACTCCTTTTTTAGAAAGCACCATTTGCCAGAGCTGGTTGTTGCGGGCCCGGAAGGAGCCGGCGCTGGAGAGCAGGTAATACTTCCACATGCGGTAAAAGCGATCACCGTATTCTTCCTGCAGTTCAGGCCAGTGCTGGTCGAAGTTGCGGAACCAGGCAATAAGTGTGTGGTCGTAGTCGGCTCCGAAGTTATGCAGGTCTTCCAGTACAAAAACATGCTCCATGGCCGCCCCCAACTGTTTGAGGGAAGGAATCAGGCAATTCGGGAAAATGTAGGTATTTGTAAACGGATCGGCGGAGGTTTTGGAGAATGGGTGCCCGATGGTGTGTAGCAGGAACAGGCCATCGTCTTTGAGGCAACGCGCCGCCGTTTGCATATAGGTGCGGTGGTTGCGGTAGCCCACATGCTCTGCCATGCCGACAGACACAATATGGTCGAACTGCTCCCGCACATCGCGGTAGTCCTGCATCCGTAGTTCAACGGGCAGGCCTTTGCACATCTCGCGGCCCAGCTCTAGCTGCTTCTCCGACACGGTGACGCCTACCACTTCGGCCCCGTAGCGCTCTGCGGCAAATTTAGCGAAGCTGCCCCAGCCACAGCCAATGTCGAGCACCCGCTGACCAGGCTGCAGGTTTATTTTGCGGCAAATCAGGTCGAGCTTGTTTTCCTGGGCCATATCGAGGGAGTCTGCTCCTTGCCAGTAGCCGCAGCTGTAGGCCATGCGCTTGTCAAGCATGCGCTGGTACAGGTTGTTGCCGATGTCGTAGTGGCGCCGGGCGTTTCGGGTCGCTTTGCTTTTAGACTGCTTGTTCAGCACGAGCGCCAGCAGCATCTGCAGCTTAGTTTTCCAGCCAAACTTTACGGTTTTGTACAAATCGGCCCGCAGCGCCCTGAAAACGAATTCATCCAGCCGGTCGCAGTCCCACCAGCCGTCCATATACGATTCGCCGAGCCCCAGCGTGCCCTGGCTCAGTACACGCCCATAGAAGCGGTCGTCGTGCACCTGCAGGTCCCAAGGGTTGGGGCCGTTTACCTTCACGTTTGCGGTTGCCAGAATTGAGATCACGTTTTGCCGGAGTTGCTCGTTGTTCATGCTGAATTGAGAATTTAGAGGTGAAGCGATTCAGGTAAGCCAGTTTATTGCAGTACGTTAAACTTCTGAATGGGGTAACAATAAATATATAGAGATATGTTATTACATAAAAAGTCGGACCTGCCTGCCTGTAGCGTAAGCAATTCTCTGCCGGGCTTTCAGTAGCAGCAGGCTCCGGAGGGGCATTTTGATTAGAAAAATGTCCTACTCCATGTTACAGAATCTTTTAGCAAAAAGTAGCGTGCATCCTGTACGCTGACCGGCTTATGACCAAACACGGGCCCTCATTTTCGTATACTGACAAAAGATGGGATTGCCGTGAAAGGAACCGGGCTATGCCGCCTGTTTAGTTAAAGAGACCAGAAAATGAAAAAGCGTTATAACAAAACGTTTGCCATTGTAGCAGCGGTGGTGGTAGTACTGCTCCTGTTCAGGCTGGCGCTTCCCAGCCTCGTGAAACGCTATGTAAACAAAACGCTCAGCGAGCTCCCCGGCTACAACGGTTATGTAGAAGATATTGACCTGCACCTGTACCGCGGCGCGTACACCATAGACGGCCTGCACCTGGTTGAGGAGAACGGAAATCCGAAATACCCTTTTATCCAGATAAAGAAAACCGACCTCTCGGTAGAGTGGAAATCCTTGCTGAAAGGCAAAGTGGTGAGCGAAATAGTGATGCTGCAGCCGGAGATAAACTTTGTGGAAGCCCCGGCCGACTCCACCAACGAGCCGACCCGCGAGCACTGGACCGAAGTCGTAAAAGACCTGATGCCCATTACAATAAATCGGTTGGAGGCAACCCAGGGGCGTATCGCGTACCTTGATTTTGGCGCTTCGCCGGATATTAGCCTCTATATTGAGCAGATGCACCTGGTGGCCCACAACCTGGCAAATGTGGAAAAGGAAAACGAGAAACTGCCATCAGACATCACCCTGACAGGCAGCTCCATTGGCGGGGGCCAGCTGAAAGGCCAGATGAAGGCAAACGCCCTGAAAGAAATTCCCGATTTCGACATGAAAATGGAGCTCACCAAAGTGGACCTGACAGCCGTGAACAGTTTTATCGAAGCCTACGGCAAATTTGATGTGGAGCGCGGCACCCTGGACATGTACAGCGAGCTGAAGCTGACAGACGGGCAACTGGACGGCTATATGAAACCCTTCTTTGAGCATGTAAAAGTGCTCAACTGGAAAAAAGACAAGGAGGAAGGCGGCTTTTTCAGGGCGGCCTGGGAGGCCATAGCCGGGCTTTTTGCAGAAGCAGCCGAGAACCAGCCCCGCGACCAGGTAGCCACCAAGGTGCCCATAAAAGGCGACATCTCCCAGATGGACACCGACCTCTCCACCACCATCTTTAACGTGCTGCGGCATGCCTTTATCAGCGCCTTTAACAAAGGCCTGGAGAGTGCTCCGCCAGCAGAAGAATAAACTTAAAACCGCTCTCCGGGATAAACCGATCAGCTAAAAGAAATTGCTCCGGCTATTGAGGCTGCTGGAAATGGCCGCTATTTTTTGTTACTTTGCCCTGGCAGTGAGCAAACGGCCGGGAAAAAACCTATTACCAAGCCTGTCATCCTGCCAGAAGCAATACGCGCAACCCATGGAAGAACAAAAGAACAATCCTTTGCACGGCATTACCCTGGAACAGATCCTGGTTCAGCTGGTCGATTTTTATGGCTGGGAGGAGTTGGGTTATAAAATCAACATCAACAGCTTCAACAACAACCCCACCATTAAGTCGAGCCTTACGTTTCTGCGCAAAACGCCCTGGGCCCGCGAAAAAGTGGAGCGGCTCTACGTCAGGACTTTCAAAAAATAAAATAAGTTGTTCTCCTGCCTAAACCGGTACTTACATGAAAGATTTTAAAAAATACTATATCATACCTGCCTCCCCGGAAGAGGTGTACGCTGCCCTCACCAACCCGATCACCCTCCAGCTCTGGACAGGCGACAAAGCCGAGATGTCGACAGAGCCGGGCTCGGAGTTCTCGTGGTTCGATGGCGACATAGTGGGCAGGAACCTGGAGTTTGAGGAAAATAAAATGGTGATGCAGGAATGGTACTTCGGCGACCAGCAGGAGCGCTCCATCGTAACCCTAAAGCTGCACCCGCACAAAGCAGGCACCTCAGCCGAGCTCCGCCACACTAACATCCCTGACGAGGCGTTCGAAGAAATAACAGAAGGCTGGACCCACAGTTTCTTCTCTTCGCTGGTAGAGTTTTACGAAGATTAGGCACTGCTGCTTTTCTGGTTTCCTGCATGGCCTTTTGGAGATGAACTATCCACATCTCAGGCCGCAGCAGGGAGGCAGATTGGCTCTTTTCATTAAACCTTCTGCACCAGTCACTTAGAATGGAGGCACGCTATTTTCTTAATTTAATCTTCTTATTATCCTTCTTTATCCGGCAGCAATTCAAACCTTTTCTTAATTTAGAGGTATGAAACCTGCCTTTTTACTTCTTCTCTCTTTCGTGCTGACTGCGGCACTCCCGCTGCACGCCCAGTCAGATTCTACCACTGTTGCCGACACTACTAAAAGTTCCGCTTTTGGCAGCTACATGATGCTGCCCTTCGAGTTCCCGGTGATGGATGCCGGCGCCATGAACCAGGCGCTGAGCAAAAACGGCCTCCCCGACCTGAAACCTCCGACAGCCTCCATAGGGTATGGCGTGCAGCTCTTCACGGGCAGGATCATCACAAATTTATCCTATAACAAATCTACCCGAAAAGAAGACAACGACCTGTTCCGGCACGAAGTAGAGTACCGGGCCACCTCCATTAACCTCGGCTACGACCTGCTATGGCATTATCAGTTTTCGCTCTACCCCTACATAGGCTATAAAAACACCAGACTCAACTATCAGTACAAAGAAAAGCCGCAGGAGATATGGTCGTTTGAAGACTACCTGCAGACCAATACAAACTCGAAAGAATTTACCAAAACGATGCCAAACCTGGACCTGGGTTTGGGCTGGTCTTTCCAGACGTTTTACCTGCTCAACGTAAGGGCTGGTTACCTGGTCCCCCTCAAAAAGGAACAATGGAGCATCAACAACAGCACAGACCCCTTGCGCCACACGCCTGCTGTCAATAACAGATTCTACTTCGTGCTCTCTATCGGACTGGGCAACATAAAGCAGGAGAGGCAGAAAAAAGAAAAAGACACTGTAAAGCAGCAGAGCCAGGAAATGCTGCTGCATGAAATCTAGGAACAGCTTGTTAATGTGCTAATGGTTTCATGTGCTAATTTTTTAATTTGAGGATTTGGAAATTTGAGGATTTGAAGATGAATGGCCAGTGCAGACATAAAAAAATCAGATGCTGGGCGTAGTTTCCGACTACGTCCTTTTTATGCCAGGTAGTCTCCGACTACCATTGCTTCACAGAAGCAAAACTACGCATTTAACGATTTTCAGGATTAGCGTCTGCCCGTACAGATTTCTTCGCTGCTCTGGCAGCGAGGTTAGTTACAGACTAACCAAAATAAAAAGGGCGTAGTCTGAAACTACGCCCAGCGAGATTTAAAAGAGTGTTCCGCGCGAGTTGAAAACTCGCCTAATTAAAACCACGAGCTGAAAGCTCGCGGCAGGAAGAATATGAAATACAAAAAATCCTATGCATCCTGGAATCCTGATCATCTTGATTCTGACAAAAAAGTCTTGTGTCTTATGTCCTGCGTCTTGAGTCTTGTGTCTTAAAAAAGCTCCGGAGGGGCATTTTGATTAGCATAATTCGCAAATGTGTTTTTGCTTATGCTATTAAGGTGACGTTCTGGCAACTTAAGAATTAAAGGTTGATGGACACCGAAGAGTAAAAATCAACTTTTAACTCTTAACTTTAAATTCTTAACTTTTGAAACATGCCCCTTACCACACCTGCCCCCGTGCTTTTGCTCGATAACATTACTGTAAAGTACCTCCACCATACCCTTTTCCACAACCTGACGTTCCGGATAAACAAGGGGGAGCATTGGGCAATTGTGGGGGAAAGCGGCTCCGGCAAAACCAGCCTGCTCCATACCATAGCCGGCAAATACAATGTGGTGAGTGGCCGCGTGCAGCATGTTTACTACGAAGAATATCTGCAGCAGTATCCGCCAAAGGGCAAGGTGTTTACACACCACAACCTGGTGGCGGAGGTGGCGCAGAAACATAATTTCCGGAACCTGTCGTCTAACATCACCGAGTTTTACTACCAGCAGCGTTACCATGCCCTCGACTCTGAAGATGCGCCCACCGTGGCTGCCTACCTGGCCGGCATAGAGGCTCCGGCAGAGGCAGCAAGCCGCTGGACAGTCGAAACCGTCAGCAGCACCTTTCAGCTGCAGCCCCTCCTCGACAAGCAACTTATTAAGTTATCCAATGGCGAAACCAAGCGGCTTTTGCTGGCGGCTGCCCTGCTGCGGCACCCCCGCCTCCTGCTCCTCGACAACCCGCTCACTGGCCTTGATGTGCAGACGCGGGCGGAGTTTAACCAGCTTATCCGGCAGATAACCGACTCAGGCATAACGGTAGTAATGGCCACCTCTCCTGCAGAAGTGCCGGAAGCCCTCACGCATGTGGCTATTCTGGAGAAAGGAAAAATTGTGGAGCAACTCCCCCTAGCCGATTTCGATCCTGCGCGTGTACCTGTTACGCCCGCCTTTGCTCCCGACCTGGAAGAACTGCAGGCCCTGCTCTCGCACAAAAAAGCCGCAGCCTACGATACCATCGTTAAAATGGACCAGGTGAATATTACCTATGGGCAGCGGCCAATCCTGCAAAACATAAACTGGCATGTGCGGCAGGGAGAGCGGTGGGCGCTGCTGGGCCATAACGGGGCAGGTAAAACAACTTTGCTGAGCCTGATCAACGGCGATAACCCCCAATCCTACGCCCAGAAACTCATCCTCTTCGACCGCAAGCGAGGAAGCGGCGAAACCATCTGGGACATCCGGAAAAAGATCGGTTTTGTGTCGCCGGAGATGTACCAGTATTTCCCAAATGAGAATACCTGCCTGGAAGTGGTGGAATCCGGCTGCTACGACACGCTGGGCCTGTTCCGGAAAAGTGAGGCACCGAATGCTGCCATAGCCCTGCGCTGGATGCACCTGCTCGAAATAGAACAGGAGGCACACCAACTGCTGAAGGATATGTCGGCCAGCACGCAGCGCCTGTGCCTGCTGGCCCGGGCACTCATTAAAAACCCGCCCCTGCTGATCCTCGACGAGCCCTGCCAGGGACTGGACCAGCACCAGCAGCAGCAGTTTAAGCAACTCCTCGACGCCATCTGCCAGCAAAGCAACACCACCCTGATTTACGTAACCCACTACCAGCAGGAAATTCCGGAAAGCGTAACCCAGGTGCTGCACCTACAAAATGGTCAGATAATTTGATTGCTGGTTGTTAATTATTGATTGTTAGATGGTTAAATAGCTTAATTGTTAAATGGTTGATTTGGAGATTTGGAGATGATGAGAATGTGCGGCGATTGGGAATGAATTTTCAGCACGGCATCTAATCAAGAAACGCACTCTTCACGCTTACCTGCCTGACATCCGGATTCAGACGAAAAATCTATTATCTAAAATCTAGCATCTAGCATCTTTACAGAGCAGCAGCAGAACCTCGGGAGGGCTGTTTTGATTAGAAAAATTGGGCGCCGGAAAGAAAAATCAAAAACTGGAATCATAGTTCTAATTTACTTACATTTACATTGGCTTTAGGGGTGTTCCGTTTCGGGGACTGAGAAATTACCCTTTGAACCTGCTCCGGGTAATTCCGGCGAAGGAAAAAGCATGCAGGACCCTTTCTGTCGTCCTCACTTTTCATTTCTCCCACACCCGGAGCCTGCTTAGCCACTTGTTTTATTTAAAGCCTACAAGCTATGAAGGACCAACTCTGGAAAACAGTACAGGCAGTTAGAACTAATTCGCCGCTGGTACACAATATCACCAACTATGTGGTTATGAACAACAGCGCCAATGCACTGCTGGCAGCAGGAGCATCGCCGGTAATGGCACATGCCCACTCCGAAATAGAGGCTATGGTTGGCATAGCAAGTGCCCTGGTGATAAACATCGGCACGCTCGACGAATACTGGGTGGAGAGCATGAGGCGCGCAGTTTTGCAAGCCGAGAGCCTGCACAAGCCCTGGGTACTCGACCCTGTGGGAGCAGGTGCCACCCCTTACCGCAACCGCGTGCTGGAGGAACTTCTAAAGCACAAACCAACCGTTATCCGTGGAAATGCTACTGAAATTTTGGCGCTCGTCAGCAGCAGTACCGGCACCAAAGGCGTAGACAGCACAAACGAAAGCACTGAAGCGCTGGCTGCTGCACAGGAGCTGAGCCGCACCACAGGGGCAGTAGTTTGTGTATCGGGAGCCATAGACCTGATGGTGCAGGGGGAACAATGGCTGTCGCTGAGTAACGGGCATAACCTGATGGCCCGCGTTACTGGCATGGGCTGTACGGCAAGTGCCCTGATCGGGGCCTGCTGTGCTGTAACCGCAGATCAGCCACTAATGGCCACAGCTGCTGCCATGGCCCTTATGGGGGTGGCAGGCGAATTGGCAGCCGAAAAAGCAGAAGGCCCGGGTACTCTACAATTGCACTTCCTCGACCTGCTCTACACTATGTCAGAAGCAGTGTTTATGCAACGGCTTAAACTGGAACAAAACCATGCAGCCATTTAATTACAGCCTCTACCTGGTTACAGACGAAGCAGCCTGCCTGGGCCGCGACCTGGTAGCGGTAGTGGAGGCAGCCGTGAAAGGGGGCGTGGACCTGGTGCAGCTACGCGAGAAAGAACTACCCGAAGAAGCCTTTCTCGCCAAAAGTCTCCGCCTGAAGGAGATGCTCGACCGTTACCAGGTGCCCCTGATCATCAACGACAACCTGAAAGTGGCCGTGCGAAGCGGCGCAGCGGGCATTCATGTAGGCAACAACGACATGACACCTGCTGAGATTCTGAAGCGCTGGACCGCCTGCGGCATACTAGGCTATTCCCTGGAATACGAGGAGCACCTGCAGCACCCAAGCGCAGACTTGGCCGATTACCTGGCGCTGAGCCCAGTGTTCTCTACCCCTACTAAAACCGACACCGTTACCGAATGGGGCCTGGAAGGCATCAGCAGGATCAGATCCTTAACCTCAAAGCCCCTCGTGGCCATAGGGCAGGTAAGTGCTGCCAATGCCGGAGCCATTATCAGGGCGGGCGCTGATTGCCTGGCCGTGGTATCGGCGATATGCTCTGCCCCGGACCCGGCCCGTGCTGCCGAAGCCTTAAGAAACGAAATTGAGAAACACAGAACCACCCATGGAAAAATATAAATACCCGGCTGTGCTCACCATTGCCGGCTCCGACAGTGGAGGTGGTGCCGGCATACAAGCCGACCTTAAAACCTTTTCGGCCCTCGGCTGCTTTGGCACCTCTGCCATTACGGCCATTACAGTGCAAAACACGCTTGGCGTAACGGGTATCCACAGCGTGCCCCCGCACATTGTGCAGGCGCAGATCCGGGCGGTGATGGACGACATTAAGCCTGCTGCCATTAAAATAGGCATGGTGCATAGCGTGGAATTGGTGCAGGCCATTGCGGCTGCCTTACAGGATTACCCCCAGGTACCCGTAATTCTGGACCCGGTTATGGTTGCCACCAGCGGCGATACCCTGATACAGGACGAGACGATTGAGGTACTGAAGCGACAGCTGTTTCCGTTGGCCGAGGTGGTAACCCCTAACCTGGACGAAGCCGGAATCCTGACCAGCATGCAGTTAAAGAACCTCGACGATATGAAAATAGCAGCCCGCAAAATACTCGGAACAGGTTGCCGGTCGGTGCTGCTCAAAGGCGGGCACCTGGAAGGGCCACGCCTCTACGACGTGTTTCTGCAGCAGAACGGGCAGGAGCAGATTTTTGAATCCGATAACATCGAAACTAGCAACACCCACGGCACCGGCTGCACACTTTCTTCGGCCATGGCGGCTTTCAGGGCGCAGGGGCAGCCGGTGCCGGAGGCGATCCGAAACGCAAAAGCCTATGTGCACCAGGCCATCGACCAGGGCAAAGATGTAAAAACAGGCCAGGGCCACGGGCCTCTTAATCATTTTTTTCAACCGCTGAAACTACAAAAATATGAGCTGGACTAAAACAGCCTGGGAAGCAGGCAGCACCACCTACAAGCAAATAACAGAAATGCCCTTTATTCAGGAGCTGATAGCCGGAACACTGCCACAGGAGAAGTTTGCCTTTTACCTGGGCCAGGACTCGCTGTACCTGACACAGTTCGGGAAAGCCTTATCGCTGATCTCCGGAAGGGCACACCAGGCGGAGCATGTGCTGGAGTTTGCCCGCTTTGCCGAAGGAGCCATTGTGGTAGAGCGTGCCTTACATGCCGGGTACTTCCGGAAATATGGGCTCACCGATACACCTGCTATATCGCCTACCTGCCAGCACTACACGCATTTCCTGCTCACGAATGCGGCCCTTGCCCAGGTAGAGATCGCCATGGCGGCAGTGCTCCCCTGTTTCTGGATCTACAAAGCGGTGGGCGACTACATCTACCAGCAGCCGCAGGTGGCCGACAACCCGTACCAGGAGTGGATCAACACCTACGCCGGAGAGGAGTTTGGTGCCATTGTGCAGCGCGCCCTCCATATCTGCGACGAGGTGGCCACCACCTGCACCCCCGCCCAGCAAACAGCCATGACAGACGCATTTGTAACAGCGTCCAAACTGGAGTGGATGTTCTGGGACAGCGCCTGGCGGCTGGAAGAGTGGCCAGTGTAAGCGTTTCAGATTGCCTGCATACACTCCTGCTGCTATCTTTTAGGCAGCAGCAGGAGCAGCAGAGTTGCCGGAAGGTAGTTTTCATTAGAATAATTTACCGCTCTCCATAAATTACAATAGAAAAAGATCCTGGCCTGACTGCCAGCTTCAGCCTCTCCGCCTCCTTCCTTTACATCGCATCCTGCTATAGTCTTACTTCCTGCCTCCTGAGCTTGCAAAACCAGCCCTAGCCTCAGCTCCGACTCCTTCAGGCTGAAAACATTATAGCTAATTTACGTTAGATACTTCATCAAATGAGAATCACAAACGCTATATGAACTATACCTTCAGGCAACTCTGCCTACTCTTATTTTTTTCGACACTTGGGTTTGGGTGCGCGAAAAAAAACTTTTTCTCCAAGACTCCCATTCTGGGTGAGGAGCAGTACCAGCAGGTAAAAACTGCTGCGCCCGGCACTATCGACAGTGTGACCCTGCAGGCCGGCAGCCATTACCAACGGAGCGGCTTCCATACCCTTTTCTGGGGCAAACATTACCGCGACGTGTGGGCAGCTCCCGTAAAAGTGAAAGTTTTTAACATGAAGGAGGCAAAAGGAGGCCTGGAAATAGAAAAGCTGGGCGGCGGTATGCAAACCACCAGCCTTACCCTGGTAGATGAGGATGGTTTCTCATACGCGCTCCGCTCTCTCGACAAAGACCCGGTAGAGGTGCTGCCAAAAATCTGGCGAAAATCGTTTGTGGCAAATGTTATCCGGAACCAGACTTCTGCCATAAACCCTTACGGGGCATTTATACTGCCTCGCATGGCCGAGGCGGCCGGCATTCCGCATTCCAAACCCGAACTGGTATATGTGCTGCCTTCCGACACTACATTTGGCGAATACAATGCCGAGTTTCAGGACCGGCTCTTTATGATAGAAGAGAAATATACCGACAGCAACTCCATAACCGACGAGCTGGGCGATGCCGAAGATGTGGTCTCCTCCAAAAAGATGATCAACAAACGCTTTAACAAAGACTCCCATTTTATAGACCAGCGTGCATTTGCCAAAGCCCGGCTGTTCGACCTTTTGATCAACGACTGGGACAGGCACGAAGGACAGTGGAACTGGGCCGAGTATAAAGAAGACGGAGAAACTGTGTACCGCCCCATTCCCAAAGACCGCGACAATGCCTTCTTCCAGTTCGACGATGGCATTATTACCTGGCTGTTTAGCAGGAAATGGGCCATCCGGAAATTCGAATCTTTTGACGTGCGGTACAAGGATGTGTACGCCCTGATGATGAACGCCTCCTTTATAGACGAGCGGGCGCTGCCGGAGCTAACCTCCCGCGATTTTGCAGAACTCGCCTCAGAACTTCAGGCAGCGCTAACCGACCAGGTAATTGAGGAGGCGGTGCGCCAGTTTCCCGATTCTGTCTATAAACTGGTAGGTGAGAGCACCATCAGCAAACTGAAAAGCAGAAGAGACAGGCTCCCTGCTGCCGCGCATGAGTTTTACAGGATCCTGGCAAAAGAGGCGCTCGTGGTAGGTACCGACGAAGAAGATATTTTTGAAGTGAAGCGACTCAACGATGAGGAGACTTCGGTAACTGTATTCCGCGGCTCCGACAAAAAACAGCTCTTCCACCGCATTTACAACCGCTCCGAAACCGACCAGATAACACTGCATGGCCTGGCCGAGGACGATGAATTCGAGGTGAGTGGCGAAGTGAACAAGGGAATAAAAGTGAAAATTGTGGGAGGCCGTGGGGAAGATGAAATAAAGGACACCTCGCGTGTAAAAGGCTTGCGCAGAAAAACCGTTGTATTCGACACTATACGGGGAACTGAATTAGACGCCGGTCCGGAGACTAAAGATAAAAGAAAGAGCGATGTCCGGGTACATGCCTTCGATCGCGAAGGCTTCTGAGGGTGTGCCCCTGGCTCTCCCTGATGAGGTAATTGAACAGACGTTCCGGCAAATGCCGGATACGGCCTATTATCTTAGGGCACAGCGCATTATATCCAAGCTAAAATCAAGAAGAGATTAGCTGCAGCAGATCGCAACAGCTTATTTTGAAGAGGTAACGGAGCATGCTTTTGTAGTGAGAACCGACAAAAAAGAGCTTTTTGAGGTGGAGGTGCTGTCGAAGAACCAGGTATGGGTGCACATGTATAAACTCGGAAAAGATAGTGAGAACCAGGAGTTGCTATTTGATCGCATTTACCAGTCAACCGTCACGAGGGAGATTCAGATTTTCGGGCTTAACGGGGATGACCATTTCAGGATTACCGGACAACATAAACCTAAAATAAATATCAGGGTGTAGAGAGGAGTCGGGGCACACAGTTACCTGGTAGAGGCCGAAGGAAGCAAACTCGGCAAAAAAGTGTACCTGGAAGATTCAAAATACAGAAACACCTACGAGGTAGACAAGAAAACAAAAGTTGTGGTAAATGATGCGCCGCCCGCCATAATTTTTGATGGGCCTGGCTGGCTCCTTCGCTACTGCCTGAACTAAGTGCCTCAGGAGCATCAACAGTTCATTTAGGTTGATGAGGGGCTAAATCATTAGAATAATTCGGTTGCTGATTGCTAATACCAGCAGAATCCGGTTTTCTCCTTGTTTCGCCTTACAGCTCACTTCGAGTAGTGGAGCAGCTGTTCTGATGTAAGCATCCGGAAGGGCTAAATCATTCAAATAATTGAAGTGTATAACCTGGCAGGGGGTTGATATATAGGCCAGAACAGTAAAACCATTAGTCCTGCCGCGAGCTTCCAGTCCGTAATTTCAAATGGACCGAGTTTTCAACTCGCGCGCACCACTTCTATCGCCTGCAGGCCCTATCTCGCGAGCTGAATGCTCGCCATCCTATACACCACGAGCTGGAAACTCGCGGCAGTGCGTTTTGCTTACTTTCTGCTGGCGATGGTAGCGGAAGCCTGGGCACCTGCCAGTACCAGCACTTCGGCAATGTTTACATGGGCGGGGCGTGTTACTATAAAAGCGATCACATCGGCTATGTCTTCGGCGCGGAGTGGGTCTATGCCTTTGTATACACTGGCAGCGCGCTCTTTATCGCCTTTAAACCGTACTTCGGAGAACTCAGTCTGCACCAGGCCAGGATTCACCTCCGATACTTTTATGCCTTCGTGCACCAGGTCAAGGCGCATGGCCTTCGAGAGCGCATCTACCGCATACTTAGAGGCACAATACACATTGCCGTTCGGGTACACCTCTTTGCCAGCTATGGAGCCAATATTGACGATATGGCCTTTTTTGCGCTCGATCATCAGCGGAAGTACTTCGTGCGTGACGTAGAGCAGGCCTTTCACGTTTATGTCGAGCATGGCGTCCCAGTCATCAAGAGATCCTTCCTGAATGGGCGACATGCCGTGTGCGTTGCCAGCATTGTTCACAAGTACCTCTATCTGCTTCCACTCTTCCGGCAAGGTCCTGATGGCCTGCTGCACCGCCTCCTTATCCCGCACATCAAAAGCCAGGGTAAGCACGGGCACTTCCTTTATTTCCTGTTTCAGTTCTTCCAGGCGTTCGGTTCTGCGGCCTGTGGCAATGATGTGATAGCCCTGCCTGGCCAGCACCAGGGCAGTGGCACGGCCTATACCAGAAGTAGCACCAGTCACCAGCGCAATTTTAGTCATCGGCTTATTCAAAGAATAGGATCAAAGAAATATTATGGTTCGTGAGTCGCTGTATGCTGCGGCTGTACACGTTGTTGTCGCGGATGTGCTGGTTAAGCAAGCCATGCGAAAAGCGCAACTCAGGCGCAAACTTAAAGAACGGGTAAAAAATATCGACTCCTACCCCATACTCCAGGGCCAGGTCGAACTTTTCTGTCCGCAGGCCATCGCCGGAGGCATTGTCTTTCTCGCTGTTCAGGTCAATGCCGGGTTTTACGCCACCCACAAAATACATGCGGTAATTAGTCCTCCGCTTCGACTTGTACTTTAACAGGAAGGGTAACTCCACCATGGTGGAGCTAATCGTGACGTTGTTCGTGCCCCGGGTGCCATCGTCCTGGGTGGCATTGGCATACTCTATGGTTCGGCCATAAAAGCCCACACCAGGCACAAACCGGAAGTCCAGGTACTGAGCCAGCCCTACGTTCAGCACCAGCCCGGTATAGAAGCCGGGTGTACTGCGGGCATTCACGGTCATGGGAGAGCCTGAGTCGAGCTGGTTTACATATTCCTGCGAGTGCTCCAGGTTGAATTTGGTAAGCGGCAAAGCCAGGTAAAAGCCGTAATGCACCCGCTTATCATCGTAATTGGCTTTGTTCTGCTGCGATATCTTTTTTTGGGCCGAGGCCATGCCACCACTTAAGAGCAGAGCAGAAAAGACTGCAAAAACTATTTTTTTCCTGTGTAGATGGAGCTTATGCCAAATGTAAGTGAATGCCATTTCGTTGATTTAAATCCAACTTGCTGATAAATATTGAGAAATTCCTGCCCGTCCGGGAAAGCCTGCACCGACTCAGGCAGATACGTGTAGGCAGCCCGGTCCTTTGAAACGAACTTACCTACTACCGGTAGTATATTTTTGAAATAAAAATGATAGAGTTGCTTCATCGGGAAGGCTCTCGGCTTAGAGAACTCCAGTACTACGGCGGTGCCTCCAGGCTTAAGGACCCGGTGCATCTCGGAGAGACCCTTGGCTAGGTTCTCGAAGTTGCGGACGCCAAAAGCCACCGTAATGGCATCGAAGGTATTGTCTTCGAAGGGCAGGTTTTCTGAGTCGCCGTACAGCAGCTCAATTTTATGTTCCAGGCCTTTGCGCTTTATTTTTTCCCTGCCAACAGCCATCATGCCCTCCGATATATCTACCCCGATTATGTTATCCGGCTGCAGGCTTAGCGCCTCTATGGCAAAGTCGCCTGTGCCGGTGGCAATGTCGAGCATGAGTTTCGGTTTTTCGGGAGCCAGGAGCTTTACCGCCTTCTTCCGCCAGATAATATCTATACCGGCACTTAAGAAGTGGTTCAGAAAATCGTAGTTGCCTGCAATGTTGTTAAACATCTGGGCTACCTGCGATTTCTTGTTTTCGTTCTGGTCTTTGTAAGGAACTACCGCCATTTAGCTATTTAAAATAATACGCAGGCAAAAATACTCTTCCTTTACCTATAATACATGTATTATTTAAAAAATATAAAAAAACAGGCCGGGCAATTGCCCGGCCTGTCCTCTAAACTGTTGTGCTGCTGCCAGCACAAAAAACTTAAAACCGCTTACAGATCAGGATTCGTGTTCTCCTGCTGTCTTGGTATTACCTTAAATTCTGTTCTTCTGTTCAGCTGCATGTTCTCGGCCGAGGTGTTAGGCACAGCAGGGCGGCGCTCGCCGTAGCTTACCGTAACCATCCGGCGTGGCGAAATGCCTTGCTGCACCAGATAATCAAATGCGGCTTTGGCACGATTGTCACCCAGCGTCATGTTGTAAGAGTCGCTTGCCCGCGAGTCGGTGTGGCCATCTATGCTGATGTTGATAGTTGGGTTTGCTTTCATCACCTCTGCAATGTTATCCAGTTCCCGAACAGACTCAGTGCGAAGCTCAAACCTGTCTGTTGCAAAGTAGATATTTTTCATGGCGAAGCGGCCTGGGTCCACATCCACAGAAACAGGCACGTAGAAGTTTTTAACGAGCGAAGTGGTGTCATTTAGCACAACCGGCATCTCAAACTCTTCTGTCGCAATAGACTTTCCGTCTTTCAGCACCTCGATCTGGTAGGTTCGGCCTGACAGCACAGATACCTGATAGGTGGCAGAGTCGGGCTTGGAGATGTCGCGGTAGCTGATAGCGCGTCTGTCGGCCTGGGTACTGTTAAAGATCAGTTCTACGCCAGGGATGGCCGTTGTGCTGTCGGCAGCAGCAAATACCTGACCTTTTACACGCAGGTTTCTGATGTAGTTAATGGTATAGATGTCTTTCTCGCCAACACCGCCAATACGATAAGACGAAAGGAAAGCATAGCTGCCATCTGGGCTCAGGCGGTAATAGGTGTCATCGTCTGGCGTGTTTACAGGGGCGCCCAGGTTTACTGGCTTGCTCCATCTTCTGGCTACAGAATCGTATTTCGAGGAGAAGATATCGTACCCGCCCATGGTGTTATGGCCTCTTGAGCTAAAGTACAAAGTGCCGTCGCTGGCAAGGTAAGGGCTGTCGTCATCAAACTTTGTGTTGATGGTATTGCCGATGCTTCTGGGTTTGCCCCACTGCCCGTTGCGCTGGCGCTGCGCCACATAAATATCCAGGTCGCCATCTTCGGAGTAGTTGCTGGTAGAGAAATAAAGTGTGTTGCCATCTGGTGAGATAAACGCATCAGACTCAAACCCACGCGTGTTGATGGTGGTGCCAATACTCTGAGGAGTTCCCCACTGGCCATCGGTGCCACGCTCAGAAACCATGATATCGCCATTGTTCTGCTGCCGGTACAGCAGCATTTTGGTGTCGTTATTATACAACTGGATGGAGGCATCATGGCCGTTGCTGCTCAGTGCGCCAGCCAAGGATCTTGGAGCACTCCACTCGCCACTTTCGTTTCTGGTCGATTCAAAGATATCTTCGTAATACTCACCGTCTGCGGCCGATTTACCGCCTGAGGCAGCCTCGCTGCGGGAGGTAAAGAGCAGGTAGTTATCGTCAGAAGAAATGACAGGGCTATGCTCGGAGTAAGAGGTATTTACTACTGAACCCAGGTTCCGCACAAACACGTCTTTCTGGTTAGCTACTTCATTCTTTGCATTTTTGCTGTGCTGTATCAGCCTGGCTACTTCTTCCTTCCGGGCCTGGTCGCGCCTCGGAATTCTGGGCACATAGTTCTGATAATGCTGAATGGCTTCGTCGAAGCGGTAGTTGATGTGGTTTACCCGTCCGAGCCAGTACTCCATTTCACGGTCCAGGTTAGGTTTTAAGCTTTGTGCCCGGTAGATATAGTCAACGGCTTTCTCTTTATCAAAAGTCATATAACTGATGCCCGCCTGATACAGGGCTCTGGCGTTTTCCGGATCTTTGGCTATTACCTGCTCATAAAATGGTACGGCTGCTCTGTAATTCTCTTTGTCAAAGAACTTATTTCCACTCCGTATCAGCTTTCTGTTGCTCTGGGCATTGACCATGGTGCCTGTAAGGCAGATCAAGGCAAGAAGCAACGAAAACCTCGAGAGTGTATTGGCTAACTTGTTCATGCTGTAAAAGGTTTGTTATAGTTCGGTAGTTTATGGTGTTAACTAAAATAGTTGTCGTTTGCTATTTTACAGGCTTCTATACGATAATCAAAAACTTATGTATATGAATATCCAGATAAGATTTAAAAAAGTGAATAACAGTTTTTACAGGGATTGCTCCAGCAGGCAAAGGAGGCATTTTTTTGCAATATATAGGTAAAGGTATATAGATATTACCAAAAAAAAAACAATTTAGTCTATCTAATGCCCCGCCCGATGATTTCCCGGCACCTTGCTCCCCAACCCAGATATATTGAATATCAGCAACTTGAAATTAAAAACATCAGAAGCTGGGCCTATAAATTACTAGCTTTACCTGAAAAGTATAAGGTAAATATCTTTTCTGCCCTGCCCTCCCGGCCTGTCTGATGAGAAATAGGCCTTCTGCCGGTCATCAGTCAGGGAGAAGTAAATATCATCGAAGGGAGAGTTTACTGGCATGCCCAGGTTCTGCGCCTGGCTCCAGACCGAGTCTCTGATGCCGGACTTAAAAACATCGTACCCACCCATGCTGTTGTGGCCCCTGGAACTGAAGTAGAGGGTGTTGGTGGCAACGTCTACACAGGGAGCATCCTCATCGTAGGCGGTATTAATGGCCGGGCCCAGGTTTAAGGCCTGGCTCCAGGTGCCATCCATCAATTTATAACAGATGTAAAGGTCGAGCCCACCAAAGCCGCCGGGCCTGTCGCTGGAAAAAAAGGCAAACTTGCCATCATCTGTCACATGCATCGATGGCTCCACCGCCCCCTCGTTAAACGGGCTCGGGAGCCGCTCTGGTGTACCCCATCCGGCCCCTGCTCTTTTAGCCATATGAAGACCACCCGCTTTGCCCCCAAAATAAGTGTAGAGTTCCTGCCCATGGGGCGCCACCGACACTACCGCATGATCAGGCAGGCTGTGGTCTGGCTTCAGGAACAGTTCTGCTGGCTGCCAGGCGTTGTGCCTGAACCGCGAGACATGGATCTGCTCCACGGCCTCCACCCTCCCCCGTGTGGCTGCTACCGGCCTGCGGGTGGTGTACAATAAAAGGGTATTGCCGGGGAGCAGCACCGGCACAAAGTCGGAGTAGGGGGAGTTAATAGCGGGCCCCAGGTTGGTGATGGTGGCCGCCACAGGACTGGCGGACAGCTCCAGACCTGATTCGCACTCTCTTAGCCGCTTCTGCAGAAACTGCTTGTTCCAGGATTCTGCACGGGAAAGACGAGCCAGTTCCGCACGGAAGTAGTCCATGGCCTGCTCAAAATTGTAAAGCTGCTGATGCGCCTCCCCAAGCAGTACCAGTATCTCGTCAGATACGGCGGGATTCTGATCATAAGCCCGCTGCAGGTGCTCCAGCGCCTTGCCGGGCTCAATAAGCTCCAGGTAACAGAGGCCTGCCCCCAGGTTTGCCTTCAGATGCCCCGGGTTCTGCAGCAGCACCTTGTGATAAAGGGCTGCTGCCAACTCAAAATTCTGTGCGGCATAGGCCTTGTCTGCTTTTTTCAGGTTTTTGCCTCCCTCCCGGCCAGCGGGCACCATACCGCCACTAAGTGTGAGCACCACCCCCAGGCTTATCAGCGCAAACCAAAACTTTCTCATGCTATACATTATACATTGTACTTCCGTGTCAGAGGCTGGCTTGAGTTTAAAGCCAGGCGAACATTTTGAGGCGCTGTTCGTGTTAAAAAAATATGTGGTAACTTTGCACCCTTACCGGCTCTCCTATTATCAGTTACCGGGAGCAGGTAAAAACTATAGCCATTGCTACAGCCCTCCTGGTTTTGAAACCAGAGCTGCCTGTGAGCGAAAACATGGTGTTGCCAGCGCCTTTCCAAGACAAACTTTTGCGGCAAAACCTGTGTTAAACTTGCTATAAGATTCCGAAATTTACAAATAAAAGCTTCTAACTAACCAAGATAGTCAGAAGCTTGCCTCTTAATATTTAAATTATGGTGATTAAGGAAGCTAAATTTCTGATGAGTAATACCCGGGTAGAGCTTTGCCCTGCCCCCGACAAGCCCGAGTATGCCTTTATAGGCCGGTCTAATGTAGGCAAGTCGTCGCTCATCAACATGCTTACAAACCAGAGCAAACTAGCCAAAACGTCCGCTTCGCCTGGCAAAACGCAGCTGATCAACCATTTCCTGATCAACAACGAATGGTACCTGGTAGACCTGCCCGGTTACGGCTATGCCAAGGTAAGCAAAACCTCGCGCGAGAGCTGGAGAAAGATGATCAACTTCTACTTTCAGCAGCGGGAGAACCTTACCTGCGTTTTTGTGCTGATTGACTCCAGGCACGAGCCACTGAAGCCAGACCTTGAATTTATTAATCAACTTGGCACGATTGGTGTACCGTTTGTCCTGGTTTTTACCAAAGCTGATAAACAGTCTAATACCAAGACAGATGTTAACATTGCCGCCTTCACCCGCAAGCTAAAAGAGACCTGGGATGAGTTGCCTCAGATTTTCAGGACATCGTCAACAGCCAAAACCGGACGCGATGAGATCCTGAACTTTATACAGGAGGTGAATTTGCAGCTAAAGCAGAACCAATAAGCCTTGCTTTGACGTAAGACCGTGTTCACAATTTAACTTTTGTGCCGCCAGGGATGGCGGTGCGGCAAGACATTGTTTAAAAACCTCAATTAATTTTTACCACATGAATCGTAAATTTTCATTCTTATTTTGCTTATTTGCCTTGATGGCCATCGGAGCTTCTGCCCAAACTTCTACTCAAAAGGCTGCTGCCACACCTGAAGTAAAGGTCTGGACACCCGAGAAAACCCCTCCGGTGGCAGAGCACTACGAAGGTGGTATGGAGGCCATGTACCAGTTTATTTACAACGAGCTGAAGTACCCGCCCCTGGCAAAGCGCAACCGTGTACAGGGAGACTGCATTATCGGATTTACCCTGAATGAAGACGGCTCCATTTCAGGACTGAAAATAATTAAAGAGATTGGAGCTGGCACCGGCGAAGAAGCTTTACGGGTAGCCAGGCAGTTAAAATTTAATGCCCCGGGCTACAGCATGCTGGCCAGCATTCCGATCAAGTTCAAGTTATAAACAAAGCTTACACCTTATTATGCCGATTGATCTAAAACAAATTGCTGCCGTTTCTGGCATGAACGGGCTTTACCGCGTGGTAAAGCCAACACGAACGGGCGTGATTATAGAGAGCCTGGCCGACAAACCAAACAGGCTGGTGGCTCAGGCACGCCACCGCATGTCGCTGCTGGAGGAGATCTCTATTTACACCACAGATGAGGAAACAACCGTTCCCCTCGCCGATGTGTTCGACCGTATTCATGAAAAATACGGCGATGAACTGCCACTGAGCAGCAAACCGACCGATGAGGAGTACAAGGCCTTTATGGAAGAGATTCTGCCGGACTACGACCAGGACCGCGTGTACGTATCGGACATGAAGAAACTGGCCACCTGGTACAACATCGTGAACAAGCACCTGCAGTTTACCAAAGCCACACCAGAAGCCCCGGCCGAAAAAGAGGAAAAGGCAGCACCAGGCAAAAAAGAAGCCTCTGCCAAACAAGACGAAAAAGCTAAAAAAGAAGCCTGATTACTGTGTGGAGAGATTCCCGCTCCTTCTGGCCGGAGTCTCTCTGCACCTTTCCTGTTATGCCCCTACCAGGGCGCGCACTGAACCCTTTCGGTAGCAGCTCCAGACTAAAAACCAGGTTTTTCACAGAACTGCTCCTTCACGGCAGTAGAAGCGTTTTGTAGCTGGTGTACCATTTCTGAATTGCTGACATGGCACTGACTACTTTATAAAAAGCAATCGGTTCTGGTTATAAAGCCTGTTCCTGGCTTTGGGCAGGATTCTTATTTTGCATGAACATTTGACTGCCAGACAGATGGACTATTCCAGTGCAATACTAGCGGGCACCAGGAGTCTGTTGAACAAGCACTTCAGCACAACCGACTTTGAGGCCAGCACCTTAGACGACCTGCAGCGGCAAACCGCCCGGGCTGTTAGCTACCTGCTGCGCCACAACCTGAGCCGCCTGCTGCAGATACTTTACCGGATAGATGTGGATGAGCAAAAGGTAAGAATGGTGATGGCCTGCCAGACCACAGACGAGGTGGCCGACAACATGGCCCATTTAATCATAAAGCGGGAACTGCAAAAAGTGCAGACCCGCTTTATGTATAATCGTCAGAATTAAGATCAGATCACACGAAGCACCAGTCATGAAATCTGTTAAAGTCCATGCCGGTCAGCAGCAGCAAAGTGCTCCGGAGGGGCTTTTTGATTAGAATAATTCGGTTGCTGGTTGGTGGTTATTAATTGTTGCTGATGGTTGAATGGCTGATCTGGAGATGTGAAGATGAATTACCAGAGCAGGCTCAGAAGACTCTTCCCTTTTAACTCTTTAAAAGGTCTTGTGCCCTGAGCCGTATTAGGTGACACGTGTATCCTATGCCCTGGCCATAAAAAGCCTCCGGAGCTCCATTTTCATTAGCATAATTTCATCCTCCTATACCATTTGTGCCTGCCGAGCACCTAGAGAGTGTCGGGATGCACGGCCACTTCTTTCTCCAGCATTTCCTCTACTTTCGCAACCATTTCGGCAGACCCAATAATAAGCGGGCAGCGCTGGTGCAGCTCTGTGGGCTCAATCTCCATAATACGGCGTGTGCCGTCGGTAGCCCTGCCGCCGGCCTGTTCTATAATAAAGGCCAGCGCGTTGCACTCATACATCAGGCGCAGTTTGCCTTTGGGAGCCTTTGAGGTCTGAGGATACAAATAAATTCCTCCCTTCAGCAGATTTCGGTGGAAGTCTGCCACCAAAGACCCGATGTAGCGCGCAGAGTACACCTCATCCTTGCAGTACTGCAGGTAATTTTTTATTCCCTCCGGAAAACTGTTCAGCCCCCCTTCGTTGCAGGAGTAAATAGTGCCTGTTTTAGGAGTTGTAATGTTGGGGTTCGACATAAAGAATTCCCCAAGCGTGCTATCGTACGTGAACCCATTGACCCCGTGCCCTGTGGTATAGACCAGCATGGTAGAGGAGCCGTACACAATATAGCCGGCCGCCACCTGGCAGGTACCTTTCTGAAGGCAGTCAGCAGGTGTGCTGGTGAGGGCAGAATCGCTGATTCTTCTGTAGATAGAGAAAATGGTCCCGATCGAAACGTTCACATCAATATTAGAAGAGCCATCCAGCGGATCAATGGCAACAATATACTTGCCCTTGTTGTTGCCGGTAAGAATAATATCATCCTCTTCCTCAGAGAGAATAGCACAAACCTCGCCTCCGTTGCGTAAAGCCCGGATAAAGCGGATGTTGGCGATCACATCCAGTTTCTGCTGCTCTTCTCCCTGCACGTTCTGATTTCCGAATGCACCTGTCACGCCAATTAACCCGGCACGGTTGATCTCGCGGTTCACGATCTTGGCGGCCAAAGCTATATCGCGCAGCAACTGCGACAGTTCTCCACTGGCATACGGAAACTCCTCTTGTTTCCTCATTATAAACCTATCGAGCGTAGTGCCTACAGGCAGGGCAAGTTTGTCATTCATAAAGCGTAAAATTTTAACTATAGAGTAAGTTATATATTGATAGTTCTTTTAAGCAATTTCAGATTTTGAAGGAAGGCGGGCGGCCAACACTACAAGCAAACTGTTTCTGCCTGGCATTCTGCAGGAAAGCAACTCCTTCAGAAGTACCTGGCCATATAATGATTGCCATTTCTGCACCTAAATAATGCTGCTGGCACAAAGGCAAGCACAAGAGGTTGCTGCCATCAGTGCATTCCCCGGCGCCTTCCCTCTAACCGATATAGCCCTACAGGAACCTGCAAACGTTTGCATAAGCTTTAAAAAAAATATTCGGCAATCTCAATAATTCTAGAACTGAAACATCTTTGGGTTTAGAGCCTCTAAAATTAGAGATTATTCCGGAAAGATACGCAACAACCTAACAAAACACCAATTTATATCCTGAAAATATAAATTAAAATATTCAATAAGAATAGCTGCAAAGGCCTCTTCTCTCAGAGGGATTACCTGCAGCTATATAATTGCCCATTACGTAAATTTAAAACAAAACGTTCCATCAGGCAATTTTTTATAGCACCACCTCCTCCATCTGGCTGCCCCCATGCCTCTTTACCTGCTGTTGCCGCCACACTCCGTGTAGAAAATATTTTTCGTGCCTGATACAGAGGTGACGTGCCGCTTCACATCCTATGTTACAACATGCAATTATGTATCCTGCCTCATGCTGTCGTTGCCACACCATGAGGCATCCGGCTTACTGCCGCCACATCATAAAAATCAAAATATTTATTTTTTCAGATATCGCTGGTTCATACGCCTTTAGATCTTTCTTATCAACTAACAGTTCTAATAGTTCTGTTCTTGACATTAAACACTGCGTTCCTGAATGCGTATGCCGGATTCGGCAGCAATGCATTATCGAGACTTTAACAATCATGCAAACTTAAAAGACTTTCTGAGGATACTCACGCTACCGCCGAAAACGGCAGCAGTTACCGGCCTGCCTGTGCCATGTATAGAAGAAAACATGCTTTCCTGAACAACCAGTATTTCTTAACAATAATTTAGCGTGGCTTTAACAGATAGAAAATAAATATGCGGATTAATTTCCGTACATTTGTGCCTCGATCCAGCCACTCTAACACATTTACCTATGCAAACATCTGAAAAAATAACACGTCCTTTCATCTTTAAACTCCTGATCCTTTTTGCCCTGCTCCTTTCTGGGGCCATGCTCAAAGCTCCCAAAGCGGATAAAGGCTCAACCTTTAACCACTCACGCAACATTAACGACGCTGCCTCCCTGCAGGACACTGATCTGCCATCTGCTCAAATCACCGTTGTTTATTAAACTAGACAGCCTGTAAGTATACTTTACGCACTTCTTAAAAAATTTCAATACCAGACCAGAGGTTGTAAGGTTAGCGGTAAAAGTGTAACTTCACATACCCTTAGCTGCCATTCAAACCATGGATCTGATACTTGTAAGACCTCATTTTCACCCGCACGTAGCCTTAGTTCAGCTCAACCGGCCTAAGGAGCTCAACGCGCTCAACCTTCAGTTGATGGCCCAGCTCCGGGAAACCCTGAAGCAACTGGACGCCGATGAGGAGGTACGCGCTATTGTGATAACCGGCAACGAGCGCGCCTTTGCCGCCGGTGCCGACATTAAGGAAATGGCTGGCAAATCGGCCATAGACATGTTTCTGATAGACCAGTTTGCCACCTGGGACCAGATTCGAAAAACCAGAAAGCCCCTGATTGCGGCCGTATCAGGTTTCGCGCTGGGTGGTGGCTGCGAACTCGCCATGACCTGCGACATGATCATCGCATCAGAAACGGCTGTGTTCGGCCAACCCGAGATTAAGCTGGGAATTATGCCCGGAGCAGGCGGTACCCAACGGCTCACCCGCGCCATCGGCAAAGCCAAAGCCATGGAAATGGTGCTCACCGGCAAACACCTGCCCGCCCTGGAGGCTGAGCGCTACGGACTGGTAAACAAAGTAGTGCCTGTAGATCTTTATTTAGACGAAGCCATGAGACTGGCCGATGAGATCGCGGCTATGTCGCCGGTGGCAGTGCGGCTGGCAAAAGAGTCTGTGAACCGGGCTTTCGAAACCGACCTGGACGAAGGCCTTCATTTTGAGCGAAAGAACTTCTACCTCTCTTTTGCCTCCGAAGATCAGCAGGAAGGCATGCAGGCTTTTATAGAAAAACGCCCCCCTCACTTTCAAGGCAAGTAATTAATGTGCTAATAGAATTAATGTGCTGATGTGCTAATTTTTCAATTTGAAGATTTGGAGATGAGAGGGATTGAGGAATAAACCTCAGGCAGGCTTTAAGAACTCTTCACCTGTGACACATACTTCTCCAGCCTCCTGATTCAAATTAGAAAATTTAACATCTAAAATCTGGCATCCACTATCTTGAAAGAGCAGCAGTAACATCAGCAGTTCGTTTGCCTCCGGAGGGCCTTTTTCATTCAAATAATTCGCCTTAGTTGCCAGCTTCCTCCCAGCTACAGCCCCTCCACCCTGGTTTTATGTCAACCATAGCTTTGCTCCATCAGGTGGCAGCTATTGCTCCTATCCACAGCTTTTAATCCAAGTAACAACTACAGCTTCTGCAACGGCACCTTGCACCGTCCCGCACTTTCCTTTATCTTTGCCACAATTCTTCTTAAACAGGAAAGATTCTTATCTGAGAACATGCAGCAACTAAACCGGGAGGAAGTAAGAAAACGGCTAATGTCGTGCAGCCTGAAGGCCACGCACCAGCGTATTGTGGTGTATGAGGCTTTGCTGGAGTTGCATGGGCACCACCCGGCAGCAGAAGAAGTGTACCGGCTTTTAAAGCCCGCCAATCCCAGCATCTCGCTCGGCACCGTGTATAAGACCCTTGATGTATTTGCAGAAAACGGGCTCGTGCGGCGCGTGCTTTCGGAGCAGGGTTGCAAACGGTACGATGCCAACACCATGGCGCACAACCACATCTACTGCAACAATACCCGCGAGATCATCGATTTTGAAGACGCAGAGCTGGAGGAGCTTCTCCAAAACTTTTTTCAGCGCCGAAACCTGCAAAACTTCGACATGCACAGTTTTGCCATTCAGCTCACCGGCAACAAAAAAGAACCTGAAAAGCACATCAGCATCACCAAACTATAATTCTTAATTTTTAACTTTAATTTAACTATCGAAAATGGCAGTATTAGTAGGCAAAAAAGCCCCTTCTTTTAAAGCAACAGCCGTAGCAGACGGAGAGTTTGTAGAGGATTTCTCTTTAGACCAATACCTGGGCAAGAAACACGTCATCTTCTATTTTTACCCAATGGACTTCACCTTTGTTTGTCCTACAGAAATTATAGCCTTCCAGGACCGGATGGAAGAATTTGAGCGTAAAAACGTAGCCGTAGTGGGTTGCTCTACCGATACCCACTTCTCCCACTTTGCCTGGCTGAACACGCCACGCGACCAGGGCGGCATTGCAGACGTAACTTACCCGCTGGTAGCCGATGCCTCCAAAACTATTTCGCAGAACTACGACGTACTGGCCGGGCACTACGAGTACAACGAAGACGGTGAAGTAACTTTTGTGGGCGAGCCGGTTGCTTATCGTGGCCTGTTCCTGATTGACAAAGAAGGCATTGTGCGCCACCAGGTGGTAAACGACCTGCCACTTGGCCGCAGCATCGACGAAGCTATCCGTATGGTAGACGCCCTGCAGTACTTCGAGGAGAAAGGCGAAGTTTGCCCAGCTGACTGGGAAGAAGGCAAAGAAGCGATGCAAGCCACCAAAGAAGGCGTATCTAACTACCTGGCCAACCGCTAATTCCTTAATTTGTAGCCGAATAAACAGAAAAGCCTCTGCCGGTGCAGAGGCTTTTCTTATTTTTGCAATAACAGCATCCGCAAACACATATTTCACGAACACGAACCGGTGAAGCTACTCTACGACCTAGGCCTGCAGGCATACAAAACAGCCATTGCACTGGCGGCTCCTTTCCACCAGAAGGCCCGCCTGATGCAGCAGGGGCGCATGCAGCAGTTTGAGCGGCTGGAGGAAGCCCTGCAGCAAAACACAGCGCCTGTTGCCTGGTTTCATTGTGCCTCGCTGGGTGAGTTTGAGCAGGGGCGGCCGGTTATGGAGGCATTCCGGGCTGAGTTTCCGGCTTATAAGATACTGCTTACCTTCTTCTCCCCTTCCGGCTACGAAGTGCGCAAGAACTACGCCGGCGCCGACTATATTTTTTACCTGCCCCTCGATAGCCCCGCTGCCGCCAGGCGTTTTGTGCAGCTGGCAAAGCCGAAGCTGGCCGTGTTTGTAAAATACGAGTTCTGGCATTATTACCTGCAGGCACTGCAGCAGCAAGGCATCCCGGTTATTTCCATCTCCGCCATTTTCCGGCCCGACCAGGTTTTCTTTAAACCCTATGGCGGCTTCTACAGAAACATTTTAAAACACTTTACCCACATCTACACCCAGAACCAGGATTCGGCCGCACTTTTGCAGCAGTTGCAGATTCAGCAGGTTAGTGTGGCCGGCGATACCCGTTTCGACAGGGTGTTGCAGACAGCGGCAGGGGTAAAGGCTATTCCGCTGGTAGAGGCCTTTGTGCAGCAGCAGCCTGTGTTTATGATTGGCAGCAGTTGGCCCGCCGACATAGAGGTGCTGCTCCCGCTGATTGATAAGTATAAAAACACAGTTAAGTTCATTATTGCTCCGCACGAGGTAAATCCTAAGAATATATCCGCCCTGATGGCCACCTTAGGTCCCGGCGCTATTCGTTTTTCGGAGGCAAGTGAGGCAACTGTGGCAGAAAATGCTGTTTTGGTGATCGATAATGTGGGCATGCTGTCGTCGCTCTACAGCTATGGCACTTACGCTTATATTGGCGGTGCTTTTGGAGCCGGTCTCCACAACACGCTGGAGGCGGCCGTGTTCGGGCTCCCGCTCTTTTTCGGGCCACGCTACGAGAAGTTTCAGGAGGCGCAGGATCTGGTAAGACTAGGTTGTGCTTTTTCGATAAATACTCCCGAAGAACTGATTGCCGCCTTTGAGCAGGTGCATCGGCAACCGGAGAAACACCGGCACATATCCGAAACCGAAAAACAATACGTACACAAACAGGCAGGCGCCACCGCTAAGATTATGTCTGATATAAAGCAATTGCTAGCCCCTACAGCATGAAAGGAGTCGTTATTAAATCTACAGGGTCGTGGTACCTGGTGCGTGCCGAAAACGGCACCCTCTACAAGGCACGCCTGCGCGGCAAGTTTAAGCTGAAGGGCATGAAAGTGAGCAACCCGCTGGCTGTAGGCGACCGCGTGGAGTTCGACCTGGAGGAGGTAGACGAGGAAACTGCCGTTATTCATAAGATCGAAGACCGGGAAAACTATATTATCCGGCAGTCTACCCACAAATCGGGCTACTCGCATATTATTGCGGCTAACCTGGATCATGCCCTGCTCATCGCCACCCTGGTGTCGCCGCGCACCTCTTTCGGGTTTATAGACCGCTTTCTGGTTACGGCAGAGGCCTACGATATTCCAGTCACGATCATCTACAACAAATCTGACCTGTACGATGCCGACATGGAAGATTACCAGCGCCAGATCAGCCACATGTACAGCCTGGCAGGTTACAACAGCTTGTCGGTGTCTGCCTTCCGGAACGAAGGCATTGATGAGATTGAAAAGCTGATTAAAGGAAAAACCACGCTTTTCGCCGGTCATTCTGGCGTCGGTAAATCGTCGCTCATCAACCAGCTGGTGCCCGACCTGGCTCTGAAGACTTCCGAAATTTCGGCTTTTTCAGATAAGGGTGTGCACACTACCACCTTTGCGGAGATGTTTGAGGTAGAAGAAGGCACCTTTATTATAGACACTCCAGGCATCAAAGAACTGGGTGTAATCGATATCCCGAAAAATGAGCTGAGCCATTTCTTCCCCGAAATGCGGGAGCTGCTCAACCAATGCCGCTTTAACAACTGCACCCATTTTAACGAGCCGGGTTGTGCCGTGGTAGAGGCCGTGCGCCACAACCAGATCGCCCTTACCCGCTACCAGAGCTACCTGAGCATATTACATGGCGAAGACAACAGACGGTAGGCAAGCAAGCCACTTCTGGCATTTATTCTAATGAAATCGGCCCTCCGGAGGCAAAAAAGACACAAGACGGAGCTATAGTTAAGAGCTTTGAGTTGAGCGTAATAAGTTGATTGTTCTTTAAATATCTGGAGAATTCATTTCTAAATTTTTACATCTCCAATTTTCAAATCAAAAATCAACCATTTAGCAATTAACAACCCGCAACTATCAACCGTTAAATTATTCCAATAAAAAAGGCCCTCCGGAGGCTGTTTCAGGAAGATGGTAGCAGCACCTTGTTCAGCACGTGTACTACACCATTGCTGCTGCCATCTTCTGTGGCTTCGAGGGCGGCATCGTTTATCAGGACCTTCCCGTTCCGTTTTGTCACGTTCAGCTGCTGGCCACCTGCTGTTTTGAGGGTGGTGCCATCCTGCAGGTCGGTTATGGCCAGCTTGCCGGTAACCAGGTGGTTGCTTAGCAGTTGCCTGAGCTGCTCCCTGTTTTCCGGTGCCATCAGATGCTGCAGGGTGGTATCGCTACTCAGCGCGCTGAAAGCATCGTCGGAAGGAGCAAACACCGTGTAGGGACCCGTACCATTCAGGCTATTTATCAGGTCTGTTTCTTTAAGTGCCGAAGAGAACGTGCTGAGTTTATCCTCAACATCTATGTGCTGCAAGACGCTTGGCCGTTGGGGTGCCAGCTCATGATTTTCTGTATTTTCCGGGGAAATCGCATTATTGCCGGGTTCCGGATGCAAGCCCGGGCTCAGATGACTGGCAACCCGGCTCTGCATAACTTCGTTTCCTTCTTCTTGTGTAGATGGAGCCTCTCCACAGCCCATCAGGATAGCACCAGCCAGTAGTCCTATCCCCATCCCTTTAACAACATCCATTCTCATAGCTCGTTTCTGATTTAACAACTCCTCGTTTCATCGGTGTGGTACGCCCTCCTTCTTAATATTTACGGTATAATTTTTCGAAGGGCTGTATATTTTTTGAACAAAGTACAGGCAAGGGCCTAAATAAGGCAGCCTTAAACTATATTTTGCTTACTTTTGCAATTGCTTTTTAACTTACATTAATTAGAAAAACATGAAAACTGCTGAAATTCATACCGCCAAAGGAGTCATGAAAGTGGAGTTCTATGAAGAGGACGCTCCAAAAACTGTGCAGAACTTTATAGACCTTGCCAAAAAAGGCTTTTACGACGGCCTTACCTTCCACCGGGTTATTCCTGATTTTGTGATACAGGGAGGCTGCCCTAACTCACGTGAGGGAGCCAAAGGAGTGCCGGGCACCGGCGGCCCCGGCTATAAGATCGACTGCGAGCTTTCCGGCGAAAACCAGTACCACGACCGTGGCGTTTTGTCTATGGCCCATGCCGGGCGCAATACGGGCGGTTCCCAGTTCTTTATCGTGCACAGCCGCAAAAACACGGCGCACCTCGACCGTAACCACACCTGCTTCGGCAAAGTGGTAGAGGGCCTCGACGTGATCGACCAGATAAAAGCAAACGACAGAATAGAGAAGATTGTAGTTAACGAGGAGTAAGCCTTTTTTAGGCTTAAGAATAATGCAAGCGCCGCTCCAGTAGTGGCGCTTGCATTTATGTTCCAGCTCACACCTGCATCCCTCAGTACATTCAAGTAAAATTTGTTGCCCGCAAACCTGATCAGCAGCGGCAGGAGCAGAAGAGGGCTCCGGAGGGCATTTTTTATTAGAATAATTGATAGCCCGCTATGCATTTGCCAGTACACAGCCAATTTTATTTTTAACAAGGAAGCCAGCGTCTTGCTGTTCTGCAAGCAGCGGCACCATCATTTTGGTTTTCTTATCTGCCTGTGTCTCAGTCAGCATCAATTTTTACCCCTTCTTCATAAATATCCCGTGTAGCTAAAGATTTATGCTTAGCTTTATTGTAGCTAACCTTGTGCGCACAAATTCTATTAACCTGAACAGGCCCACCAGGTCTCTTCTTAAGCAGCATTAACTCAAAACACTGGCTACAGGCCATTCGGAAAGAACTATTACCCTACCTTATGAAAAGATTAGCCTTGCACTGGCAGATCCTTATTGGCATGACGCTGGGCGTACTTTGGGGTATCATGGCCAGCTCTACAGGTCTGACCGATGTTACCGCAGACTGGATCAAACCCTTCGGCACCATTTTTATAAACCTGCTTAAGCTTATAGCCGTGCCGCTCGTGCTGGCATCGCTGATCACAGGTGTAGCCGGCTTGAGCGACATCAGCAAATTGTCGCGTATCGGCACCAAAACGATCGGCATTTACCTCGGCACCACGGTTATTGCTGTTGTGCTAGGGCTGGTGCTGGTGAACATTACCGCTCCGGGCAAGGCTTTCTCTCAGGAGAAGCGGGAAGAGTTCAAAGAACAGTTTGCCGCCGCCACCTCCTCCAAATCGGCTGATGCAGCCCAGCTACAAAGCGCCACGCCGCTGCAGCCACTGGTAGATATTGTGCCCAGCAACATTTTTGGCGCCATGACCGACAATGGCAATATGCTGCAGGTTATCTTTTTCGCCCTCCTGTTCGGCATTGCCCTCATCCTGATCCCTCCGGACAAAGGCGCTCCCGTGGTTGCTTTCTTTGACGGGGTAAACCTGGTCGTGCTCAAAATTGTGGACATCATTATGCTGGCGGCTCCTTATGGCGTATTTGCGCTGCTGGCGGGCCTGGTGGTAGATTTTGCCGGCGACGATCCTGCTGCTGCCATCGAGCTGCTACTGGTACTGGGCTATTACTGCCTTGTGGTGCTGGTAGGGCTGGCAATTCTGCTGTTTGGCATGTACCCGTTGCTGGCCACTTTTATTGGCAAAATGAAATATGGCCAGTTCCTGAAAGGAATGTTTCCTGCCCAGATGCTGGCTTTTTCGACTTCCTCGAGCGCTGCTACGCTGCCGGTAACCATGGAGTGCTGCGAACGGAACCTGGGGCTATCCAAAGAAGTGAGCAGTTTTGTGCTCCCGCTTGGCGCCACCATTAACATGGATGGCACCAGCCTCTACCAGGCCGTAGCCGCTGTGTTTATAGCCCAGGCTTTTGGCATGGACCTGAGCCTGACCACCCAGCTTGGCATCGTGCTCACGGCCACGCTGGCCTCCATCGGCTCTGCCGCCGTGCCGGGCGCTGGGGTGGTTATGCTGGTTATCGTGCTGCAGCAGGCCAATATCCCCATCGAAGGCATTGCCCTGATTATGGCACCCGACCGCCTCCTGGACATGTGCCGGACGGTCATAAATATTACCGGCGATGCTACTGTTACCACCATAATAGCCCGCTCAGAGGGCGAAATACCTCAGCCTGACCCTATTTACTGAGTCACACAACCTTTTTACTCTCTGCTCAGTCCAATAAAAAGAGTCGCCCATAAACTAAACAGTACCAGTTTGGCAATCTGAGAGCCAAGATAAGCAGCAGCAGAAGACTCCGGAGGGCACATTTTATTTAAATAATTGCTGCTTGTTGCGCAGCTTGTCATTGATTTGCTAACTTGTTGAAGGGTTGCTGCCAAACTAAAGGAAAGGGTTTTAGCCGGTTCACCACACCTCACGCCACAGCAGCACTTGTACCGGGGCTCTATGCCAGACTAAAATCTGAGTGGAACGGTACCCGAGCCAATACGGTCACCTGCTGCAACTGTGGAGGCCGTTATTTACTGCAATTACGCAATAAGCTATGAAAAAAATCAAGGCTGCCCATGCGTTTCCTTCTGCTTATCAGTTGTTTCCGCTGGGAGACGCCGCAATTGTGGTGCAGTTCGGAGATAAAATATCCTTAGAAGTACATAAAAAAGTCAGGGCTTTTGCCGCTTTGCTGGACGAAAACACCTTCGAGGGTTTTGTGGAGCTGGTGCCAGCCTTCAGAACAGTTACGGTCTATTATAATCCCTGGCAGGTGAGCCAACGGGGACAACACGACCCGTACCAGGCCGTAATTGACTTGCTGCTGCCCCTGCTCACAAAAACCCATCACCAGGAGGAACAACCTTCGCGGCTGGTCGAAATCCCGGTTTGCTACGGCGGCGAGTTCGGCCCCGACCTGGAATTTGTGGCAACGCACAACCACCTCTCCCCCGAAATGGTCATCTCCCTGCATGCTGCCACAGAGTACCTGGTGTATATGATCGGCTTTGCGCCTGGCTTTCCGTACCTGGGCGGCATGAACAGGCTGATCGCCGCGCCCCGCCACGGCACTCCCCGTGCCGCCATTCCACCGGGTTCCGTTGGCATAGCCGGCAACCAAACAGGTGTGTACCCTCTCGAAACACCGGGAGGCTGGCAGCTGATTGGCCGCACACCGCTACCCCTGTTCCAGCCTCACCACCCAAGCCCCTGCCTGCTGAAAGCCGGCGACAGGCTGCGGTTTGTACCCATCACCCAGAAGGAATTCCTACAGAGAAAGGAGCAGGTGCATGAGTCTGTTGATTGAAAAGCCCGGGCTCCTGACCACCATTCAGGATGGGGGCAGGTTTGGCCATCAGAAAGAAGGCATTATTGTAAGTGGTGCCATGGACCGTATGGCCATGCGCATCGCCAACCTGCTGGTAGGCAACCACGAACAGGCAGCTGTTATAGAGGCTGTAGCCCCCGGCCCTACTGTCCGCTTCCGGAAAGATGCAGTAATAGCCATAACAGGAGCAGACTTGTCGCCAACCATAGCAGGAGAGTCCGTACTAATGGGCAGGCCGGTGCTGGTGCGGCAGGGCAGCTTGCTGGAGTTCGGCGCGCCACGCTCCGGCTGCTACACGTATGTGGCCGTGGCCGGCAGCTTCGAGCTGCCGCAGGTGCTGGGTAGCCATTCCACCTATCTGAAGGCTGGCATCGGAGGCCTGCATGGCCGGGCCCTGCAGGCCGGCGACATCCTTACACCTGGAAAAGCAGCAGCTGGCAATGGATTTAGAGATAAAATGTTCCGGAGTCCGGCTTCTGATACGTCAGGCTGTGTGCCGGCCCGCTGGACTCCTGACCCGAGGCTTTGCCCGGTTTACCAGGAGCAGCCTACTCTACGGGCAGTGCGCGGACCTGAGTACGACTTGCTTTCAGAGAACAGCAAGCAGTACCTCTGGACAGAAAAATACCAGATTACCCGTCAGGCTGACCGTATGGGTCTGCAGCTACAGGGAGCTCCGCTGGCTATGGTTCTTCCGGAAGAACTTATTTCCTGCGCCGTTACCTTCGGCACGATACAGGTGCCTCACCAGGGCAGCCCGATCGTGCTGATGGCAGACCACCAGACAACAGGAGGTTACCCACGCATTGCACAGGTAATCACTGCCGACCTTCCGATACTGGCGCAGGCTGGTCCGGGCACAATTTTACGGTTTGCAGAAGTAACCCTACCTGAAGCGCAGCAGCATTACCTGCAACAGGAGCAGAACCTCGAAATCCTGAAAAGAGGCATTGAGCTAAAACGTTTATTTTCATGACCCGACTTGTAGTTGACCTGAACTGTGACCTCGGTGAGAGCTTTGGCGCCTATAGCCTGGGCAACGATGCGGCCATCCTGCCTTTTGTGAGCTCCGCCAATATAGCCTGCGGTTTCCATGCCGGAGACCCGGCCGTGATGCGGGAAACGGTGCAACTGGCACTGGAGCACCAGGTAGCCATAGGCGCACACCCTGGCCTTCCCGACCTGGTGGGCTTCGGGCGGAGAAATATGAGTATCTCGGCGGAAGAGGCTTTCGAGATGGTCGTGTATCAGGTAGGAGCCCTGTCTGCTTTTGCGAAAGCTGCAGGAGGATACCTGCACCACGTGAAACCTCACGGAGCTTTGTACAACATGGCCGCCACAAGTCCGGGTTTATCAGAGGCCATAGCAGAAGCCGTTTACAAGATACATCCCGAAGCATTTTTGTATGGTCTTGCCGGAAGCGAGCTGATAAGGGCAGGTAAAAAACTGGGCCTGAAAACTGCCAGCGAAGTTTTTGCAGACCGAACCTACCAGCAAGGCGGCACCCTTACCCCCAGAACCCACCCCAATGCCCTGGTGCAGAACGAGACACTGGCCGTGCAGCAGGTGCTCCGGATGGTAAAAGAAGGTAACATACTGTCGCAGCAGGGGCAGCTGGCAGCCATCCAGGCCGACACCGTTTGTATACATGGCGACGGCCCCCATGCCCTCTCCTTTGCCCGCCAGATACGGGAAGCGCTGCAGCAGGAGGGTATTGCGATACAGGCGCCGGGCCTTTAGAATAAATTAGACTGCTAACCCGGAGAAGGCCGGCACCTTACCAAATTAAAGATACCCTAAAAATGAATCAGGCCCATCGCCAGTACTGGTCAGATAGGAATAGGATGGTCCATGTGCCAAAACTACTCCGTTGGCTACTTCAGATTTGTTTTAGATGAGGCACAGGACTGAGGCAGGTACAGGGCAGCAGGAGCGGCAAATGCTCCTGAGGGGCATTTTCATTAGAAAAATCCGCAGCCGCACTACTTAACCAAAAGGCAGCTGGTTCGGGCCTATTACACTTCCGTGTGCTGTCCCCAGCCTGCCCAGTTAGTTAGACTTCCGCTTTCTCAGCAGCTGATGAAGGTTCTGTCCGAGGACAGGGACTGGGGCAAAGACGAGTAAAGCAATTAATTTGGGTATCATCTGGTTAAATGAGAAGAGGCAGAACATCGCCGCCGATTCCTGCCTCTTCTCACTGCCCGAAATACCTGTCTTAATCAATAGGAATCGTCATCGTCCTCTTCGCCGAAGCTTGGCATGGTAAACATGCCACTGAGCAGGTCTTTGAACTGGAGGCCGGTGCTCAGCCTGTTTTTGCTGATCTGGCTATGCTCCGCTAGTCCGTGCAGGGCAAATTCCATCATAAAGAGCTTCTCTTTTGCATTCTTTTTCGGCTGATTCTTTTCCGCCAGCTCTGCTAAACCAGGCACGCTGTTCAGGGCTTTGGCATACTCCGCATCAGAGGCATCGCTCAGGATATCGAGTTTGTTGCCGTCGCCGAACCAGTCTACTATCTTTTTGTACGGGTTGGCGCCGTTTTTGGTCTTTTTGGCTTTATCGGGGTCCGGGAAATATTTCAGGAACTGCGACCGGATGGCCTTGCCCATCAGTACCTGCGCCACATGACCAGCCCCCTCCTGCTCGCCCTCGTACACCAGTTCCACCTTGCCGGTTACGGCCGGTATGGTGTTCATGAAATCAGATACGCGCACATAAGTAGAGGTTTCGCCGTTGAGCAGAGCCCGCCGCTCGGCAGCGCTCAGCAGGTTCTCGAAGGCAGAGATAGTGAGGCGCGCCGACACACCGCTTTTGGCATCTACGTACTCGCTCTCCCGTGCCTCAAAGGCAACTTGCTCAATCAGGTCGCCTACCAGGTCGTTGAGCTGCACCAGTTGCTCCTGCTCCTCTTTAATATGTGCTTCCTGCCGGGTTATTTTCTTCCCGACTTCAATGGATTTAGGATAGTGCGTAATAATCTGGCTGTCGATGCGGTCTTTCAGTGGCGTGACAATGGAGCCCCGGTTGGTGTAATCTTCCGGGTTGGCCGTGAAAACGAACTGGATATCAAGCGGCAGGCGCACCTTGAAACCCCGTATCTGAATATCGCCTTCCTGCAAAATGTTAAACAGCGCCACCTGTATGCGTGCCTGCAGATCCGGGATCTCGTTGATCACGAAAATGCCCCGGTGCGAACGTGGGATCAGTCCGAAATGAATCACCCGCTCGTCAGAATAAGGCAGTTTCATAGTGGCGGCTTTTATCGGGTCGGCATCTCCGATCAGGTCGGCCACCGATACATCGGGCGTAGCCAGCTTTTCGGTATAGCGCTCGTTGCGGTGCATCCAGGCAATCGGGGTGTCGTCGCCGTGCTCGTGCAACTGGTCCTTGGCAAACCGCGACAGGGGCTGCAGCGGATCGTCGTTCAGTTCGGAGCCTTTGACTACCGGAATGTATTCATCCAACAAGTCCACCATCATACGGGCAATGCGGGTTTTAGCCTGCCCCCGCAGGCCCAGCAGGTTAATGTGGTGCATTGAGAGGATGGCCCGCTGCATGTCCGGGATCACGGTTTCTTCGTAGCCCCAGATACCCGGAAAGGCATCTTCCTTGTTCCGCAGTTTCCGGATCAGGTTGTTCCGCAGCTCTTGCTTTACAGTTTGGGGTTGGTAGCCGGCTGCCTTCAGCTGGCCCAGTGTCTTTATCTTGAGTAAGTTTTCAGAAGGAATCTCTCTGTAGTGCATTTATTCGTTTGGTTGCAAATGTTAACTGACACGAGTAACAGGACAAAAAATGCTATTGAGCAAGGCACCAGCCTCACCTGTCCGCACTGATAATCCTTTTATATTTATGTAAGCTGATGCAAAGTTAAGTTTAAAAGGTTTTCCGGCGGTTCTGGCGGTAGTCTTTAAACACCAGGTGCCCCAGCCCCTTCAGGCTGCTGTAGTACGCCTGCCCGTTGTTCACTTTCGTAAACTCATCTACGAACTGCTGCAGGTACGGGTCGGTGGCGATCATAAAGGTAGTGATCGGAATTTTGAGTTTCCGGCACTGCGCCGCCAGGTTAATGGTTTTGTTCACCACCTTACGGTCCAGGCCAAAGCTGTTTTTATAGTAGCGCAGCCCCTCTTTGAGGCAGGTCGGCTTGCCGTCGGTGATCATGAAGATCTGCTTGTTCGGGGTTTTGCGCTTGCGCAGAATGTCCATGGCCAGTTCCAGGCCTGCCACGGTGTTGGTATGGTAAGGCCCGACTTCCAGGTAAGGCAGATCCTTGATCTCGATCTGCCAGGCATCGTTGCCGAACACGATCACATCAAGCGTATCTTTGGGGTATTTCTGCTTTACGAGCTCCGCCAACGCCATGGCCACTTTTTTGGCGGGGGTAATACGGTCTTCGCCGTACAGGATCATGGAGTGGGAGATGTCGATCATCAGCACGGTAGAGGCCTGTGTTTTGTGCTCCGTTTCGGTTACCTCCAGGTCCTGCTCGGTGAGCATAAAGTCGGAGAGACCGTGGTTTATCTGGGCATTGCGGAGCGAGTCGGTCATGGAGATCTGCTCTATGGCATCGCCAAACCGGTATTCCCGCTGATCGGTGCTGGCTTCGTCGCCTACGCCGGTGTGGGGAGTGGCATGGGTGCCTTTTGTTCCTTTCTTCAGCTTACCGAAAATTTCCTCTAGGGCGCTCTTCCGGATTTGCTGCTCACTTTTGGCCGTGATCTTAAAGGTGCCCTGTCGCTGCGGGTCCTCGTCCAGGTAGCCTTTCTTCTTCAGGTCTTCAATAAAATCGCCCATGCCATACTGGTCGTTGGTCAGGTTGTATTGCTTGTCCAGAGAGTTCAGCCAGGCTAGCGCCTCTGCCACATCGCCGGATGTGATGGTGATCAGCTGCATAAACAGCTTGAGCAGCGATTCGAAGCCATTATTCTCCTCGGGTGCTGGTATATATTCTGAAAATCGAAATCCTAAACTCATAACATACTTCTTTCTAAGAACTTGACGCGGGTTTTACGGGCAGATCATGTAGTGCCTGTCAGGCTTGGGCCCACTCACCACCGGCCGCTGTATCAGAACAAATTAACTACTGCACTTGTTCTACATCCTCCCAAATCCTGCTCCTGCGGCGGTGGTTCCTGTCGTATACGTCACTGCCAATTTATCAACTAAAACAACTCTTTGGTTGATGGAATAGTAAATACTAAACATTATTTATGAGAAATGAAAATTTACACCCCAAAACTATGAAAGCAATTTGGAATAATGTGGTTGTTGCTGATAGCGATGACACGGTAAAACTGGAAGGAAACTACTATTTTCCGGAGAACACAGTGAAGCAGGAGTACCTGGAGCGGAGCCAGACCTACACGCATTGCCCCTGGAAAGGCGAGGCCTCCTACTACCACGTGAAAGTGAATGGCGAAGTGAACACAGATGCCGCCTGGTACTACCCGGAGCCTAAAGAAGCCGCCTCTGAGATAAAACACCATATTGCCTTCTGGAAAGGTGTGGTAATGCAAGAATAGGGAATATCAGGCGCTTTTTGAGTAAAAAGCGCACCATCTCCATAAAAACAGGAGGGCCTGCCACATGTTGTAGCAGGCCCTCCTGTTTTTATGGACTGTAAGTCAGTCTAGTGCTTATTCAATTTAGGAATTAGAAATTATGGTAAAGCTACTTTTGAATAGCTTAATGAGCATCAAACCTTTCTAAAAATCAAATTGGAGGAGCATTAGTCGATCCAGCGGAACTTGTACTCCAGGCCTGGCGCTTTCATACGCTCTGCCACACGTTTAAGCCTGTTAGGCAAGGCCATCACATAGTCGCGGGCACGCTCGCCGGCTTCGTTCAGCCCTGTGACAGTGTCTATCTTCCACTCCACTAACAACTCTTCCAGTATCGCGGTATAGTCGTGGGCGGTGTACACGCCGATTCGCTGGGCGGCGTCGGTAAAGTGCCCGAAGGTCTTGCCGATCTCTACACCAAGCTCGCGCATGTAGTGGGCCGGCATCACGATCTTTTTGCGCATCATATCTTCGAAGGCCAGCATCATCTCGTTCGGGTCAGCCTCGAAGATTTTTCCTACAAACGATTTATAGGCTTTGGCATGGCGCGCCTCATCGGCTGCCACATGGCCACAAAGTTTGGCCAGCATCAGGTCGCCTTGCTTTTTAGCGATCTGGGCCACACGGCGGTGCGATATATTGGTAGCTGTTTCCTGGTAGCTAGTGTATACAAAGCTGCGATAAGGGTCTCTGTCCGTCTGCAGGTCGAAACCGTCTGCAATCAGGTATTGGGTAGAGGCTTCCATCTCGCGCATGTTAATGCGGCCAGAGAGGTAAAGGTATCGGTTAAGGGCGTCGCCGTGGCGGTTTTCCTCTGCTGTCCAGCTGCGGTTCCATTTCATCCAGGGGCTATCGGGGTCCTGCGACAGTCCTTCTATTTGCATCAGCCAGCTTTCGTAGGTAGGCAGGGCTTCTTCTGTTATCGTATCTCCTACCAGTACGGCCATCAGGTCGTACGACAGGTCTTTGGCACGCTCCCGTAAGTTCTTAACTTCCTCAAAAAAAGATTCGAAACGAGAATCGGGCAGAAGATCTGCAGGTTGCCAACTATCTTCTACCGACTTTAGCAGCTCATTATATTTATCAGCAACGAAATCTTCCATCCATTTCATTACTTCTACACGGGAGGAAACAGTTGTTATCATCTTACTAGGTGTTATTTTAAAAAAATCAAATATACATATAATATCCTATACAACCAGTAGCATATTTTACAAAACTACCACTGGTTATTAGCACATCTGTAAATAGTATGTACGTAAAGGGAATAAAGGGTTATTCAAAACGCATTAATTTACTGAAATAAGCTATAAAACAAGAAGTTAATCCTTATACTTAATCTTATAATACAACTTGCGCACCAGCGTCAGGTTCACCTTCTGCTTTGTCAGGAAGAGGATTAGTTTATATAAAGGAGACAGTCCGGCAAGCTGCTGTAGCAGCCGCAACAGCTGTTCTGCCTCGGTATAGTTGGCGGTTAAATACGCATGGCGCGCCTCATACTCCAGACGTTTGGCCAGCGCTGCCCGCTCGTCAGGGGTTCGGACCAGCAGTGCGGCCTTGCGGCAGACCTTTACGGTAGAACTCAGGAGCCTGCTGCCCGCTTTATACCAGCTCCCCGACAAGGAGTTGCCATGCACCCGGCGTTTGGTCGTGACTTTATTCAAAAAGTAATATTTGTAGTTCCGGGAGGACCTCACCCAAAAATCAAAATCCTCATAAGCCAGCGTTTCGTCGTAGCCACCCAACTCCTCCAGCACCTGCCGCCGCATGAGCATGGTAGGCGGGCAGATGAAGTAGCGCTGCAGAATGTCCTTAAACACATCGCCGGATGGAGCAAAAGACATAACCTTGCCCAACTCATCGCGCTGGCAGTGGTAGCGGAGGTGGCCGGAATCATCGTCGATGTACTCGGCATCGGAGTAAAGCACGCCATAGGAGTTGTCGAGCCGGGCGAAGGCAGCCACCTGCTCGGTCACGCGGTTGGGCAGCAGCACATCGTCGGTGGCAAAATCTATGACAAATTCGCCTTTGGCCTTCCGCCAGGCCATGTTAAAAGCCGCACAATTGCCCCTGTTGTGCCCGGTGCTGATATAGGAGAGCTGCGGAAAACGCCGGCAGTAATCCTGTAGAATGGCAGGGCTGCTATCGGTGCTGCAATCGTCTACGACCAGCAGTTCCAGGTTGGGGTAGGTTTGAGCCAGTACCGAATCCAGCGCCTCGGCCAGGAAACGCTCGTGGTTGTAGCAGAGGCAGACGATTGTTACCAGCGGCAGTTGACTCATACGCGAATATACTTATTATAATACACCATACTGAAAATAAGCACCGCGCCGTAACGGATGGCGTGAGCCATGGTGATGCCTTCCAGGCCAAATGGCTCCACCAGGAAATAGACGAGCGCCATGTAAAAGAGTGCCGTAACGATCTGCCAGCCTATGTAAAGCCGCACATGCGCCCGCACCACCATCAGGTTGGTGAGCACAATGCTCCACATCCTGAAAAAATCACCGATCAACTGGTAATCGAACAGGTATTCGGCCACCACAAAATCTTCGTTGAACAGCAGTCGGAGCACCCATTCGCGCAGCAGGTAAACCAGCAGCAGCGCCACCAGCAGCCCGGGCATAACCAGGTAGAACGCAGACCGCACAAATTTCCGCAGCACATCCGGCTCATTGACCAGCGCCGCCATGCGTGGGTAATACAGCATCCCGATTACGGAGGTATATACAAGGCTGTAGTTCTCCGACACCCGCACCACCGCCTGCCAGAGCCCTGTCTCATACAGCTCAAACCGGCTGATCACGAAGTCGCGGACAAAGAAGTTGGTCAGCTTTAGACATACCACTGCACTCAGCGCCATCACCACGTATTTCCCTATTTCGAAGTAAACGGCCTGCGGCACTTTTACCCGCCGGAAACTGGCGATAAACTTTTTAAGGTACAGGACCGGCAGCATCAGAAAAAAGGTGGCGCACTGTGCCCCCAGCACCACCGGCAGCAATGCCCCCACCGACAGCTCCCCTCCCAGCAGGTACACGACCGCCAGGCCTGCCAGGCTCATGGTGCTGGTGCTCACCACATGCCATTTCAGCACCCTTTTGGAGAGCAGCATGGCCTGCAGGAACAGGTTGTAAGTGAGCAACAGGCTGCCCAGGGCAAAACTTCCTGCCCACCACCACTGCACCATGCCGGCCTCTTCCAGAAAAACTCCCAGGTAATAATCAGAAAAGGAGAAGATCAGCGCCAGCGCCACCAACACACACAGCAGGTTCAGCCAGATGCCTGCCCAAAAGTATTGCCGGTACTTTTGCGAGGTAGGGTCCTCGTTTGCCAAAAACTTAATGGTCCCGATGTTGATGCCCCCGTCGGGCACGGTGGTAACGATAGAGACCAGGTTCTGAAAGTGCGCATACAGGGTGATACCGTTCGGCCCATAGTACAGGGCAATCAGTTTATTGATGCCCAAACTCCCGATGGTTCGAATAAAGATGGAGCAGAAAGACCAGAAAGAAGATTTCAGGTGACGGAGCATGTGGCACAGCAGGTTCAGGCTGCAAAGTACTAAATTAGCCGTGGAAGAAGGAAGATCGGACAAAGATAAAAGCAGCGAGCACCCAATGTTACATAGCTTACAACCTGGTGAGAATGAACTGCTGTCAGGCACAGGTAGCCTCAACGGCAAATCCGGCCAAATTATTCTAATGAAAAAGGTCCTCCTGAAGCGCTGCTGCTGCTGCTGCTGCTGCTGTTCAACATTAGACTGCGTGGCAAAACAAAGGATCAGGGTAATTGTCACCAGGTGTAGTTTGTAACTACACCTTTCTTATTTACAGCGCAATAGCCAAAGCTGTACAGAAAGTCGAAGTGAAGGCGAATAGATGTGTCGCGAGAGAAGAATATTATAGGTGTAGTTTTAAACTACACCTAGGTGCGACCATTTTACTTATAAGAACTGTTGCCCCGCCAACCAATTATTCCAATCAAAACAGCCCTCCGGGTCTGCTGTGCCTCCTGCTGCCACTCCCCCACAACATTGATTTCCAGAAATTTGGTATATACCCGCGCTTTTCACTATCTTTGCGGTTCTAAAAAAAACTGGCGGACGGGTTCCGCCGACTTTACTTAAATAAAAAAATGGCAGTAAAAATCAGACTGGCCCGCAGAGGCCGCAAAAAGGCAGCAATCTATGATATCGTAATTGCTGACGCTCGATCACCACGTGATGGTAAGTTCATCGAGAAACTGGGTATTTACAACCCGAACACAAACCCTGCTTCTATCAACTACGACGAGGACAAAGCGTTCCAGTGGCTGATGAACGGTGCTCAACCTACCGAAACTGTAAAAGGCATGCTTTCTAGCAGTGGAATCCTTTTCAGAAAGCACCTGCAGATTGGTGTTGTAAAAGGCGCTATCACCCAGGAAACTGCTGATGCCCGTCTTGCCGAGTGGAAAGAGGCCAAAGAAGCTAAAGTTGAAAGCAAGCGTCAGGCGCTTGGAGCTACGAAAGAAGCCGCCAAGAAAGCCGCTTTCGATGCTGAGACAAAAGTGAAAGAAGCACGTGCAGAGGCCATCCGCCAGCGTGAAGCTGCTAAAGTTGCCGCTAACACACCGGCTCCTGCTGAAGCCGAAACAGAGGCTCCTGCCGAAGGCGAAGCTCCTGCTACAGAAGAACAAGCATAATTCAGGCTGCCATGAACATTGATGACTGCTTCCTGTTAGGCTATATTGTCAAGACCCATGGCACCAAGGGGCAGGTAGTGGCGTTTTTCGACGTGGACTACCCCGAAGATTATGATGATCTGGAATCAGTCTTCCTCGAACAAGGGGGAAGACTGGTTCCATTTTTTATTGAGGACATGGAGCCTCAGCAGAAAGGCCGTTTCATCATCAGGTTTGAAGAAGTAAAAACCATGGAACAGGCCGAAAAACTGCGCAACACGGCGCTGTACCTGCCACTAAACGAGCTGCCCGAACTCGAAGATGGCCAGTTCTATTTTCATGATGTGATCGGCTACCAGGTGGTGGACGAAAACCATGGGGAGCTGGGCATTGTGAAGGACTTTTACGACATGCCCCAGCAGCAGCTGATGGCCATGGAATACCTGGGCCAGGAAATGCTGGTACCCGTAATTGATGAGGTAATGCAGCGTGCCGACCACCAGGCAAAAATACTGCACGTGAGCCTGCCCGAAGGCTTGCTCGAAGTATATACCCAACCCGGCACACCCGACGATCAGGACGACGAGGAGACCGAATAACCCCATGCGCTTCGATATAATCAGTTGTCAGCCCGACTTACTGGAAAGCCCTTTCAGCCACTCTATCGTAAAAAGAGCCCAGAACAAAGGCCTCGTAGAAATCCACCTCCACGACCTGCGAAAGTTCGCCATCAACAAATACGGCCAGATAGATGATTATGCCTTTGGCGGAGGTGCTGGCATGGTGATGATGATCGAGCCGATCGACAAATGCATATCCGGACTTAGGGCCGAGCGTGATTACGACGCCATCATCTACATGACGCCCGATGGGCAGCCCCTCAACCAGAAAATAGTTAACCAGTTCTCGCTGCTCCAAAACGTGATCATTCTCTGCGGCCACTACAAGGGCGTGGACGAGCGCGTACGGCAGCAGTTTATAACGCACGAAATCAGCATCGGCGATTATGTACTTTCGGGTGGTGAGCTCGGGGCAGCCGTACTCGCCGATGCCATTATCCGGATTGTGCCAGGCGTGCTCAACGATGAGTCGTCAGCCCTGACCGATTCTTTTCAGGATGGCTTGCTGGCCCCGCCCGTATACACCCGTCCGGCCGACTACAAAGGCCTGCAGGTGCCGGAGGTGCTGCTATCCGGCGACACGCCCAGGGTAGAGCAGTGGCGCTTTGAGCAGGCCGTAGCCCGCACCCGCGAGCGCCGCCCCGATCTGCTGGACTAAAGGTAATGAGCTGATTTTTTAATGTGCTGATGTGCTAATTCATGTATGGTGAAATGGCTTAATTGTTAAATGGCTGATTTGGAAATGAATGACCATAACAGGCATTAAAACCGATCAACTCTTCACTCATTACTTTATTAAGGAAAGTCCTGCGTCTTGTGTCCTTTTTAAAAGAGCAGCAGCAAAAACGCTTCGGAGGGGCTTTTTCATTCAAATAATTACAGCATCGGGAACTAAAAGCAGCCGCTGCAACAATTTTAAACATTTTTCCTCTTAAACATTCCTAACTAAGAAATATTTATCTATCTTTGCAGTCCGAAATCTGAAGAAGATATTTAGCTTTAAGAACATAGCCATGAGCGAACTATTAAAATTAATTGAGCAGGAATCAACAGAGAAGCGTGCCTCTTTCCCTGCTTTCCAATCTGGTGATACCATTAATGTACACGTTAAGATCCGCGAAGGAAACAAAGAGCGTGTGCAGCAGTTTCAGGGTGTTGTAATCCAGCGCAAGAACATAAACACCAACGGTGAGACCTTCACTGTAAGAAAAGTGTCTAACCAAATTGGCTTAGAGCGTATTTTCCCACTTCTTTCACCTAACATCGAGAAAATTGATCTTATAAGAAGAGGTAAAGTAAGAAGAGCGCGCCTGTACTACCTGAGAGGTTTACAAGGTAAAGCTGCCAGAATCAAAGAAAGAAGATAAAAATACCTGTTTTCATAAGTATAGTTTTAGTAAGGAGGAGCCGGTTAAGTCCGACTCCTCTTTTTTTTGCTCTGTTTTTGTAACGCAGCCGGTGCAAGCGATGTAACTTTGCTGCACCGTACCTTTGTGCTGATTCAGAACCAACCATTATCCTGCCGATGAAACGCTTCACCTTTCTCCTGCTCGGGCTAGCGCTGCTCTGCTCCGCCTGCACCACAGATTATGCCAACCTGCCCACCTACACGCCCAACAAGCAACTGCAGGCCGTAGTAGAAACGCCAGCCGGCAGCAGTCATAAACTGCTCTTCGATAGGGCGACCAAAGCGTTTGTGAACGAGAAAGAGGCTGGCAAAGACCGTGTGATCCGGTTTCTGCCTTACCCGGGCAACTACGGGTTTATTCCCTCCACGGAGGTAGGCGGAAAAAGTGCCCCACTGCAAGTGCTCGTGATTGCCGAAAGCGCGGCGCCCGGCACGGTGCTGGAAATAATCCCCGTCGGTGTGCTGCAGCTCGACATCAGCGGCGAGCTGCACCCCCAGATCATAGCCATCCCGGCCCGGCCCAGCGAGCAGCTGATTACCGCCCACGACTTTGCCAGCTTCAGCAAGCGCTACCCTGCCATCAAAACAATTCTGGAGCAATGGTTCCTGCACCACAACCCGGCTGCCCCGGCGCGCCTGGGCGGCTGGCGCGACGAAAAGTTCGCCAACCAGATGATACAGCGCTGGATGAAGCTGTAACTGGCTGTTGAATAAAACTGGTTGGATGTAAAGGAGCAGTATCAGCCGGCATAATAAGCTCCGCAGGGGCTTTTTGATTAGAATAATCGGGCTTTGTAGAAACCTCGCACCGTGCGCAGTCCTTGGCTGCTGTTGCCAAGAATTTACAGCACACCTATAGGTTGATGGGTAGCTTGTTCGAACCATCTTTAAAGACTGAAGCCATTGCATAACGTCAGCAAATAGTTTGTGCAAACAGGATTAACACAAACGGCCGGCTAAGTAGCCGGCCGTTTGTGTTGAATTGAAATTTACAAAGGCAATCAATCTCCAAAAGTCTTGTGCCCTACTTCCTGATCCTTATTTAATTGCCTGCAGCTGCAGCCTCACTCCTTCCACGGACTTTTCCACTTCCAGCACCTGCTGGCGGCTGAGTTCCTGCTGGGTCACATTGGCCTCTACACTCAGCTCGAGCTGCTTCATCTCCTCCTCATTTTTGGCCAGTTCGGCCTCCAGTTCCTGTTTCTTTTTCCTGTTCTTCTCGATGCTCAGCTGCAAATCGTTGGCCTGCTTCACGACGCGGTCCTGCTCCAGCTTGGTGGTACGCAACACATCCTCTGCCTCGTTTATCTGGCGCAGCACATCCTGCCGGTATAACTTCCGGGCAAAGCCGCGCATAAAGTTCTCGGCGGCGGCATATTCGGCAGGCGTGGCACTTTTATCTACATAGGCAGTGCCCATATCCAGGCTCCACCATACGTAGCTGCCATCTTCTGCCGTGCTCCCCACCTTCGACAGCACCCGTAGCGGTGTGCTTGTAATGGTGTCGATCTGGGCATTCTCTACGGCATACACCCCTTTGCGGTACTTTAACTTGCCAGCCTTCTGCCCCAGGTGCTCCTTCCACGACTTTTCCACCACCTTCTGGTCGAGCTGCACCGTAAGCTGCTGGCCCCGCCGTGCCACCCCGTCTATGGGCTGCTCCCGCTCCTCCACCCGCACCGACTGCGCCTTCGCAAATACCGTCATCAACATCATCGCACTGGCTAAAAGTAATTTTGTTCTCATACTAAAAAAATGTCCTTATACTGTTAAAACCTTCCAGCTACTAATTTAGGTAATCAGGCTTATTTTTCGGGCAAAAAATGAATTATTTAATTTAGCGTTCATTTGATTTGCGGATCAGGCTGGCAACGCTACCTTTGTACTCTTGTAGCAACAGCTTTCTACAATGTTTTTTGTGCTAAGCCGAACATTAACCCACCCGGTGATGTTGATTAGATTATGAAACTAACCGTTTGCCGAAAAGAACATTTTAATGCCGCACACAGGCTTTACAACCAGGCCTGGTCTGACGAAAAAAATGCTGAAATTTTCGGGAAGTGCAGCAATCCGAATTACCACGGGCACAATTACGAACTAATCGTAAAGCTTAGCGGGGCCATAGACCCGGAAACGGGCTATGTCTATGACCTTAAAAAACTGAGCGACCTGCTAAAAACGGAGATTCTGGACCGGTTTGACCATAAGAACCTGAACCTGGACACTGAGGAGTTCAGGCACCTGAACCCCTCGGCCGAGAACATTGCCAGGGTTATCTGGGACATCCTCCGGCCAAATATCAGGGAAGACCTGGAACTAGCTGTAACGCTTTATGAAACTGAACGAAACTTTGTTGAATATAATGGATAAGCAGGACAAGGAGCACGATCTGGAGGCGATGGGAGACCATATCATGAGTTCGCTCGAAACACCGCTGCGCCCCGATGCCTTTGAATTGCCGGATGGAGAGAAAATAGCCATCATTGCCGCGCATTTCGAAAAAATTATGCACACCCTGGGCCTGAACCTGGCTGATGACAGCCTGAAGGGAACCCCCATGCGTGTAGCCAAAATGTACGTGGAGGAAATCTTCAGCGGCCTGAATCCTGTGAACAAGCCCCTGATCAGGCGGTTTGAGAATAAATACAAATACAACCAGATGCTGGTTGAGCGCGACATTACCGTTTATTCTTCCTGCGAGCACCATTTTGTGCCCATAATTGGCAAGGCCCACGTAGCCTATATGCCCAACGAACACGTAATAGGCTTGTCGAAGCTCAACAGGATTGTGCAGTACTATGCCCGCCGCCCACAGGTGCAGGAGCGCATGACGATGCAGATCGCCCATGAGATGAAGCAGGCGCTGAAAACAGAGAACGTGGCCGTGCTCATAGAGGCCGACCACCTCTGCGTGATGAGCCGTGGCGTAAACGACGTGAGCAGCAGCACTATTACCGCAGAGTACTCCGGCTTGTTTGAGCAGGAGCAGTACCGCAAAGAATTTCTGAGCCACATCCGTCAGAAATAAATTGTAGCCGCCACCCACCTTCACCAGAAGACATCCTTGATATAACTCTTTATAGGGCAGTGAAAACTGTTTAGTGGCCTGTATACGTATAGGCAGAACAAGATATGCTTCTAATATAAAAAGAAATTATGCCAGGTAAGATACTTATTACAGGCGGATCAGGACTGGTAGGCACCCGTTTATCAGAAATGCTGATTGATCTGGGCTATGAAGTGGCTCACCTGAGCAGAACCCCTGATAAATTCTCCAACTACAAAACCTTTAAGTGGGACATAAAAGACCCGCACATCGACGACAGCGCCATAACCTGGGCCGATTATATTGTGCACCTCTCAGGGGCAGGCATTACCGATGAGAAATGGACGGAGGAACATAAAAAGGAAATTCTCAACAGCCGGGTAGAAAGCACGCACCTGCTCTACAACTGCCTGCAGAAAGCGGACCACCATGTAAAAGGTTTCTTTGCGCCCTCTGGTATAGGCATATACGGCAACTCAGGAGACCAGCTGATGTCGGAGGAGAGCCTGTATGGCGATGATTTTCTGGCGCAGGTTTGCAAGGCCTGGGAAGGAGCCTCCTGGCAGATCCGAGATCTTGGCCTGCGTACTGTCATCTTCAGGATGGGGATTGTGCTGAGCACCAAAGGCGGCGCGCTGCCCCAACTGGCGCGCCCCATGAAGCTGATGGCCGGCGCTCCCTTAGGCTCCGGCAAACAGTACATGTCCTGGATTCATATAGACGATGCCTGCCGCCTCTTTATCAGGGCGATCGAAGATTCGCAGTTTGAGGGCGTCTATAATGCAGTGGCCCCGCACCCTGTCACCAACTCCCAATTTACAAAAGAGCTCGCCAGCGCGATGCACCGCCCCTTGGTGCTGCCTAAAGTTCCGGCATTTGCCGTAAGCCTCATGCTGGGCGAGATGAGTGAGGTCGTGTTAGGCGGGCAGCGTGTAAGTGCCAACAAGGTACTGCAAACCGGCTTCACCTTCGAGTACAGCCAGCTCGGCGATGCCCTCAATTCTTTTTTTGCAAAAGAGGTCTAGGGCTTCAGCTGCCAACACTCCGGCAAGCCTCAAGGTGCTGCAGCAACAGCAGTAGAAATCAGCTCTGGAGGGGCCTTTTGATTAGAATAATTCAGCACATAATCTTACTACATATCTCTTTCTGCGTCTCTACTCCCGTGAGCTGTTCCCTGACAGTCTCTGCTTTTGAATAATAGAATCATTTTCTGTATTTCCAAAAGAGCACTGCCATGCGACAGTGCACGGTAACGCAAAGTCAAAAAACCAGAGGTGGCGGTGGTTTGAGAGAACGCACATAAGCCTGAAGGTCCCGAATTGTTTTGGTATCAGAACCCTGAGAACCAATTGGAGAAGCAGGCTAAATGTATAAATCAAATATTACCGTCACCAAGGTTCAGTATCTCCAGTTCCGCGTCTATTATGGCCGTAGAATCTGGCGCCGCTTTCGGCAGCACGGTGGTGCAGTTGTACTTTTTGCTGATCTCGACGGTTGGTTTCGGAAATCGGCCCTGGGTGTAGCCAAGTGCTGTATCTTTGTACACCTGCTCCATAAACAGCCCAAACACAGGCAGCGCGGTTTTGGAGCCTTCGCCAAGGGCGGAGGTACGGAAGTGGATGCTCCTGTCTTCAGCCCCTACCCACACGCCTGTTACCAGGTCTTTGGTAACGCCCATAAACCAGCCATCGGAGTGGTTAGAGGTGGTGCCGGTCTTCCCTCCTATCTCATTGCCTTTCCAGAGGTCGTACTCCCAAAGCGCCTGCGAGGTGCCTCCTGGTTCTTCCATACCGCCTTTGAGCATGTGCATCATCAGGAAAGCGGTTTCCTCGCTCAGCACCTTCTTCTGCTTGGGCACGAACTGATGGATCAGGTTGCCGTTGCGGTCTTCGATGCGGGTAATAAAGCGGGGTGTGGTATAGAACCCACGGTTCGGAAAGGTACTGTAAGCGCCCACCATTTCGTACACCGACACATCGCTCGGCCCTAAGCCTATAGATGGCACCGCCTGCAGCGGGCTGCTAATGCCGAGCCGCCTGGCATACTTCACCACCGTTTCCCAGCCCACCAGTTCGGTTAGCTGCGCCGTAACCGAGTTTACCGATTTACCCATGGCACGGCGCAGCGTCATAGGAGCGCCTGTGTATTCCCAGTCGGCATTTGTCGGCGACCAGTTTTTCTTTTCGCCGTTCTCTACATAATTTATCGTGATGCGGTGGTCCACAATTTTATCGCAGGGCGAGTAGCCGTTATCAATGGCGGCTACATACACAAAAGGCTTAAAGGTAGATCCCGGCTGGCGCCGCGCCTGCTTTACGTGGTCGTACTTAAAATACTTGAAGTTGATACCGCCAACCCAGGCCTTAATCTCCCCGTTAAAGGGGTCCATACTCATCATGCCGCCGTGCAGGAAACGTTTATAATAACGAAGCGAATCAAGTGGCGACATGGTTACTTTCTTCTCCAGCTGCGGATTGTCCCAGGTGAAAACCATCATGTCGCGGGGCGTGTTCAGATCGCGGTTAATAGCTTCCGTGTCGTTGCCATACTTCTGCTGCAGCCGCTTGTAATAGGCGGTTCGCTTAATGGTGGTCTCAATAAAGCCCGGAATTTCGCGGTTCTTTTCATCTACCCAGGGGTTTTGGCCTTTCCAGTGGTTGTCGAAGCGGCGCTGCAACACGCGCATGTGCTTTTCCATAGCGTTCTCGGCATGCTGCTGGAGCCTGGAATCTATGGTGGTATATATTTTCAGGCCGTCGCGGTACAGGTCATAGCCGTTCTGGGTGCACCATTCTTTCAGGTAATCGGCCACAGCTCCCCGGAAATAGGTGGCTGGCCCATCGTAATGGTTTTCAACCTTATACTCCAGCGTCAGCGGCAGCTTGCTCAGCGAGTCGGCCTCCGCCTGGGGTATAAAGTTGTACTTGGCCATTTGCGACAGCACGGTGTTGCGCCTGCGCCGGGAGTTTTCGGGGTTAAAACGGGGGCTGTAAAAGGTGGGCGCCTTCAGCAGGCCCACCAGCACCGCCGCCTGTTCCGGCTTCAGGCTGTCGGGGGAGGTATTGAAGAAGGTTTTGGAGGCTACCTTTATCCCGAAGGAGTTACTGCCGAAGTCCACCGTGTTGAGGTACATGGCCAGGATTTCTTCTTTGGTGTAGCGCTTTTCGAGCTTGATAGCCGTAATCCACTCTTTGGTTTTGGAGATCAGGATGCTCAGGCCCGGCACACGCCCCAGCACCCCTCTGGAGTCGTCGGTTCGGGTTTTGTAGAGGTTTTTGGCCAGCTGCTGCGAAATGGTGCTGCCTCCGCGGCTCTCGCCACCTTGCAGCGTTCCATATAAAATAGAGGCCAGGGCAGAGGGGTCGATGCCGGAATGCTCGTAAAAACGAATATCTTCGGTCGCCACCAAGGCCTTTACCAGCACCGGCGACACCTGGTCGTAAGACACCGGGCTACGGTTTTCGCGGAAGTATTTTCCTATCAGTTTCCCATCTGCTGTATACAGTTCCGAGGCCTGATCGCTGCGCGGGTTCTCCAGCCTGTCGAGGCTCGGCGATGACCCAAACAGGTAGAAAAGGTTATTTTCAACACTAAACAGGTAGAGCCCAACCACAGCCACACCCAGAAAGAAAATCTTCCAGATAAAGCTAACAACAAACCTGTGTACCGTTTTTTTGGGCTTTTCTACTTTTTCTTGCTCTTGCGGCATGCTTATTAAACAGAGAGTCAGTCTCTAAAATTCCAGTTCACGCTTCTTTCGAATCTACTGCAAATATACCCTTTGTACTTAATATACGTGATTTTAGATCTTAAAACTTAGCGAATGTTTCCTTCTTTCTGCCGTCTGGCTATCTTTGTCTGCTTTCAGCTACACCATTATGCAACAGAAACCAGAGGAGTTGTTCCAGCCTATAATCAGCCTGCCCCTGACACGCACTACCCGAAACGGGCAGGTGCAGTACTTCCACTTCGGCAGCACCCACTACACCACCAGCCAGGGCCTGGTGCTCGACATCGGGGCTTATACTCTGGCCCTCGATTGCCCCTGGCAACTGGAGCTCCCACAGGGCGAAGCGATTACGCACAGGCAAATTTTCCTGCAGAAACAGGCAGCCGGCCTGCCTGACCCTACCTTCGACTGGAAAGTGCCCGGCTCTAACATGCGCGACCAGCGGCTAAAGGATCTGCTGAAAGGCGGCTACCCGATGGTGGCAGAAAAAGCCGAACCAGGAGAGAACTTTGGTTTTAAACTTTACTTTACCAATGGAGCTATGCTTTCTGTTACACCCACACCTGCCGATAAGGGCGAATTTTTCTGGCAGATTTTCAGCAACCTGGGCGATGGGTTTAAAGCTGAGGCGGGTCCTGCAGGATTAATACGCTAAGGCAGCAGCAACCTTTTAAGTACAGCACAGTATGCCATCAAAAACTGCTGTGAACTTTCGCGTACATCTTTTTGAGTTCGAGGACCAGGCCTGGTTTCCGCACATTATCCGGCAAGGAATGCTGGACTTCCTGCGCTTCATGATCTCCAGGCTGGGAGCCTACGAAGCGGCCATTCCGCTCCTCCAACAACTCCTCCGCAAAACCCGGCAGGCACATTTTACGGATCTGTGCTCAGGTGCCGGAGGAGGCATAGAAGTAATAAGGGAGGAACTTGGCAGGCAAATGGGCACTCCCGTAAAAGTTACACTATCGGACCTGTACCCCAACCTGGAAGCCTACCAATACCTGCAGGAGCGCTCCGGTGGCCTGATTGATTACATCCCTGACCCTGTTGATGCCACCGCCGTGCCAGCTGCTGTACAGGGCACCCGCACTATTTTCTCCTCGTTCCATCATTTCAGGCCGGAGCAGGCGCAGGCTATACTGCAGGATGCGGCCTCTAAAAGGGTCCCTATCGGCGTGTTTGAGGGAGCCAGCAAAAGCTGGTGGGAGTTAGCCATTCTCTGGTTGGTATTTCCCTTCATTATCCTGATCGTAACGCCATTTATCCGCCCGTTCAAGTTCAGCAGGCTTTTTTTCACTTACCTGGTACCGCTTATCCCGGTTGGCATTATCTGGGATGGAACGGTATCGCTGCTCCGCATGTACACGCCTGACATGCTTCGCAAAATGGTTGCCCATGTGCAGGCACCCAACTACACCTGGCAAGCCGGAAAAGCCGGCGACAAGCCCGGCAAGCACGTTATCTACCTGATCGGGTACCCGGCTCAAGCTGCGCCAAATTAAAAATTAGAATTAAAAATTAGCAGGTTGGGAGGAGGAGTTGGACCAGGAGTAGTAGAGGCTCAAGAGGGGAAAATAATGTGCTAATGGTGTAATGTGCTGATGTGCTAATTGATAAAGGTTAAATGGTTAATTTGGGGATTTGCAGATTAGAAGGTTTGGAAATTTGAAGATACAAAGATTTAGAAATGATTTTTTGGCTGACAATAACGGAGTCGCAAATTTTCAGGCAATATCAGCACTCAACTATTCTGTACATTCTTTTATTCTGTAAATTCTGATTCAGACAAAAGTCATCCTGCTAATCCTCTCATCCTGTAAATCCTGATTCAGACAGACAGGAGCAACAGCACCTCTGGAGGGTCAAAATCATTAGAATAATCACATCCCTACCCCTACCCAAAAAACTCCTTCACCGCCTTCACCACCGCTAGCTGCTCCTCCTCCCGCAGCCCCGGGAACAGCGGAAGGCTCAGGCTGTCGGCAGCCAGTTCCTCCGCGATGGGCAGGTCGCAGGATTTATAACCAAGGTAGCGGTAGGCAGGCTGCAGGTGCACCGGCACCGGGTAATGAATGGCCGTCTGGATGCCTTGCTCCTGCAAGTAGGCCTTCAGCGCATCGCGGCGACTGCTCCGGATGTTGAACACATGGTACACATGGCTGCAATCCGGAGCAGTGATTGGCAGCACCACGTCTCCCACCCCCTCCAGTTTCTGCAGGTACAGCTGCGCCTGCCGCTGTCGCTCGGCATTGGTTTTCTGAAGAGAAGCAAGTTTTACCTGCAGCATAGCCGCCTGCAGCACATCGAGGCGGGAGTTTACACCAATAAGTTTGTTGTGGTACTTTTCTGTTTCGCCGTAGTTGTGGTAGCTGTGCACAAAAGCCGCTATGGAAGCATCGTTGGTTACCACGGCACCTGCATCGCCGAGGGCTCCCAGGTTTTTGGTGGGGTAAAAGCTGGTGGCATTCACGGTTCCGAAGGTCCCGACCGCCTTACCGGCATAGGTGGCTCCGTGTGCCTGGGCAAAATCCTCGATCAGGTGGAGCTTGTGCTGGGTGGCCAGTTTTACTAAAGTGCCCATTTCACAGGCCTGGCCGTAGAGGTGCACCGGCATAATGGCTTTGGTGCGTGCTGTTATGGCGCGTTCGGCTACAGCAGCCGTCAGGTTGTACGTATTCCGATCTGGCTCCACCAGCACCGGCACGCCGCCTGCCTGCACCACGGCATTGGCAGAAGCAATAAAGGTGTTGGCCGGCACAATTATTTCGTCGCCAGGGCCTGTGCCTATCGCTTTCAGGGCCAGCACCAGCGCATCGTAACCGTTGCCTACGCCAATGGCATGCGCTGCTCCTAACATGGCAGCAAACGATGTTTCGAATGCAGTTACTTTTTCGCTGAGGATGTACCTGTTGCTACGCACGGCCTGCAACAAAGCTTCTTCCACGGCAGCCATGCTCCCCTCCGGAAAATCTCTGAACTCAAAATAAGGAATTGCTGCCATTAGAGTATAATTAGCGATGGGCTGTCAGGCGCTTAAACTCCTCGTAATCACGCAGGTAGTCGTCCGGGTCGTAGTCGGTGGAGGTCATGCAGAGGGCGATGGCATCGGGCGAGAAGATGATCTGGGTCCAGCACATGGCTGGTATATACAACCCTGTGGCAGGCGAGGACAGGGTAAAGGTATTTTTGCCAGCTTTGGTTTCGGCTACCACTGTTACGGATCCGGTCAGGGCTACCAGCACCTCTTCGGTGGTTTTATTGGCATGGTGCCCCCGCACCACATCTATGGGCGTATCGTAGGTCCAGAAAACACGGCGCACAGCAAAGGGCAGCCTTTCGGCGTATTGCGTGGAGGCAATAAATCCTTCAGACGCATCGCCAAACTGGTCGAATTTTAAAATATAGGGTACGATAGCCAAATCTGTATCTTTAATTTCAGCTACAAATTAACCCAAATCAGCTTAATTTGCTATACTTGCCTTACATCATTGGCAGCTTACAAATTAATGGAGGACACTTATCGCACCATTGCGGCACCGGCAGAGGGACTTTATAAGGAGAAGGGAAGCAAGTTTATCTCCCTGGCGTACCCTGTCTATTCCGAAGAGGAGGTAAAGGAAATTTATGCAGTCATCAAAAAACAGTATTACGATGCCCGCCACCACTGCTACGCCTATGTGTTGGGAGCCGACAAGAGCCGCTACCGCGCCAACGACGATGGCGAGCCCAACCACTCGGCCGGGGACCCGATACTGGGGCAGATCCGCTCCGCTGACCTGAGCAACGTGCTGGTGGTGGTAATCCGGTATTTCGGCGGCATTAAGCTGGGCGTAAGCGGCCTGATAACCGCCTACAAAACGGCCACTGCCGATGCCCTGGCCCACGCCACTATTGTAGAACAGCACGAGACAACCCTGCTGCAGGTAAAATTTGAGTATTTGCAGATGAACGAGGTGATGAGCCTGGTAAAGGAATATAACCTCGAGATGCGCGATCAGCAGTTCGAGCTCAGCTGCCAACTCACGCTGGAGGTCAGGAAAAACCTGCAGAAGGAGGTAACGTCTAAACTCGAAAGCATGCCGGGTGTGCTGGTGCAGGAGCTTTTATAATTTTGAGTTTTGATTGAGTGATTGAGTGAATAACTGAATTATTCTAATGAAAATGGCCCTCCACAGTATTTTTGCTGCTGCTTGTTTGGGGTCATGAGCACCCGCAAGGGCTGAGGCTACAGGGGGCATGTTTAATTTCTAATTTTTAATTTCTCCCCTGCCCATGGCAAAACGAAAATCCAGGCGATCCAGAAACAATAAAATACTAGACCGGAAAGTGGGGATCAAACCCGGCCATTTGTTTGTTCCCTCCGAGGCGTTTGCGCCCCGGTTCTTCCTGATGTCGTTTAATGAGGAGATGTTTGAGGAGCAGGAGTTTGCCAGCTACACGCTAATGCTGAAGCGCTTCAGGGAACTTCCAGATGCAAAGCACTGGATCGATATAAGAGGCTATGGCGACCTGAGCATACAGGAGCAGCTGGTAACTGATTTCCAGATACACCCGCTGCAGATGGAAGACGTGATAAACGACTACCAGCGGCCAAAGGTAGACGAGTACCAGGAGGGCCTTTTTATGATCACCCGCATGCTGCGCTGGTCCGAAGAACAGAAATCGGTAGAAGATGTGCAGCTTTCTGTTTTCTCAAACGCCAATTTTGTGCTCACCCTGCAAAGCGACTATGCCGATTGCCTGGACCCACTGCGCGAGCGCATCCGTGCCGGGCGTGGCATTATCCGGCAGCGCCCGCCTATTTATATGGTGTATGCCATGCTGGATGTTGTGCTCGATTTTTACTTTCCGGTAGTAGCCGAAATCGGGAAATATGTGGATGAGCTGGAGCACAGGGTATTGAAAGCTTCCTCAAAGGTGACACTGCAGCATATCCTCGACCTGAAAAACGAACTGGTAAAACTCCGCCGCATCGCCTGGCCAGAGCGCGACAAGCTGGTGGAGCTGCTGCGGATGGAAGAGGACGTACTGCCCGAGAACCTGAAAGTATACTTCCGCGACGCCTACGACCACACCATCCAACTCATTGACCTGATCGACAGCCACAAAGAAATGGCCTCCAGCCTGGTGGACCTGTACATGTCTACGGTCAGCAACCGGATGAACGAGATCATGAAGGTGCTCACCATCATCTCCAGTATTTTTATACCGCTCAGTTTTATAGCAGGCGTGTACGGCATGAACTTCGCGCGCGAGAACCCCGAAACCGGCGAAGTATATCGCTACAGTATGCCGGAAATCTACCAGCCCTACGCCTACCCTATTCTGATCAGCCTGATGATGCTGCTCATCCTGCTGCAGCTTTACTTCTTCTACCGCAAAGGCTGGTTCAATAAATCTTTTTAAGGAGCGTGAGGCTGTATTTGCCATTAATCAGCAGCAGCAGGAACAGCAGAATGCTCCGGAAGGCTGTTTTCATTGGAATAATTCTGTTCCGCAGCACCGGTAGCAGCTAAAGTAGAAAGCCCATCCGTCAGAGGATGGGCTTTTGTAATTTAACCTGCAATGTCGGCACGGGCTACAAGCCCGCGCCAGCGGGGGGAATTGGGTAACAGAATGTACTTAAATTGACAATAAGACAATAACTACTAGTAAATAAATGGCAAAAAAAATATACATAATTATAGGATCACTCTGTGTTCTATTTTTAGTAGCATATGCAGCTCTGGTTCATATTTCGAACTCTATAAATAGAGGGATGATATTTGATTCACAAACTATTGAAGAATCAAAAGAAGTGTCTGCATTTCATGCAGAATACCAGGTAGAGTCTTTATCACCATTTTTATCAGACTCACTAAGTAAATACGGCTTTCCTCACTTAGATCTTTCCAACCTTGAGTACTGGGTTGAACAAAAATGGGGAGCGAGGTATGAATACTTATTTTTCAGAAAAATTTATTATGCAGAAGGCAATAGACTACTTATCACAGATCCAGCTTCCATAGGGCCACAGGACCAATTTTATCCTTCTATAAAATTTGCAAAGAAGAATACGACTGAATATAATAAGCATTATAGTACTGGAAATAGAATATTAAGAATTGAAGTTGATAATATTCCTCAAACGATTATTTTAGGTGTCTTTATACAAACAGGTCACGGAGAAGAGGATACCTATATAGGTGATATTGTAATTAAGAAGAAGGATTAGTATAAAGACAATATGATAAACTATCTATTTCCAACCCCCGCTGTTTGGAGCCTTCCGCAGGTGGACTTCAAACTAATAATGGATCAGGAGGAACTCTGTTCCGGGCAGATCTGAAGAACGTTTCGAACTGCAGACAAATCTGCAGGTAACTAGTATTCCAGCTTAATATTTTGGTGTAGTTATAAACTACACCTAGAAAAGGTGGCCAGAACACTCGCAGGAGCTGCGCACGCTGCGAGGTTTAAGCAAAGGCAGATTATTCTAATCAAAATAGCCACTGCGGAAGTGCTCCTCCTCGTGCTGCAGCAGTACAGCAGTGCACTATGGTTGTCTTTGTCTGGAAACTAAACCCTATAAAACAGCCACTTAGACAGCTCCCGGTAACTTACTTTTTTGCCATACATCAGGATACCAACTCTGTAAATGCGGGCGGCAATCCAGGTGGTGAAGATAAAGCCCAGGATCAGAGCACCCATAGAAACCAGCAGTTCCCAGGCCGGAACTCCAAACGGCACCCGCACCATCATAATAATAGGCGATGTGAGCGGAATAACAGACAGCCAGAAAGCCACCGGCCCATCGGGGTTCTGCAGCACCACAGAATACGATAAAATAAACGAGATAACCAGTGGAATGGTGATCGGGAACATGAACTGCTGCGTGTCGGTCTCGTTGTCTACAGCCGCACCCACTGCCCCGAACAGGGAGCCGTAGAGCAGGTAGCCACCCAGGAAGTAAAACAGGAAGCAGCCAAGTATAAGTGGAATATTCAGGTTGCCGAGGGCGCTTAGCGTAGTGCCCATCACCTCTTTGGCCCTGTTGTCTTCTGCCGCCTGCTCTTCTTCGGTCAGGTCGGCCCCTGTTGCCGCTGCCTGCCCCGACATTATTTGTTCGGCAGGCGTGGGAGCGGCCTTAATGCCAAAGGCGGCCTGCACCCCCGTTACCACCACCATCGACAGGATAACCCAGAGCAGGAACTGCGTCAGGCCCACAGCGGCAATGCCCACAATCTTGCCCATCATGAGCTGAAATGGCTTAACCGACGAAATGATAACCTCCACAATCCGGTTGGTCTTCTCCTCAATTACGCCACGCATAATCTGCACGCCGTACATAAAAATGAAGAAGTAAATAATTACCGCCGCTATAATGCCGGCCCCTGAGGTCACCCAGGCGTTGTTATCGCGCTCGCCCTCTTCGCTCAGGTTTACGGTGGCAATGCTGATGTCGGCTTTCATTTTGTTGAGCTGCTCCCGATCTATGCCGGAGGCTATAAAACGCTGGTTTTCGATCTCCTTCTCCAGCATATTCTCCAGCCTGGCTTTTGTCTGGATGTTGGTGTTCTTTTTGGAGTAGACTTTAAAACCCTGCGGATCGTTGATATCCATCTGCGGGATGTAGAGCAGAGCTGTGTTCCCGGTTTCCTGGTACAACTCCTTGGCACTCTCCAGGTCGCCTTGTATGGGTATAAAAAGCAGGTCTTTCTTTGTCTCCAGTTTGTCGACAAACAGGCCGCTTTCGTCCAGCACCATCACCACGTCGGAGCTGTCGGACACGGTGGCCAGCCAGGCGGGCACCACCATAAAGGCAGCCAGGAGCAGCGGCGTCAGAAAAGTCATGATGATGAAGCTTTTTTTCCGGACACGCGTCAGGTACTCCCGCTGAATAATCAACCAGATTTTATGCATGGTGTGTTTCTTTTACTTTTCTGATAAAGATGTCGTTTATGCTCGGTACCAGCTCTATAAAGGAGTGAATCTCTACCCGCTCGATCAGGTACCGGAGCAGGTCGTTTGGTTGCGTGCCATTCAGGAGCTTTATAGAAGCCCTGAACACGCCATGGTTCTCGTGCTGCTCCAGCACCTCAAAATCCGGGTTCAGGATCAGGAGCTTGCCGTTGCCAATTACCTGGTAGGTATCCGTTTTATAAGCTTCCTTTATCTCTTTCACAGAACCGTCGAGCACTTTTTGGGCCCGGTTAATGAGCGCAATATTGTCGCAAAGCTCCTCCACCGACTCCATGCGGTGGGTCGAGAAAATAATAGAGGCGCCTCTTTCGCGCAGCCGTAGTATCTCGTCTTTAATCAGGTTGGCGTTTATCGGGTCGAAGCCGGAGAAAGGCTCATCCAGAATAATCAGCGAGGGCTCGTGCAGCACCGTGGCGATGAACTGCACCTTCTGCTGCATCCCTTTGGAGAGGTCCTCAATGTTTTTGCCTACCCATTCCCTGATTTCGAGCCGGTCTATCCAGCCTTTTATGCGTTCGGTGGCGTCTGCTTTCGTCAGGCCCTTGAGCTGCGCCAGGTACAGGAGTTGCTCACCCACCTTCATTTTCTTATAAAGCCCCCGCTCTTCGGGCAGGTAGCCCATCTCCCGGATGTGGTGCGGCTTCAGACGCTCTCCTCTAAATAGTATTTCGCCGGTATCGGCTCCGGTAATCTGGGTTATAATCCGGATCAGGGAGGTTTTACCGGCACCGTTAGGGCCCAGCAAACCGAAAATACAGCCAGTCGGAATAACGAAGCTGACATTGTCGAGGGCGGTATGATTGGCGTAGCGCTTAGAAACGCCATCAATTTTCAGGATGCTCAAGGTGCTGCATTTAAGTTTAGGTAAAAATAGTTTTATTCTGGCGATAGGGCAATATTTTTGTAACAGAACGCTTTTTTAGATGATAGAGACTAGATTATAGACATTATATTTTTTGTCTGAATCAGAACCCCAAAGAGTTTTGAGTTAATAGTTCTGAGGTAAGAGTTGATATTTCTAAAGTCTGATCTGAAATTCATATAAAATTATTGCACCTCATCCTCAAATTTTCAAATCTTCACATCTTCCAATACTCCCTTATCAACCATTCCACAGGCAGCAACCAACAACCAGTCAATATCAGATCCTCCCATAGCAGTTTTGCCTACTCACTGCCCTTCTCGACCACAGACGGATCTTGCCCACAAGATTTTTCCCAACTGACAAAAGAATAAAGGTTTTAATGGAAGAGGGTTTAGGCGGTTAGGTATAACAATCAGCAATTATTTGAATCAAAAAGCCCCTCCGGAGGCTCCGCTGCTGCACTTGTAAAGCCAAAAAAGCCTGCCTTTTAGGTAAAAGGCAGGCTTTTGTAGAAACTGTAGCGGGAGCTATTTATTGAAAATAATCTTTTACTTTCTCAAAGAAGCCCTTGTCGTTTTTGCCTGGGTGCGGCGCAAAATTATCTGATTCGCGCAGGCGCTCCAGGGCGGCACGCTCTTCACTGTTCAGCGATTTCGGAGTCCAGACGTTGATATGGATCAGCTGGTCGCCTTTGCCGTAGCCGTTTATATCTTTAATGCCTTTGCCGCGCAGCCTGAATATTTCGCCGCTTTGCGTGCCCGGCTTTATGTTTACTTTTACTTTGCCCGTAATGGTCGGCACTTCTATGTCGGCGCCAAGTGCAGCATCTACAAAGCTGATGTACTGGTCGAAAATGACGTTATTGCCGTCACGTTTCAGGGATGGGTGCACCTCTTCCTCTATCTGGATCAGAAGGTCGCCCGGCACGCCGCCGCGCTCCGGCACGTTGCCTTTGCCGCTCATGGAGAGCTGCATGCCATCCATTACGCCGGCTGGCACGTTGATGGTGATTACCTCTTCCTGCAGTTCCCGGCCGCTGCCATGGCACACGTCGCAGTTTTTGGTTACAATACGGCCCTCGCCGTTACAGGTAGGGCACGTAGCGGTAGATACCATCTGGCCCAGCATGGTGTTTACCACCTTGCGCACCTGCCCTGATCCCTGGCAGGAGTTACAGGTTTGCATGTCAGTGCCGTTTTTGGCGCCGTTGCCTCCACAGGTGCCACAGGCCACATGCCGTTTCACCTTTATCTTTTTCTCTACTCCGTTGGCAATTTCCTCGAGGTTGAGTTTGAGCTTAATGCGCAGGTTAGAGCCCTTGCGCGTACGCCGGCCGCCGCCTTGCCTGCCACCTCCAAAAAAGCTTTCGAAAGGGCTGCCGCCGCCACCGCCAAAGATGTCGCCGAACTGGGAGAAGATATCTTCCATGTTCATGCCGCCACCGCCGCCGAAGCCGCCGTTCATACCCTGGTGCCCGAACTGGTCGTAGCGCTGCCGCTTCTGTTCGTTGCTCAGCACCTCATACGCCTCGGCTGCTTCCTTAAACTTGTCCTCGGCAGTCGGGTCGTCCGGGTTTTTATCGGGGTGAAATTTAATGGCGATCTTGCGGTAAGCCTTCTTTATTTCTTCCGGACTGGCTCCCTTGCTTAACCCCAAAACCTCGTAATAATCTCTCTTAGCCATTCGTTACGCTCCTATAATTACTTTCGCGAACCGGATTACCTTCTCGTTTAAGATATATCCCTTCTCAATCACATCTACTATCCTGCCTTTCAGGTCTTCTGACGGAGCCGGAATCTGGGTAACAGCCTCGTGGAAGTCGCTGTCAAATTCGCTACCCACGCCTATCTCTATCACTTTCAGCCCTTTCTGCTGCAACACACCGTCAAGTTTATGAAAAACCAGGTCCAGGCCCTGCAGGGCAGACTCTACGTCATGCACCTCCACTAATGCCTGTTTAGCCCGGTCCATATCGTCGAGCACAGGCAGCAGGTTGCTCATCAGGTCCTCGGTGGCTGTTTTTGTCAGATCGATCCGCTCTTTAGCCGTTCTGCGTCTGAAGTTCTCAAACTCAGCCATCAGGCGTATATATTTATCTTTCATTTCTGCCAGTTCTATGGCAGTCGTATCAGTGTCAGCTGCTTCGGCCGTCAGGTCAGACTGCTCGTCTGCCTCTGCCTGCTCCTGACCGATTTCTTCCAAATTGGCAGTAGCATCCTGTAATTCCTCGGGGTTCTGCTCTTTCCTGTTCTTTTTATCTGACATAATGCCTTAAAAATTTCGGTTGATAAGTCTCTCTTTCCTTTTCAATTAACTTGCCAAACCTGGCCCCGTGACATAGTGGCACGTTTGGAATTGTGAATGAGTGACTGTTTATAATTTTGAATGAGTATTTGAGTAATAAGCAGCATTGGTTGAGGTACAACCTTCTTAATGCTACCAAGTCTCCACTCTACCTGTGCTTTAACTTTAATGTTATAAACAAAAATTAGGTTCATCAGCTGCAGACTTTAGCAGCCCTCCCCCAGGCTGTTCTGCCTGCTTCGACTATAAAAAAATCGGTAGAGGGCTGACAAACCCTCTACCGATCTCGTAATTTATCAGAATACTCACAGAATACTCACTGATGCCTGATACAGAGCCAGGCGACAAGGCCCACTAAACAAGCCAGTTAGCCATTCAGCGCGGCCCAGATCATATCCTTTAGCTGACCAAGGTTCTTTTGGGTGATGCTAGAGATGAAGACGGTTGGCAGGTCCTCTGGCAGGGTCGCTTTTATCTCTGCCTCCAGTTCCTCATCAATCATATCTGTTTTGGTGATGGCCAGTATCCGCTTTTTGTCGAGCAGCTCCGGGTTGTATTTCTCCAGTTCTGTCAGCAGCACCTTATACTCTTCTGCAATATCAGGACTATCGCAGGAGATCATAAACAGCAGCATCGAGTTTCGTTCTATGTGCCGCAAAAAGCGCAGCCCCAGGCCTTTGCCCTCAGAGGCTCCCTCAATAATACCTGGTATGTCGGCCATCACAAACGATTTGTAATCGCGGTAGGCGACCACGCCCAGGTTGGGGACCAGCGTGGTAAAGGCGTAGTTGGCTATTTTGGGTTTGGCGGCAGACACAACAGAGAGCAGCGTAGATTTGCCCGCATTCGGGAAACCAACCAGCCCCACGTCGGCCAGCAGCTTCAGTTCCAGCACCACCCACTCCTCTATGCCGGGTTCGCCGGGCTGAGCGTAACGCGGTGTCTGGTTGGTGGGCGATTTAAAGTGCGCGTTGCCGAGGCCTCCACGACCACCGGGCGTCAGTATTATTTCCTGCCCGTGCTGCGTTATCTCACATTTAAACTCGCCTGTTTCGGCATCCCGGGCAATAGTACCTAAAGGCACCTCCAGCACCTCATCATGCCCCTGCGCTCCTGAAGAGTGGTCGGAGCCTCCGTTAAGTCCGTTTTCGGCGATTACATGCTTCCGGTACTGCAGGTGCAGTAAAGTCCAGAGCTGTGAGTTGCCGCGCAGGATAACGTGCCCGCCTCTGCCGCCGTCGCCGCCGTCAGGGCCGCCTTTGGCGGTTCTCTTGTCGCGGTGCAAGTGGGCAGAACCGCCGCCGCCACGGCCGGAGCGCGAGCAGATCTTAACGTAATCTATAAAGTTTGATGATGCCAAACCTGGTTTTTAAAACTATGAAAATGTTTAGTTCGAAACTTTGCTGCTATTGTTTCAGGCTATCGATGTGCTGGCAGAGCTGATCAAAGATCTCGTCTATCTCACCGATTCCATCCACGGCAAAGAACTTGCCCTGGCCAGCATAAAAATCTGCCACGGGGGTTGTTTTGGTGTTATACTCCTGCACCCGCTTCCGGATCAGTTCTTCATTCTGGTCGTCAGGGCGGCCTGAAGTCTGGCCACGAAGCAGCAAGCGCTTGGTCAGTTCCTCATCATCGACCTTCAGGGCCAGCATGGCAGTAATTTCTGTTCCGTTGTCCTGCAGCAGTTTGTCCAAGCTTTGCGCCTGCGGCACGGTGCGCGGAAACCCGTCGAAAATAAATCCGGAGGCATGGGTATGCTCCTTCACTTTGTTTGCAATCATGCCGATCACCACTTCATCAGGAACAAGCAAACCACTGTCCATCAGAGACTTGGCCTTAAGCCCTAGCTCAGAACCAGCTGCAATCTCTGACCGTAACAAATCTCCGGTTGAGAGGTGGATCAGGTTGTACTTCTCGATTAATTTCTGACTTTGTGTTCCCTTGCCAGCTCCTGGAGGGCCAAACAAAACAATGTTGAGCATATCTTTTCGTGAATGTAAAAGGCAAAAGTAAGTATAAAATTAATATTTTGTTCGTTTTTCTGGAGACAACCTTCACAAAAAATGTTATTTATTGCCTCTGATGCAGAAGTTCTGCGGGCTGCGGTCAGGACACGATCTTGTAAATATCGCGCAGGTTTCTACCTGTTCCGTTATAATCGAGCCCATACCCTACCACAAAATCGTTTGGAATATTTTTCGCGACGTATTTGAGTTCCAGGGGGTATTGCAGGCATTCGGGCTTGACTAGCAGCGCCGCCACCTCCAGCGAGGCAGGCTGCTTCTCCAGAAGCTGCTGCTCCAGAAGCTGCAGGGTGTGCCCGGTGTCTACAATGTCTTCTAATATTATGACATGGCGCCCTTTAATGTCTTCTACCAGCCCCAACACCTCTTTTACCTTGCCGGTGCTCTGCATATCCTGGTACGAGGAGAGGCGCACAAAAGCAATCTCGCAGGGCACCGTTACCCGTTTCAGCAGGTCTGAGGCAAACATAAACGACCCGTTCAATACGGCCAGGAACAGCGGGTTCTTCCCTTCATAATCCTGATTAATCTGATCGGCCAGCATCTGTATCCGGGCAATTATCTCCTCCTCAAAAATATAAGTGCTGAACTGGCAATCGTGTAAGGTTACTTTACGGGGCTCCATGGGCATGAAATTATTAGACTGAACAAAGGTAAGTATAAATAAAAAATAAGCCCAACTTAAAAGTCAGGCTTATTATTACTCAAAAGGTATGCTTACTGTGCCGACTGGCTGTAGGCAAGTACTGTGTTGGCAGTCCGCACCTGATCAGCTGTTGTAAGAGGCGCCTCCTGTTTGGTGTCCATGTTTATCTCGATGGGGCGCTCCGGCACTGGCGGCGCCTGCTCAAGCGCGATATGCGGGGCGATTACCAGCGAGACAATGGACATGAGCTTGATTAGGATATTCATAGATGGGCCGGAGGTATCTTTGAAAGGATCGCCCACGGTATCGCCGGTTACAGAAGCTTTATGTGCATCGGAGCCTTTGTACTCCATTTTGCCGTTTATCTCCACGCCCTGCTCAAACGATTTTTTGGCATTGTCCCAGGCTCCCCCGGCATTAGACTGGAACATAGCCATCAGCACTCCCGACACCGTTACACCGGCCAGCAGTCCGCCCAGTATTTCAGGAGAGGAGGTGTCTTCAAATACGCCCTTGAAGCCAAAGCCAACTATGACCGGCACGATCAGGGCAATGGCTCCCGGCAACATCATTTCGCGGATGGCTGCCTTGGTGGAGATGGCCACACATTTATCGTACTCCGGCATGCCTGTTCCTTCCATAATGCCCGGAATTTCGCGGAACTGCCGGCGCACCTCATGTACCATGGCCATGGCCGCTCTACCTACGGCCGCTATGGCAAGTGCTGAGAAAATAAACGGAATCATGGCTCCTATAAACAAGCCGGCCAAAACAGGCGCCTTGTACAGGTCTATGCTGGAAATACCGGCTATGCCCACAAAGGCGGCAAACAAGGCCAGCGAGGTAAGAGCCGCAGAGGCAATGGCGAAGCCCTTTCCGGTGGCGGCGGTGGTATTGCCCACCGCATCCAGGATATCGGTGCGGCCGCGCACTTCTTTCGGCAGTTCGCTCATCTCGGCTATACCTCCGGCATTGTCGGCTATCGGCCCGAAGGCATCTATGGCCAGCTGCATGGCGGTGGTCGCCATCATGCCGGCTGCCGCAATTGCCACGCCATACAATCCGGCAGCGGCATAAGAAAGCACGATGCCAGCTGCCAGCACAATAATGGGCAACACGGTAGAGTGCATGCCCACGGCCAGGCCGGCAATAATGTTCGTGGCATGTCCCGTAGAGGACTGCTGCACAATAGAGTTTACCGGGCCTTTGCCCATTGCCGTATAATACTCGGTGATGATACTCATAAGCGACCCAACCACCAGCCCCACCAACACGGCCAGAAACACACCGTTGGCTGTAAACTCGAAATTGCGGAGCGACAGGTTCTCTGGTAGGAGCCAGTGTATGGCCACATAGGATCCGATGGCCGTCAGGACAACAGATATCCAGTTGCCTAAGTTAAGGGCAGCCTGTACGTTACCGCCTTCTTTTACCCGCACAAAGGCCATCCCGATAAGGGAGAAAATAATACCCAGGCCTGCGATGAGCATAGGGAGAATTACCGGCGACAACCCTCCGAAGTTATCCGCTACCTCCACTTCACGCCCCAGCACCATGGTTGCCAGAATAGTGGCCACATAAGAACCGAATAAGTCGGCTCCCATACCGGCCACGTCCCCCACGTTATCGCCCACATTGTCGGCGATAGTGGCGGGGTTACGCGGATCGTCTTCGGGGATGCCTGCCTCTACCTTACCTACCAGGTCAGCGCCCACATCGGCTGCTTTGGTATAAATACCGCCGCCTACACGGGCAAAAAGGGCAATACTTTCAGCGCCAAGCGAGAAACCGGTCAGCACCTCTAGGGCCCGTTCCATTTCCAGACCGTTTACATCGGCTCCGATGCTGTGCACAAACAGGTAGTAAAACACGATAAACAGGGAACCCAGTCCCAGCACTGCCAGACCAGCCACGCCCATTCCCATGACGGTTCCGCCTGCAAACGAAACTTCCAGTGCTTTCGAAAGGCTGGTACGGGCAGCCTCGGCGGTACGCACGTTGGCTTTGGTGGCAATGCGCATGCCTATAAAACCGGCCAGCGCCGACAGGAATGCCCCGATCAGGAAGGACACCACAATCAGCCAATGCGAGCGCTCGCTGGAATAACCCAAATAGAAAAGGAAGAGCGATGCTATAACAGCAAAGTAGAACATCACTTTATATTCTGCCCTGAGAAAAGCCATGGCGCCATCAGCGATGTGCCTGGCAATAGTGCTCATGCGCTCGTTGCCGGCAGGTTGTTTCGTGACCCAGGCCGACCTGAACCAGGTGTATAATAGAGCAGCTAATCCGAAACCGGGAATTGCGTAAAGGATATTTTCCATATAAAAAGTGTAGGGTTTAGTATTGTAAAATGCACTCTTTAAAGAAAAGGTTTTGTACTGAAATATCCTAACGAATATTAGCATTAATCTTTACCAATTTATTTCCTGCAATCTGTTCTGGAAAAGGGCGTTGCGAGATTGCACAGCAGGATCAGGGAAAGCATATTCTGAAGCACCTCAGAAGTATAACTTATTTTAGATTCCAACTCAAAGCCAGTATTTATCAATTGCACAATTTAAGTCATTATCCTCTGATGCACAATAGTTTATATAGACAATATCAAATTTTTTACTGCATGCTACTCCGAACTGAATTTTAATGGACGAATAAAACACAGCAACCCGTTGCTATTGCCGCTGCTCCCCAAATTATTCTAATGAAAATGCCCCTCCAGAGCTTTCAGCTGCTGGTGAAATGAACACAGGATGCAGCACACAGAGCGCTTCTGAAATTAAGAGTTGAGTATTGCAATGTGTTTTGTGGTTCCTGTTCAAATTCCCTCATCAACCATTCAACACCCAATAATCAGTTACCAGCAATTATTCGAATAAAAACAGTCCTTCAGAGGCACTACTGCTGCTTACAGCTTCTCCATCAGTGCCCTGTACAAGGCTACCATGCTGGCTATGTCGGCTTTATGCACAATCTCGTTGGGGGTGTGCACATTGTCTTCGGGGGCACCCACAAAGCACCAATCCCAGGGGTAGTGGCTGCGCTGCAGCTCCTTGGCATCGCTGCCTCCGGCGCCCTCTACCTCCAGTTGATAAGGCACGCCGGCCTCCTTGGCTATGGAAATAATCCGCTGCACATACGACCTCCTGGGAATCAGGCTGTCGCGCAAGGAGATGGCTACACCTTTGCCTGCCTGCACCCCTTCCGTTACCCAGGTAATGTCTGATATCAGCCCCTGCCGCACCCCGTACTGCTCATAAATATAACGCGAGAGGTAGGATACAGAGCCACCGCCATGCTCCTCCCAGCAACTGAAGGCAATAATGCCATTCTCCAAGGTCTCTGCTACCTGCAGGGCACTCCATATGCCCAGGCGGTTATCGAGGTAGCAGGACTGCACCGCCTCCTCTGTCTCCCGGAAGTCGCATTTAAAAGTCAGCTCCGTGCCGCGTTCTATTTCCCGCTCAAACTCGTAGGTCAGGTCGCCTTCTTCGGCATCGTAGGCAAGGGTGCATGCAATGGGTCCCAGCGCATCCTCCCCCACCAGCTTATAGCCGTTTTTGATGTCAGGACTGCCGATGGGCACAAGTTGGTGGCCATACCGCACCGTGAAGCCGATGGAATCCATGTGTGCAAAAATGGCTGTTCGGGGCTCCCCGAAAACCAGCAGGATACAATCCTGAAATTCATGCCCGCTCAGCACCACAGGATTTGCTTTCCACTGAACTTTATGTTTCTCTATATAGTTAAACAAGAAGTCAGACAGCAATCTTTCGTTGCCTGCCGGCGCATGTATTTTACACAGTTGTTCCAGGAGTTTCATTTTAATTTCTGATAGTTGTCATTCAAATTTAGCATAATTGTTGTTACTTTTATCCTTTCGGTATCTGAGAGGCAGTTTTGCTGAAAACCCTGCATAGTATCTTATTTCATGAAGAGATTTCTAATTGTTGCTGCTAGCATCCTTTTCCCGCTTTTTGCCTCTGCCCAGGAGCAGGCGCCTCAAGCAGATACGACCCTGACCGACTCCGTCGCCATGCCGGAATACGATTTTTCGGAGGTGGAGGTGCTGCCGGAAGGAAATGTAAAGGGGATGCTTCTGATAAACAAGGACATCCAGTATGAGCTGGAAGGCGCAGTGGACAACATGTATAATTTTAAGTATGAACGTGCCGAGAAGCAGTTTAAGTCGCTGCGCCGCCGCTACCCGGAGCACCCGATGGCGTACTTCCTGTTGGGGCTAAGCAACTGGTGGAAGATCGTGCCCACCAACATTCAGACCACCCAGTATGATGACCTTTTCTTTGCTTACATGGACAGCACCGTTCAGAAAGCAAATGTGCTGTACAACCAGGACAACAAAAATTTTGAGGCGGCCTTTTTTCTGGCAGCGGCCCATGGCTTTGAGGCACGCCTCCATTCGGAGCGCAGCAACTGGCGCAAAGCAACCGTGGCCAGCAAACGCGCGCTGGAGTTCATGGAAAAAGCCAAGTCCGGCAACGGCCTGAGCCCTGAGTTCCTGTTCGGTGAGGCGCTCTTTAATTACTACTCCATCTGGATTCATGAAAACTACAAGCTGCTGCGCCCGGTGCTCGCCTTTTTCCCGAGTGGCGACAAGCGCCTGGGGGTGAAGCAGCTCAGCCACGTGGCCAACAACGGCTTTTACACGGCCACAGAGGCCAAGTTCTTTCTGATGCGGATTTATGCCAACGAAGAAGGCAATCTGGCAGATGCGCTGCGGGTTTCGCAGGACCTGATTACCCGATACCCCGACAATGCCTACTTCCACAGAACCTATGCCCGCCTGTTGTTTGTGCAGGGCCACTTTACAATGGCTGAGCGCGTGTCGCTTGACATTCTTGACAAGTTGAACAACCAGATGCCTGGTTACGAGGCTATCAGCGGTCGCTATGCCGCTTATGTGCTTGCCTACATAAATCATAACAAGTACCGCGACTTCAGCAAAGCGAAGCAGCATTACCGCCAGGTCATTAAATATACGGAGCAAACCGGCGAAAAGAACTCTGGCTACTACCTAAGCTCTTTCTTAAACCTGGCCAGAATTGCGAAAGAGGAGAAAGACATGAAAGAGGCCAAGCGCTACTACACGATCGTGATCAACAACAGCGAAAAGAAGTCTGCCAATTTCAAGGAGGCCCGCACGTTCCTAAAGGAGAACAAAAAAATCTAGGAGAACAGGCTCAGAAAGGTGGTGGTATTGGCTGTTACCGAATAATGCTCCTCTACCTGCGCCCGTCCGGCCGCACCCATCTTTGCCCTTAGCTCAGGATCAAGTATTAGCTGCTCCAGCCGCTTGTACCACTCCTCAGGCGTGCTGCAACAAAAACCGGTAATACCATCCACCACAGCAGACTTGTTAGCCCCCACCGCCGACACAACAGCCGGGATGCCCAACGCCATGTATTGCAGTGCTTTAAAAGCGCATTTCCCTTTCGCCCACTCGGTATCAGGGAGCGGCATAATGCCGATGTTGAGCCGGAGCAGGTCTTCTACCTCCGTTTCTTTACGCCAGGGCACATACGTGCAGGAGATCAGGTTTAACTCCGGAGCTTTATCGGCAATTACAACAAACTCAAACTGGTACTGCTGCTGCAGCTGCTGCAACACAGGTTCCACCAGCCGGAGGTAAGGCAGCGTGGAGTGCGAGCCAGTCCAGCCTACTGTAACAGTTTGGCTGCTTTGTTGCTTCTGCCGTTTGTGTTGCTGCCGGGTATCGATGGTGGTGGGCATCAGCACGGAAGCTTTATTGAACGCCAGCGCGTATTGCTGCAGATAGCTGTTGCCACAACTCACTCTATAGCTCCAACTGCAGATAGCAGCCGTTTTGTGGTGCCACTTCAGCCGGGCAGCTATTGTGTTGCCAACTGATGCGTCAGGTAGCCAGATGGCATCGTCAAAATCGAATATGATTCTCTTTTTCCACACCTTTGCCACCAGCCACTCAAACCAGGGCGGGCCTACAGGGGTGGCTTCGCGGTGAATGAATACAATATCGTACTGGTGGAGACGGGTTATGAGCAGCCCCCTCTTGAGAAAGCCCTGCAGCAGCCCACCAATTTTTTGAATGATTTTGCCCCTCTGGTAAAGCACACGCCAGCTGCTGCTGCTCCAGAACGGGATTACTTGAATTAAAACGCCCTTCTGCTCCAACTGCGGCAGGTACTGCTCAAACCGGAAGCGCTGGGAAGCGGCCTGGCCTAAAGGGTAGGGCACTACAAAGAGTACCTTCACGACACTTCCCTGTTTGCACCAAAGAAATACTCATACGCTTCTTTGATTCGGTCCGGCGACCGGTACTTGATGGCTAGCTTCCTTATCTCTTCCCGATGCCCGGGCTGATTTATAATTTCCTGTATCTGGAGGATAGCCTTTTCCACACTTCCGGGTACTGCTACGTTAAAGAGTGCTCCTCCTCCCTCATTTTTGATAATATCACTGTCATCGCCTACGCCTTCTGTCAGCAACACGGGCAGGCCGCTGGCCCAGTACTCGCCTATTTTGACGGGGGAGCAGTATCTGGCAGAGGGATAAGATTTTATGGTGGCGAATGCAAAATCTGCGGCAGATAGGTAATCCGGCACTTCTTGATGTGGCACTGTAAGCACAAATATTTTCTTTTCATCTAAATTCGTCCTTCGAGTGTTTTCACAAATTACCACATGCTCCTGCGGTGTCAAAATTAGCAGACTAAAGTTAGATATCAGTTCAAAGCAAGACTGATAAATCGCAAACGCATCCTCTTCAAAATAGAGCCCTCCAAATTTCCCCACATACACACCAACTGTAGTTTCGGCAGCTATTCCTAAGTTATATTTAACCTTACTTCTCTTAGCCGGATTGGACAAAAATTTGGTCATGTCCACTGCATTACGAACTACTCTGATTTTGCTAGCAGGGGCCAAACTATTGCTACTTATTTCCTGCCTGAATGCCTCCGAAACAGCTAACAAACCTTTTGCATCTCTTGCCTGCTCCTTTTCCCACTTCTTCTGATAGATATACCTTGGATCATATCTCCCCCAAATACCTGTTTCCAACATATAAGCTGCATGAGGTTCATAAAAAGCCACATAGTAGGTAAGGTTCAGCTGTTTTGTAAGCAAATGCACCAAAGATGCTGCAGGTGTACTAAAGGCTATAATATCAGTAATATTATGATCTAGGACCACCTGTTTCAACAGCTTTGGAAATAGTAAAAAGTCATAAATCTTATTGAGCAGGTTTATGGGTATGTTTTGACTGAACAAGGGTATATGCCGCACGTTTCGTATTCCGTCAAGTACACGCTCATCTAGCTCGTGCTTCCGGTCACGCTCTATAGTAGCGAAAAGCACAATATCAACACTAGGCAACTGAGCTATAATCCGGAGGTGCGGAAGAATAGAACCATGGGTAAGTGGATCATTCATGCCCCAATAGCATAATACTAAAAGTCGCTTCGACATACCTTAACTGTTTATCAAATCTAGCAATTGCCTAACATGCGTCTCTGCTGAAAACCTGTTTTTTAAGTCTTTCATAATCTTATTTCTGTCTATAAGAACAGCCTTCTTGTTCGAATAGATAAAAGAAAGAACTTTCAAGCAATCTTTTCTAGACTTATTTTTAAAGGTAAACCCTGTAACTTTATTCTGAACGACCTCTTTTAGCCCTCCTGTATCAGAAGTAAGTAGGACTGCGCCAGCTTGTAAAGCTTCTAATGCTGAGAAAGAAAATCCTTCAAAAAAGGAAGGAACTACCACCAAATCAGCAACTTCTATCATTCTTCTTAGGACCGGGTTTGGCAATGCCCCAGTAAGCGTAACAAAAGGCTGTAGTAGTATATGATTGGCTATAGCAGCCTCTATTTCTGCTCTTCCAGGACCTTCCCCAACCATATATACAGCCAGTTCAGCAGGAAGAACTTTGTTTTCTTGAATAAACAATGCCAAGACTTCTATAAAAAACCGCTGCCCCTTATTATGGTGCAACCTATTCGGCAAAACTATCCTATAGCTATTTGGCTTGCTCTGTAGAAGAGCACTTATCCTTTCCCAAACAACTTGGTTTTCTGATGATAGCTTACTACTTCCATATACTGAATTATAGATAACTTCATGCCTGCGGAGACGGATCAGGTTTGACTCAATATCATGCTTTACGGCGTATGACACCGATATGTGGGCATCATCAAGCCAAAGTGCCAGTACTTGATTTAGGCTGTTCATGCCAAAGCGTGCAACAGAGTTTACCGGATGCTCTACATATTGTATGCCATGAAAGTACTGTAGTAATTTAAATTTCACTCCAGAAAGTAACGAAACAAGTTTTACCAACCTCATTATAAAATGAGCATAGGGCGCATGTGCTACTACTGCTTCAATATTATTTTTCCTGATGAACCTTAGTATAGGAGAAACAATGCTATAAGAATTAAAAAAAGCCCTTGCCGACAGATATGACGTTGATAGGTTTAGGAGTAGCTTTCGTTCATTGGGTATCTGAATTTCAAGCTCTTCTATTACTTTTTCATCAACTGGGCCTAGTATGATCAGGAAAACATGAATGTGGTTAAGTTGTAAAGCATTTAGTTGAGTAGTAACTTGCATCGTTATTCCTTCGCGAGCTATAGCTGGTGCAATAATAGCAACGTTGTTTTTCTTTAAGTCCATGCTTTTCTGGCAACCTTGAAAATTTTGATCTGAGAAATGGGGAAGAAACCGACTTTACTGATTGTTGGCAATTTTAATAGAGCTGATTATCTAGACTTGTTTCAGGTATGTAAAAGTCATTTCAGGTTTTATTTCGCAGAATTTGCATCCCCAAAAGAAATAACCAATAATTACTATCAAACTTATGGAGAAGCCATTTTCTGGGGAAATTATAAGCACACTTTCCAGTTGATCGAACAAATAGCGCCATCTAAAGTAATTTTCTTCTATATTGAGTCATACTTTCAGCTAGCGCTTTTACTTACCTGCAAGGTACTAAAAATACCTACTTATCATTTAGACCACGGCATCAGAGATATTAATATTAATGTGAGGCTGGAACAACATATACTAAACCAGAAAAAGCCGGCTCGCATGTCTTTACTCCTGAACAAACTTTCGCAATTTTCTGCCAGGTTAAGAGCCCACATATTTCTACGAAACACGGCACGAGAGCTACCGGAGCCATTTTCAGACTTTTTACGAGAATTTATCAAGATAAGAAGTCAATACAGCTATCTGGATACTTTCAAGAAACTAAAGACCCCACTCCGAACTGCAGATTTTTATATTTCTTTTTGTCCTAAAACACATAGTGTGCACGAGCATTACGATTACCTGTTAGCTCAGCAAAAAGTATACTTTACAGGCATTCCTTATTTCGATAGGCTTGCTACAGTTACCGCAGCCCCTCAACCCGAAGTAAAGTCTCTCCTTTTTGTAGATCAGGGACTAGCACATCGTGAGCTATTTGGATGGAACAGGCATTATTATAAACAACTGGTACAACAAGTTATAGAACAGGCAGCTAGACTAGATTACCACATTTACCTAAAGCCCCATCCTGAACAGTCACCTTGGGAGCAAGGCCTCTGGCCCTCGTATTATAACACAACAGTTATTGATAATGATCACCTGCTAAAGCTCCTCCCGAAAGTTAGTTTGGTCATGGGTTTTTTCTCAACCTACCTCTTGCCTTTAGTCGCGATGAAACATACAACGGTACTTACCTTGGAAAACCACCCCGCAGGCAGGCTAGACGTATCAAAATCTTTTATAGACGCAGGTGTGGCCTATCCTCTTTATAATATGCAGGATCTGGAGTGGGCACTGCAGCATATAGACGAACTCCACCAGCAGCAACTCCCCCACAAGGCAAAATTCACAGAAGACTGGCTGTACAAATTTGACGGGAAGAGTGGCGAACGCCTGCGTGATATATTGCTGCAGGATGAATTATAATAAAAAGGGGCTCAGAATTTAAATTCTGAGCCCCTTTTCAAAGTTTCAAATCATTAAAAGCTGCGCGCCTCTTTAGGTGCAACATGAATATTTTCTTTAAAATATTCCAGGGTTCTCCTAAGTCCTTCAGCACGCCCCACCTGTGGTTCCCAGCCCAGAATTTCTCTGGCTTTGGTAATATCTGGCTGGCGCTTCTGCGGATCGTCTTTTGGCAAGGGCTGGTATTCTAACTTTAGTTCTACACCGGTAAGCTTGCAGATTTCCTCAGCAAATTGCTTAATCGTTATCTCCGAAGGGTTACCGATATTTACCGGATAAACGTAGTCACTCAGCAAGAGGCGGTATATGCCCTCAATCAGGTCATCTACATAGCAGAACGACCTGGTCTGTGAACCGTCTCCAAAAATGCTTAGTGGCTCGCCTCTGAGTGCCTGGCTCAGGAAGGCTGGCAATACACGGCCGTCGTTCAGGCGCATGCGGGGGCCATAGGTGTTAAAGATGCGCACAATCCGTGTCTCGATGCCATGGTGCATGTGGTAAGCCATGGTCATGGCTTCCTGGAAGCGCTTGGCTTCGTCGTAGCAACCGCGTGGACCAACCGGGTTTACGTTACCCCAATAATCTTCTGTCTGTGGGTGCACCAGCGGGTCGCCGTACACCTCAGACGTAGAGGCAATTAGCATCCGGGCTCCTTTGTTTCTGGCCAGGCCCAGCAGGTTATGTGTACCCAAAGAGCCTACTTTCAGGGTCTGGATCGGAATTTTGAGGTAATCTATCGGGCTGGCCGGAGATGCAAAATGCAAAATGTAATCCAGCTTTCCGGGAACATGCACAAACTTGGAAACATCGTGGTGATAAAACTCGAAGTTCTCGAGCTTAAAAAGATGTTCTATGTTGCTGAGATTCCCGGTAATCAGGTTATCCATGGCGATCACATGGTAATCTTCTTTAATCAACCGGTCGCAAAGGTGGGACCCCAGGAAGCCTGCGCCCCCTGTAACTAATACACGTTTTCTTGACATATCTATTTATACTGCTGCGTTTTCCTGCTCTACGTTCTGTTTAACACCGATACCATAATATACGAAGCCCTTCTCACGCAATTCGGAGGCATCGTAAATATTACGGCCATCAAACACTACTTTATCTTTCATTAATTTGCCTACCACATTAAAATTAGGCGCTCTGAACTCAGGCCACTCTGTTACCAGCAACAGGGCATCGGCATCAATCAGGGCCTCATACTCGTCTTTTCCATAGTAAATGCTGTCGCCGAGGGTGTGCTCGGCCTCTTTCATGGCTACAGGGTCGTAGGCGCGCACGCTGGCACCCTGCTCCAGCAGCTTCTCAATAATCACCAGCGAGGGCGCCTCGCGCATGTCGTCTGTTTTCGGCTTAAAGGAGAGCCCCCAGATAGCAAATATCTTACCGGCCAGGTTGCCATCAAAGTGTTTGTTGATTTTATTGAACAGCACCGACTTCTGGTTCTCGTTCACCTGCTCCACCGCCTTCAGCACCTGCATCTCATATCCGTTCTCAGCAGCAGTCTTTACCAGTGCCTTTACATCCTTAGGGAAGCAGGAGCCGCCGTAGCCGATACCCGGATATATGAACTTATTGCCGATGCGGGCATCGCTGCCAATGCCTTTGCGCACCATGTTTACATCGGCACCCATAATTTCGCACAGGTTGGCGATGTCGTTCATGAAACTGATCTTGGTGGCCAGCATGGCATTGGCGGCATATTTGGTCATTTCGGCAGAGGGCACATCCATGAAAATGAGCGGGTGGCCGTTCATCAGGAATGGCTTGTAGAGCTTGGTCATCATGTCTTCTGCTCTTTCTGAAGAAACCCCCACCACGATCCGGTCTGGTTTCAGGAAGTCTTCGATGGCGGCGCCCTCCTTCAGGAACTCCGGGTTGGAGGCCACATCAAAAGGAATATCTACCCCGCGCACCTCCAGTTCCTGCTCTATGGCCTGGCGCACCTTTTTGGCTGTTCCCACCGGCACGGTGCTCTTGGTAACTACCACGGTGTAGTCGGTTATGTTCTGCCCGATGCTGCGTGCTACGGCCAGCACATATTTCAGGTCGGCGCTGCCGTCTTCTCCCGGAGGGGTTCCCACGGCGATAAAGGCTACGTCGCAGCCCTGCACGCTCGCGGCCAGATCAGTGGAAAAAGTCAGGCGCTCTTTCTGCGCATTGCGCAGCACCATTTCTTCCAGCCCGGGCTCGTAAATAGGAAGTATGCCCTGCCTTAGATTCTCGATTTTTTTGGTATCTATATCGATACATGTTACATCAATACCTACCTCAGCAAAGCAGGTTCCGGTAACCAAGCCCACATATCCGGTGCCAACTACAGCAATTTTCATATCAGTTTCATTTAGTTAAGATTGCAAATTTATATGGATTTATGTTCTGTATGTGAAAAAATAAAGCATTCAAATATAAAAATAGAAGTTAAATCCTTTTTTATTGCACTATAATAATCAAAATATGGCAAACTAACTACACCTGCTGCTCACTTTTTTAATCAAAATGTTTTGATTGGATTAAATGGATATTGGAGCAGGCTTAGCAGTTCGTTTTGTTTTATCAGGCTGTAGCCTTTCGTGTGGCTGCCCGCCCCCTGCACTTACTAACTTCTCTGATCAAGGTTACACAGGCGGGTTATGAATTATTGAAATAAAAAGTGCCCTCCAGAGGCTCTGCTGCTATTAGAAAAGGACACAGGACCTTCTTTAAAAGTTATGCTTGAAGAGTGGATCATTTTATAACAGCTTTTTCCGGTTATTCATCTCCACATCAACCATATAACCATGCAGCCATTTAACAATCAGCAAGCAAATTATTCCAATGAAATCAGCCCTCCGGAGGCTCTGCTGCTGCCACACAACACATTTTCCGGTTTTTAGACAGTACCCACTATCCATTTCCTCCACCAGAACTGGAATACAAGTATAGTCCACAGGCGGGTGGCGGCGTGGCTTCCGCCAGGGCCGGCAGCGGACACCTGCTTTCGCAGCTGCCTGATTTCCTGCAAATCAAAAATGGCCTGGCCAGAAATAAAGTCGTCCGAAAGAAGCTCTCGCAGCTGCTCCTGTACCTCCCCGCGCCATAGAGCAGCCAATGGCACTTCGAATCCTTTTTTCGGACGCCTGAACAGCTCCTCCGGCAGTTCCTGCCGGAATGTCTCTTTCAGGATCTTTTTCTGGAGGGTCATATTGACTTTAGAGGCTACCGGCAGCGAGGCCGCAAATTTCACGATTTTGTGATCCAGGAACGGGCTCCTGATCTCCAGTCCGTTGGCCATGCCCATCAGGTCGATTTTCACCAGCATGTCGTTGCTCAGCACCAGTTGTGTGTCGGCACAGAGCACGCTGTTCAGATCAGGGCGGGCATTGTCGATACAGGAAGTTAAACGGCCTTTTCTGGCCCTGTAGAGCCTGCCGGAGGCAGCGAGCCGCTGCTCCGGGCGCAGCAGTGCCAGGGCTTCCTGCTCACTCTGCCAGGTTGCCCAGAGCCAGTACCGCTCCTGCGCCGTGAGCCGCGCCCCTGTGGCAAACCGGTGAAACTGCCGGACCTTGTTGGCGAAAAAGGAGTTTCGGGACGAAGGCAGCCTGCTCCACAAAAAGTCGAGGGCTTTTACAGCCCCTGCCTCTACTCCGCCCTGCAGGAGCCTGTATTCGGCCAGGTGCTTGTTATAGCCGCCAAATAGCTCGTCGGCACCATCGCCGGAGAGCACCACCTTTACCTGTTGGCTGGCATGCTGGCTGAGGGCATACACGGCCAGGGCAGAGGAATCGGCAAAGGGTTCGCTGAGGGAGTTTAGCATGGGCAGCAGATACTCCCGCAACTGCGCTGTACTCAGGCGCAGCTCGGTATGGTCGGTGCCCAGCTTTTGGGCGACAAGCCGCGCATAATTTGTTTCGTCGAAATAAGGGCTGTCGGTAAAGCCCAGGGAAAAAGTCCTGAGCCGGGGCGTGTGCCTGGCTGCCAACGCCACTACCACCGACGAGTCTGTGCCACCGCTCAGGAAGGCCCCTACCGGCACATCGGCGGTCAGGCGCTGCTGCACGGCCTGGTCCAGCAGCCGCTTTAGCTTGGCCTGCTGCTGCGGATAAGGCAAGGGGTTGACGGCCGCCTTGTCGCTGTTGAAAGGAGACCGGTGCCACACCTGCTCCTGCACCCGACTGCCCTTGAGGTGGAGCGAGTGCCCGGGCAACAGTTTCTTCACCCCTTGCAGCATAGAAGCCGGGGCAGGCACATAGGTTAGCTGCAGGTACTGGTAAAGGGAGGCAGCGTCTACTTCACGTGGAACGCCCAGGGCCATAAGTGCAGAAAGTTCGGAGGCGAACAGGAACTTGTCGGCATCTTTGTAGAAATACAACGGTTTTTCGCCGTATCGGTCACGTGCTAAAAACAGGGTTTCTTCGGAGGCATCGTAAATGGCGAAAGCAAAAAATCCTTTTAGTTTCTTCAGGCAGTCGGGGCCATCTTTCTGGTAGAGCTGCAGCAGCACCTCCGTATCGGAAGCGGTCCTGAACTCACACCCTGCTGCCTGCAGGTCTCTGCGGAGGGCCTGGTAGTTAAACACTTCGCCGTTGTACACCATCGTATAGCGCCCTGAGGCATCGCTCATCGGCTGGTCAGCTTCCCGTCCGGGCGCGATCACTGCCAGCCGGCGGCTAGCCAGCCCGGCCCTGCCCTTTACGAGCATGCCTGCGCCATCGGGGCCGCGGTGGGCCAGCGTTGCGGCGGCGGCCTCCAGCCTGGCAATTGCCGCTACTCCCGGCTCCGAAAACGCAAAAACACCTGCTATCCCACACATTTATGCTTACCTATCGTTTTACAACAGTGCTGATCTGCTGCATTTGCTACAGCAGCACCACTTTTTAAGGCCTGAAGGTAGTTCTTTTCGCTCAAAAACAACAACCTCCCATCCGCTATAAAGTATATCACTAAGGACAACAATTGCTAGCATATGAAATCACACAGCAAGGATACAGGTGCCAAATCTTTCAGGTCCGGTTTCCTGGATCTGCCCTCGGGCAGATTAACCTACATTGACGAAGGCGAAGGCACCCCTGTCGTAATCGTGCATGGCACGCCCTTGTGGCCTACACATTACCGTCCACTGCTGAATAAGCTCAGTAGCCAGCACCGGTGCATTGCCATAGAGGCCTTTGTGCCAACACAAACCGGAGAGCCCGCAGACTGGACCTACAACCCCAAGACCCATGCCTACTTGGTAGAGCAGCTGCTGGCACACCTGCAGCTGCAAGACATACATATGCTCCTGCACGATGCGGGCACGCCTGCAGGGCTGGCCTATGCCATTCAGCATGCCGGCAATATCAGAAGCCTGATGCTGTTAAACACCTCCAGCTGCTCCTTTACCAAGAGCGCCCGGCAGGCCGGAGCTGGCAACCGGCCTGTTTTGCACCTGGGCAAGCTGCTCTATGCCCGGCTTCATGCTTTCAGGCCCACGCTGGTCAAAAAACTGGCCAGCAGCCTGGAGGCGGCAGATGCCGCCGCGCAGACACCATCAAAACGAGTGCTGCCAGAAGCCCGGGAGCTGGCCGAAATCACGGCCTGGTACAACGAGCAATGGCAAAAGCGAAGCGCCATACAGAATATCGCCACGTTATTGCTATGGGGGGAGTACGACAAACTATCTGCCATGAAATCGCTGCAGAAATGGAAACAATTTTTTCACGAGTGTTATGTCATCCATCTCGACAACAGTACGTACTCTATAGAAGGCGGCGGCATGGATGACATCTCAGACTACTTAAACAACTTTATGGTGGAGGAGAGAAAAAAGCGCGAAACGATGCCGCTGTCTTCTTAAAACATTGTAGAACATAAAAAGACACACATTATGAGAAAAGATAAAATGCTGGAAGAAGCCGTATTAAGAGCAAACCTCAGCACAGCCCAGGAAACGCAACAGCAGGAGCACCTCTTTGAAATGGCCAGCCCGGAGCAGGACTTTCAGTACCGGGCCAAGGTGCCCGTAAACGAATCTCACATCAACCTGATGCAATCATGGCACAACCTGCGGGGAATGGACAGCGAGCTCCTGACCAGGAACAGACGAACTGGCAGCCTGTAAAGCCGCAAAAAGCCAATACCGTACCTTACGATCTATTACCCACCGAATCTACACACGAGAACCGTGCAGCCCGACACCTGCACGGTTCTCGTGTTTTTGTGGCTGCGGAGCAGCAGAACCTCCGGAGGGGCTTTTTTATTAGAATAATCCGGGCCTGAGGACACCTGCTGGCTAGCTTCATAATATAAGATATACGCTATATTGAAACCACATAATAGGAACAGTTTTCATTCCGTTACTACTCCGGGGAGATAGCGCCGGCACAGGTCCGCAGTAGTGAGGGAGTCCAGTTTTACAGGTCTAAAAAGGGCTTTAAAACGCCTCCTGCGACCGATGCCGCAGCAGTCTCAAAAAATTTCATTTTTTTAATGAGCCGTATTCTTTAAGTTTATACTTCTTTTATAATTTTGCATCAATTCTTGTTGGATGAACACATTGAGAAAATTCTTCACAGCTTCCGGCCTTCTTTTATCCTTACTGATTTTTGTGGCCTCCTGCCAGTCATCAGGGCCAACTTTCAGCAAACGGGGCGAAAACTACAAGTCGGCACGTCAGATAGCCCAGGAAAAAAAAGAGGCCCGCAGGGCCGGTAAATTTGCCGGCAGAAATAAGAAAACCCCGCCGGAAGGCTCTAAAGACCGCACGAGCCGCACCCGGATGCCCAGCCGGAACATCGACCACAACATTGCCACCGTTATCCAGACGGCGCGCTCCTATACCGGCACCCCCTACCGATGGGGCGGCACCTCACGGGTGGGCATGGATTGCTCCGGCCTGCTCTGCACCTCGTTCGAGAGCATCAATGTAAAACTCCCCCGCACCTCAGAGGAGCAGAGCCGCTTTGGCAAAACTGTCAGGGTAAGAGAACTCAGAGAGGGTGATCTTGTATTTTTCGGGGCCTCCAGAAACAGCCGCGAAGTAACGCATGTGGGCATGGTTACGGAGGTTATCAGCAGCCAGGAGATCAAATTCATTCATGCCTCCACCAGCCTTGGCGTTATCGAAAACAACTTATTCTCAGACCACTATCAGAAAATATTCATCAAGGCAGTCAGGCCGCCACTTTAAGCCAGGCTACCCCGCGCATCTTATAATCTAATTCCTTCTGCCTATGTAGCATGTCCATCACCTTTACACGCAACCTACAACTCTTAACACAATCTTAACTTTACCCAAACCAACACTTGCTAACTTTGTAAAAAAAACTACTTCATGAAGAACTTTTATTTTAAGATTGCCTTAATACTGGCACTTGTTTTACCTGTAGAGCTTGCCTGGTCACAGGGTAGCACTACCGCCTCTATGAGTGGCGTGGTACGGGACGACAGTGGTGCCGAACTACCTGGTGCAACGGTTGTGGCAGTACATACCCCCACCAACACCCAATATGCAGCCCCTACCAATACCCAAGGCAGATTTAGCATACAGAACATGCGGGTAGGTGGCCCCTACACCATTACGGTTTCGTTTGTAGGCTTTCAGGATAAAGTAACCGAAAATATCTCTCTAACGCTTGGCCAGACGCTTAACCTGAACTTTACGCTCAGCCCCAACAGCCTGTCGCTGGGCCAGGTAGAAGTTGTGAGCAACCGCGACAATGTGATAAACGGCGACAGAACCGGTGCCTCCACCACCATCAGAACGGAGCAAATCGCTACGCTTCCTACTGTTACGCGGGGCATCAACGATTTCGCCCGCTTAACACCCCAGGCTGATATTAAAGGAAGCTCTATTTCTATTGCCGGTATCAACAACAGATTTAACCAGCTTACCATAGACGGTGCCGTGAGCAACGATGTTTTCGGCCTTTCTGACACGGGTACCAACGGCGGTAGCACCGGCACCTCTCCTATTTCGCTTGATGCCATTGAGCAGTTCAACGTGCAGATTGCCCCCTTCGATGTTCGCTTAGGCGGCTTTGCCGGTGGCGGTATCTCTGCCGTTACCCGCTCCGGTACCAACGACTTTTCAGGCTCAGCCTACTATTATTTTAGAAACGAGAAATTAGCCGGCAAAACTCCTGGCGGCTTGTTAGCCGAAGGACAGGAAGGAACCCGCTTTGCCAACTTTACGGACAAGCAATATGGCTTCCGTGTAGGCGGCCCTATTATTAAAGACAAGCTGTTTTTCTTTCTGAATGCTGAAAAGACCGACAGAGTAACACCACTTAGCTTTGCCCCAGGTCAGGCAGGATCAGAGTTTGCCGTAGCTGAGTTGGAGTCTATCGCTGCCCGTGCCAGAGAATTGGGCTACGACCCAGGCAGCTTCATGGACCAGGAAGAGACAAACTCCTCACAGAAAATTTTCGGCAGGCTGGACTGGAACATTTCCAACAGGCACAAACTGACTACCCGCTACAGCTACACGTTCGGAGAGACAACCCAACTGAACAGAACGCCCAGGGCCATTACATTTTCCAATGGCGCAATTCTGAGAGAAAGCAACACTTCTTCTGCCGTAATAGAACTCAACAGCCGCTTCTCAGACCGGATCTCCAACAACCTGGTGGCGGGCTATACCAGGGTAAGAGAGCCAAGATCTGCTCCTGGCGCTCCTTTCCCGCGGGTTACGCTCCGGTTGCCGGGCAGCAGAACGGTTAGCCTAGGCACAGAGGCATTCTCCGCTGTGAACCAGCTCGACCAGGATATCTTCACCTTAACCGATAACCTGAACATTTTTGCCGGCAAACATACGTTCACATTTGGCACTCATAACGAGTTCTACAACATGTACAATGCCTTTATTGGCCAGGCGTTTGGAGATTATGAATTTAACCAGTCACCGGCATCTGCCAATGGCGCTATTCCGGCCAGAACAGCTATCGAAAACTGGCAGCTGGGCTTAGCCAACAGCCTTACCTACCAGTACAGCAGAACCGACGACCCAAGAGAAGGCGCTAAGTTTAAGGCCCTGCAGCTTGGTTTCTATGCCCAGGATGAGTACCAGGTTACGGACAACCTGAAAGTTACTGGCGGTATCCGCATGGACATACCGGTTTATCTGGATGAACCCATGGAGAACCAGGATTTCAACAATTCTGTACTGGCCAAACAGTATAATGTGCAGACGAATAAAATGCCGAAGCCAGCCTTTATGTGGTCTCCGCGCGTTGGTTTTAACTGGGATGTAAAAGGCGACAGAACCACACAGGTAAGAGGCGGTACCGGGATCTTCACCTCCAGGTTCCCGTTTGTCTGGGCGGGCGGCGCCTTCACCCAGTCTGGTGTGCTGTTAGACCAGAACCGCATCAATACCCCGCAGGGAGCTCCTGCCAACGTAAACTTTGTAGCTGACCCCAACAACCAGCCCAAAAGAGCAGCAGCATCCGGCCCTGGTGGTAATATTACGGTACTGGACGAGAACTTCAGATTGCCGCAAATTGCCAGAACCAACATTGCCATTGATCAGCAGCTGCCCTTTGGCCTGATCGGTACGGCAGAGTTTATGTACTCCAGGAACCTGAACTCTTTCCGGTTTACCAACCTCAACCTCGTGCAGCCCGAAGGAACCTTGGCAGGAGCAGACAACAGGCTCGTGTACCCAGCCGACATCAATGCCAGAAGAAGACTCTCTCAATACACAGAGGTGGTGTATATCGACAACGTGAACAAAGGCTACTCCTGGACTGCCACCGCGCAGCTTCAGAAAACCTTCGACAGCGGTTTTTACGGTTCGATAGCCTACTCCTACACTGAGTCTAAGGATCTGTTCCCGGGCACCTCATCGCAGAACCACTCCAATTACTACAGGGTGGCCTCTGTAAATGGCTCCAATAACGTGGATGTTGGCTTCTCTCCATACAATGTTGGTTCCAGAATAGTTGGCGCTGTTTCTTACAGAAAAGAATATCTGAACTTCTTAGGCACCTCTGTTACGCTGTTTTACACAGGTCAGTCTGGCCCGGCTTATTCCTACATCGTGCGCGGCGACCTGAACCGGTCTACCTTCTCCACGTCGAACAGCAACCACTTCAGCCTGATGTATGTGCCAAGAGACGCCAGCGAAATCACCTTTACAGGTACAGAAGCTGAGCAGGCTGCACAATGGAGCCAGCTTAACTCTTTTATCGAATCGCGGGATTACTTAAGAGACCGCAGAGGACAATATACCGAAAGAAATGCCGCCAGAACACCCTTTACGCATCAGTTCGACCTGAAAATTATTCAGGACATCTTTACGGATGTAGCCGGCAAACGCAATACGCTGCAGCTTTCTGTCGATATTCTCAATGTAGGCAACCTGCTGAACAAAAACTGGGGCGAAAGAAGCGGATTCGGTGGATCTTACTGGGACAACAACTTTGCCGTACTGGATCTGTTAACCTTTGAAGGCAACACCCCTGTTTACAAATATTCGCTTCCTGCAGACGCGAAACCTTATACCATCTCTGACGATCCCCTCAGTGGATCAAGATGGGTAGGCCAGATCGGTCTTCGCTATATCTTTAACTAAGAGGTATACCAGCTCACACAGAAAAGGCGGGGAAAACACCCCGCCTTTTTTATTTTCAAGAAATTTGCTGCAGGTATTTTGGAATCAAGAAATTTGTTCTATTTTTGCATCACAAACAAGGGGGATTAGCTCAGCTGGCTAGAGCGCTTGCATGGCATGCAAGAGGTCATCGGTTCGACTCCGATATTCTCCACTGATAATCAAGCACTTACGAGGTAAAACTGGTAAGTGCTTTTTTTATGCACCCACCAATCTGTACACAAGTTGTCTTAAATATACCGCTACTTAATGCCCCCATACCTGGACTCGTTTTACGATTACCAGATCTTCACCTAACAGCCGAAGCAAATACATGCTCTCGCTTAGCACTGACAGCTCTACGTTTACAGGCTGATCCACCACATGGTTAAACTCTGATGCTGCCACCGGGGTCCCCTGCAAATTATAGAGGTGCAACTGTACTTCTTTGCCGGATTGAACCTGGCTTGGCAATTGGATAAACAGTTCTGAGGTGGCAGGGTTTGGATAAACCAAAGTGGCCTGTGACAAATAATTGTTCCCCAGGCTGGTAACACTAAACGGCTCTGATGCAGCGGTACAGCCATCTTCGCTGGTAACTGTAACATAATATGATCCGGCTTCCTCTACAGCTAAGGTGTTGGCAGTGGCACTTTTTACTGGTGCGCCATCTCTGTACCACTGCAGGTCTCCGCCAGGCTCACTGACAGATAGCAGAATTCCTCCCTCCTCATCCTGAACCTGCAGCACGGGTGTTTCAGGCATTTCTTTGGCTGTTACCCCCACTTCTCTGCTTTCCACGTAGCCCTACATATTGCCTTTAATATATACTCATCGGCAGCAAGTCCTTCAAAATTATTGGCTGCGGAATAGTTTTCCCCATCGATACTATATTGCAGCGTACCCTCACCACCTGTGGCATTAACAGTCATTGATCCGGTTGCTGGTTCGCCACAGTCTATCTCGGTTGCCTCTATGCTGGTTACAAGAATAGCGGTAACGGTTCTGAGAGCGAAGGTGGTGCTGCTGTATAAGCTGGGAGTGCCATTCTCGGTGAAGGCTCTAACATAGATCGTGAAATTCTCGCCCGCTGCCAGGTCGGAGGTATTGGCTACAAAATCGGTGCCTTGCAGTTCCAGAGCCGGAGCCGGGGTAAAATCTGTATAGGCTTGGGGGTTCGTCAGGTTTCCTTCTCCAACTTTAAAGAAATACTCCAACCGTAGTATGTTAATGGCTTCCTACTGCTCCGGCAAATAAAAAACTTCCTGGTTAACCAAAGACCACTTGCCAGCCACAGTTTTGGTTCTGATGTACACCGGATTTGAGCTGTTGCAGCAACTGGATCACCATAACTTCGAACTTGTTTTCACTACGGCCTACGAAAAGTTTGCACTAAAGGCCATAAAGTGCAGTGCGCTTGATTATCTGCTTAAACCCATAGATGCCGATGACCTGGGACAGGCTGTAGAAAAATGCCTGAAAAAATCTCGGAAAGTCAGTTGTCAGGTAAACTGGAAGTACTCATGCACAACCTCAGCGATTTAAAAGGCTCTTCCAAAAGAATTGTATTACCCACCCTGAACAGCTACACCTTTGTAAACATCAAAGATAGTATCAGGTGCCATGCCGGAGCCAATTATACCAACATCTACCTGGCCAACAATCAAAACCTGCTGATATTCAGAGCATTAAAAGAGTTTGAAGAACTACTGGCAAATTACAACTTTTTCAAAGTGCCCAATTCTCATCTCTTCAACATTGCCTACATCAGGAGCTACAATAAGGGCAAAGGAGGCTACGTCACACTTCTCGACAACTCCGAAATTGAGGTATCAACCCGCAAAAAAGCAGACTTCCTTCAGTTACTAACAAAGCTATAGCTGCTGCCGGGCAATACAGCTATTAAGGCCAAATTATTCCAATGAAAACGCCCCTCCAAAGGCTTTGCTGCTCCGGGTGCTGCTGAAAAATACCCGTAGTAAAACAACAGCGCCTCCCCCAACTGCAGCACCAGGCAACAGCTAAGGGAGGCGCCCTTAATCTCTCTATAAATTACACAAACAGCCCCTCTACCGACAGGTAGCGCTCGCCTGTGTCGTAGCAGAAGGTCAGGATGCGGGAGCCTGCGGGAATTTCGCCTTCCAGCTTCTGGGCCACTGCCGCCAGCGACGACCCAGAGGAGATGCCCAAGAAAATGCCTTCTTCGGCTGCTGCCCGGCGGGTATAGTCAAAAGCCTCTTCCGGCTTTACCTGAATCACCCCGTCCAGCAGCTTCGTGTCCATTATCGAAGGAATAAACCCGGCACCTATGCCCTGTAATGGGTGCGGCCCTGGCTGTCCGCCGCTGAGCACCGGCGATGCAGACGGCTCCACAGCATATACTTTTATGTGCGGAAATTTTGCTTTCAGCACTTTGGCCACTCCTGTAATATGCCCTCCGGTGCCAACGCCTGTAATAAAGTAATCGAACCCTTCCGGAAAATCTTCCAGAATCTCTTTGGCAGTGCCCTCAATATGAATGCGTGTGTTCGCCTCGTTATCGAACTGCATGGGCATCCAGCTGTTCTCATTCTCCTCAGCCAGCTCCCTGGCCCGCTCAATGGCCCCTTTCATGCCTTTCTCGCGTGGTGTCAGCTCCATTTTGGCTCCATAGGCTGCCATTTGTCGCCTGCGCTCTATCGACATAGACTCCGGCATAACCAGAATCAGCTCATAGCCCTTTACGGCGGCCACCATGGCCAGCCCTACGCCGGTGTTACCGGAAGTGGGTTCTATAATGATGCTATTCTTGTGCAGCAGCCCCTTTTGTTCGGCATCTTCTATCATAGAGAGCGCAATCCGGTCTTTTATGCTGCCACCAGGGTTGCTGCGCTCCATTTTCACCCACACCTCTACCTCTTTGTTCTTAAACAGCTTATTAATTCGTACTACAGGCGTATTGCCTATTGTTGCCAGAATGCTCGTAGCTTTCATTTCTTATGTAGTTTAAATTGAATAATTTAATGCTTCTGTAGGGCCGGCTGAGCGGCTGACATGTATCTGCGAACGATGGTATACCCGTGAGTAAGGCGGCACACTCTCTGTAAGCCATACGTTACCTCCGATAATACTGTTCGCCCCAACCACGGTATTACCGCCCAGAATAGTGGCGCCAGCATAAATCACGACATTATTTTCGATGGTAGGATGCCGCTTGGTAAAGGCCATGGCTTTATCTACGCTCAGGGCGCCAAGAGTAACCCCCTGGTATATTTTGACGTTGTTCCCGATCACGGCCGTTTCGCCAATAACCACGCCCGTGCCGTGGTCGATGCAGAAATGCGTGCCTATAACTGCGCCCGGATGCACATCGATACCCGTTTTGGCATGCGCGTACTCCGACAGCACACGCGGCAGTAGCGGTATCTGCAAACGATACAGCACATTTGCCAGCCTGTAGATCACGACTGCCTTGAACCCGGGGTACGTTCTGATCACCTCATCCAGGTGGCGGGCAGCCGGGTCGCCCTCCAGTATGGCCATGGCGTCTTCCATCAGGAGCCGGTGTATGTGGGGCAAACGCTCCATCAAGCCGTTGGTGAGTTCTTTTGCCGGTGCAGGCAGCTCGGGCTGCATCCTCTTCAGTAGCCTGTGCAGCTCTTTTTTGAGCCCCTTCGCGTAGGCTTTCAGCTCTTCCGGGCTCTTGAACTGCCGATCTGACAAGGTAGGAAAAAGCAGCTGCACCACCCCCTCTATCAACTCGCAAATAGCGGCGTCAGACACCTGATGTTGTGCCTTTTGATGCTCCTGGTATAAATAGTCAAGAAAAGCAGTATCCATGGTAGTATCGTACTGGCTTTCGCCAATCTGAATTTAAGCTTGAAAGATACAAAAAAGTGAACTCCCAGAGAAGCGCTCTCTTAAATCGGGCAGGTTACTGCCGGCTGCTCTGGTTTATATCTTCCGCCATACCTGCTTACCTGCTCCTGTTATACGGGTGCAAGCCATAAACCACAAGCTGGAGGCGCTTGAGCACTTAAAACCGCGAAATTAGAGCAGAGCAGCTTACCAGCTATAAATCGGCTTTTCGCTTTTTTATCTGCCCGTGCTGGTCTGGTTGCCAGTTGTTGGGCTCAGCAGCTTTGGGAGGCCCGTATGCCTTTAAAGAGAAACGCCTCACAACTAAAAGGTTGTGAGGCGTTTCAGGCAATAGTTTAAAACTATTTTATATAGCGCTACACTCCATCCTGACTGATGAAGCATATTAAAGATCTGAAAATCATAAATACTTTAGGATACATGGTAATGGTATGGTTAGTGTTAATAATTGATTTAATCGCGGCAAAACTCGATGACATCTATGGCGCCTCCGCCAGTTGAATGCTTTTCATCTCCAAACACGACTCTCATTTTAGCTACTCCTTTTACGTCGCCAGTGTTTAGTCTGACCGCTCCATGAGTATTCGTAATCGGGAGGGGAAAGGTTCTGATTATTTCACCATTTTTATTAATCAACTCCAATTTAGAGCCAGCGTCTGATTTGGTGATGTCGAGCACGTGCACGGCTTTGAGGGTAATCGAATTCATGGCAGAGAAGTCGAGCTCCAGTTTGCCGCCGCTTTTGTTAAGGGTAGGCGCGCCGGCCTCGCTTCCATTTACCGTCAGCACTTTGCCCATGGCCCGCAGCGCATTCGGGTTAGGCGTCTCAAAATCAGAGGTTTCCGCAACCGGATAGCTGGTATCAAACAGGCTGGCCGCATTTTCGCTCTCGTATTGCCCGCCTGACAGCCGCCTTTGGGCTGTTATCCTGACAGGAGTTCCTTCGCTCAAAATCTCGCTTATGTTTCCCTGCTTCAGGCCATCTTCCATAAACTCTATAACCTCGCAGGTGGAGGGGTCTACGCCAAAAAACTTTTCCTGACTTATTGCAATTGGCTCAGGCCGTGTCGGGCTCTCCGTTTTACCCAACACCAACATGCCTGCAAGCCCAAGAAGAACCGGGTTGTTGAAAATCATTCGCCATTAACTTTTACTGATAAATAAAAAGACTCCTGCTGTTTCTCTTGCACCACCTTTCGGCTTTGCTAATTCTTCTTATAACTTATTGAAATCTGTGCCATGACAGAAGAACCGGCACTCTAAAACAGCTTTGCCCTAGTACGCAGATATTGCGAAAGAAGCTGAATATACTCCATGTTTTTTTGGACAATTACAACATCATGATATGATAATATACTTGCAAATAGACTAATCCGCCTGATCTTTGGCAGCACATAGCTGCAAATGATCAGGCGGAACGCCAGAACCTTTGCAACACGCCAGCAGCAAACTGCATTATGGCAGCCACCTACAAGATCAACAGCAGGACCTATAGCAGTAACGGAAAAGCCTCCGGAGGGCATTTTTGATTAGAATAATTGCCCCGATACCCCAATAGCAATCGTGCTAACAGTGCTATTCCTTTTTCACGAGGAGCATCAGGTACAAGAAAGCCAGCAGGGCAGTGCCGGCACAGGTGAAGAACACCAGCGGGAAATTGGCTGACTGGTTGTTGTAGATCCAGCTGGAGGAGAGGGCACCAATGCCGATGCCCGCCTCCAAGGCAATATACATGGTGGCCATGGCTCTGCCGCGGTGCGCCTCGTGACTCAGGTCTATGGTCCAGGCAAAAATGGTGGGGGAATTCATGCCCGAGGCAAGGCCAAAAATAGCGGCTGCCGTGAGCAGATCTACCGCCGACTTGGCCATGCCCAGCCACACCAGCGCCAGCACCAGCACCGCAGCGCTCAGTCTCAGGATGGTAATGCGCCCGTATTTATCGGATAGGCGGCCAGCCAGGAACCTGACGGCCAGCGAAGAGAGCGTGAAACTTGTAAAAAAGAGGCCCTTGTTCTGAATGCCCAGGTGCTCACTAAAATCGGGCACTACGGTTAAGATCGCCCCAAACGAGAAGATCGTAAAAAACATGACCAGCGAGGGATGAAACACCCGGGGCTCAAAAATCTCTTTCCTGGTTATTTTCAACATCCCCACCCTGAATTTCTGGGTTTCATCCAGGGTTTCGGGCATACGTGCCACCACGGCCACGGCCAGAAAGGCCAGCGCAGAGGAGGCATAGAACATAATATCCAGCGAGAAGTGGTTGGCAATGGTGCCGCCCATGGCAGGACCTGCCGCCATGCCCAGGCTGCCCGCCAGCCCCAGCAGGCCGGTAGCCTCTCCCCTGCGGTGCACCGGTATAATATCGGCCACATAGGCGCCAATGCCGGTAGGCGTAAAACCCGTAGAAAAGCCATGCACAAACCGCAGCAGCAGAAAAGCGGCCACCGAGCCGGTAAGGGGGTACAAAAATCCGCAGGCCAGGCACACAGCCCCACCCACCACCATTACCGGAATGCGACCGATCTTATCCGCCAGTTTCCCGCTGAAGGGCCGCGAGAGGCCGGCTGTGAGGGTAAACAACGAGATAATCAGTCCTTTATATTCTGCCCCGCCCAGGCTCGTGAGGTAGTTGGGCAACTCCGGGATAAGCATGTTAAAGCTGGCAAAGAAAAGAAAGGAGCTCAGACAAAGTAATCCGAATTGCAAGCCGTAAACGCGGGAAGTCTTTTCTGCCATATGCTCTTTTAATGGCACAAAGCTAGGCAATTTTCGGGTATTGCGGGGCACAGCAGCAGCAGGAGGAGTTGTTTGGGAGGGCCGTTTTTATTAGAATAATCTGTGCGTCGCGCTTTTCTAAACCGTCCGGCACAGCCAGCACCTCCTCCGGGATTATCCGCAAATGGCCTTTAGACTTTGCCGGACGAGGCACTGACCCAGAAAAAAATTTACGGCACTATTTTATTTTTCGAAACTTATTTAGACATTTGTCTAAATACCTAATTACATGAACAAGGTCTTCAAGGCACTCAACGATCAGACCAGGCGCGACATCCTCAGGCTCCTCAAGGAAAAAGACATGACGGCTGGCGAGATCGCAGAGGCCTTCAACATTACAAAACCCAGCATCTCACACCACCTCGACATCCTGAGTCAGGCAGAACTGGTGACATCGGAGAAGCAGGGCCAGTTTGTAATCTACTCTCTCAGCACCACCGTTCTCGACGATATTCTGAACTGGCTTGTGACACTAAAAGACTAATGATCAACTCAATGAAAAAAGTAAACCTGAGAACCGAATTTTTTTTGTGGCTTGTTATGCTGGTGCCGTTCGTATACCTGTGGCTAAGCTGGCAGGAACTTCCGGCACGCGTTCCCATACATTTTAACCTGCAGGGCGAGGCCGATGGCTGGGCAGATAAATCAATACTAATTGGCCTTTTGCTCTTCATCACCGTTGGATTATACCTGCTCCTGCTCCTGCTGCCCAAAATAGATCCGAAACGAAAAATAGAACATACCAGCCCTGTTTATGCCAGAATCCGGGTTGTGCTGGTGCTGTTTATGGCAGCCCTGGGTGTGTATAGTATATATAGTGCTTCAGGCCAGCAAGCCGTAAACCTAAATCTTATCTTAATCTCCATCGGTGTGCTTGTTGCGGCGCTGGGCAACTACCTGCAAAGCCTCAAACCCAACTATTTTATCGGCATACGCACCCCCTGGACACTGGAGAGCGAAACCGTCTGGCGAAAGACGCACCGGCTCAGCGGCCCCATCTGGTTTGCCGGCGGCCTGCTGATCGCGCTCCTGGCACTGGTAGATGACAGCATGGTCCGGCAAGTCCTGCTGATTGCAATAATCGCCATACTGGTGCTAGTTCCGGTAACGTACTCGTATATGGAGTCGAAAAAAGAAAAGAAGCTAAACAGCCAAGCCTGAGAACCAGACACCTGCCTGTGCTTAATTTGCAAGCCAGGTAAGATGAAAGAAGCGAATTTCGCTACTCCTTTCATCTGATAACAGGCAACAGTATGTAAAAAATTAGTAGGCATAGCCACCACAGAGCAGCAGCCACAGCAGTAAAGCAGGACCACTTTTATTCAAATAATTGCTGCAAGATCCTGGTCAAGGCAGGTAATGGTATGGTATGCTATGCCACCCTTTCTCTACAGGCTGCATTGACTTTAACAAAACTCAGAGAGAGCATAAACGCTTCAAAGGGTGATTCCTGGCAATAACTTACGGCACCGGGTCATAGCCGCTGCCGCCCCAGGGGTGGCAGCGGCCAATGCGCTTCAGCCCCATCCAGCCGCCTTTAAACGGACCATACTTTTTGATGGCCTCTATGGCGTAGTTGGAGCAGGTAGGCGTATAGCGGCAACTGGCCGGCGTTATGGGCGAAATCAGGTGCTGGTACACCCAAATAATCCCCAGGAATAGCTTCTGCAAAATCCAGGTCATGTAGGAATCTTTATACATTTCTTCAACCGGGCACCAGGAGCCTAAACGCTCTGGAGGGCTGTTTTCATTAGAATAATTTAATTTTGCGTCCTTGCCTCACTCCTCAGGAAGCAACGTACTGCAGCCTGCGCCTCCATGCTTCAGCAAATATAACAGCAGCTGGCAAGGAAGAGTTTGGGAACGTATACACGTGTGGCTTCTTTAATCTAACCAATAATGCACAGTTTTTGTTATTTTTGCATCTATAAACTACATCGAAAAAACAATATGTTCAGAAAAATCCTTTCACTCCTGATCCTTGTCTCGCTGAGCCTGCCTTTCGGGGCCAGGGCCGACGAGGGCATGTGGCTGCCGCTGCTCATCAAGCGCCTTAACCACGTGGATATGCAGAAGCAGGGCCTGCAGCTCACAGCCGAAGAAATTTACAGCGTGAACAATGCCAGCCTCAAAGACGCCATTGTGCAGTTCGGCGGTTTCTGTACCGGCGAGTTCGTATCGCCGGAGGGCCTGCTGCTTACCAACCACCATTGTGGTTACAGCGCCATACAGTCGCACTCCAGCACCGAGAACGACTACCTGACCGACGGTTTCTGGGCCAAGTCCAAAGAGCAGGAACTTTCTAACCCGAGCCTGTTCGTAGACATACTTGTGCGTATGGAAGACGTTACCAGCCAGGTATTAGAAGGCATCGACAACAACACGCCGGAGCAGGAGCGCGCCCAGAAAGTGGGGCAGCGTGTGCAGGCCATCGCCCGCGAGGCCAGCAACAACGGCCAGTACATCAGCTATGTGCGCGATTTTTTCAATGGCAACGAATATTACATGTTCGTGTACGAGCGCTTTACGGATGTGCGCCTGGTAGGTGCTCCGCCCTCTTCGGTTGGTAAATACGGCGGCGACACCGACAACTGGATGTGGCCCCGCCACACCGGCGACTTTGCCCTGTTCCGCGTGTACATGGCCCCCGACGGCAAGCCGGCCGCTTACAGCCAGAACAACGTGCCTTACAAGCCAAAGCACTTCCTGCCGCTTTCTATCAGCAGCAAAGACCAGGGCGACTTTGCCATGGTGTTCGGCTTTCCGGGCCGCACACAACGCTTCATGACCTCACATGGCCTGAAACTGGAGCTGAACCAGCTTAATAAAACGCGCATAAAGCTGCGTGAGGAGAAACTGGCGCTGTGGAAAGAAGACATGGACAAAGATCCGGCGACCCGCATTAAATATGCCTCTAAGCATGCCTCCACCGCGAACTACTACAAATACTCTATTGGCCAGAACGAGGGTATTAAGCGCATGAAAACCGTGGAGGGAAAAGAAGCTGACGAAGCCGCCTTCCAGAACTGGGTAAATGCCGACCCGAAACGGAAAGCGCAGTACGGCGATGTGCTCAACCAGATCCGGGATGCGTACGCCAACATAGAGAAATACAACCTGGGCAACATCTACCTCAACGAGGCCATTCTGGGCACCGAGTCGCTGTTGCTCGCCTACCGCATGTCGGCACTGCACGCTGCGCTGAAGGCGGGGAACGACGCAAACGTAAAACAGGCGGTGGAGGATGTCCGGCCACGGGTAGAAGCACATTTCAAGGATTACAATGCCGCCACCGATAAAAAAGTGTTTGCAGCCCTGCTGCAGTTTTACCACCAGGATATTGCCAAAGAGCAGCAGCCCGAGTCGTTCAAAAAGCTGGTGCAGAAGCACAAGGGCAACTTCCAGAAACTGGCTGATGAAGTGTACAGCAAATCCTTCCTGGTGTCGGCGCAGCAGACAGAGGCCTTCCTGAAAAACCCGACGCTAAAGCAACTCGAAAACGACCCGGCCTACCAGCTCGTGAGCAGCATTATCGACAACTACCGAAGCAATATTATGCCGCACCTGGCCGAAAGCAACGCCAAACTGGCCACTGCCAACCGCCATTATGTAGCCGCGCTGCGCCAGATGAACCCCGACAAGGTGTACTACCCTGATGCCAACTCTACCCTGCGCCTTAGCTACGGTGCCGTAAAAGACTACAGCCCGCAGGATGCAGTGCGCTACAGCTACTACACAACCATGGAAGGCATGATGGCAAAAGAAGACCCTAACAACGAGGAGTTTATCGTACCTGCCAAACTAAAGCAGCTCTACGAGGCCAAAGACTACGGCCGCTACGCCAACAAGGACGGTGAACTGGTGGTGAACTTCATCACCGACAACGACATTACGGGCGGTAACTCCGGCTCGCCGGTTATAAACGGCAACGGTGAGCTCATCGGGCTGGCCTTCGATGGCAACTGGGAAGCCATGACCGGCGACCTGGTATACGACCCCGAGTACAAACGCTGCATCAACGTAGACATTCGCTACGTGCTGTTCATTATCGACAAATATGCCGGAGCCAGCAACCTGATCAGCGAAATGAAGATCGTAGACAACGGAAACCCAGGCCCAGACGACACCGACAAAACTACAGCATCAGGCACTCAGCAGACAGACCTGCTAAATGAAGCGGTAGAGGAAGCCAAAGCCAAACTCTCCAGTGGAGAAAACAAAGTGAAGGTGAAGAAGAAAGAAGGCAAAAAACGCGTTACCGTTGAGGTAAGAAACTAAGTTTTGCCTGTTCAATAACAAAAGCGGCTGCTCCAGATGGGGCAGCCGCTTTTGCCGTTATAAAGGCCCTGGAAGGCCATTTTCATTTGAATAATTTTCCGCTGGCAAGTCTTGGCATCATGCTCTCGGAATCAGTTGTTTGACTTTGGGGCGAGGTTGGGCGGTGTTTGTGTTGAACGGTCATTGTGCAGCCGATGGGCGAGGCGGACAAAGCATAAAGGCTGAACTTTGTTAGGTGATTTAATTTTTCAACGCTGTTTTGAATATGTCCCTGCCAATTATAAACTTCTGCCTGCTCTTAATTTCAGGAAGTTTTTCAAGAAAGTGTTCTGGTGCATATGCTTCTATCACTTTGTAACCTTCCTTCGTCATTACTTCGAACTTATAGTTTACAGCGTCAGATATTGTGTATGTCGTGACAGTAGAGTCAGGGTTTTCTCTTCGAGTTATGTTAAGAGAGTCTGAATTTAATGTCCAAAAGCTTAATTGGTCTAACTGGTTTAACAGCAATTGTGCTTTGTCCTTTTCAAATGAGCTAACTCTGATGGTTGGTTTCCTAAAATCACCATTCTTCTTTCTTTTCGATACTAATGTTATCAAGCTCCACTTTCCGTCTTTGAGCGCTAAAATTTGGTAGAACTGTCTGTCGCTCCACCAATAGCTTTCTTCTGTGTATGCAACTAAGAAATCATACTGCCCTTCAAAAGTCATCTGAATGGTCGATTCATTTGGTTGCTTTGAGTCAGACTGAAGCACAGATTTTTGTCCGTAGGCACATGAGCTAAAGAGCAACAGGATATGTAACAATAGAGTCTTCATTCTTTTTTTATACCACCTAACGTTACTCGTGCAGCCGATGGACGAGGCGTAGCTGAGCTTAAAGGCTGCACTTTGTTGGCAGAAGGTTGTTCTTTTAATTTGTCCAGTTTTCAAGTTTGCCGTCATCTTCCAGCCATATCTCAACCAGAATAGTTTCTTCGATAGGTTTACCATTGATTTTCAGGATGTCAAACTTTAAACCTTTGAGCCCTTTTCTGATAGTCCTTATGCAATAGTTATATTCATTCATATCCCAATAATCTTTGACATCTTCTCTTGTCTGATAATCAGCCATAGTCACCCTGCTTATTCTGCCGTCTGTGCCGATGGTTATAAGAAACTTCTCTGAGCAATCGAACTTATCAATGCTCTTCCATTTTATCTTCTCAAGTTCCTTGAAAAGAATGTCAGCTATTTTATCATCATATCTCCTGTCTATTCTGTCTGGAGCGTCTTCGTAATTTGTGATTGCCGTTATGCTCTTGACTTTCCCACCTTCTACTTGCACCAAGGTCTCTTTTTCAAAAGTTTTATGAAAAACGCCATCCCATCTCAGCAGATTTTCCTTCGACAAGCTGAACTCACCAGAGTACCAGTCTAAAAACACTTTACCTTTTATTACTTGCTCACCAAAAATGTCAATTAATCTTTGCTGAGAAGCTTCCTGGTCTATTGAATTACCACTTTGGAGCTCTCCACAGCCGATTATCTCCTTTAAGAAAAGGCTGTCATTTTCAATTGTGTAAATGGCTTGGTATCCCCGCCAGCAATTAAGCGAAGCACCACTTCTAAACTCTAAGCCAAAAAGGCTGCCCTGACTGTTTTTATCTATCTTTTGCAGGTATTGTTCAAGGAGCAAATTGTAGATAGGAATGGTGTCAGCTTTGTAAATAATGTAATCAGGTAATTGTGGACTGGCCAAACTGTTCTTTGTACAGAACAGGATTAAAAAAACGGCTATTATATTAAACACCCACTTGATTTCTTTCATCGTTCAAATTCCTGCCAACTCCCAGATAAACGTAATAACTCCCCAACCTACGCTTATCTGCACTATGGGCGTAGTTAGCACATCTATTTCTGCCTTTCAAAAGCTATAACAGCGTTTTTTTCTTTAAAGTAGAATTTATTTCATAAAACTGCTAATACTTTTTCGCGCCTGCACGTAGAAAGCGGGTAAAAACAGTGTAAAATTTTAGAAGGATGGGATAACTATACTACTTCACACAACACTATTTATTTGCCTGCTACTCCCCCACCTGGCTAAGGCCCAGGCCGAAATACCAGGCGGTGCCCGTGCTGCTGCCATGGGTAATGCGGCGGTTACCTTTCCGGGGCTTTGGGCGCTGCAAAACAATGTAGCAGGCATCGGGAAAATAGAAAAACCGATGGTGGGCGTTTACGCCGAAAACAGATTCGGCCTGAGCGCTTTCACTACCGTTGCCTTTCTGGGCGCTCTCCCGGTAAAAGATATTGGCACCTTTGGGTTGAGCATGAGCCGGTTCGGCGATGACTTGTTTAGCCGTCAGTCGCTGGGACTGGGCTTTGGGCACCAGATCGGGCAGTTCAGTTTGGGAGCCAAGGCAGATGTATGGCAGGTGGCGGCGCAGGGGCTTGGAAGCAGGAAGGCTTTTACGTTTTCTGTGGGGGTGCAGGCAGAGGTAATTCCCGATCTGTTTTTCGGGGCCTATGCCTATAACCTCAACCAGGCCAAAGTAGCTACTTTTGAGGATGAGCGCCTGCCTACGATCATGAAAGCGGGACTGGCTTACCGCCCGTACCAGAAGCTGCTGCTGAGCGCCGAAACCGAGAAAGACATCAACTACCCTGCCGATCTGAAAGCAGGCATCGAATATAAGCTAATCGAAAAGTTTGCGCTGCGCACCGGCTTTTCTGCCCAAACCAGCACCACCACCTTTGGCGCTGGCTTTCTGGCACGGCACCTGCAGGTCGATTATGCCCTCGGCACCACCACCTTGCTGGGCCTCAGCCACCACCTCTCCATTTCGTACAAGCATAACTGACCTATATGGCACAGCGGATCTGCACTTTGCTACTACTGTTGCTACTCAGCAAGCTGCCATCGCAGGCCCAGGATTTCCGTCGCAACACCTTCGATTTCGACCTGTTTGTGCAGGAGCTCTTTGCGCAGCAGGAAGATGAAAATGTGCCGTACGAGGACATGTACGAAACCTTATTCCAATACTACCAGCACCCCATCGACCTCAACCACACCACCCCCGAAGAACTGGCTTCGCTTTACATCCTGTCGCGCCCGCAGATCAATGCGCTTTTTGATCATATTGAGAAGAACGGCAAACTTCTGAGCATTTACGAGTTGCAATCTATCGCCGGCTTCGACCTGCTAACAATTTACCAGCTGGTGTATTTTGTGCGGGTAGAGGATGCAGGACTCAACGCAGATCAGCGGCCACTCTGGCAACGCATTGTGGGCGAAGACAACAACGCCCTGATCATGCGCTACGACCGCACCTTGCAACAGCGAAGAGGCTATTCACCACTCGACAGCACCAGCCGCTCCACCACCCGCTACCTTGGCTCCCCCGATAAGCTCCTGCTGCGCTACCGCGTAAGCCACACCCGCGACTACAGCTTAGGCTTTACCGCCGAGAAAGACGCCGGAGAACAAATAACCTGGGACAGCAGCACCCGTCGCTACGGCTTCGATTTTTACTCGGCGCACCTGCAACTCTACAACAAAGGCAAGTTCAAAGCTATTGCCTTAGGCGATTACCAGCTGCAATTCGGGCAGGGCCTGCTACTCTCCTCCGGCTACAGTGTGGGCAAAGGCAGCGAAACCATTACCACCGTAAGCCGGGCAAACCTGGGCATCAGGCCTTATAACTCAATACTGGAAAACAATTTTTTTAGAGGGGCAGCTGCTACGTATGCTGTTACCAAACATCTTAATTTCACTTCTTTCCTCTCCAGCAAAAGAATTGACGCCAACCTGCAGACAACACAGGTGGATACCCTGGAGGACTTCTCTTTTTTCACTGGCGTACAAGTCTCCGGCTTCCACCGCACCCCCACCGAACTGGCCAACAGGCAGCAGGTGCGGGAGCAGATCGTGGGCGGCAACCTCAGTTTCCAGAGCAGCGACAGAGCTTTTTCGGCCGGCATTACAGCCGTCAGCACCTCCTTTAGTGCCTCCGTTCAAAAAGCCGATGCCGCTTACCAGCGCTTCGAGTTTGGCGGCACGCACAACCTGAACCTCAGCACCCACTACAGCTATGTATGGCAGAATGTGTACCTGTTCGGAGAAACTGCCTATTCACAAAGTGGCGGCGTGGGCACCGTAAACGGGTTGATTGCCAACTTATCGAACAAGGTGGAACTAGCCATGCTGCAACGCTACTATGCCCGCGACTTTCATTCGTTTTATGGCAATGCCTTTGGCGAGAGCACCCGTAACATCAACGAGAGCGGTTTCTACACAGGCATCAAACTAAAACCTTTTCCGAAGTGGGAGCTCACTGCCTATTACGATCGCTTCCGGTTTCCGTGGCTGCGCTACCGGGTAGATGCCCCTTCGCACGGGGATGAATACCTGGTCCGGCTGCTCTTCCGGCCTACACGCCAATCGACCTTGTATGCGCAGGTCAGGGCGGAGCAAAAGGGACTGAACATGGCCAACAACACCACCAGCATCGATTACGTGGCGCAGGCGGAACGACGGAATTACCTGCTGTACTACGATTTCTCTCCCGCTCATCGGGTTTCTTTGCGGTCGCGGGTGCAATTCAGCAGCTATGCGCAAGAGTCGCCGAAAACTACGGGCTATATGATCGCACAAGATATTAACTTCAACTTCCGCTCCATCCGCCTCAGCACCCGCTACGCCATTTTCGACACCGACAGCTACGACACCCGCCAGTATGTGTTCGAGCGCGATGTGCTCTCTGCTTTTGCCATACCAGCCTTCTTTGGCAGAGGCACCCGCTTCTACGCCCTGGTGCAGCTACGCCCCATGCGCCGCCTCGACCTTTGGGCGAAATACGGCCTCACCCACTACCGCAACCAAAACACCATCGGCTCCGGCTTGGAAACCATAGAAGGTCCCCGGAGATCTGATGTGCGGGTGCAGATGCGGTACCGATTTTAAAAAGTTGAATGAATGAAAAGTTCTCGCGCTCGTCTACGACGAGTGGGAGGAAGAGAGGAAGGACGTGTAAAAATTGTTCCTATAATCCCTGCAGTGGCGTGCAACCGGCTTTCACCTGTGCTCCCGTTAATTGCCCGTCGTGGCTGAACTCTAAATGGCAGCATGCTGCAAACTTTTTCTTCAGCAACTCCCGCCCCCGCTGCACCCTCGATTTGGCTCCTGAATAAGACATGCCTAAGCGCACTGCTATCTCCTTCTGGCTGATACCTTCTAATTCGCTCAGGCGGAGTGGTACAGCATATTCTTCAGGCAGCAAATTAATCAGTGGTGCTACCAGGGCTTCTATTTCCTGCTGGCTCTGGTCTACGAAGTCATCATCAGCTAGCTCGACCTGAGATTCCAGGCTTTCGCTTCGGCCACTTTCACGGAAAAAATCATAGACAGCGTTGCGTGTAATCTGGTATAGCCAGCCTTTTATATGCTGCACCTCCTGCAGTTGCTCGCAGTTTTTGTATAGCTTGAGGTAAAGTTGCTGCAGAATATCGGCTGCTTCGTCTTTATCTGACACTCGTTTCTGCACAAAACCTTTCAGTTGTGCTTCATAGGCTAAAAAGACAGGCGCCACTGCGCGGCAGGTATCCGCAGCAGGACCACTGGGTTGTTCTAGGGCATGGCAACGATCAGACATATGCACTGTAGTATGAATTCCTTCTAAGATATAAATGTAATAATATTTCGCTACTTGTACAGCAGCCCTGTTATAGTGGTGCCAGGCTTAAAAAGCAAGCCAGGAGGCTGTTCAACAGACAGGTTCCTGACTTGCTTCGTTTATCTTGCACTAAATAGCAGGTGCTGCTGCCAGGGGTCGGGCATTGGCACCCTCGCCGTAGAGGGTGGAGGTGCCGAAGGTAAAGAACGTCTCCCAGTCTACTCCCTGTGGGTCGGTAATCCACGATTTTTCTGATTTGGCATAGCAGCAGGTGCATTTGCCTTCTTCCCGGATCGCTCCTTTGGCCTCCTTCATGCGGCCATACACCTCTTTCAGTTCCTCGTCGCTCTCGACCTGTATGCCTAAGTGCTCAATGCCGGCGTTCTCGGGGTGCAGCGAAATAGCGAAGTTAATTTTAGGGTCTTCAAGCATCCATTTAGCATAGTCCGGTTTCTGAACAGTGGGCGCTGCGGCAAACAAGGCTTTATAAAAAGCTATTGATTCTTCTAAATTCTTTACTCTCACGTTTACATGGAATCTTTTCATGGCTATGGTCTTCTAGGTGTTTTGTTCTGATTTACACCCTGAAGACGCCGGCACTTCTGAAAAGACGCAGCTTTTGTCAAATATTTTTCAGAATAATCAGCAGCTCGCCTAATGAGGTACGAGCAAATGCAGAAAAGCCTCCGTAGGGCGATTTTCATTAGAATAATTCGTCTTCCGGAGGCTTCTCAAGGCTTCTGCTAGGGCACGTTCTTCACGAATACGACTTGTTGTTTGTCGGCTTTTATCAGGCTGTTCATAAACTCGATCAGGGCCGGATATTTGTCAGGAGCAAACCTTCCTTTTTCCATCTGCAGCGTCCGGATATACGTTACCTGCAGCCCATCGACTATGGTTTGCGCTTTGTACTCGCCAAACTCAGATTTAAATTCAATATTCTGTGGCTTAGATTCCAGGGCATAGCCGGGAGGCAACTGGTATAAAACGGTGTCTACATCCAGAAACGACCAATTACTCACCACCTCCGATTTTCGGTCTTCGACAGAATTGGGCACATGCCCCCACTTGTTCATTAGATTAGGTGTCAGGAACAGGCGCTTGCCGCTAATAGTCACACATTTGGCCACGCTAAGATCTAATTTTTCAGTTACTTCCGGCAATTTGCTTTTTTTGATGTCGAGGGAGAAATTATTAATTTCAAAGGCAGGTAAACCTATCTGATCATACAGCCATTTACGCTGCTCCTCGGGTTTAGCCTTGTAAATCACATCTTTTATGGACTCATGCTGAGTGCCTGTGTAGAGGGTTGTAACGTTGGCTAAACCATTTCCTTTTTCATCCAGCTTTACCAGAATGCTGCGCTTTTGCAGATTATCGGCAGCGCCGTATGTCGGCGTTTTAACTACTTTACCTCCTTCAGGAGTGATTAAGAGGGCATGCCGATCGCCTGTCCAGCTTCCTGCGTAACCACTGGCTTCTGTCTGGTCGGTGCACTCGAGCCAGATGGTATCTTGTGGCATCGGCACACAAAGTATAGCATGGTTAAACTGCGAACTCGGGAAATCCTGTATCATGGCTGGCATGTTACGCCCGGCATTTATGAGTGTGTAGTACGACTCAACGCCTACCGCACTGAGCAAGGCTTTGGTGTAGTTAGAGAGGCCTTTGCAATCGCCATAGCCTTTGGCATCTACATAACCGGCCTCAAAGGGTTGCCAGCCTCCTATGCCTAGCGACACATTAATGTAGCGGGTCTTTGATTGCAAAAACTCGTAAACTTTCTGCACCTTTTCCTCCGGGCTTTGAGCATTGGCTACCAAGGCCTGCATCTGCTGCCTGGTAGCCTCTGGCAGTACATCGCGGCCTGCATTGAGCTTATTAATCCAGTGCCCGAAGTCTTCCCAAGTCTCCATGTTGCCGGCATAGCCCTGTACTTCGAAATCGGCAGGAGCTGTGCGCACCGAACGCAGGCGTTCCAGGGCTGAAGGGCCGTAAGGTTCCGGATCAGCAAGCGGTGCCAGGTTCTGCACACGCCAGGTATATACATCGTGTGTTGCCGTAGACTCTTTCGTTACTTTCTTTTCCAGGTTCGACTCCAGGTAGCGCAGTTTCATTCCCTTGGGCATCGTTACCTGAAACATGGCCGACTCAACCGATAGCTTTGTCTGGTCCTGCGGCACCCACCGGGGGTAACCTACCAGCATATTGCTGGTGGTATACTGGTACTCGTACTCCACAGTATATGGGAAAGCACTGTGCGTAAGATCTACTACTTTTACCCGGTTATCATCGAAGAGCGAGATATCAGAAATGGCACTTACATCCTTTATATCACTCTTTTTAATAGTCTTGATCTTTTTGCCGAGCATGTCATAGGTCGTCCCTTTTATAAAGTCGACTTTCGTAAGTTTGTCGTAGGGTACATACAACCTGGCCTCGTGCTCCCCGTTACTGTTCAGGATTTTGATGGTGGCTTTTATGCGTTTGGTGCCGCTGCCTGCGGAGTTTACGGTAAAGTAAGTTTCTTCTGAGCGCACCACCACGTTGGCTCCTTTGTTCAGGTCGGCTTCCGGCACTGTTTTGCCCGCTGTAGCCCCTGCCTCCTGCAGGCGCCCGGACACCGCGATGAAAAGAAGAGCTAGAAAGTAAATTTTATGCATATACGTAATCATTACAATAACAGAAAAATTGAATGAGTGAGGGCACCGATTTGGCTCGTAGACTTTTAACTATCCTCTTTACCTCTACATTACTTCAGGAGGCTGCCACTCACACTGCAATTTCAGCTACCAGCAGAAAGACACTCCTTATTCATACTTTTTCTTCAGCACAATCTGCTCGGCGTGCTTTGCCACAATCTGGTTGTAAAACTCCTTGAGGTACGGATACTCTTCGGCAAAATAGAGCGGCTTGCTTATGTTGATCTTGCTCATTACCTGTATTTCAGCGTCTCTACGCTCCACGATGTAAGTAAACTTTCCGCCGTTGTTCGGTAACGAAACAGCAATGCTCTTTGGAGTCTCATCTACCTCATAGCCTTCCGGAATAGCGATTTTGCACATAAACGTCTCATCATAAGGATAACCGAAGTCTACCGGGTACATTCGCTCCGCTAATTTAAACGGATTCTCTTTTTCGCCTTTGTTCAGCATGGGGTTCAGGTAAAGCAGATCGTTAGCCTGGCCATTGCCACTGCCTGTAATTTCGTACACCAGGTTCAGGGCTTTGTCTAGCTCCTCAAGGTTCGTGATGGTAGGCTCACCGTACTTCATGTCGCCAATTTCCTTGTTCCGTTTCTCTGCAAACTTCTCCTTGCCCTCTTCTTTTATACTTTCACGCAAGCTCAGGGCGCTGTACCCCGTGTTCGATTCACTGATCTTTCCCTTTATTTCGCCTTTCGCATCTATGGCAAGCTCGCCCATACAAAAGGTGGTGTAGTTGCCCGTAGGTTTCAGGGGCACCCACCGGTGCGAAGTCCGGTTAATGAGGTATCCGTCGCCATTGAGGCAGCGGTATGGCAACATGCCCGCTGGCAGCATCGGGTCGGTGGCATCGAGCAGGTACTCTTTTTCGTCCACTTTTACATAGGCGATCACATAATTAAACTGTGTGATCAAAGGAGAGCCTTTCGTAACACGGCCATTGCGCCTGGTACTGAGCAGCACGGGCGAGGCATCGATATCGGCCTCCAGCAGCATGGCCGTCAAAAGCATGTTCACATCTGCTGAGTTGCCGGTTCTGTTATCGAAGGCTTTGCGGGTAGTGCTGGTTGTATAAATGCTTTGCTTGCCGTTCCATTTCACGGCGCTCTTCACCAGTTCATAAATAGCCTCCACCTGTGCCTGCGGGCTTGTATGCTTCGCTTTGATGGCTGCAATTTCATTTTTAAAGAAGCCGCTGCGCTTTAGCTGCGTCCCAAAGCGTTCCTCTTCCATCAGTTTCTTGATAACCTCATCCCAGTTGCCGGTCATAACCTTGGGGAACTCGCCAGGCACCTTTAAAAGCTGCAATTCGAAATCGAGTCTGGCCTGGTAGTCTTTCAGTGTGGTTATATATTTCTCTTCCTGCAGGGCCGGCACATCTTTCATTGCCCACACATAGGCCTCGTTGCGTAACTCCGCATTGGCCGATGCGGCCGCGTCTTTCTTGGTGGTATAGAAGTTATGATAACCGTTTTGGAGAAACTTGTAATCGAAGTACTCTGGTATCCGGGCGCGGTACTCGCTCCACATAGTCGGGATGGTGGTCTGAAACTCCCAGCTGTTCAGCGTGTAAATAAAGTCAGAAGTAACGGTGTAGGAGAACTCAATAACAGAGCCCTCTTTTACGTTTGGCAAGGTAAACTTCTTCTGAGAGAGGTTCTCGTTGATTTTTTCGTCGAAAACGGCTTTCGACTCCAGCTTATCCTTTGTTATTTTGCCATTTTCCAGGTTATAGGTAAACCCTTTGATGGAGGTGATCACTTCCTTGTCTGCATTTCTTCGGTAATAGGGCAGCTCCACATTTGCCCAGTCATAGCCCGATTTCTTCAGGATCTTGATACGGGTGTGGCGCTCAAACATCAGCTTAAGCGTGCCATTTGTGGTAAAATAAGAATAGCCAAAGTCCGAAAGCACAACGGCAGCAGCACTTGTGTCTTTCTCATAGGACTTCATTCGCAGCTCAGCCTCGCTAACCTTGCCAAACTTGGCGGCTTCTTCCTGCGCAACGGCAACAGGCAGGCCATAAAAGATACACAGGAAAAATACCGAATACAGTTTTGTAAACATATGAGTTCTCATAGGCGGCAAGATTACTATTAATATTTATATTTTTTAATATTTAATCAAGTGGCTGATTTATAGATTCTTAAAAAAAGACCTATAGAAAGATGATGGAATTACAAAACTGATTCATAAATTAATATATAAATGCCCAGATCATCTATATAACACCCTATTTATTTTAAAATAATATCCTATAAATAAGTCTGCCCTACCCTCATGGTTGCCTGGAGCAGTAGCAGGGGCTGAGGTGTGTTGCAGGCATTCACTACAGGAGGTTATTCTACAATTAAGATGTTTAAGAGGTTTTGCAGGTGGCGCGCTTGTCTTGGCTGAGTACAGCCATACTGCTTCCCGGTAGCCAAAGGCGCTGTTTTTAAGTCCCGTAACCTGCATAGAAAGTAAATCAAAAAAGGCCAGTGTGCACTGCTAACGTGCACACTGGCCTTTTTTATGGTAAAGGTGAAAAAGGGTAGAATAGCAGAAAATCCTACCGCCTAAAAAAGCGGTTTCTCCGGCTTGTGTTATAAATAAGATGAAAAGTTGGTGTTATTCTGCCAGAAATCCCGGCAGGCTTCTCGTTGTTGCTCCAGGAACTCGCGGTCCTTCTTCAGGCTCTTCCAGTCGCCAAGGCCGAGGCGCTCGCACAGCCTGAAAAAGCTGTCTCCCTGGTTGCGGTTTCCTCTAACTTGTACTAAGGCACTTAACAATGGTCTTCCGGCTGCATACTCTTCCTCAGAAATTTCATCGATCACCTCGTTCAGCTGACACTTCTCGTAAGAGTTATCCAGGTTCAGGCCAAGCTCAGCTTCGATCACTAAATTTTGAAAAGACATCAGGTGGGCTCTTCCACGGGCTACTTGTATGAGTTTCTTCCGTACGCGGTTATTCATATTGAAAAGTTTAAGGTTTTAGCAGAAGGCACTAAGGCGTGCAAAACGGGGGCAGGATGCCTGGCTGCTATAAATTTCAAAAAACATATATAGCTTTATACGCATCTGCTACAGCTTTGGTTATACAATAGTGCCATCCTATAACTGTTGTTAGCCGGTGCAGGTGACGCCTGTGCAAGCTCTATTCTAGTCAAAAATATGCCTTGGTTGCTTTTCTGACAAGTATTTCCAGTAGCGCTTTGGCACATGCCGGAGGTGCAGTTTGAGGTTTTTTCGCTCCGGAATATTTACATGGTCGAAGTAAACCTGCCAGAGCTGCTGGTACTTAGCTTCTTCGACATCAAACGATTTTTTTTGAAGTACTCCTTGTCTACGCCTAAGCAGATCCGTTTTCTCCAAGCGTATAAAGTTAACAGTCTGGAGGTTGTAAAAGGTTCCGTAGCGGCGGCGCAGGTCGTAGATCACCCACTGCTGATCAGCGTACCTTCTCCGGAAGTGGTCGATGATAAGCGGCAGTACATTATAATCGGGTGTGATGGAGGCATAAAACATACTGTCCTGTGTTTTCTGGAACCGCACAAATGCTTCCATACGGTGCTTTTCGCGGTGCACCTGCTTGCTGGCCTGCTGCACCTGCAGCACACAGTCGGCTGTAAAGTTGCCTTCTATGTTCTCCGGGCTGCTGAATACCAGGCGCGCATAGTTGAACACCAGCATCTCGAAGCCCGGCTGCTCCCACAGGTAGGTATGGTAAAGCGAGCGCAAGGCCCCTGCCGACAGGCGCTTCTCCAGCCCCTGCCACACCCTGGCTGCCTTTGCCTCGTCTGTTGTTACGGCAACGGTCTGGCCCAGGAGTAAAGGCTGCGCCAGGTGCTCCTGAGCGATGCCATGTGGCCACGCTTTGCGCTCATACGCCTCGAATACAACGGTAAGCAGCCCCTCAAAAGAGCCATCGTAGGTATAAAGCACCATAAAATCATATTATAGCAGGCAGAACCGGCGCCAAACCAGTGCAGTTGTAGGAAAGAACCTGTCTGGAGGGGGTTTTTCATTCCAATAATTTCTACTGAAAGCCCTCTCCAGATCCTTTTGCCGTGAGTAAAGGCTGTTATCTGAAACTGGCTACAGCTGCAGCAACAGAACCCGCCGTCTTCGGATGGGCATTTTGGTTAGAATAATTCGGCCAACCGCTGCCGAAGCCTCAGTTCCGGCCCCACAGCAATTGCAGACAGGACAGCCACTGTCCATTATCCGTCTGCTGCCACGTTGGCACAAGGCAAGCTGGCAACCTTTTAAGGTAAATAATTGCCCGAACGGCAAGCAGGAGCGCAGCTGCGGGCTCAGTTTGCCTTCGATTTCTGGTTTTTAGGATCGGATGCCAGGCCGGAGGTAAGGCGTTGCAGGTGAGGAACCAACATGTTGAGTTTGCAGTAGCAGGTAACGCGGGCAACTTTTGTGTTATTTCTCATGATCTTATCTTTTTGAACTTTACAAATTTTAGTTTCTGAACTGTCTGTACCACGAATCATTTTTAGAGCAGCTAAAGCCTTGCTTGCATTATGAGGCAGCTCTAACTGGCCTGCTGAAACAAGTCGAGCTGCTGTGTCAGTAAAGCGCTCCGCACGGAGCCATCGCCGAAAAGTATCTTGCGGCGAATGTAGAGAGAGTCAAACTCCTGCCGTTGCAGGCTTTTGGTCTGGCAGGTGATAAAATATTTTGCCCGCTTCAGCACCACCCCCATTTTCCGCAGATGGTCGAAATGCAGCGGCGCAAACCGCCTGGCCGACACGATCTTCTTCGCCGACTTTACACCAATGCCCGGCACCCGCAGTATCAGCGCATAATCGGCTGTGTTGAGCTCCACCGGAAAAGCATGCCTGTTGCGCAAGGCCCAGGCCAGCTTCGGATCTATGTCCAGGTCCAGGTCGGGGTGCTGCTCATCTACAATCTCCTGCACATCAAAGCCATAAAAGCGCATCAGCCAATCGGCCTGGTAGATGCGGTTTTCGCGGATAATGGGCGGCTCTGTCACCAGTGGCAGGCGCACATCGCTGCTAACCGGCACATAGCCTGAGTAGTACACCCGCTTCAGGTTATAGCCCTTGTAGAGCTGGTCTGAGAGCTGCAGAATCTGGCGGTCGCTTTCGGCGGAGGCACCCACAATAAGCTGCGTGCTCTGCCCGGCCGGCGCAAACGAAGGGGCAGACTTAAAGAGCTTCTGCTCCTCTTTTGCCTGTACCAACTGCTTGCTGATGGATTCCATCGGCACCAACACCTCTGCATAACTCTTTTCGGGTGCCAGTTGCTGCAGGCTCTGCTCCGATGGCAGCTCTATGTTCACGCTCAGCCTGTCGGCATAGCGGCCTGCCTCCTTTATAAGCTCCTCGCTGGCTCCCGGTATGGTCTTCAGGTGGATGTAGCCGTTAAACTTCTCCTCCTGCCGCAGCTTTCTGGCCACCCGCACCAGCCGCTCCATGGTATAGTCGGCATCTTTAAAAATGCCGGAGCTCAGGAACAGCCCCTCTATGTAGTTGCGGCGGTAAAAATTAATGGTCAGGTCCACTACCTCCTGCACTGTGAATGCTGCCCGCTGCACGTCGTTGCTTTTTCGGGTAACACAGTAGGCGCAATCGTAGATGCAGAAATTGGTAAGCAGAATCTTGAGCAACGACACACACCGGCCGTCCTCGGTATAGCTGTGGCAGATGCCCACGCCTTCCGCATTTCCTAAGCCCTTGTTCTCGTTCTTCCGCTTGCCACCGCTCGAAGAGCAGGAAACGTCGTACTTGGCGGCGTCTGCTAATATTCTTAGTTTATCGGTTATCTTACTGTCCATCTAGCGCTTATCTCCTGCTTTGATGTTTTAAAGATAGCAGGATGTGCCAGATTAAACTATTAAAATTAGCAAAAGTTATAAACAATGTTTTCCACATACCACTCAAAACTAACTTTTTTAGCAACAGAAGAAGCTTTAGCTGGCCTCCTGCCCTGAAAATCTGATAAAGCAATTTTTCAAATGAAATTGACCCTCCGGAGATAATATTGCCTGCTGCTACTGCTAAAAGCTTCATAGGATCACTTATAGACCAGCCTCCTCTTGTAAGTCTTGTGCCTTCCTGTAGCTTCTTTTATTGTAGGGCTGTGCCAGATTGGTAAACTACATGCTAAAAAACCGTGCCAGGCCTCGTACAAAAACCGCACTTGCCTTATACCTCATAAACACCTGATAATCAGCCCAAAAAATAGCATTGTATTAGAAAGAAGAGACGATCATAGCCTGACACAAGTGCTATTCTGGATCCATATTTCCCAAATCGGCTCTAACCTGGCCACGCCAGGGGGAGAAGTGTCGTTGCGCAGCAGGTAATTTTCCCCATCGGAATGGGGCTCCTGGTGCTACACCTGCCGGCACCCAACCTGCTGGTTATATAATTTGCAAGAACCTCCGATGGCCGGGAAAAATCCACTGCGCCAATAAAGCAGTTTTCCTGCCCCGCCATTATTTTTGCCTGTGCCTAAACCTATTTTTACCAGAACTTTGTTATGTATTCTGATTAATTACTGCCTAGTATTATAACATATATCGCTAAAGAAAACGTTAAATTCGGAGGCTGAACCAAAGCCGGATAACCACTGACACCAACATGCTTTTACTGCATTTCTTTTTAACCCGGACTACTTTCTTATGCCTTACCAGCATTTTGCTGCTGGCAGGAGTATGCCATGGGCAGGAAGTTGGTGCCGGTAAAAAAGATAGCTTGAGCACAATTGAGTCCGACACGCTGAAGCCCAAGTTCGACGAGCGTATGATGAGCAACCTCCGGCAGATTTCGCAGCGAAAAACCATTATGGGCAAGTTGTTGAAGGCCATACTCGTGTTCGACCGCCGGGAGGAGGAAGTGTATGGCCTGGACGCGGAACTGATAGAGCGGGAGTATGAGCGGCACAATTACAAGGTGGTGCGGAACATCGAAATCAGGAACCTGAACGCCTTTGGCTATTCTATCAACGACACTTCCCGGGTACCGCAGAACTTCTTCGAGAAGGCAGGTAACTCGCTTCACATGAAAACCAGGCAGCGGCTGATCCGGAACAAACTGCTCTTCCGGAGCTTCGAGTACCTGGAGCCGCTGGCACTCGTGGAGTCGGAACGTTTGCTGCGCCAGACCAGCTACCTGCTCGATGCCCGCATTATCGTGAACGAGGCTACCACCACCGAAGACAGTGTGGATGTGTTCGTTATAACAAAAGATGTGTTTAGCCTTGGGGGCTCCGGCTCCTACTCGCCCTCTTCGGGAGCCGGCAGAGTGGCTGTGCGAGAGCTTAATTTTCTGGGCCTGGGCCATCAGCTGCGCACCTCCTACCGCTTTAACATGGACCGGCCCCGCCCCTGGGAAGCAACCGCCGCCTACACGATCGAAAACATCAGCAACTCTTATATCTCGGCCGATATTATTTATGCCAACGAGAATTACTTTAAAGAGCGAAGCGCCTACCTGCGGCGCGACTTCTTCTCCACCAACACCAAATATGCAGGGGCCATTGGCACGAAATGGGCCGATGAGCTGGTTCTGTTTCCGCCCGTGGCAGCCGACTCGCTGCCTTACCATAAAAATGTGGTGTATACCCGCCACGATGTCTGGTTGGGCAGGGCCTTTAAATTTAAGACTTACAACCTGGGCTTTGAGCCGAGGGCGCGCACCATTCTGGCCATGCGCCTGATCAACACCGACTACAGCACCTCCCCCTCTCCCAGCTTCCAGAGCAACACCCTGGTGCTGGGCAGTATCGGCTACAGCGTGCGGCGCTACTACAAAGACCGCTTTCTGTTTGGTTTTGGCCGCACAGAAGACGTTCCGGCGGGCAGCCTTTTCGCTTTTACCTACGGTTATCAGAAAGGAGACCTTGCAAACAGGGCCTACTTCAGCACCGAAGGCTCTGTTGCCAAATATAATCCCACTTTCGGATACATCTTTGCCAGAGCAGCCTACGGGTCTTTTGTCAGGAACAACCAGCTGGAGCAGGGCGTGCTGGACCTGGAGACCATGTACTTTACCAGGCTGTCGGAGTGGGGCAACTGGAAACTGCGGCACTATATTATCGGGCGGGGCACGTTTGGCGTGAACCGGTTTCCGGAGGAGCTCCTGACCATCAACAACGAAAACGGCCTGAGAGGCTTCCGATCCGATTTTGTGCGGGGCAGCAAGCGCATCGCCATCAATTATGAGGCAAACCTGTACACGCCTTTCTCGCTGTTCGGCTTCAGACTGGCTACGGTGGCCTTTGCCGATATGGCCTGGCTGTCTACCGGCAACAAGAGCTCTCCGCTCAAATCAAAGCCGTATACGGGTTTTGGCATCGGGTTCAGGTTCCGCAACGAGTACCTCTCTTTCAGCACCATCCAGATTCTGCTCAACTATTACCCGAAAGGACCGCCGCTGCAGAACTTCAACAATTTCAGGATCTACGACTCCACGCGCCCCTTCTACGACTTTGCCGACTTCCGCTTCACGCAACCCGGCGTTACGGAGTTCCGGTAAGGCAGTGCTTCGCCTCCGAAGGGCTGTTTTTATTGGAATAATTCGGTTGCTGGTTGTTGATTGTTAAATGGTTAAATTGTTAAATGGTTGATTTAAATTTTGAAGATGACCAGCAAAACACCATTCAACTCTTAACTCATAACTCATAACTTTAGGAGAGTCCTGTGCCTTGTGTCTAAACAGGCTCTGGAAGGCCATTTTCATTTAAATAATTCAAAATATTGGCTCGCTTGAGTTTGGCCTCCACTATATTACCTGCGTATGTAGCAAAACAGGTGCGTGCAGCAGATTCTGCTTTTACACCAGGCAGTATTTCTGTAGCTTTGCGCTAAAGCAGCATACGCAGCTAGAACTAAACGGCGAACAAAAGATGGTAGACCTTGGCAACTATAATACCTTAGAAATAAGCAGAGCAGTAGATTTTGGAGTGTACCTCACCTCAGAAGACGGCGATATCCTGCTGCCAACCAAATACATTCCGGAAGGCGCTAAGATTGGCGACATGGTGCACGTATTCGTGTACCGCGACTCCGAAGACCGCGTGATCGCCACCAACCTGACGCCCAAGGCCACGGTGGGCGAGTTTGCCTGCCTCACCGTGAAAGACAGCACGCCCTTCGGCGCTTTTTTGGACTGGGGCCTGGAGAAAGACCTGCTCGTGCCGCTGCACAACCAGAAAGAGAAGATGCTGCCCGGCCGCAAATACTGCGTGTACCTCTACGTAGACGAAACCTCAGACCGCGTGGTAGCCACCGCCAAGCTCGGCAAGTACCTGCAAAACGACGACATCCGGCTTGTTGAAAACCAGGAAGTGAGCCTGATGGTGATCGGCTCCACCGACATCGGCTACAAAGTGCTCATCGACAACCTGTACATGGGCATTCTCTATAAGAACGAGGTGTTCCAGACAGTAGAGATTGGCGACAAGCTCACAGGCTTTGTAAAAACCATCCGGCCCGACAACAAAATAGACGTGACGCTGCGCAGAACCGGCGGTGGCTTTAACGAGGTAAGCGATGCCACAGAACAGATTCTGGAACTGCTCCGGCAGCAGGGCGGCCAGCTGTACCTATCTGACAAAAGTAGCCCCGAAGAGATTTACGAGAAGCTGGCCATGAGCAAGAAGAATTTTAAACGCGCCATTGGCAGCCTGTACAAGGCGGGGCGTATTGTGATAGAGCCAGATCACATCAGGCTGGTGCTGTAAATTCTTTTCTTTCTCCAACTTTGTAGTTTAGAGCACAACATTTCGCCCCAAAAACCGGTACATCGCGTAAGGTCTGCTAAAAAGCCTGCCTTAATGCTATGCAAAAAACAAGAACCGCACTTATTGCCGGTACCAGCGGGCTGGTCGGGGGCCACTGCCTGCAGCTGCTCCTGAACTCCGATCGCTACGACCAGGTTGTGTCTATTGGCCGTCGCGATGTACCCGTTATCCACCCCAAGCTCGATCAGAAGGTTATTGACTTCGATGAGCTCCCAAAGTACAAAGCCAACCTCGCAGCCGATGATGTGTATTGCTGCCTGGGTACCACCATCCGCAAAGCGGGCTCAAAAGATGCCTTTCAGAAAGTAGACCTTGCCTATGTGAAGCAGCTGGCAGAGCTGGCGCTCAGCCAAGGGGCGAGCCAGTTTCTGGTGGTATCGGCCATGGGCGCCGACGATAGGGCGCTGTTTTTCTATAACCGCGTAAAAGGCACTATGGAGAAGGAAGTTACCGGCATGGGGTACGATTCGGTGCACATATTCAGGCCCTCGTTGCTGCTAGGTGAGCGCGAAGAGCAGCGTACCGGCGAAGAACTGGCCAGCAAGGTGATGCGCCCCCTCAGCAACCTGCTTATCGGCCCGCTCGAAAAGTACAAGCCTATTCAAGGCGAAACGGTTGCCAAAGCCATGCTGCATGCTGCCGCACAAGATAAAAAAGGCGTGCACATCTACCCATCCGACGACATCGAAGATTTAGCCAGATCTGCTGGTTGAGCCTCCTTGGCCTGCCATGGCCCTCACTTTCCTGAATTATTTGAATGAAAATGGCCTTCTATGTAGATACTAGAAGCTAGATGTTAGATGCTAGACTTTTTATGAATTAAGAGTTATGAACTGAATTGTGTTTAACTGGTCATCTATATATTCCCAGATCAACAATTTAACAATCAGCAACTAGCAATCAACAACTAACAATCAACCAGCAATTATTCCAATAAAAACAGCCCTCCGGAGACTCTGCTGCTGCTGCTCATGTGGGTGCCTGCACAGGGCACTTTTCGCCTGCCCTGGATTCTTTTCCGAGAAAATGCTTCCGCCCACAAAAGTCGGTGAGGCTACTATAACAAATGTTTTAAATTATTCCTAAGATTTTCTATGACAGACAAACACTTGCAACATGTGTTTCCGAAGGCCTCGCGCTACGACCCGGCCTGGGTGCGGAAACACTCGATGGGCGAAAACGTGCTCCTCAACCTCGAAAGCCTGACCAAGTCGCTCCACCTGAAGCCCGGCATGCGCGTGCTGGACCTGGGCTGCGGCAAGGCCATCAGTTCCATTTTCCTGGCTAAGGAATTCGGCGTTACCGTCTGGGCCGTAGACGAAGCCATTTCGGCCAGTGCCAACTACGAGCGCATTCTGCAGGAAGGCTGCGAAGACAAGGTAATCCCGATCGAGGCCGACGCCCGGTCGCTCCCTTTTGCCGACGAGTATTTTGATGCCATTATTGTGGTAGACTCCTACACCTACTTCGGCACCGACGAAAAGTACCTTCCTTACATTGCCCGCTTCCTGAAGCCCGACGGCCATATTGCGCTGGTGGATGTCTGCTTCACAAAAGAGATCGAGACGCTGGAGCAGGTGCCGGAGTTCCTGAAAGAAGACTACCAAAACTATTGGTACTTTATTCATGCCATAGACTGGTGGCGGAAACTGTGGGAAAAAACCGGCCTGGTGCAGATACAGGAAGCCTGCCAGCTGGCAGAGGCAGCCCTGGTGCGCAACGAGTACATCCGCGATTATGCCGAAGAAAAAAAGCCAGACCCCTTCGCCAAAGCCTTACAACTTGATAACGAAGGCTTTATCACTTTTTTTAAGCTAATAGGCAGGCGCACCCAAAAAACTGCCTATCTCCAGTCCTATAAAGCTTCGCCCAAAAAATAATTATCAGGTATGAATTGTGGCCTTTGCTACGCCAGAAATTTTAACTTTGCAGCCACATGGCCAGTTTGGTGCCGCTTTTAGTCAAATTTATAAAATAAACATGAAAACTATTATCAGATTATCATTCACCTTTATGATTGTAATCGCTTGTGCAGTGGGAGCACAGGCACAAAGTGGCTATTCTACCGGTATCGGCTTCCGGGGTGGGGTAGCATCAGGCCTGACTATTAAACACTTTATTAAAAGCGATGCCGCTATAGAGGGCATCATCAGCACCAGGTTCCGCCACAGAGGCACCACCCTTACACTGCTATACGAAAAACACGCACAGGCCTTTAACGTGAGCGGCCTGCAATGGTACTACGGCCTGGGAGGCCACGTGGGCTTCTACGAGGGCAGCTACTACTACGATCGTCATCACAAGCATTACCACGACAAGCACGTGCTCGGCCTGGGCGTAGATGGTATCCTGGGCCTCGAATACTTTATCCGCGATATTCCGTTTACGATCGGTGCCGACATAAAGCCTTATATCAACATACCAAGCGGCGGCGGCTTCTGGGACTCTGCCCTGCATGTGCGCTACGTGTTTTAGCACACTTAAATACGACAACAAAAAAGGAGGACTCTCACCAGAGCCCTCCTTTTTTGTTGCTTCCCAGGCTATCCTGGCAAATGCCTAAGCGGACTCCCGGTACCGGATGCTTTCAGCCGCTACAGACCGGGATGTGTTTCCTTTCAGCAGCGTTTTGGCAGCATCTGATGCCACCACAAGCCCGGCAGCCATCATGATGATGTCTTTTATAACAAGCCTGCCAGCCCCGGACAGGTAAGGAAACCCGTGGTCAGGCCCGCCCAGATCGGGCACGTACACTTCCGGGGTTGTGATCAGGAACGAGAGCGTCACCACCGACATCCCCACCGTTAGCAGGCCGCCCAGCAGCCCGGCCCTGGCATTAAAAATACCGGCTAAGGTCAGCAGCCCGATAATTACGATCACAGTGCCGAGTGCGTATGAGAAGGTGTAGGTGTTGTTCTCCTGGTGCCAGGCTATGTTCTTAGGAATAAACTCGCCTTCCCTGTTTTTGTATTGCATGTACTCCGGTGCCTCCTTGCTGTAAAAAAAGCTCATCACAGGGCTGTTGGCTACAAAGGGCACAATCCCGTCTGCCTCATACTGAAAGGCTTTCAATCCACCGATCCAGGCCATCACGACAAAAATGGCTATCCTGGTGAAATGAATAAAATAGCGCTGTGAATTGGCTACTATTTCGATCAGGTTTTGTATCGTATCTTTCATGCTACAAAACTAATCCAAAACCAGGCGCGGGTAAATGGACAGATATTTCTATTTCATGGACAAATCTGCCACAATAGAGATACCGACCTTCTCCCGGTAACTGGTAGGTGACACACCTGTGTGCTTCTTAAAAAAGCGGCTGAAATAATGTTCATCGTCAAAATTCAGGGCGGCTGCCACCTCCTTAATGCTTTTGTAGGTAAGGTGAAGTTGCTTTTTAGCCTCCAGCACCACCCTCTCCTGTATCAGTTGCGATGGCGACTTCCCGAAGTACTGCTTACATTTCCGGGTGAGCGTATTCGGCGAAAGGGCCAACTCGTCGGCATAGAAGGTTATGTTGCGTTGCGTCAGAAAATTTGCTTCCAAAAGCTCCTTAAACTTTACCAGCGGTATTGGAGTGCCCTGTGCCACCACCTGTTGCGCCACTATTTTAATTTTGCTCGAGATAGCCAGGATCAGTTGCAGGTAGGTGCGCAGAATAGGCTCCGAATGCGGTTCCTCCTTCTCTATTTCAACCCGGATCTTCTCGAAGATGGCATGCAGTTCGTCGTCATCTAACGGAATAAAAGGGTGTCTGTAGATATTGTTGAACAGCAAGCCGTTGCAGGCAACTTCTTTTTTATGATACTCAATGCAGTAAAAATCGCCGTGGAAGGCAAGCCGCTCGATGAGGAAGTCAGTGGTTCCGGTAATACTTAGATGCTGGTAGGGTGTGGTAAACAAAGCGATTTTTCCGGCAAACTCATACTCCACAAAGTCGATGCTGATTTTGCCGCTTCCTTCCATTAGCAAAACCTGGTAGAACTCAGAGGCGGAAGGTTCCCGGAAGGAACTGCTTGGCAACTTTTGTAGCTGAAATAAATCCTGGTACGCGATCATCTGGTGCTGCGCCAAATCCTGTAAGTACATCATGTAATATAAACTCCAACCTATTGGGTCAGAAGCAAATTATTTGAATGAAAAAGGCCTTCCAGTGAGATACTAAACTTTTGATTCGTGAAGCGTTGAAAGTCAAGTATCTCATATCCACATCTTCTCCACTTCATATCTCCCAATTAACCATTTACCAAACAACAATAAGCAGTCCGAAAAAGCTTCAGGTGATGAATGGTGTACACAAAGCGGAGCAGGTAAGAACAGGATAAGTCAAAACGCGATGTGCACCAGCGCATCGCCCTGGTTTACAACCGGCATGTTGTTGAGGCCAATAATATACCCTGCCGAGGAGGCTGCAATTTTTACTTCCATTTCGCCGTAAGGGTCGGTAATGGTACCCAGTGCCTGGTTCTTTTTCACATACTCGCCCGACTTCACGATGCTCCTGAAAAGCCCCGCGTTCTTGGCCCGCACCCACACATCCTTTCGGCATACCACAGGCTCCTGTGCGGCCGCCGGGGCACCGGCCATCATGCCGAGGTGGTGCAGCAGCCGGCAGGTGCCCTCTATGCCGGTACAGATTCCCACCTCATCAAAACGCAGCGATTCGCCCGACTCATACACCAAAATAGACTTGCCCTGTTTCCAGGCTTCCTTCCGGAGCGAGCCGGTTCTGAAAGAGGCATCCAGAATAAAAGGCGCTCCAAAGGCCTGCGACAGCTCCACATTCTTCGGGTGGTCGAGCACACAGCGTATCTGCGGATAGTTGGACCGGCTCGCACCGCCGGTGTGGAAATCGATGCCATAGTCTATATACGGCATTACCTCCTTCATAAACCGGTACGCCACACGGCTGGCCAGGGAACCGTCTTTACTCCCCGGAAAGCTGCGGTTCACGTCTTTGCCATCGGGCACATCGCGCGAGAAGTTCAGGAAACCATAGATGTTCAGGATGGGCACGGCTATAATGGTGCCTTTTAGTGGATAGAGCATTTTTTTGCCCAGCATGCGCCTGATGATCTCGATGCCGTTTACTTCGTCGCCGTGCATGCCGGCCATAAGCAGCACCACCGGCCCATCGTGCACCGACCTGAACACATATACCGGGATTTCTATAATGGTGCCGCTCGGCAGCTTCGAAATCACCAGTTTGGTGAGCACTTTCTCACCTCTGTCTATAGACCTTCCGTTTATCGTTATGGTTTCTGGCATGCTACTCGCTAACGTCTTTCTTTTTGGTGAGCTTTTTCTTTACCAGCACTTCTGTAAATTCTATGATTTTGCCAGCTATGTCTTTTTGGGTGGCCTTCTCGATGCCTTCCAGCCCCGGCGATGAGTTTACTTCCAGTATCAGCGGCCCCCGCTTCGACTGCAGCATATCTACCCCGGCCACATTCAGGCCAAGCGATTTGGCGGCAAGCAGGGCAGCGGCTTTCTCCTGGCGCGAGAGTTTGATGAGGGTTGCCTTGCCCCCACGGTGCAGGTTAGAGCGAAACTCGCCCTCCTTGCCCTGTCGCTTCATGGCGCCCACTACCTCGCCGTTCACTACAAAAGCCCGTATGTCGGCTCCGCCTGCCTCTGCCACAAACTCCTGCACAATAATACGCGCCTGCAGGTTATGGAAAGCCTCAATCACCGATTCGGCAGCTTTTTTAGTTTCGGCCAGCACTACGCCCAGGCCTTGCGTACCTTCCAGGAGTTTAATGACGAGCGGCGCCCCTCCTACCTCTTTCACCAGCTCGGAGGTTTCTTTGGAGTAGTTGGTAAAGGCGGTTTTGGGCATGCCCAGCCCGGCGCGGGCCAGAATCTGGAGGCTGCGCAATTTATCGCGGGAGCGCACAATAGATTGCGAGGCCACAATGCTTTTCACTTTCATCATCTCGAACTGGCGCACCACGGCCGTGCCGTAAAAAGTAACAGAGGCCCCGATGCGCGGAATAACGGCATCGAACCCAGTCAGGCGCTCGCCTTTGTACAGGATATGCGGGTTGCCCTGCTCCACTATAAGGTCGCAGCGCAAATGGTCGAGCACTACGGCCTCGTGCCCCCGCTGCTCTGCTGCCTCCACCAGACGCTTGGTAGAGTACAGTTTCGGGTTGCGGGAGAGAATGGCTATTTTCATAAATGTTTTTTTTTCTGTTTGATGTTCGTTTTTCTGGCGACGTTTTTACGGGAAACATCTACTATGAACCGGCCTCGCAACAATGTCCGGCCTATGAGCACGGGGTATTTCATGTCGCTACGGTCTGAGAGGGAAAACTCCGCTTCTATTTCTTCCTCAAAAAACTTGATACGGGTCCTGATCACATACCGCTGCTGCACCTCTCCGTTCGAGCTTTTGATGTCGCGAAAGGTATAGTCGGTAAAGGTGAACCGCCGGTGATTGTACTGGGGGTGCGAAGGGTCCAGCAGGTCAAAACTAATAACCCGGGATCCGTCTGGCAGCGATTCTTCGTGTATGTCGGAACAATGGATGGCGGAGGTGTAGGCCCCCGTATCTATCTTGGCCTCGATCTCCTCCAGGTCCAGCTCCGGAAACGACACGCGCTCGCGTCTCCCGATAATCTTTTTCTCCGGCTTGGGCGTGATTTTGGTTTCCTCTCTCATTAGAGGTTAAATATACGATGTTGAGATTTATAGTTGCTAAGGAAATTGGGAAGGCATTTGTTAAGAATTTATGAATAGGTGAACATAAACTGAAGCACTCAGGGCATCATTATATGTACTTAATATTTTATCCAACTAATCAATATCATTCTTTAATATTAGGATGGTTTTAAAATTTAATTTTTCCCCTTCTACCGCAACACCTGCTGCATCGTCTAAATGTAAATCAATATTAAATGCTGGAGGATTTTTAGAGCAACAAAGGCTTCTATTGTGTAACTCTGTACGGTTAAGTGCTTCATTAATAATGAAGTCGTTTTTGATGCTATAGGTCAGGAACTGAAAATGGATCCAGGTAATGTTGCGATAAGATGTTGTGTAAATTCCGACTTTGTGTCCCCTACGACTTAGTTCTTTGAATAAGAATGTAGTCCCCTTCCTGATCGATACTACTCCTTTTGTCCATTAAAAAGTATTTCTCTTATCTGTAGAGAAATCTCCAATCTGGAAGGTAGTAAGGGTACCGTCAAGGCCAAATGACACTATTATTGTAGATTTATTATCCTTATGTAAGCTTGTCAAACAAAGTAACTCGTGTTTTAATAGGTCTACTCCTTTGTTTGTATTCTTTTCTTAATGTGGTTGGTTTTTCTTCTTCTCGGCATTTTGTTACTATCTTCTAAAAATGTTCTAATTTTTCCAAAAGGAGACAAAGAATGATATGCTACATAAAAAAACACAATGCTTACTAAGATTAACAAGCTCCCACCAAAGCCATACAAAGAAAGCGTTCTGCTACGGACACCATAAGCAACAAGATTGTTTATAAGCATGTAAATACCCGCCCCTAGGAATTCCAACGCTAAAATGAAACAAACAATCGCATTAATATTAAATCTTTTCTTCTGCATAAACTCAGGATATTACTCAAGCGCCTGCACCAGCCCCTCCCACTCTTCTTCTAAAGAAACAGCTGGCCTTGTTTTGGCAGCCCGGCGGTACCAGTAGTCGGCATTCCAGATATCGCCTTCTTTGCGGTGCAGGTAAGCATGTATCCAGGCGGCGTTTTTATCCGGGAGGTCCTGTATCAGCACATGGGCTTTTTCCCAGTTGCCTTTGGCATCGAACCAAAGCGCCTGCATGTACACCGAAACGCCGGCTGGTGGCTGGGCGGCAGAAAGACTTTCTTTAAAGGCAGTTACATCCATAGCATCCTATACGCAGCAGCATCAGCAGTTAAAGCCGCTCCGGAGGGACAAATGTATTCAAATA
>NZ_VFSD01000015.1 GCF_014332515.1 Pontibacter beigongshangensis | reverse complement strand
TTTATGAATATCAGGCCGAATTGTTATCTTGTTTTATGATGTTGAAGGCACATTCTACGTATGGCTATATAAGGAAGAACGGCAATCAACAAGAAACAATCAGCAAACAAAAAAATGGCCTACGAATCTGCAGGAGCACCCGATTATTTCAACATAGATGATCTGCTAACCGAAGAGCATAAGCTTATCCGGCAGACCATGCGCGACTTTGTGAAGCGCGAGATCTCTCCGAACATAGAGCAGTGGGCGCAGGAGGCGCACTTCCCTTCGGAAATCGTGGCGAAGTTTGGCGAGGTCGGGGCCTTTGGCCCCACCATTCCGGTAGAATATGGCGGTGGCGGGCTGGACTACATCAGCTATGGTCTGATTATGCAGGAAATTGAACGTGGCGACTCTGGCATGCGCTCCACCGCCTCAGTGCAGGGCTCCCTGGTGATGTACCCGATCTATGCCTACGGCTCCGAGGAGCAGCGAAAGAAGTTTCTGCCCAGATTGGCCAGTGGCGAGTGGCTTGGCTGCTTCGGCCTCACCGAACCCGACTTTGGCTCCAACCCCGGCGGCATGACAACCAATATCAAAGACAGGGGCGACCACTACCTGCTCAACGGCTCCAAAATGTGGATTTCGAACGCACCGGAGTGTCAGGTGGCGGTGGTATGGGCTAAAAACGAAGAAGGCCGCATTAAAGGCCTGCTCGTGGAGCGTGGCATGGAGGGTTTTTCTACGCCTGAAATTCATAATAAATGGAGCCTGCGTGCCAGCTGCACCGGCGAGCTCGTGTTCGACAACGTGAAGGTGCCGAAGGAGAACCTGTTCCTAAACGTAGAAGGCCTGCGTGGCCCCCTCGGCTGCCTCGACTCGGCCCGTTACGGCATTGCCTGGGGAGCCATAGGCGCCGCCATAGATTGTTATGAGTCGGCCAGGAAGTACGCCATAGAGCGGGTGCAGTTCGACAAACCCATCGGGGCCTTTCAGCTAACTCAGAAAAAACTGGCCGAAATGCTCACCGAAATTACCAAAGCGCAACTGCTGGCCTGGCGGCTGGGTACCCTCAAAAACGAAGGAAAAGCCACTACCCAGCAGATATCCATGGCCAAACGCAACAACGTAGACATGGCGCTGCGCGTGGCCCGCGAAGCCCGGCAGATACATGGGGGCATGGGCATAACAGGTGAGTACCCGATTATGCGCCACATGATGAACCTGGAATCAGTGATCACCTACGAAGGCACACACGATATTCATCTGCTCATTACCGGAGCCGATATTACCGGTATCCAGGCGTTTAAGTAAAATACGGATGTGGTAGGAATAAAAAGTGCAGGGTAAGAGCCGAAAACTTCTCTTCCTGCAGCCAGCACCTGGAATTATTCTAATGAAAATGGCCCTCCGAGAGGTTCTGGCAGTCGATCGCCCTTTGCGCCCGAACCTTCTTTTAAGTTATACAACTCTACTTTCAGGGCAGTACACGTTACTCCTCCAGGGCAGTTCCCCGATTGCCTTCGCGCCGGAAGGTGTATGTTGCCATTTCTTTCCAAAGTTTTTCAAACTCGCGGCTATAATCTTGTACAATGCCAGGCTGGTCGGTAACAAGCACGTTTTCGTGGTTGAACAGGGCGGCACTGCGGGTCCAGTTGTAGCTGCCGGTTAGCACCCGGCTTCCATCGAAGAGGGCGAACTTATGATGCATGTGGCTACGCGTCTTGTCTACGCGCACCTGCAGGCCTTTCGCTGCCAGTTCTTTAATGTCGGAGCCATGGTCGTGGATTTTTTTGTTGTCTGTAATAATCCGGATCCTGACGCCCTTGCGGTGGGCCTGGACGATGGCATCAGTAATGCGGTCGTCGCTGATGGTGAACACGCAGATGTCTATAGCCTGTACTGCCTCCGAAATGCCGGTGACAATAGCATGGAGGCAATCGTCGCCAGGGCTGAAGAAGGCGTGGCTGGTGATGTTGTGGTGGGATCAGAACATGGCAAACGCTGTAAGGAGTGGAGCTATAGCAAATACCGAATTTAATACCACAAATACAGATAATGCTAATAATATTAGATTTATAATTAATTTATATAAAATAATTAGCAAAAATGAGTAAATTCGTAGGTAGAAATGGAGTGAAACCAAAGCTGGAACTGTTACCTTTAGGTACAGCCATAGCTGCTTAAAAAGGACAAAGAATACCATGAGAGAAGATTATATCACTGGTGATAAGGAGAGCCTAACGCCAGCCGAACGTGATATAGACAAGGCGCTTCGGCCACTCAGCTTCCACGACTTTACCGGGCAGGCAAAGATTGTGGAGAACCTGAAGATATTCGTGCAGGCTGCCCGGCGCAGGGGTGAGGCGCTCGACCACGTGCTGCTGCACGGGCCTCCAGGCCTGGGCAAAACCACCTTGTCGCACATTATTGCCTCTGAGCTGGATGCCAACATCAAAATGACCTCGGGACCAGTGCTCGACAAGCCAAGCGACCTGGCGGGCCTGCTCACCAACCTGGATCAGAACGATGTGCTGTTTATAGACGAGATACACCGCCTGAACCCGATTGTGGAGGAATACCTGTACTCGGCCATGGAGGATTACAAGATCGACATCATGCTCGATTCCGGCCCGAATGCCCGCTCCGTGCAGATCAGCCTGAACCCGTTTACCTTAATTGGCGCCACCACCCGCTCCGGCCTGCTTACGGCACCGCTTCGGGCGCGCTTCAGCATTAACTCACGCCTGGAGTACTACGATGCAGAACTGCTCACCACTATTGTGAAGCGTTCTGCCGCCCTGCTGGGAGCGCCCATACACGCCGATGCGGCCTACGAGATAGCTCGCCGTAGTCGTGGAACACCGCGTATCGCCAACAACCTGCTTCGCCGCACCCGCGACTTTGCCCAGGTAAAAGGCGACGGCACGATTACAGTAGACATAGCCAAGTTTGCCCTGAACGCGCTGGACGTAGACCACAACGGCCTCGATGATATGGACAACCGCATCCTGCTCTGCATTATTGACAAGTACAAAGGCGGGCCGGTAGGTATTTCTACCATTGCGACAGCCTGTGGAGAAGAGGCAGAAACTATTGAGGAAGTGTACGAACCCTTTTTGATTCAGGAGGGTTACATTAAAAGGACGGCACGCGGACGCGAAACAACGGAGCTTGCCTACCGACACCTGGGCAAAATTCCGCCGCAGCAGGTAACAGGCGGTGGCTTGTTCAATCAACCGGAAGTTTAAAGTATAGTAAAATGTTTGTAATAAGTGTAAGGAGCAGGCTCTAGGCCTGCTTTTTCGTTTTCGGGAAAAGAGCCTTCCTGTTCCGAGGCTCAAGGGAAGCAATTATTCTAATGAAATTGGCCCTCCGGAGGCTTTTTAGATGTTAGATATTAGATGCTAGATAGTAGACTTTTTGTCTGCAGCAGGAGTTCGCGTAGCTACAAGAACTGATTGATGTCCTCCGGTTCATCTCCAAATCAACTATTAAACAATTTAACAACTGACAATCTACCACTAACCGAATTATTCTAATGAAAATGCCCTTCCGGAGGCTTGGCTGCGCCAGGTGCTGCTACTGAATCGTGCAAAGGATTTATTTTAGTTTAATTTTGTTCTTTTATTATCCTACCACCATAGCAGGAGTTTTACATTTTGACGAAAGAGAAAAACACATACCTGATTAAGCAAAAGGCGCAGGAACTGGGCTTTATGTACTGTGGCATATCCAGGGCCGATTTTCTGGAGGAGGAGGCGCCCCGGCTGGAGAACTGGCTTAACCAGAACATGCACGGCCAGATGCGCTACATGGAAAACCACTTCGACAAGCGCCTGGACCCGCGCCTGCTCGTAGACGACGCCAAATCGGTGGTGTCGCTGCTGCTCAACTATTTCCCGGAGCAGCAGCAGCCAGCGGAGGATACTTACAAGATATCGAAGTACGCCTACGGCACCGATTACCACTTCGTGATCAAAGACAAGCTGAAGGAACTGCTGAAGTTTATAAATGAGGAAATAGGGGAGGTAGGCGGCCGCTGCTTCGTAGATTCAGCCCCGGTGCTCGACAAGGCCTGGGCCAAAAAGAGCGGACTGGGCTGGGTGGGCAAAAACAGCAACCTGATTACGCCGCAGGTGGGCAGCTTCTATTTTATTGCCGAACTCATTATAGATCTGGAGCTTGTCTACGACGGGCCCATAAAGGATTATTGCGGCTCGTGCACCCGGTGTTTGGATGCCTGCCCCACCGATGCCATTGTGGCGCCGTATGTGGTGGACGGCAGCAAGTGCATTTCGTATTTCACCATTGAGCTGAAGGATCAGTTGCCGCAGGACATGAACGGGAAATTCGGCAACTGGGTATTCGGTTGCGACATTTGCCAGGACGTGTGCCCCTGGAACCGCTTCAGCAAGCCGCATCAGGAGCCGGCATTTGCGCCGCATCCGCAGCTAAAAGAACTAAAAAAGGCCGATTGGCAGGAATTGACGCAGGAAGTGTTTTCGCAGCTGTTCAGGAAGTCTGCTGTAAAAAGAGCAGGCTATAAGGGCCTGCTCCGGAATATAAAGTTTGTGGAAGGTACAACCAGCGAGGAGAACTAAATGGCGTTTTTAGAGAATACCCGGTTCAGGATGCGTAAATAGACCCCCGAGAATTTTTCGTAACACCATTGCTTCAGTTCTTTAATTTCCTCAACTACCAGAACTTTAAAAGCTTTTCTAAGCTCTTTCTCAAAAAGCGACTTATCGAAACTTACTTTCAATAAGATGGTTTTTACGTATTCTAACATTGTATTTGTAAATGTATGATCGATGTATTGTATTAGCAAATACGTGTTATAGCCTGAAAGGTGCTGTACAGCATAGGCGTCATAATGAGCGTAAATATATAAAAAATTGTATAAAATACCAAGAAGAAACTAACTAATATTTGTAAGCAACGTGCTTTCAGCCTGTTACTGTTGATTTTATGGTGATGAAGAAGCTGCCACTTTTGTATGAAATTTGTCCTGATAAAAATGAGGCAATTTTTATTGCTTAGCAACGTTACTTTCCCCTTTTAGAGATCAGGCTTTTACCCAAACCTTTTTGGCCCAAACCCGGGCCGATACCCCAAAACAGACCTTTGTTGCAGACGTTCTGAAAGGGCTGCCAGTGAGCCGGACCAGGGTATGGCTGGCAGCAGTTTATGGCTCAAAGCGTGCAATATTTGCTATCTTTGCTGCTGGCTGTTGGTTCTTTACGAAATCCGGTCTTGCCAGAAGGTTAAAAAAGCGTATGCGGTTCCTGTTTCTACTTGCTTTTTTTATGCTGGCGTCTGTGGCCCCAGCCACAGCGCAGCAGGTACGCATTGAGCTTGGCCAAAGCCGGCTGCCCATCAACCAGTATTTTACCATCTCGGCCAGGCTTCAGGACCAGGAGCTGAAAGATATTTCCGCCTTCCCGGATATTGAGGGGTTTAAGAAAAGCACCAAGTTCTCTTCTACTAAAACCATAATAGTGGGGGGCAAAACCACCGTTATCCTCACCGTTACCCAAAACTATGCAGCCTTTGAAGAAGGGGAGTTTGAGCTGAAGCCATTTGCTATGAAGGTAAACGGGCAGGTGGTGCAATCGAAGGGCACGACCATACAGGTGCTGCCCATGGCCACCAACCCCCAAAGCCCGGACCCCACCATAGCCGAGGCAGAGGCCGAAGAAGAGATAGAAGCAGAGCAGGAGTTCGTGGATATGGAAGACAACGCTTTTCTGACGCTCTACACCAGCAAAAAAGAAGTTTTTGTGGGCGAGGGAGTAGGCGTGGTGCTCTATTTTTACCTGGCCAACGAAGACCAGCGCCTGCTCGATTTTTACGATTTCGCCAACCAGCTCACCTCTATCCTAAAGCAGCTTAAGCAACCCAACGTGTGGGAAGAGACCTTTGAGATCGGGGAGATCACGCCGGAGCAGGTCAGTATTTCAGACAAGCCCTTTCTGCGCTTCAAGCTCTACGAAGCCGTACTGTACCCCCTCAACAAGGAGCCCCTGGTTTTTCCGCCGCTTTCGTTGAGAATGATCAAGTACAAAGTGGCTAAGAACCCTGGCTTGTTAGCCGAAGACAGGTTAGAAGGATACAAAACCTTCAGGGCGCGGGAACGGAGTATTGTGGTGAAGGAACTGCCGCCCCACCCGCTCCGCGATGTTGTGCCGGTAGGTGCCTACTCCCTGAACGAGGAGGTGAATAAAAGCAATGTTTCGGTTAACAAAAGCATTAAGTACCAGTTCGAGATTGTGGGGGAGGGGAACCTGGCCGCTATTATGGCTCCTGAGCCTGTGCCGGTCCCTGGCCTGGAGTTTTACCCTTCGGACCTGAGCCAGAATATTACCCGGCGCGACGGGCGCATAACAGGTGCCAAAACATTTATTTACCCGGCCATAGCCCGGCAGCCTGGCTACTATAGCCTGAGCGATGCCTTTGATTGGGTGTTTTTTAACCCCGAAACAGCTGTATACGACACCCTTCGCCCTGAACTGGTAGTGCGTGTAACAGGAGAGAGCGACCGGGACGACCTTATTTTATCAAGAAATTTGGGTACGTTTTACAATATCATTAAGAATGAAGAAAATACTTTGGTAAGTTTACATTATGTAGACGAGATCAAGCGCTACACAAATATTGTTTTGCTGGTGCTACTGGTTGTATCGGCATTTGTTTTTTTAAGAACTAAGCATAAATGAGCAATTCTTACGGTAAGCTTTTCCGGATCACAACATTCGGGGAGTCACATGGCGCCGCAGTAGGAGTAATAATTGACGGCTGCCCGGCAGGTATTGAGATTACGACCGAGGAGATCCAACATGCCCTGGACCGCCGCCGTCCCGGCCAGTCTAACATTACCACACCCCGCAAAGAGGAAGACAAGGTAACCATCCTTTCCGGCATTTTTAATGGCCAGACACAGGGCACACCTATTGCTATGGTGGTAAACAACAAGGACCAGGCAAGCCACGACTATTCGCATATCGAGCACGCCTTCCGGCCTTCGCATGCCGATTATACCTATACAGCCAAGTACGGTACCCGCGATTTCAGAGGCGGTGGCCGCAGCTCTGCCCGCGAAACCGTGGCACGCGTGGCTGCCGGAGCCCTGGCAGCCAAAATGCTGCAGTACTATGGCATTAGCGTAGCTGCCTATGTGTCGCAGGTGGGGAGCATAAAACTGGAGCAGGCCTACACCGAGCTGGACCTGAGCCTGATCGACTCCAACATCGTGCGCTGCCCTGAGAGCAACACCGCCGGAGAGATGATAAAGCTCATAGAAGATGCCCGCGACAGTTTAGACACCATTGGTGGTGTGGTGAGCTGTGTTATCAAAGGCGTTCCGGCCGGCCTTGGGGAGCCCGTGTTCGACAAGTTACACGCAGAGCTCGGAAAAGCGATGCTTAGTATTAACGCCGTGAAAGGATTTGAATATGGCAGTGGCTTTGAAGGCGTGAAGATGAGAGGTTCCCAGCACAACGACCAGTTTTACACCGACGAGGCCGGGAATGTGCGCACCAAAACCAACCGTTCGGGGGGTATACAGGGCGGCATCTCCAACGGCCAGGACATTTACTTTAACGTCGCGTTTAAGCCGGTGGCCACCATTCTGCAGCCGCAGCAAACCATCAACGACCAGGGCGAAGAAATTACCCTGAAAGGCAAAGGCCGGCACGACCCCTGCGTATTGCCAAGGGCCGTGCCCATTGTAGATGCCATGGCCGCACTCGTAATTGCCGATTTCCTGATGCGCCAGCAGGTGAGCAGGATCGGCCAGTAGCCTCCGGAAGGGCATTTTCATTAGAATAATTGCTGATTGTTTGTTGCTGATTGTTGAATGGTTAAGGTGAGGTGCAAGGCCTCAAAGTTCTATATTTCTAAACCAAAGAGAGCTTTGCGTCTTTTTGCCTCCGGAAGGCCATTTTCATTAGAATAATTTCAGAGACTTTTCTTTTTCCTTTAAAAGCCGAAGGGCCGGATTCCATAATGAATCCGGCCCTTCGGCTTTTAAAGGTATTTGCGGCCAACACTAGAACAGGCGCAGGTGCACCACCAGGTACCAGATCAGGATCAGTACCGGCAGCAGGAACGGAATGGAGAAACGTACCACATAGCCAAAGAAAGACGGCATTTTGATGCCTGCGCTCTCTGCTATGGCTTTCACCATAAAGTTAGGGCCGTTGCCTATATAGGTGAAGGCTCCGAAAAGAACTGCTGCCAATGAAATAGCCTCCAGCATGACCAGCGTGCCGGGGTCTGCGCCGGTGCCTGTGGCAAACTGCCTTACCTCTACCACACTGCTCTGCGCCATGTCGTACTTGGCCATGGCCAGCGACAGGAAGTTGGCGTAGGTAGGTGCGTTATCCAGGAACCCGGAAAGTGACCCGGTAACCCAGTACAGGAAATTAGGCGTGATGTACTGCGCAAACTGCGGAGCGGAAGCGATTTCGGCAGAAAGCTGCAGGGCTGGCATCATCGAGAAGAAAATGCCGAAGAACAGGAACACCACTTCCAGAATGGGGTGAAAGTTGAACTGGTTTCCTTCCAGGGCTGCTTTGTTCGAATAACGGAAGCAGAAGAAGGCGGCGGTCAGCTGAATAATTTCGCGCAGGAAAGAAAAGCGGTTGCCGTCGTAGTTGATGTGCGGCATGCCTTCCACCACGTTCGGGTCCAGGAAAATGGCGCCAATGATAATGGCCAGCCAGATCAGGTTACGCTTGCCACTCACCTCAAACTCTGTCTTGTCACCAGCCGCCTTTTCTGCCAGATCAGGCTGGGGCCGCGCTGCCGCATTGCGTCTGTCGATGAGGTAAAACACCAGGCAAAGCAGCGAAACAGCCAGCAGCCAGGGCACAAACAAGTGTTGCAGGGTCCAGAAGAACGGAACGCCTTTTAAAAAACCTATAAACAGCGGCGGGTCGCCAAGCGGCGTCAGCAGGCCACCGGCGTTGCTCACTATAAAAATGAAGAAAACAATCTGGTAGGCCTTTATGCGGTGCGCGTTTAACCGGATAAACGGGCGGATAAGGAGCAGCGAGGCCCCGGTAGTGCCTATCACGTTAGCCAGCACAGCGCCTACAGCCACCATGGCTGCATTCGTGAGTGGGGTCGATCTGGCATCGGTCTTGATGTAGATACCGCCGGCTGCTATGTACAGGGAACTGAGCAGGACGGCAAAAGAGAAGTACTCAAAGAAGGTGTGTATGGGCATGTGCACATCGTGCAGCACGAATATATAATAGGCTAAAACCGTGAGGCCAATCGTAACAGCAACTTTTTTGTAGTTGTGTTCCCAGAAATGACCAAAAAAGATCGGACCACTGGCGATCAGCGCGATCAGGAGCAGAAACGGAATAATGAGGAAACCAGGCACCGCAGGGTGTGCCTGCGCCAGAACAGTAAAGTGGTTGAGCATGTTAAATACGCAGTCTAAGGCTAAATAAAAATTTAACAGTTGCGCAAAATTACATTTTCTGGGCTAAATAGCTACAGTTAAGCAGGCATAGGCAACGGCATAATTTTTTTTAGAAGCGGATTGACTCCGGGCAAACCGCCCCGTGGAGTTCGTATAAACTGCATCTTTGCTTTTTGAAGCCGAAAATTGTAACTCACCAAGGCAACAGAGGCAGGACCACTTAATCCTGCTGTTCAATTGGAAGAAAACAAAGCCTGATTTCCGGGAACTTGGCCGCCGGTTGTTTTAAGCCTCCTGGTAATTGAAATTGGCCCGGATTCTTCGAGGAGATGTTGCAGTAGCCTATAACTCCGCTTTATTGGTGTTTAAACATGCTAAAGTAAGGTTTCTGGCACTTCTCAGAAATTATAAGTAAATTTGGAAACTTTAAAACCAATACAAAAGTTTTAATATTAAACAGCGTATCTTATGACAGAAAATAAAGAAAAGGTAGTTTCAGTTTATGCTGAAGCTAACCCTAACCCGGAATCAATGAAGTTTGTGATGAATGTAGCGTTTCTGCCCGATGGCCAGAGCGTAGATTATCCAAACCTTGAGAGCGCATTAAACTCGCCCTTGGCGCAGGAGCTTTTTAACTTCGATTATGTGTCGCGCGTGTTTATCGCCAGCAATTTTGTAACCGTTACCAAGAGCACCTCCATTGAGTGGGTAAAGCTTATTCCTGAGCTGCGTGCCTTCCTGAAATCATATGTAGAGGCTGGCGGCCCGATCTTCACGGAGATGCCGGTTGCTAAAACCACGGCCACTGCCGGATCCGACACTTCGCCGGAAGATGTTGAGCTGTCGCAGAAGATTATCGACCTGCTCGAAAATTACGTGCGCCCTGCAGTGGAGCAGGATGGCGGCAACATTACCTTTAAATCGTACCACGACGGGGTGGTGACAGTGCACTTGCAGGGTTCCTGCAGCGGCTGCCCCTCTGCCACGGTTACCCTGAAGGCTGGTATCGAAAACCTGCTCAAGCGCATGGTGCCGGAAGTAAGAGAAGTAGTGGCCGACGGCATTACCATCTAACTCCCTGAATTCAAGATAAATGAAATGTCCTGCTTTCGATGGAAGGCAGGACATTTTTTTGTGCCCGGATCTCTGGTTCTACAGCGACAACAAATTGACCGCTAATCGCTTTGCCTGCTAGGGGTAAGATTTGCCGCCCAGCAATTATTGGAATGAAAATGGCCTCCTGGAGGCTTTTCTGCACAAGGTCCGGGCACGGACAAAAGGCTTGCAATTTTCAGGTGCCATGCCCAGAAAAACGAAAGAGTGGCTGCCCCGGATGGAGCAGCCACTCTTTCGTTTTACAGCCTACCCGCTTTATACGGGTAGCTAAACTAGCTTAGCGCACAGGTTGAGCAGGCTGGTTTGTTTTAAGCGAGGCAGCTGGCTCAGTTTGCTCTTTCATGGTATCTACCGCCAGCGGGGCAGCGATAAACAGGGAAGAGTACGTACCGGCTAACACACCTATGATAAGTGCAAGCGAGAAGCCACGCAACACCTCACCACCAAAGATGAAAAGCACCACTACCACCAGAAGCACAGTAACGGCGGTAATGATCGTACGGCTGAACGTGCTGATCAGGGCCGGGTTTATCAGGTCACGAACGGCTGCACGTGGGTTGTCAGACATGTACTCGCGGATACGGTCGAAAATCACCACCGTGTCGTTTATCGAGTAGCCTATCACCGTCAGTACGGCGGCGATAAATACCTGGTCCATCTCGTACGATACGCCAAGTGTATCCAGTATGGCAAATATGGCAATAATTATGAGTGCGTCGTGCAACAGGGCCACAACCGCGCCCAAACTGAACTGCCATTTACTGAAGCGCAGCATCACGTACAGGAAGATGCCGGCCAGCGACAGTGCCATGGCTATGAGTGCTGTTTTCTGGATGTCGTCGGCCATGCCGGCTCCTACTTTAGAGGAACTCAGTATCTCCGGGTTCAGGTTGCTGTATTGCTGCAGGCCTTTCTCCAGGGCAGTCAAAACTCTGTCGTCGGCCTCAATACTCTCATCGTCGGCTAGCCAGCTGGTAATCACCTTTACCCGGTTAGAGGCTCCAAACGTTTTTACCTCAGTACCAGCCGACTCGAAGTTCTCTATCAGGGTATTACGGATATCGGAGGCAGGCACGGCGTTGTCGAACTCCACCACGTACGAGCGGCCACCTTTAAAGTCGACACCCAGGTTAGGTCCGCCATTGATTATCAGCGCCCCAATACCAAGCAGGAGTATGCCAATGGAGATGGAGTACGTAACTTTCTTGTACTTCATGGCATCGAAGCGGATGTTCTTAAACAGGTTTTCCGCATACGCTGAGGAGAAGGAGAGCTTGCCGCTACGTTTGAAAGAGCTCTCGATAAACAGCCTCGAAATATACACCGACGTAAAGAAAGAGGTAACGATACCGATCATCAGGGTAATGGCAAAGCCTTTTACAGGGCCTGAGCCAAAGTAGTAGAGAATAAAACCTACCAGGAAGGTGGTTACGTTGGCATCTAAGATAGTGTAGAAGGCTTTCTCGTACCCTTTGTTGATCACCTCGCGTATGCTCAGTCCTTTGCGGGCCTCTTCGCGCATGCGTTCAAAGATAAGCACGTTGGCATCTACGGCCATACCCAGCGTAAGCACAATACCGGCTATACCAGGCAGCGTGAGGGCGGCGTTGAACTGAGCAAGTATTCCTAAAATAAAGAAGATGTTGAACACCAGCGCAATGTTAGCAATAAGGCCGCCACGGTTGTAATAGGCTATCATAAAGATTACTACCAGCAGCAAGCCTGCCAGGGTAGAGATAAGGCCCTGATTAATGGCCTCCTGACCCAACGACGGGCCTACAATGGCTTCTTCCACAATGCGGGTAGGAGCCGGCATCTTACCGGCTTTCAGGATGTTGGCCAGGTCTTGCGCTTCCTCTACCGTAAAGTTGCCGCTAATGGAGGAGTTGCCTCCTGTAATCTCTCCTTTTACTACCGGCGCTGAGTACACATTGTCATCGAGAACGATTGCAATCTGGCGCTCCACGTTCGCAGCCGTCAGGCGGGCCCATTGCTTGGCGCCAGTCGGGTTCATGTTCATGGTTATTTCAGGGCGACCATGCTGGTCAAAGTCCTGGCGGGCATCGTTAATGGCATCGCCACCCATCGGGGCTTTGCCGCCACGGCCTTTCTTAATGGCATAGAACTCCACAAACTCCTGGCGGTTGTCGCCTGCTACCGGCTTCACGCTCCACAGGAATTTCATGTTCGACGGGAAAATGGAACGTACTTCCGGGCTAGTCAGAATGTCGTTGATCCTGGCTGTGTCACGCACGTTGGCACCCAGTCCGCCGGGCATCATGGTAAAGAGGCGGGCCAGCACACTGTTTTGCTCGGCAGCCAGCGAGTCTAGCGCGGTCGTGTCAGTTGGTGCTGTCTGGGCGAGGGCTGTTGTGTCTGTCGCGGCCGTTGTTGTATCGGTGGCGGCAGCCTGTGCCAGCACGTCTTCTGTTTGAGGGGTTGCTGTGGCAGGAGCGGCAGCCTGGTTCAGTGCATCTTGCTGCGCCGTGGCGGTAGTGCGTAAATTAAGCTTTCCTGCTTTTTCCTGCTGTGTCAGGAACTCATCCAGCTTTGAGAAATACGGGGAGAATTCCTCTGGCGTCCATACTTCCCAAAACTCCAGGTTTGCCATGCCGGAAAGTAGCTTCCGCACACGGTCCGGGTTGTCTACACCTGGAAGTTCTATCTGGATGCGGCCGCTGCCTTTCAGGCGCTGAATGTTGGGCTGGTTTACGCCAAACTTGTCGATACGGGTACGCAGGATGTTAAAAGAGCGCTCAATGGCATCTTCCACCTCACCGTCGATCACGCTTAATACTTCCGCGTTCGAAGATTCGTAACTGATTCTGCCACGGTTAGCCTGGTTAGAAAAAATACGGCTCAGGCGGCCTGTGGGGTCCACTTCGCGGTAAGCTTCGCCAAACAGCGTAGTAAAGCTTTGCTGGCTGTTCTTCTGCATCTCCTGGGCGCGGGCCAGGGCTTTCAGGAAGTTAGGGTCTTTGCTGTTGCCAGACAGTGATTTGATGATCTCTACCGGAGATACTTCCAGCACAACGTGCATGCCGCCCTTCAGGTCGAGGCCCAGGCCTAGCTCCTTGCTGCTCACCTGCTCGTAGGTGTAGTTCATAAACACGGGCTCTCTCCAGATTGAGTCGAGGTACGCCTGCTGCATTGACAGATCTACGTTGCCTTGTGCGTCAGTGGCATAGACCTCCGCGTCTTTCTGCACATTGCGCGAGATCAGCGAAAATGACAGGTAGTACAGGCAAAGCGCCGTTACCAGTACTGTCAGGACAATAATTAAATTTTTGTTCCGCATTGGTAAATAAGAAATTAAGTATAGATAAATAAGATAATGAACCGCTTGCCATGCCTGCTGCTGAAGTAAACTTGTTGCGTGGGCATAGCTGTTCCGCAGGGAGCGGAAAAATCGTTAAAAAAGGGGAGATGGCAGGCTAACTAGGGAGCGTTAGGCTGAATGGTAACAGGAAAAAGCTGCGCAACAAAGCCATTGCCGGGCGGTGCCAGGCCAGAGGTTTTCATTTCCTCGTCGGCGGGTGTTGCAAAAGACTGTATCGGAACAGGCACGATGGCCTGCTGCAGGTTAAGGGCTACAAAAGAGGTAGTGGCCTCCAGCGATACCTTCTGCTTTATTTCGGTTTTAGATTCTCTCTCTGGCGCCATGGCCAGCATGGCTGCCGTAGCAGGGCCAGTTGCCTTTGCCGCAGCACTATACGCTATCACCTCCTGCCCATTGAGCATAAGTGCCCAGAGCAGCGTGAGAGACATCAGCAGATGCCTTACGTGACAGTATATAGCTTTAGGTTTTGGCATAATTAATTACAAATGTAAGTAAAAGGACATAAGACACAAGGTTTTTTGATTTTTTGTGTCCGCAACATAGGCATTTTACAGCCCTTTCTATACTAAGACACGTATAAAGCCGGTTTTGTCCCCCTCACATGCTTTTTTTTCTGAAATTGAAGACAGGCTACCTGTTAATTTCAATAAAACGCTTTATGTCGTTCTTTTTTCCTATAAGAATCAGGATATCAGAAGGGTAGATGATGGTCTCGGCTTTGGGCACCCCTATAATATGCTCTACCTGCATTGCTTTTCCGTCCAGGACCTCCTCAAAAGAGCGTTTGATGGTGATCAGATTAAGATTGTATTTTTCGCGGAGGGATATTTTGGCAATACTGCGGTTGGCTACGCCGCGCGGGGTGTTAATTTCTACGATCTCGTAGTTGTCGGGGAGAGGCAGGAAGGTGCGGATACTTGGTTGTAGCAGGCGCTCTGCCACCGTTTTGCCTACCTCGCCCTCCGGCGACAGAATTTCCTGTACCCCCATTTTTTCCAGGATTCGGCGCTGCTGCTTGTTAGAGGCCCTGGTAATTACCCGTTTTATGTTGAGTTCCTGCAGGTTGGCCGTGGTAATAAGCAAAGCCTCAAAGTCTTCGCCTATGGCTACCACCACGGCATCCATGTCCTGCACGTTCTGGGCTTCCAGTGCACGAATGTCGGTAGAGTCGAGGGTGACGGCGTAGGCTACTTCGTCTTTGATGTCCTGCACATGGTCCTCATTGTTGTCGATGGCCAGTACTTCTGCCCCGCGCTCGGCAAGTGTCCGGGCAATGGAGTTTCCGAATACGCCCAGACCGATTACTGCAAACTTGTACCTCATGGTTTAATTTTTGTTTTCAGGAAGGTAGTGAGCACTTCCAGCCCTTTTTCAAACTGGTTGTTGTTCGGCACGATGATGTCGGCATCGTGCTTGTAAGGTTCTATGTATTTCTCGTACGTGGGCGCTACGTGGTTGGTGTAGCGGTAGAGCACATCGTCCAGGTCGTAGCCGCGCTCAATGCGGTCGCGGGTAATGCGGCGCTGCAGTTTAATGTATTCTTTGGCGTCTATGTACACTTTCAGGTCCATGAGTCTGGCTACCTCCTCAAAGTAAAACACGAAAATGCCCTCCACCACTACGATAGGGGCAGGCCTGAACGCCAGCTGCCTCGGCACCACATCCGGGTTGTTGAAGGTGTACTCTGTCCGGTGCACGGTTTCGCCCTGGCTTATTTTGCGCAGGTCGTCGGCATAGGCCTCATCGTCGATGCAGGAAGGCAGGTCGAAGTTGAAGATGCCGTTGGCGTCTTTTGTCTGGTACTCGCGGGGCTTGTAATAGTTGTCCTGCGAGATAAGGCTGATGTGCTCCGGCGCGAACGAGGACAGCAGCTTGTTCAAAAAAGTGGTTTTCCCTGAAGCGCTGCCCCCTGTAATCCCGACTATGTATGGCTTTTGCATAGGAATCCTGGTCTCTGAATACAAATTTAAGGTTTTGCGGCAGAATGCTTTATGTTAAATATTGAATATTGGTAATGGTGTACAACAAAATGCCCTGCCTCTTACCTGATTTCCTCCTTGGTCCGTAGAGCAATTATTCTAATGAAAAAGGCCCTCCAGAGGCTTTTTAGATACTAGACGCTTGATAATAGATGGTAAGATTATGGTCTGAATCCTTTTATACCCAACGATTTACAGGGTTTTCGGGATCATTGCAGCATACGAGGGGCCGCAGCCTTCCATAATTTTTAATTTCTACTTCAATGCTGCCTCTCTGAAACTGTTTTCAGATGAAAAGTTTCCCCAATTTCTAATTTCTAATTTGAAAGAGCCCCCTGCTGCGCCTTCAGAAACTCCACCAGCTTCCGGATGGCCCTGCCGCGGTGACTGATGGCGTTTTTCGCCTCAAGGCTCATCTGGGCAAAGGTCTGGCTGTAGCCTTCCGGAATAAAAATAGGGTCGTAGCCAAAGCTGGTGTCGCCGTTCCACGTTTCTGTAATCTGCCCTTCCACAGTCCCTTCGAACTGGTGCTCCTGCCCGCCCAGAAACAAGGTAATAGAGGTTCTGAAACGTGCTTTCCGGTTCTGTTGGCCCTGCAGGTTCTGCAGCACCAGTTGCATGTTGTCGGTATCGCTGCGTTGCGGGCCGGCATAGCGGGCCGAGTACACGCCAGGCTCCCCGTGCAGCGCCTCCACTTCCAGGCCGGTGTCGTCGGCAAAGCAGTCGATCTGGTAGTTCTCCCACACGTAAGCTGCCTTTTGCCGCGAGTTTCCTTCCAGCGTGTGCTGGTCCTCTGCCAGTTCCTCCAGGCAACCAATGTCCTTCAGCGTGAGCAGGTTATAGGTGCCCTCCAGCATCTGGCCCACTTCCTTTAGCTTTTTGATGTTGTTGGTGGCAAAACAGAGTTGTTTCATTTTTAGGTAGATAGTTAGAGAAGTTAAAGTTAGAAAGGTAGGGGAGCTTAAGAAGTTAAGAGGTAGAGAAGTAAAAGTTAGAGAGGTTGACGATGAGAAACAGGTTTTAATGGTAAAAAGTTAAGTGAAGAGGCAGGAATTGCTACACCTGCCGCTGATGAAGGCGCGTGCCCACGAAACTTTCTAGCTTCAACCTCTTCGACTTTATAACTCTAAATAAGGTACGCTGCTACCTCGTCTGGCTGCAGCACCACGCTGATGTGGTCGTGCAGGGTGGTGGCCAGCGAGTAGCCGGTGTAAGTGGCCGCTACCGGAAACAGGGTGTGGCTGCGGTCTACGAGCGTGGCGATCTCTATCTTGCGGGGGGCGTATTGCAGAATGGCGGCCAGGGCATAGGTCAGTATCCGGCCGGTGTTGAGCACATCGTCTACAATCACGACCGCCTTGTTTTGCAGATCGGTCGTTTCCGGGTCGAGCTGAACCGGCGTGCCGGCCGGGGCGGCTTTGTCGATCGTGGCGCGGATGAGCGTTACGGCTATGGGCGAAATCTTTTGCAGCTCCCTGGTAAGCATTTCGGCCAGGGTGTAGCCCGTCTGGTGAATGCCGGCCAGCACGAGCTCCTGCTCCTCGAAGTTCTGCTCATAAATCTCATACGCCATCCGGATGATCTTTTGCTCGATCTGCGCTTTGTTCAGTATCTGGTTCTGTTGCGGGTGTGTCATCTTTGTCAGGGCTATTGGTTGGGCGGCCTGTGGCCTGGCTGCTGTGGCAAAATTAAAATAATATTCCCAGCAGGCCTATGTTTTAAGCAAACAACAAAATAATTTGGTCAATAAGGTTTTAGTTTCGTAAATTCTTGTTAATTTTGCAGTCCGATTCAGAATTAAGGTTAATAAACGTTTATAATAATGAGAAAAGGCATTCACCCAGAATACAGAAAGGTGGTTTTTCAGGATACTTCCAGTGATTTCAAGTTTATCACGCGTTCTACCATGACTTCTAACGAGACGATCACCATGGAAGACGGTGTTGAATATCCGGTTATCAAAGTGGAGGTTTCTTCTGCCTCTCACCCGTTCTACACTGGTAAAAACATCTTTGTGGACACTGCAGGCCGTGTTGAGAAATTCAACAAGCGTTACAAAAAATAAACGTTTTAAGGTTAAAACGTTTAAAAGCAAAGTCTTTTCGATAATATCGAAAAGACTTTTTTATTTTTGATCTTATGAACGTTGTGCTCTTCGATGAACCAGGCATACGGCAGGCGCTGTTGCCGCTTACCTTTACCAGGCCGGTGGCCGACATACGGGTAGGTATCCTTACCATAGCCGAAAAGTGGCGCACCTACATGGGTGGCGAAGTCTCTTACCTGACGCAGCCTTACCTGCAGACCAAGTTTAAGCGGCAAATGGAAACTGGCCTGTTCGTAAACGGTGCTTTGTGCCCCGATGTGGAACTGGTGCGGCTCATCAGGCAGCTGGCTGTGGGCGAAGGACTGGCCTACCAGGGCATATTACTTGCCCTGCACACCAACGGCGCAGATGTAAAACAGGTAGAAGACCTGCAGCCATTGGCCCGATCGGTAAAGGAAGTCGAAAAGTGTACGCTGCTAAAGGAGGTATGGGAGATTTTTCTGCAAAACCCCGGTCAGATTGAAAAGGATTTCGCGCTAGTGACGGCAGGCCGCAAAAGCCGGCCCGTGTACGATGTGCACACGGCCGTGTATTGCGAGCGGAATGTGTTTATTGAAGAGGGCGCCAAGATACGGGCAGCCGTGCTCAATGCAGAGACAGGCCCGATCTATATCGGCAAAAACACGCAGGTGCAGGAAGGAGCCATGATTGCCGGACCTTTTGCGCTGTGCGAAGGCAGTGTGGTGAACATGGGCGGCAAAATGCGGGGCAACGTAACAGTGGGGCCGCATTCGAAAGTGGGCGGTGAGGTCGGTAGCTCGGTGGTTCTGGGGTATTCGAACAAAGGGCACGACGGCTACCTGGGCAACTCGGTGCTGGGCGAGTGGTGCAACCTCGGCGCCGACACCAACACCTCGAACCTGAAGAACAATTATGCCGAAGTGAAGCTCTGGAACTACCCCAGCAACAGCTTTAAAGGTACCGGGCAACAGTTCTGTGGCCTTATCATGGGCGACCATTCCAAGAGCAGCATCAACACCATGTTCAACACCGGCACGGTGGTGGGGGTGAGCGCCAATATATTCGGAGCAGGGTTCCCGCCCAATTTTGTGCCTTCTTTCTCGTGGGGTGGCGCAGCCGGCCTGGATACCTACAGGCTGGACAAAGCCCTGGAGGTAGCCGAAAAGGTGATGCAACGCCGCAACGTAGCTCTCGACGAAACAGAGCGCGCCATCCTGACAGAAGTATTTGAGCAGACCAAGCAGTATAGAAACAGATAGCCTTCGTGACCTCTAGCAGCAGCAGAGCCTCCGGAGGGCCATTTTCATTTGAATAATTTGGTTGTTGATTGTTAGTTGTTGATTGTTAAAAAGTCCTTTGGTAGATATACCAAAAGAACTGACCGATTATCTAACCATTAAACAATTTAGCAATCAACAACCAGCAACCAGCAATTAACAATTAATAGAAGTGCAGTTCTCACAGATCATAGGGCAACAGGAAACCAAGCAGATGCTGCTGAACTCGGTGCGGCAGAACCACGTGGCGCATGCGCAGCTGTTTCTGGGGCAGGAGGGGAGCGCAAACCTGGCCCTGGCCTTGGCTTACGCCACTTACATTAACTGCGAGAGCAAACTTCCTGAAGATTCATGTGGAACATGTGCCAGCTGCGTGAAAATGGACAAGCTGGTGCACCCCGACTTTAACTTCGTGATGCCGGTAACCAGCACTAAATCGGTCACGAAGGATGTGCTGAGCCAGAAATTCCTGACGGAGTGGCGGCAGTTTGTGCTCGCCAACCCGTACCAGGGCCTGAACGAGTGGATGCAGTTTATCGGGGCCGAAAACAAACAGGGGCTTATTTCGAAAGAGGAAAGCCGGCAACTGGTAAAGCTGGTGTCGCTGAAGGCCTTTGAGGGAGATTACAAGATTGTGCTGATCTGGCTGCCGGAGCTGATGCACACCACCGCCGCCAACGCCCTGCTCAAACTGCTAGAGGAGCCACCCGTAAAAACGCTTTTCCTGCTGGTGTCGCAGGCTGCTGAGAAATTGCTGGCCACCATTACCTCCCGCACCCAGATTGTGCAGGTGCGGTCCTATTCAGAAGAAGAGGTGATGGCCTACCTGCAGCAGACCCACAACACCGAACCTACTGCTGCCTACCAGATCGCGCAAATGGCCGAAGGCAGCCTGAACGCCGCCACCAAACTCACCACCGAGATCAGCAGCGATTATTTCGTATTCTTTCAGGACTGGATGCGCTCCTGCTACGGCTACAGGTTCGCGGAGATCGTGGAAAAGATGAGCGAAGATTTTCAGAAGCTGGGCCGCGAGAACCAGAAGAACTTCCTGCTTTACGCCCTGAACCTGTTCCGGAAAGTGTTGTTGTATGGTGTAGATACTTCGCTGGTGGCCTTTATGCCGCCTGCCGAACAGGCCTTTATCGAAAATTTCTCAAAGCTGATAACACCGCATAACGCCGAGCGGCTCTCTGCCGAGCTGAACGAAGCACATTATCACATCGAGCGTAATGCCAACCCGAAAATGGTATTTGTAGACAGTTCTATCCAGATTGCAGGCTACCTGCGAAACCCTAATTAAATTGACATGCAAACCAATCATTCCCCTAAGATAATTCGCCTTGGCACCCGGGGCAGCAAACTAGCCATGTGGCAGGCCCATGCCGCCGCCGACCGCATTACAGCTGCCGGGTTTGCCGCCGAGATCGTGGCCATCACGACCAAGGGCGACCAGATGCTCGACAAGTCGCTGGACAAGCTTGGCTCCAAGGGCGTGTTTACCGAAGAGCTGGAAGATGGCCTGCGCGATGGCTCTATTGATATTGCCGTGCACAGCGCCAAAGATGTGCAGTCTTCTATTCCGGACGACCTGGAACTGCTGGCTTTTATGGAGCGCGAGAAGGTAAACGACGTGCTCCTGTCTTTCGACCCTGCTTTTAAGCTCACGCCCGAGAGCAACGTCGTGATCGGGTCCTCTTCTACCCGGCGCAGGGCCCTCCTTAAAAAGTACTACCCGCATGTGAGCACGGTAGATGCGCGCGGCAACCTGCAAACGCGCCTGCAGAAGCTGGAGAGCAAGCAGTTCGACGTGCTGCTGCTGGCCTACGCCGGCGTACACCGCATGGGCTACGACGACATGATTGTGCACACCTTCCCCGAAAACCAGTTTGTGCCGGCCGCCGGACAAGGCAGCGTGGCCATAGAGTGTGCCAGAAATTTGGATCCTGAGGTAAAACAGCGGCTAAAGGCAGCCCTCGACCATGCCGATACGCACGTGTGCCTGCTGGCAGAACGCGCTTTTCTGCGCACCATGGAAGGTGGCTGCAGCATCCCGTCGTTTGCACTGGCTACCCTCACTCCAGGAGGCCTGCAGATAGAAGGTGGCTTGGTAAGCCTCGACGGGCAGACCCTGCTGCAGGAAACCATGACAGCCGACCCAGCCCAGGCCGAGGAATTAGGTGTGCGACTCGCAACCTCTATTCTGGGACAAGGTGGTAAGGAGATCCTGAAAAGCATCAGGGCAGAGCGAGGCGAGTAGCATTTTTCGTAAAGCGATATTTTAACAGAAAGCGGTGCAGGTTTGCATCGCTTTTTTTGTTTGTAACTGGGAAGGTGTGAAGAGCAGTAGCAGCAGCAGTTCCGGAAGGCTATTTTCATTAGAATAATTTTCTTGATGCCGTGTAAGCCTGGCGTGCAGGAAGAGTGGTTTGTAAGGATTATGATGTATGCTATAATAATTGGCGCTACTCCATTTATCTGGCTATATTGGAGGGATAAACGGAGTGATTTAGTTTAGCAGGTAGTTACCCGAAATTAATGATTATGAAAAAAGACTATATTGTGGAGGCTGAAAAAGTGGCCAGAGCGATAGATATAGCGATTGAATCTTTGTCTAAATATCCACCAGTTGGTTTTAATGAAGCTCATGTAAATCAATTTATAAATGTATATAAAGATTACAAAGCAAGTGTCTTGAATCCTCTACCACAATACAAAAAGCTAGCTTCTCTAAAGTATATTATTAATGATATATTGACTTTTTTTCAAGAATCGAAAGGAGAAGCGGTAGAATACTTTTGGGAAAAAGTAAATGAAGAAAATTTAGGTTATAAAAGGGAAGATAAGCTACGGAAAATACTTAATCGAGGAAAGATACGTAGTCGAATAGAGTATGAATTAGCTGTTGACTCAATTGTAGCTGCTGAAGAAGTAGGCAGAATTACAATAGAAGAAGCATGTTTGCTTGGTAAAATAATCGGCGAATTTGAATTGAGTAAAAGAATAAAAATGGGCAACAAGGCATAAACGCCAGCCTTCGGTCAATGGCCTCACCCGTCGTTTATACGAGCCGTTACACAACAAATGATTATAAAGAATCCCATTTTCATCATTCCTTTGTTCCTGATTCTATTCTGTTGTAAAAGTCAGGAATCGATTTCTTATTCTGTAGACGGTAAATATGTTGGCCAAGGAGAAGCCGACTCCAGACTTGAACTGATTTTAGCCAGCGATAATGGATTCCAGTATTGGGAAAGGTTTGGATACGGATTGAAGTACACTGAGGGAACCTGGATGATCGAAAATGACATGCTGGTTCTAAACTCAAGAAAACTCTCAGAAAATGAGGAAGTTATTCGGTCAATATCGAGTGGGAGATGGATTACTTTCGAGAATTCAAAATGGAAGATTAAATCTGGTGTCTTGATCGAAGTTGATAAGAAAGAACGTAGACTCGTAAGGGTAAAAATGTAAGTCGTTGTTAAAAATATTTATAAAGAATGCTAAAATAGCTCTTAATCGAAAGTCTGTATTTCTCTGCTGCGGCTGGTTTCCTGCGCAAAATCATTTTTGCGATCCCGCACTTTTATATGCCCGCGCGTCGGTCATTAGCCAAAGCAACAAAAGACGCTTAGCAATGGTTATATTAATAAAATAATAGAATATGCGAACAGTAAGTTTAACGTTACCTGAGAATCTTGAGATAAGTGAACCCGAGCTGAAGATACTTTTAGCTGGAGAATTGTATGAAAGAGAAAGGCTCTCTCTGGGTCAGGCCGCTGATTTAGCCGGGCTCTCCAAAAGGGCTTTCGTAGAAATAATGGGCATGTACGGGTTTTCCCTGTTTAGTAAATCAGAAGAAGATTTATTATCTGACATTGCCAATGCCTGACCTGATAATTTGCGATACCAGTTACCTAATCCTGTTTGATAAAATTAACAAACTAAAATTGCTTAGGCATTGCTTCTCTAGTATCTATGCTACACCAGAGTTCTCAGAAGAATTTGGTAAAGCTTTACCCGATTGGATAGTAGTAAGGGAAGCTGGAAACAAAGCGCTTCAACAAATGCTAACGCAGATTTTAGGAAAAGGAGAATCAAGTGCAACAAACTGACTTTAGGATATCAGAAAAAATAATCAGAAAGATTTTAGCCACTATAGGTGAATGACGGGTGCCTAGGCTCAACAACAGCTAAAAAGCACTAAAATGTTTTCTAGCCCAATCCGCTCAACCCCACTCCCAAATAATGAAGAACATCGCCGATGCGCCAAAAATAGTAAACGCTAACAAAACACAAACCTAACGCGGCTCTATTTTATGGACGTTTACTGTTTAGCTTCTGGTACACAGTCAACTTACTTTTTGAAAAATAAGCTTTCTCAAGGTAGCTGCTACTCAAGCTTATATTGGTCAATTTTTAATTTCACAAACTCCTGCTGTTCCTGCCGCAACAACCGCTACCGGATCACCACCTTATGCTTCGTAAGCTTCAACCCTGTTTCCACCTGTAGCACATACACGCCAGCTGCCAAGCCCGACACATCCAGCTGCACCTGCTCCGATGCCAGGCCAGCACGTTGCTGCACAATCTGACCCAGTGCGTTGTACAAACTGAGCTGAGCGCCACTGCCGAGGGTGGCTGGTTTCAGTTGGAGCGTTAGGGTGCCGGTAGCCGGGTTCGGGTAAATAGTAAAGCTGTCTTCCTGCTCATTGGCCAGGCCGGTAGTCTGGTCGGTAAGTTTGGCTATGCGGGTATTGGTGCCGTACAAAATTACAAACAACTCTCCGGCACGGTCTTCTGCAAACCCCGACACCGAGGCAGGGGCCGTTAGCAAAAGTTCGTTGCTGCCGGCAGTGCCGTCTTCGTTCAGCGTCAGAGCCCAGATCTTTCTGGTTACGTAGTCGCCGTAGATATATTTGCCTTGCAGACTGGGCGATTGCTCCCCACGATAAACAAAGCCTCCGGTAATGGATTTTCCTACATTCATGCTGTTCTCATACTCAAAGATCGGCAGCGTCAGGCCTTCTTTGGAGCAGTTTTCGGAGGCAGGGTAGCAGAGGGTGCCTTCCATGGTGTTCCAACCGTAGTTGCCGCCCTTGGTAATCAGGTTAATTTCCTCGCGTGCGCCCTGGCCTACATCGGCCGCATACAGCCGGCTGGTGGTGCGGTCGAAGCTGAATTTCCAGGGGTTACGCAGCCCGTAGGCATAAATCTCCTCTCTAAACCCTTCGGTGTTGCCTGCAAACGGATTGTCTGCCGGAATGCCGTAGGGCCGGCTGCCACTGGTGCTGTTCACGTCTATGCGGAGTATCTTGCCAAGCAGGCTGCTTCTGTTCTGGCCATTTTTTTGCGGGTCGCCGGCGCTGCCACCGTCACCGGTCGCAATGTAGAGAAAGCCGTCTGGCCCGAAAATTAACTTGCCGCCGTTGTGGTTGTTGAAAGGCTGGTCTATGGTTAGGAGCACCACTTCAGAGGCAGGGTCGGCCACTTCCGGGTTGGTGCTGCTGCGCGAGAACCTGGAGATGCGGGTTTCCAGATCGCCGGTGGTATAGTTTACATAAAAATAGCCGTTGGTTGGGTAATCCGGATGAAACGCCAGGCCAAGCAGGCCCCTTTCGCCACCAGAAGTTACCCTGCCGGTAATATTGAGAAACACCGAAGAAGCGGTAGCCTGTGCCGGGTTTTCGGGGAAAGCATAAATGGTGCCAGCCTGCGTAACAGCATATAGCCTGTCGCCCGACGGGTGATCTGGCACCAGCTCCACCAGGTTCGTAAACGACAGCGAAGGGTATACCGCCTCCTGCAACTGATATTGCGCCCTGGACGCACAGGCGAGCAGGAGCAGCAGGCAAAGGGTAAATGTTCTTTTCATGTTCATAGGTGTTTGGTGCAACCACTTTTGTGTTTTCCTGTTCTACGCTAAAAATATGATAGAGGGCTGATAATGAGGAGGTAGTTTGCTGTGCTTTTGCCTGTAAACAAGCAGCAAACCCCTCTGAAGGGGCAAAATCATTAGAATAATTGCTGATTGGTTTGTGAATGGCTACATGGCTTAACTGTTAAATGGCAGAATTCGGGAATTTGAAGATTTGGAAATGTTCACTGTTTTGTCTTACTGTGAAGGATCTTGAGGGCGAGAAGCGCATCACAAAAGTCAAAGAAAATCCTGCTCATCCTTTCATCCTGAAAATACTGATTCAGACTAAAAATCTTGTGTCTTGCAGCCGAAATTTGGATTAAAGCGAAAAAAGGTAAAACTTAAAGCTTCTTTTACAATTGTTCAGAGCAGCATGTCCGAAAACAGAAGATTGAAACAACTCCTTTTTATTCTATTGATGCTGGTAACAGGGCCCGGTGCCGTAATGGCCCAGAAAAAACCGAAGGGGAAAGACCAGCTCGTTACCATCAGCACGCCGCAGGGCGACATGAAACTGGTGCTTTTCGACGACACGCCGCAGCACAAAGCCAATTTTCTGAAGCTGGCCCGGGAGGGCTTCTACAACGGCACCACCTTTCACCGGATCGTGCAGGGCTTTATGATACAGGGCGGCGACCCTAACTCCAAAAATGGCAACAGCAGCCAGGTTGGCACTGGCAACCCCGGCTACACCATCCCGGCCGAAATCAAGCCTGAGCACAAGCACGTGCGGGGCGCAGTGGCCGCCGCCCGCATGGGCGACCACATGAACCCCCAGAAAGAATCGAGCGGTTCGCAGTTCTATATTGTGGAGAACCACCGTGGCACCCCCATGCTCGACGAAGCCTACACCGTGTTCGGACAGGTGGTAGACGGCCTCGATGTGATCGACAAGATTGCCGCACAGCCAAAAGGAGCCCGCGACCGCCCCATCTCCGCCATAACCATGGAGGTGAAGGTAGAGGAGGTGAAAAAGAAAAAGATCGCCAAAAAATACAAGTATACTTATTGAGGCTTCGCCTTAATTCAAAATTAGAAATTATTAATGGCTGACCTGGCAGGAGCAGCAGCACGTGCAGAAAGCTCCGGAGGCCTTTTTTGATTAGAATAATTATCTGAATCAGGATTTACAGAAGGCAAGAATATGCAGGATGCCTGTAGCAGAACAACAAGTGGATGCAGCTACTTTTCTACCCGCAGATCAACCATTTAGCCATTAAACCATTTAACAATTTAGCAATTTAAATGAAAAAGATACTGATTACGGGCTCTAATGGCCTGCTTGGGCAGAAATTGGCAGAACTGCTGCTGCCCCGCACCGATGTGGAATTGCTGGCGACCAGCCGTGGCGAAAACAAACTGGCTGCGCCGTTGCCCGACCTGCCTTTTGCTGCTATGGATGTGAGCGAGCAGGAGCAGGTGGAGCAGGTAGTAAGCTCTTTCAGGCCCACCCACATCATCCACACGGCCGCCATGACCAACGTAGACCAGTGCGAGACAGACCAGGAAGGCGCCCTGAAACTGAACTACCACGCCGTGCAGCACCTGGTGGCCGCCTGCGAGAAATATAACGTGCACCTGATCCACCTTTCCACCGACTTTATTTTTGATGGTGAAGATGGTCCCTATACCGAGGAGGCAGATGCCAACCCGATCTCGTTTTATGGCGAAACTAAGCGCCTGGCAGAAGAGGCGGTAAAGCAGGCCAAATGCAAGTGGGCCATCCTCAGAACGGTGCTTGTGTACGGGGTAGTGCACGACTACGGCCGCACCAACATTGTGCTCTGGGTACGCGACAGCCTGCGGGCCGGTAAGCAAATTAAGGTGGTAGACGACCAGTTCCGCACACCCACGCTGGCCGAAGACTTGGCCATGGGCTGCTGGCTGGCCGCTCAGCACGACGCAGAAGGCATCTTCAACATATCGGGCAAGGAACTGCTCACGCCGTACGCCATGGCCCTGCAGGTGGCCGATTATTTTAACCTCGACAAAGGCCTGATAGAGAAGGCAGACGCCACCACCTTTTCGCAAACCGCCAAACGCCCGCCGCGCACTGGCTTCGACATATCCAAGGCCGAGACGGTTTTGGGGTACAAGCCGCACTCTTTTATGGAGGGTATCCGGATGGTGGCAGAGCAGGCGGAGGCCTAGCGCCCGGAATACTTTTTTTGGGTTGCGGCCGTAATTTTATGGGGAGCCCTTGCCGAAGCTGTTAAAACATTCTTTAAATTGGACTTTTTAGCAAGCCTAAGTTGCAAAAAAGAACCAGAGCTTTGGTAAATATCCAGTCAGGCAAGCGCGTTTTGCCCGGCAAAAAACATAAGAATCAGCTCCCGGTGCGATCGGCAGCGCACCGGATAATCTTAACATGATCTACCTATCAACAACATCTACCCTTTTATATGAGTGCTAACAAAGAGTCGTGGGGGTCACGAGTGGGTCTCATCTTAGCCATGGCCGGTAACGCGGTCGGTCTCGGTAACTTTCTGAGGTTTCCGGTGCAGGCCGTGCAGAATGGCGGTGGCGCCTTTATTATTCCCTATCTGGTCTGCTTCCTGGTTATGGGTATCCCGCTCCTCTGGATAGAGTGGTCTATGGGGCGCTTCGGCGGCAAACATGGGCACCACTCCACGCCCTTTATTGTGGACACGATGGGGAAGAACCGGCTCTGGAAATACATCGGGGTATTCGGCATCTGGACCAACATTGCGGTAGCTTCTTATTACTGCTACCTCGAGTCCTGGACGATGTCTTACGTATTCCATTCGGTTATCGGCACATTCAGGGATCTGGACCAGGAAGGCGTGTCCAACTTCTTTAACGAGTACGTTTCGCTCGGCATATCCACCTTAGGTGTTCCCTACGAACCGATTGTGTTTTTCCTGCTCTGCCTCTTGCTCAACACCTGGATTTTGTCGAAGGGTCTGGCAGGGGGAGTGGAACGTGTGGCTAAGATCGGCATGCCCCTGCTTATTCTTTTTGGTGTGTTTCTGGCTTATAAAGGTTTCACGATAACGGCAGGAGAAGACGGTGCCATCAACGACAGCTCCGTAGGTCTTAACTTTCTCTGGACACCAAACTTCGATGAGCTTTGGTCACCATCGGTATGGCTGGCGGCGGCAGGTCAAATCTTTTTTACGCTCTCCGTAGGCATGGGCACCGTGCAGTGCTACGCTTCCTATGTGCGCTCCAAAGACGATATCGCGCTCAATGCCATGTCGGCCGGCTGGATGAACGAGTTTGTAGAAGTCGTGCTCGGCGCCGCCATCCTCATCCCGATTTCTATTGGCTACCTGGGCATCGACCGGGTAACGGAGATGGTGCAGCATGGCGGGCTGGGGCTTGCTTTCCGTACCATGCCTTACCTCTTCTACCAATGGGGCGATGTGCTGGGCGCTATTGCCGGCGTCATGTGGTTTGGCTTGCTGTTCTTTGCCGGCATTACCTCCTCGCTGGCTATGGGTACACCCTGGATCGGTTTCCTGCAGGACGAGTTTAACTGGAAGCGGAAGCCGGCCGCCTGGTCGTTCGGTATTTTTGTGCTGGTGCTGGGTATGCCAACAGTGCTTTTCTTTGAGTATGGCGTGTTCGACGAGTACGACTACTGGGCAGGCACGGTCTCGCTCGTGGTTTTCGCGTTGTTCGAGTCTATCCTGTTTGCCTGGATCTTCGGCATGAACAAGGGGTGGCGGGAGATCATTTCGGGCGCCGATATCAAAGTGCCCAACATTTACCGCTTTATTATAAAGTACATAACGCCAATGTTGCTGCTTTGGGTGTTCCTGGGCTCGTTGTTTACGCCAAAAGGGGGCGATTGGACAGTAGCCTTCAGCGGGAACTGGCAGTTGGACGACAGTTCTATTATAAAGAAGATAATGAACAGCGGTTTAAAGCAGCAGCTGGCCGCAGCCACAGACCCGGCTCAGATAGAACACCTGCAAGACACTCTGTTCTTCGTAAATGCTTCGCGCATCCTGTTGCTGCTTGTCTGGCTGGGCCTGGCCTTGCTGGTATACATAGCCTATAGAAAACGAGTTAGGGAAGGACGAATTTAGACAACTATGAACACATCAGCCTTAATTGTGATGCTCTCGACCATCTTTCTGGTAACTGGCATGATGGTATTTTTCTTCGTGAAAATACTCACCACACCGCCCAAGCCCGAACCAGACTCCTACCTCGACAACGACGATGAGCCTAGCCGGGAACCGGTTCCTCCTAAACGGTAATTTCTTTGGATGAAAGAACTGAGGCGCCTTATTCGTCGTCACCTTGGCTTCTCGCAGGGGGAGGTCAACGGATTTTTGTTGCTGATGAGCTTGCTGGTGCTGTTTCTGGCACTGCCGTTTTTGTACGAAGTCATCTTCAGGCCAGCTCCCTCTGCCGCCACCGCCACACGCGACCAGCAGGCCCTCGATAGCCTGGTGGCACAGCTGGAGCTGCGTGATGAGAGAAAAAGCAGATCGCTGTTTAAGGCACCGGCAGTTGCACTACAGCCTTTCAACCCAAACGAACTCAACGCAGAGCAATGGCAGGAACTGGGGCTCCCGAAATTCCTGGCGCAGCGCATTCTGAACTACCGCCAGAAGGTAGGCGATTTTACGTACAAGGCCCAGGTGCAGCGGATTTATGGACTGCCCGACTCAGTATATCAGCAGCTGCGCCCCTACATACAACTGCCTGAGGAGCGACCCAGCCGCTACGGCAACCGCAGCCGCGACCTAGCCGCTGCTCCTGACCGACCTGCCACAGGGCCTGACTGGAATTATCCCCGACGCGAGAAATTCGTGCTGGCCCCCTTCAACATCAACACCGCCGATACTACCCAACTCAAGCAGATCAGAGGCATTGGCAGTAAGCTCTCGGCCCGTATTGTGAAATACCGCGATGGCCTGGGCGGTTTTCGCGACATGGAGCAGCTAAAGGAGGTGTTTGGGTTATCGCCGGAGGTGGTGGATAGCCTGCAGAAGTACAGCTACGTGCAAAAGGGGTATGCGCCGCAGAAACTGAACATCAACACAGCCACTGCTGATGAGCTACGGGCGCACGCATACATATCGCCCAATGTTGCCCGTGCCGTAGTCGCTTACCGCGAGCAGCACGGGCCCTACAGACAGTTGGAGGATATACAGAAGATAAAGATCATCAGCCCCGAGCTGTACGAAAAGCTGCAGCCCTACCTGAGCTTGTAGCAGAAGAACCGCACAGACCACGCAGCGTACGCAGCTCCTGCGAGCGTCTTGACAGCTACGGCAGCAGGAGTTTCGTCTGAATCAGAAATTACAGAATTTTAGACTACTCAGAATAGAACTCTAGAAATGACTTGCAGCAGCAGCAGCAGCAGCGCTTTTTTACTCCGGAAGGCCCATTTCATTAGGATAATCTGCTTCCCTGTAGCTTCGGCCATTCCGAGAAAAGACGTTCGCAGGAGCTGCGCACGCTGCGAGGTCTGGAAAACTACTTCTTCTCTTCCTTCAGAAACACCCGATACACCGCCGACAGATCTTCTTCGCCAAACCCCGCTTCCTTAGCCTGCGCATACACCTCTTTAGCAGTGTGCAGCAAAGGGAGCGCCACGTTCTGCTCATAGGCGGTAACACCCGCCAGGTGCAGGTCTTTGTGCGCCCACTCCAGGGGGAATTGCGGAGAGAACTCCCGGTTCAGGAGCTTTGGTTGCTTCAGCTTCAGGAAGGGAGCAGCAGCAGGGCCGTCGAGCAGCGTCTGGCAGAGCATCTCTTCTGAAATACCGAGGGCCGTACCCAGCTTGAGAGCCTCGGCAAAGGAGGCCATGGCTTGTGCCAGCATCATGTTGTTGACCATTTTCATGCCGGAGCCTTGGCCGTGGTCGCCAACGTGTATTACTTCTTTGCCCATCAGGTCGAGCAGCTCGCGCACCTGTTCCACATCGGCAGCATCGCCGCCCACCAGAAAAATCAGTTCGCCTTTTTCGGCAGGCATCAACGAGCCTGAGACCGGTGCATCTAAAAAGCGCTGCCCCATTTTTTTGGCGTGCTGCGCCATCTTCAGGGTGAAGGAGGGGTTAACGGTGCTGCAGTTTACCCACAGCGAGTTTCCCGGCAAGGCTTTCAGAAAGCCGTCTTTGCCAATGGTTACTTCTTCCACAGCCTCTGGGGTGGAGAGCATGGTAAACACCAGGCGGCACTGCTGCGCCACTTCTTCTGGTGTTGTGGCACGCGTGGCACCCTTTTCCACCAACTCATCTGCCCGCGACTGGGTGCGGTTATACACCACCAACTCGTGCCCCGCCTGCTGTAAATGAGCCGCCATCCTGCTGCCCATAATGCCAAGTCCTATAAATCCGATTTTCATGTGCTGTTCTGGTTGTTCTGTTAGTAGTACGCAGGTTAGCGCTTCGGGCTCAATTATTCTAATGAAAATGGCCCTCCGGAGAGGTTTGCTGCTGTCAGATAATCTACAGGATAGCCGGCCAATTTATTTGTACAAGCCCTAACATAAAGCCAGCTGTGCCACCTTTAGCTGGCAGGAAGTCGGAGGCTTCCGATCTTCATTTTTTCATTTGAAGTCTCCCTTCGGAAAATTACAAACTGCAGGGAAAGTTAGTAATAGCTAATTTTTCCCAGACAATTTTCAAATCTTCACATCTCCAAATTTTCAAATCTTACATCAATTTTCAACCGTCGACGACAGCTTCACCAGATCCCGCAGCTCCGTGTTGTTCAGCTCGCCCAGCCACTTCTCGCCGGTGCCCACAGTTAAGTCGGCGAGTTCTTTTTTGGAGCTGATCATGGCGTCTATTTTTTCTTCGAGGGTGCCCTGGCTCAGGAGGCGGTATACCATCACGTTTTTTTGCTGCCCGATGCGGTAGGCTCGGTCTGTTGCCTGTGCCTCTACAGCCGGGTTCCACCACAGGTCGTAGTGCACCACGTTCTGCGCGGCCGTCAGGTTAAGACCGGTGCCGCCGGCTTTGAGCGAGAGAATAAAAATGCGGTGGTGGCGGATGTTCTGGAACGCATGCACCATCTCGTCGCGCTGCGCCCGTGAGAGGGAGCCGTGCAGGAACAGCGGCTGCGTGCCCAGTTCCTCCTGCAGAAAAGTCGACAGCAGCTCGCCCATTTCTTTGTACTGTGTAAAGATCAGCGTCTTTTCCTGGTTGTCGAGAATGGGCTGGAGCAACTCCAGCAGCAGCTGCAGCTTGCCCGATTGCGAGGCCACGGGCTTGCCGGATTTCAGGTACTGGTAGGGGTGGTTACAGACCTGCTTCAGCGCCGTCATCATTTTCAGCACCAGCCCTTGCCGCGTAATGCTTTCGCTTTCCTCCACCTGCTTCATTGCCTCGTTCACGATGTTCTCGTACACGGCCGCCTGCTCTTTGGTGAGGCTGCAGTAGCGGTTGCTCTCCACTTTGTCAGGCAAATCGGAGATAATGCTTTTGTCTGATTTAACCCGGCGCAGAATAAACGGCTCCGTCAGCTTCCGGAAAGTCGCCAGTTTTTGGTGGTCTTTTTCCAACGAGATCGGTTTGGCGAAATAATCGGTGAAGAACTTGGCGGAGCCCAGGAAACCTTTGTTCGTGAAATCGAAAATGCTCCAGTACTCGCTCAGCCTGTTTTCTACGGGCGTTCCGCTGAGCGCCACTTTCAGGTTGGCTTTAATGCTTTTGATGGCTTTGGTCTGGGCGGTGCCGTGGTTCTTGATGTTCTGCGCCTCGTCTATCACCAGCAGCTGCCACTTCTGCTTGTTCAGCTTCTCGGAATCTGACCGCACGGTGCCGTAGGAGGTGAGCAGCACATCGCGCCCGTCAAAACTTTCCAGCTTCCGCTTCGGACCGTGGTAAATGCTGTACGACAAGTCCGGTGCAAACCGCTGCAATTCGTGGCTCCAGTTGCTGAGCAAGGTAGTTGGCACCACCACCAGCGCCTTGGCTTTGGCTAACTGGTTCTCCTTTTTGAGCTTGAGCAGCAGCGTGATCGTCTGCAGTGTTTTGCCGAGGCCCATGTCGTCAGCCAGGATGCTGCCAAACCCGATGCGGCTGTTCTTGTAGAGCCACTCGTAGCCGCGTTGCTGGTAGGGGCGCAGGTTAGCCTGCAGCTCGGCAGGCGGGGCAATGGCTTTTACGGAGGTCAGCTCATCCAGGGTCTGCTGCAGCTCTTTTGTCAGCTGAATTGGCACACCCTGGTATTCGTTGGCAAACAGCACCCGCATCACCTCCTGCTTGCTCAACTCCGGTGGATGCTGCAGCTGCTTCATCAGCTTCTCCAGGTCCTCCTGCGTCAGGTGAATGAAGCCGTCGCGCAGTTTCACAATGCCTTTGCTGCCTTTCACCAGCTTCAGAAACTCCTTCGGATCGATAAAATTATTATCTCCCACAGCCACCTGCCAGTTATAGTCGAGCAGGTGCTGCAGGTCGAGCCAGCTTCGCACTTTCTCTTTGGAACCACCCGTAGACATGCGCAGCGATGCCTGTGGCTTCACCAGGTGGCGCAGCGACTTAGGCAGCAGCACTTCCATGCCCAGCATCTGCAGGAGGGGCAGCATCCGGAGCAGCACATCGGCAAACTCCTCGCCATCGTAGCGTAGTTCTTTCTTCTCCTCGCTGTTCACCACTTGCGTAATGTCGGGGAAGTGCTCCTGCAACAGCATCAGGTCTTTGATCACGGTGAGTTTATGCTGCTGGTACTGCTTCTCTTTCTTGAACTTGTGTAGCGGCACCGGTGCCTGCAGCGCAGCACTTTCCCGATCGCGCACCGCTACTGTTAAACTGAAATCAGGGAAATCTTCTTCGGCCTGGATAACCGGCACCCACTGGCGCTGCGAGAGGTGGAGCATCTTGAGCCACAGCTGCAATGCCGGAAACACATGGTCGGGCTGCAGGTGGTGCGGCAGCGGCTCCTGTTCTCCAAAAAAGAGCTGCTGAAAATAATCGTCGGGTTTAAAGCGGCTGCTCTGCGGCACCACCTCCTGCACCATGCTGGTAACAAAGAGGCTGCAGAGGCGCAAAGCCGTTTGCTGCTCCGGAAAAACGCTGCTGCTTTTGCCGTTCTGTACCTGCAGCAGCCCCTGCGGCGTGTACTGTACAAAAGGCTGCAGCGCCTGCTTTACCTGCCCGTTCTGCAACAGCGGCTCCCACTGCAACAGGTGTGTGCTGCCGGAGCGGTAGAGGTGCGGAACCAAAGCCGTTTGTGCCAGCAGTTTGAGGGCGAGGCGCAGGTAAGCGTGCAGCAACTGCAGCGTGGGTGGCCAGGCAGCCAGGGTAGCCGCATCTGTTTGCAAGGTTTCGTTTATCCAATCGAGCAGCGGAACTACGGAGGTGGTTTTCTCATACACGAGCTGCAGCCGGGGCATTTCAAGCGTGTGATCTGTGAGTACGGTCGCTTCCAGGCAGGTTTCCAGGTGCCAGTCCGGTTTTTTGCGCCAGGTGTAGGAGAGGTTTTTCTCGGCTTTTTCGGCGTACTTCAGGTGCGTGAGCAGGATGGTTTTAAAGTCGCTGGTATGGAAGGGTGTGGCAGCAGGCAGGAGGCGCAGAAAGCTGTCGCCAATAACTGGTATCTGCGAGAGGTCAAATTGCTGAAAAATGTCTTCCGGCACCTCCAGCGGCTGCGGTTTGTAAGGGTGCAGGTGGTCGTGCAGGGCCTCCACCGGCTCCGTGAGGTTCTGGCTGATGTCTACCTGCCGGTCTTTGAGGGCGGCCACGGCATCGTAGTTGTGCAGTTGCAGCACCAGCATGGGGTTCAGGTCTATTTCGTTGGCGATAATGTACACGACAGCCGCCAGGTGCTTGCAGGGCACGGCCCAGTCGGGGCAGGAGCAGTTCATCTCAAAATCGCTCCATTCCCTCGGGAAAATATCGATGTACTGGTTCTTCGCCTGCTCCAACAGTTCAGGAGGCAGCTGGCGGTTCAGCAGCCCAGCCAGCCAGGCCGGGTTCGATGCCAGCAGCTCCGTCAGGTCCTCTTTCTGCCCATTTGTAAAAGCCGGAACGGTAATGTTGACTTTATACGGCTTCGGCCTTGACCCCTGCACCTGCGCCACTATCTGGTTGCCCTTTATGTCGATGGATTTTACGGCTCCTTTGGTGGCGTAGCTGCTGCCACGTGGCAGGCGGTTGCCATAGTCGATGTTCTTCAGCGCATTGAGCCACTCTTTCCCCCAGAAGGTTTTGCCGTATTTTGCCATGATCTGCTACGAAAATTTAGAAATTCAAAATGATGTCTGTGTTTATTATCTTTCCATACCGAAGTATACTCCATAGCGTTTTATAGGGTGCAGAGGGCAATTATTCTAATGAAAAATGGCCCTCCGAAGGAATTTTGCCCGGATAGGGTGACATTGAGTACGCACTACAAGCCCGTACTAGCGCCATAAGCTTTTGCCGGGCATAGTTACCGATGACGCTTAGGAACTAGCCTCCCGGCGAACCTCGCTGCCAGAGTAGCGGAAGGAGCGGCTATAGCAGGCTTGAGTCAAAGATGCAGACCAAATTATTCTAATCAAAAAGGCCCTCCAGAGCCGTGTACGGCACCTGCTCCTGCGCTGTCGTGCAAGGCTCTGGAGGGCCTTTTTGATTAGAATAATCGGTGAGGCCTTGCTGTGCCTATCGTTAAAATATGCGGATCATTTTTCAGCGATCAACAATTAACCACCAATAATCAGACCTACTTCACGCCTCCGAAAGCCGCAAAGCAAAGGTTCTTGTGCAGTACTTCTGTTTTTGCAAAGCCTACTTTCTGCATCAGCTCCAATTGGTAGCTAACCGGTCTTGGCGAGTCTTCTTTTTCTATATACGCCAGCACATGGTCGCGGTAGGCAGCACCACCTGCACCTTCCAGGTAGTCGCCGTACTTGCTCCGGAACATGCCATTTACTGCCTCCACCTCATGGCTCACCAGGTCCGAAACCCAGAAGCTGCCACCTGGTTTCAAAGCTTTGCAGAGTTTGCCGAATACCAGCTCCCAGTCGGCATCGTCGCGGAGGTGGTGCAGTACGGCTCCGGCCAGTATAATATCATATTGCTCCGGCTCCAACGCAAGCTCCCGCATATCTGACTGGATGATCTGTACATTTCCGGTAGTTTCGGCTGCCACACGTTCCTGCGCTTTCTGCAGCATCGGCAGGCTCAGGTCTACCAGGGTGCAGTTCAGGTTGGGTATTTTACTGAGCATTTTGAGGGAGTAGTTGCCAGCCCCGCAGCCCAGGTCGAGGAGGGTGGTGGCGGCAGGGTTCACAGCTTGCGCAGCCGAGGTGATCAGCTCCAGCGTCAGAGGCGCATCCAGCGTAGATTGTTGCCCTGTGTCGAGGTTGGCGAAACGCTCCACATCCTTGTCGAAGCGCTCCCTGATTTCTGCTACCGTTGATTTGTTTGCATATTCTGTTGCCATCGTTTTATGATATTTGTTGGATGAATTACAGGTGCAAGTATAGGTGCCGCTTCGGAGGGGGCTAAACAAAAAATTAATATTTTTACAACGGCTAAGGGAGGGGGAATTGGATTAATTAAAGGTGCGGGACTTGTCGGAATTCTGGAAAAGAGGGAATACCTGTATTATGATTGTTGAACTTTAGCTGATTACTTCCCTATATCCGGGAAAGTGTTTAGTAGCCAGTAACTTCATAAATATACGCAGGTTCTTCTATACACCAAGCCACCAATTGTGCATTCTTTACACAGCAGGAACAAATCCTGTTGTGCTCATTTTCGGTTCTAATCATTATCTTGCTTACGCCCCCTTTTTGCCAGTCGTTTTGTAAGCAAGTAAGGGAAATACGTCATGCAACACATCCTTAAAAACTACCGTCGTCGCCTCCTGAACCTGAGTGCCAGCAACCGGGCGCTGGTGCTGCTGCGCCTTTCTAAAGAGCAGCACCTCGATGTGCAGGAACTCGATTTTCTGAACAGCCAGCCAGCCTTTAGCATGATCAGGAGCCTGTTGAGCGGGAAAAAGAAACTGACGCTTTGCCCTTACGCCGACAGCCGCTATGCACCTGTGGCACCTGTCAGCCGAAGGCTGCGCAACATCAGGCGAAAGGCCGAGATGATCTTTGAGGAGCGCGGCAGCAAAGAGTTGTATGTGGGCTGGCCTTTTGTGCATGGGCAGTTTCCGGATGGCACCGTAGTAAGGTGCCCGCTGCTGTTCTTTCCGGTGCGGCTGCAGGTAAACGCGGCGCAGGATTGGGAGCTTCAGACCGACGAAACACAGCAACCGCAGCTGAACCAAAGTTTTCTGCTGGCATACGCGCACTACATGGGTACACCGCTCGCAGAGCCGCTCACCGAGCTGGATCTCGACACGCTGCCACAGGAGCCACTCGAGTTCCGCACCGCCATTTACGAACTGCTGAAAGAGCACCAGCTAAAAGTACACACCGGCCGCGATTTTTTTGCCGATAAACTCATGCCTTTCAGAGACTACAAAAAAGCAAATTTCGGGGAGACCCTGAAGCCGGGGCAGCTGCACCTGGAGCCGGAGGCGGTGCTGGGCATTTTTCCGCAGGCAGCTTCTTTTCTGTTGGCCGATTATGATGCGCTGCTGGAGCAGGAGGGCTTGCTGGAGATGGAAGATTTGTTCGCATCCGGAGCAGAAATTAAAAGTGGCAGCACGCAGGCACAGCATACCTTTACGATGTTTGAGATGGATGCTTCGCAGGAGGAGGCACTACAGCGGGTGAAAAGCGGCGACTCGGTGGTGGTGCAGGGGCCGCCCGGCACAGGCAAATCGCAGCTGATCTGTAACCTGGTGTCGGACTTTACGGCGCGGGGCAAAAAGGTGCTGGTGGTGAGCCAGAAGCGGGCCGCGCTCGATGTGGTGCACCAGCGGCTGAGCAGCGGCGGCATCGGTAATTTTGCTGTGCTCATTCACGATATCAACACCGACAGGCGCAGCATCTACAACCAGCTGGCGCAGCAGATAGAGCAGCTGGAGGAGTACAAAAAACAGAACCTCGCCCTCAACAGCCTCTACACCGACCGCGCCTTTCTGGAGGTGAGCCGTGGCATAAACCAGAGCCTGCAAAAGCTGGAAGCGTTCAAAAATGCGCTCTTCGATGTGAGCCGTTGTGGCTGGTCGGCCAAGGAACTGTACCTGAAAAGTAATCTTGCCGATCCACACCTTTCGCTGGGGCCGCACTACAAGAACTTCACAGCCGCCACCATCCCCGATTTCCTGCCTCGCCTGAAGCAGTACCTGCAGCAGGCGCAGCTGTTTGAGCAACCTGATTTTGTGCTGAAGGAGCGGCACAGCCTGCAGGGGTGGGGCTGGCCGCAACGGCAGGAACTGGAGCAGCAGATAGGCTCCTTTACCGGCATGTATGAGCAGCTGCAGCAGGAGATCCGGAATAGCAGTGGCTACAGCTTTACATTACATGACCTCCCGAAGTTCAACCAGGCCCTGCCAACTATTACAGCACTTCGCGAGCTGCTACAGGAGCCGGAGCAGCTGCTTCCTCTGCTGCAACCGCTGCTTTCAGGCAAAGCAAATACAAAAGAACTGAAACGGCAGGCCCAGCAGCTCCGCGATATGTACCTGGTGTGCCCGGCCCCTGATGCCACCATTCCGGCTGCTGAGCTGGAGGCGGTGCAGGCAGCCGTAAAGGCATATGAGGCACAGCAAGGGCAGCTACTCAAAAGTATCTCTTGGGCTTTTTCGTCTGAAAAGAAGACCCTGAAGCAGGCGCTGGCGCGGTATAACTGGGAGCTGAATGAGGGGCAGGTAGCCAAGCTGCAGGAGCGGCTGGCACAACGTCGGCAAGCCGAAACCCTGATGCAGCAACTAAACCAGCTGGTGCCGCTCTCGCTCCACATAGAAGAAAACCCAACGCCCGTGCTGCGAAAGCTGGAGGCTTTGGAACAGGCGCTGGATGTGTACAACCTGCTGCAGGAACTGCAGGAGGAAGAGGTGCTGCACCAAAATTTGTGGCAACAGGTAAGCCTACCGGAGCACCTGCAGGAGCTGTCGCAGCACATCCGGAGTGCCAACAGCTACTACAAAACCTGGCTCAAGTGGCTGCCGGAAACGCAGGTGCAAAAGCTGGCCGCGCAGCCGGAGTATGCCCGGCAACTGTTACAGGCCCTGCAGCAGCACTTTGAACAGCTGGTGTCGTACGACGCGTTATGGGCAGCATTTTCGGAGGCGGAGCGAGAGGTGCTACGGTTACTGCTGGCGGCAAAACCTACCTCTGTGGCAGCAGGAGAGCAGCTGTTTCTGAACAGCCTCTACCTGGCCTGGCTGCACGAGCTGGAGCAACAGCACCCGCAGTTGCGCATGCCCTCAAACGGCGAACTGGCTTGGGTGGAAGAGGAGCTGCAACGCCAATTAGCCGAAAAGGCACGGCTGACGCAGGAAATCGTGCTCTCGAAACTACGCGACCAGACCTACCAGCACATGGCGTACAACCGGCTCGGCAATGCCGTAACCTACCGCCGGCTGCAGGCGCAGGTGAACAAGAAGCGCAGCCTGTACCCGATCCGGAAGCTGTTTGAGCAGTTTGGGGAGGAGATGCTGAACCTGGCACCGTGCTGGCTGGCCTCGCCCGAAACAGTGTCGGCGGTGCTGCCCCTGCAACCGCTTTTCGACCTGGTTATTTTTGACGAGGCCTCGCAGTGTTTTGCCGAAACTGGTATTCCGGCCATCCGGCGGGGACGGCAGGTGGTGGTAGCCGGCGATGAGCAGCAGCTGAAGCCATCGGACCTGTACCGTGCCCGTTGGAGCCCCGAAGAGGAGGAGACCGAGGAGCTGACGGCCGAATCGCTGCTGCAGCTCTGTGGCTTGTACCTGCCCCAGACCATGCTCACGCAGCACTACCGCAGTCGCTACCCCGAACTCATCGAGTTTTCGAACCAACACTTTTACAAGCAGAAGCTGGAGCTGGTGCCTCATTTTGCGGATATGGTGGGGGCAGCACCGGCGCTGGAGTTCCGGCATGTGGCGGGGGTGTGGCAGGATAACGCCAACCTACCGGAGGCGCAGGAGGTGGTGCGCCTGGTGCTGGAACTGTTGCAGGCGGGGCAGCAGGAAATCGGGGTCATTACTTTTAACTATACCCAGCAGATGCTCGTGCAGGATCTGCTCGAAGACACGGCGTACCAGCAGGGGCTGGTGGTGCCGCCATCGGTGCTGGTCAAGAACATCGAGAATATTCAGGGCGATGAAAAGGATGTGATTATTTTGTCGGTGGGTTATGCGCCTGATGCGAAGGGGAAGGTGGCGATGCAGTTCGGCAGCCTGAACCAGGCGGGGGGCGAAAACCGGCTGAATGTGGCCATAACCAGGGCGCGACAGAAGATTGTGCTGCTCAGCAGCCTGCTGCCGGAGCAGCTGCAGGTGGAGCAAACGCTGCACCCGGGGCCAAAGCTGCTGAAGGCTTACCTGGGTTATGCGCGGCAGGTGAGCCAGGGGCAGTTCCGATACGAACCAAAACAGCACACGCTGCCGCACCACACGGTGCTGCTCAAAGACAAGCTGCAGCAGCAGCAGGGTAAAACGCTTCAAAAAAACTTGCCTTTTGCCGACCTGACGGTTGTGCAGCAGGCGCAGTACCAGGGCCTCATCCTCACCGACGACGACCTCTATTACAGCCAGGTGTCGGTGCGGCAGTCGCATGCCGATGTGCCCCGGCTGCTGCAGGCGCGTGCCTGGCCTTACCAGAGAGTGTACAGCCGCGAGTACTGGGCCTCGCCGCAGGCAGTGGCGGAGAAGCTGGGGGAGTGGAAATCCTTAGAATTGTAAATGAGACTGAGACCGGTTTTTTCGGGTGAAGGAGTAACGGGAAGGGTTTGTAAATTACGATGACAAGAATCATGTGGCAGGCTGATATTCGGCCAATTCAAAGCAGAAATTTTGTATTAAACTTGATGCCAGTAATTCTGGTGTCTGTTTGCATAGGATGGGATAAGTAGAACTGCTCTTTAGGAGCAGATCAGGCTGAGGCAGCGATTCAGAATTTTCAGGCCCTCGCGCAGGCCAGTTTCCGGGCTGTGTGTGGCAGGGCTCTGTGGTCGTATTTTAATAGTTTTACTGTCTCGTCATATGAAATTCTTCAAGCCTTTGCTCAGCGTATTGCTGGCTCTTTTGCTGTACTCTTTTCAACTCCAGGCGCAGCATACACCTGATCCTCACAATAGCGGTAAAGATCATGGTTACAGGCATTTCAGGTGCAGCGTTGTGCTGGACCATACCTACATTGGTACAGAAACCCTGAAAGGAAAAGATTACCTGGTAGTACCGGCTATTGGCCTGGATGCCGAATATTGGTTCAATGGCAAGTGGGGAGTAGGCTTGCACAACGATATCGAACTAATTACTTATGAGGTGCGGCGCGAAGGAGCGGAGCATCTGTTTGAGCGACATGCCCCCTTATTGCTCACGGTAGATGGTTTGTGGAAACCTGCTCACCACTTCGTGTTTCTGATTGGCCCTGGTGTGGAACTGGAGGAGCATGAAACGTTGCTGGTGCTGCGTGGCGGCGTGGAATATGAAATTGAATTAAGCTCTCATTGGGACATCTCCCCCACTATTTTCTACGATACCAGGCTGCATGCCTACGATACCTTCTCTGTCGGCATAGGCATCGGCAAGCGGTTCTGATTAGGGTGTAGCCGCAGCAGCCAGCCTGAGCCAGGTAATTATGTCAATGAAAATGGCGCTCCGGCCACATTCTCTTCTGCTGTTGCAGCTGCTCCCGCTCAAATTCTGATATTGTGCTTATATTGCCCCGATGAAAGAAGCTATCGTGGTAAAGCTCTTTGCTGTGTATGTATATCTGCAGAGCCTTTTCTGTGGCTGCCTGCCCGACAGAGTGCACAGCGATTTTGACCGTCTCCGGAAGGATTACAAGGTGCAGGTAGAGCGCATCGGCCGCCTCGACAGCCGCATTTCTGAAAGTTCCGGCTTTGCCCGCGCCACCGACTCCACCTTCTGGACCCATTCCGATGCCGGAGGCCCAAACCAGCTGTACCTGTTTAACCTGAAAGGCGACCTGTTACAGACGGTGCAGGTGCCGGTGCGCAACCAGGACTGGGAGGAACTGGCCCAGGATACAGAGGGCAACATGTATATCGGTGAATTCGGGAACAACACCAATACCCGGCGCAACCTCCGCATCTACAAACTGCAGCCGGAAACACATGCACTGCCCGATACGATCAGGTTCAGCTTTGCCGACCAGCAAGAGTTTCCGCCCCCGCGCAAGCGACGCGATTATGATATGGAAGCTTTTTTCTTTCACAACGATTCGCTGCACCTGTTCTCCAAAAGCTGGCCCGTAAGCTCCCGTAAAACCACACGGCTCTACCAGTTGCCAGCGCAGCAGGGAATTTACCAACTGCAGCCCCAACAGGAGCTAAGATTGAATTCGTCTGTTACAGCGGCAGATATTGATGCAGAGCAAAACAGTTTTGCCCTGCTCGGCTATGGGCGGCTGTACCTGTTTCAGTTGCCTGATAGCGGCCGTGTGACTTTGCAAGACAGGCGTTTTTGCCTGCCGCTGGGCCGCACCGGGCAAGCCGAGGCGGTGCTGTTCCTGTCGGAGGACCAGTTGCTGGTAGGCAATGAGAAGGGGAAGCTGTGGGTAGTGACTTTCCGGAAGAAGAAGTAGTGCCTTTGGCTGATCTGGGTTGAATTATTCTAATAAAAATGCCCCTCAAGACCTCTTTTCTGCTGCTGCCCTTTAGTGGCAGTAGGAAGGAGTAAGCGGAAGACCTGGCTCATAAAAAAACCGCCTTCCAATCAGGAGGCGGTTTTTTGTTTTATAGGAAGTTATCAGGTACTAGTCCATGTCGGGGTTTCTGTACCGGTCGGTGCGTCTGCTCTGGAAATTACTATTACGCTGACCTCTCTGATCTTCGTCGTAGTTGCTGCCACGGTAGTTCTCGCGCGATGACGAGCCTTGGTTGTCGCTGTAGTACGAGGTGCGGCTGTCCATGGAGCCAAAGCGGCTCTGGTCGCCACCACGGCCGCCCTGGTTGTAGCCGCCTTCGCTATAGCCACCCTGACCATAGTTGTTGCGGGAGCCTCCATAGCCGGAGCCGGAACCGTAGCCGGAACCCGATCCTGATCCTGAAGATCCTGAAGATCCGTAACCAGAAGATCCGTAACCGGATGACTCATAGCCCGAGCCACCATAATTTGTTCCGGAGCCAGAGTTGCCGCTCATGCCGCCACGGTTGCTTCTGTTGCCATAGCCGTCACGGTCGCGGCTTTCGCCATAACCTGAGGAGCGCTGTCCGGAGCCATAATCAGACTGACCGTAATCGCTGCCTTGTGAGCCGTAGCGTGAGGAGCGGTACTCATCGTTGTAAGAGCCTCCTCTGGAACCTTGTCCGCCACGGCTGCCATAGCCACCCTGCATATCGCGCTGAGAGCCATAGCCTCTTGAAGAACCGAAGTCATCATCGTCGTACTCTCTCATGCCGCGGGAGGATGAGCCTCTGCTGTAATCGGTCGACGAGTCGAAGTTGCTGTTGTTGTTGCCATAGCCTCTCTGGCCTGATCCGCCATAGTTAGACTGGCCGTAGCTGGAACCGCCGCCACCGTAGCTGCCGCCCTCGCCGTAGCGGGTGCCGCGGCTGTAGTCGCCGGAGGCCCCTGCGTTAAAATTGCCAGAAGATCCGTAGCGGCTGCCTGAAGAAGAGCCATACTCCTCGTTCTGCTGACCCCGGCGGGAACCATAGTTGCTGCCCTGGTCATCCTGGTCATAGTTTCCGTAGTTACGGCCAGAATAGGCGCCACCGCTCATGCCTCCACTGTTAAAGCCCTGGCCACTGCGGCCGCTGTCGTAGCTGCCATAGCCGCCTTGTGCCGAATTACCCTGTGTGCCAAAAGCTCCGGAAGAGCCGCCATAAACCTGGCCACCCTGACGGTCGCCTTCTCTATCCTGGTCACCGCCCTGCATGCCGCCTCTGGATGCGCCGAAGTCCTGGTCCTGGTATCTTACCCGGTTGCCTTCCATGCCACCCTGGTTACCATAGTTAAAACCGCCTTCGGAGCCCATATCATGTTGCCTGCTGCCAGTGCCATAGCCGCCTCTCGATGAGGAGCCATAGTTGTCGTTCATGCTGTTTCTGAAGTTGTTGCCAGAGCCAGAGCTGCCGCCCCAGTTTTGTTCAGAGCGGTTGCCGCCGCCAAAGTCGCCCTGGTCGCCGCTGCTGCTGTAGCCGGAGCTGTCGCCGTAGCCGCGCTGCATGCCGGCACCCTGCGATGAGGAGCCGTAGTCGCCCTGATAACCGTAGCCACTCTGTCCGCCATAGTTGCTGTTTTGTGAGCCATAGCCATAGCCGCCCTGGCTACCGTAGCCACTTCGGCCACCTTGGTCGCCGCTCTGGCCGTAGCCCTGGTTCATGTCTCTGTCCTGCGAGCCTCTGTTGTCCTGGTCGCTGCTGCTCATGGAGCCGTAGCTACTTCTGGAGGAGTCGTCGCCGGAGCTTTGGCTGCCACTCTTTTTAGATGAAGACGAGCCGGAGGACTTAGAGGAGGATGTGCCTGAAGAAGAAGCTTTTCCGCTCTTGTTGTCTGAGGTTTTTGCCTCTTTTGTAGCGCCCGATCTTGCTCTGGTTGAAGAAGATTTAGACCCGGAAGCAGTGGTTTTGCTACTACCGCTCTGGCCAGACGACGATGATGTTGACGATGAGCCCGGCGATGAAGTAGAAGAAGATGAACTCTGGCCTGACAAGCCTGAGCCTGTGGTTGAACCTGAGCCCGTGGTAGAAGAAGGATTGCCTCCTGAGCTGCTACCTGATATAGAAGAGTCTGTTTTCGAATAAGAAGTCCCCTGATTCGAATCGCTTCCCGATTCAGTGGATGAAGGGTTTAGATTCTGGTTTTTTTCATTGTCTTTCATAGTGCTGATCTCCTCAGTTTTTGGTTTGTAAGAATTGTGTTAATTTATAGTAGATGTTTTTCCAAATATGTTTTCAGTTTTTTCTTCTTTATACAATTGTGTACAATCCTAAATCAGGACTTTTTGTTATTTTTTAAGGACAATAAACCACTACTGCTATACGGGTCAGGTATAAGAGGGTTTTTGCTGCGCCGGTGGCCTGGCACCATGAAATTCAAAATATTAGGTAAAGCGAGGAGGAGAAGAGGTCTGCAGAAACGGTCATTTGCTGATTGAACAAATGTTCGCTACTTTTTAAGCGAAAAAGCTATTGTAATGGCCTGATTTGCTTAAAGATGCAAAAATTTAAGAGAGGGCAAAAATGGCAATATAGGCGTTAATTATTTTAAATCATATACTAAAAAATTCAAAAGTTATTTTTACCTTTGAAATATTATTTAATTAATTTATTATCATGAAAACAGGTAAAGTAAAATTTTACAACGTGTCTAAAGGATTTGGATTCATCGTATCAGACGAAAACAACCAGGACATCTTCGTTCACCAGACTGGACTGATCCACGAGATTCGTGAAAACGACCGTGTTTCTTTTGAGTTGAAAGAAGGCAAAAAAGGACTGAATGCAATTAACGTAGAGAAAATCTAATTTCTGCAGTTAAAGATATATAGTGCCCCTGGCGGGCTACATTCACCTATTTTAACCCGCTCTATGTATAGAGTGGGTTTTTTTATTTCTTTTCCTCGTCAGTTCTTTCCCCATTCTTTTCCTCTCCTTTCTCCAGTCCTTCCTGAATCATTTCGTTTGCCTCTTCGTGTTCTTCCGGCTCGGCAACAGGGTGTTCCTGCTTTTCTTCCTCCTGCGGCTCATAGTTGAGGGTAATCATAATAGGGAAGTGGTCTGATCCAAACTTGTTTAGCCTTTTGAGGTTTATCAGCCGGAACTTGGGGTCATAGAAAACATGGTCGAGGGGGTAGCGGAACAGGGGGATAAATGCATTGTAGGTGTTGTAGAAGCCACGCCCAACCCGTGGGTCGAGCATGCCGCTGATGTTCTTAAAGAGCTTTGTGGTGCCAGACCAGGCCACATCGTTCAGGTCGCCAGCCACAATAGAGGGGTAGGGTGTTTCCTTAGATTGCTTGGCTACAATAAGCAGTTCGGCTTCTCTGGTTTCTGTGTTTTTCAGCAAGCGCGGAGGCTGTGGGTGCACAGTAAAGAAATCGAACTTAGGCCCGCCCGGCAGTTCTACCACGGTGTAAAAAGAAGGAATGCTGTCTTCTACCAGAAACCTGATTTCGCTGTTGTGTAAGGGGAGCCGGCTGTACAGTATCATGCCATAGGTGTTCTCCAGGGGCTTTTTGATAGAATAAGGATATTTGGCATCCAGCCTTTGGCGCAGGTGGTCGTGCCAGACGGCATTGGGCTCATTTATCACCACGATGTCCGGGTCGTGCTCCAGTACCACCTCCAGAAACTTCTGATATTTGGTGTTGGTCATGCGCACATTGGCAATCATTATATTGAAGCTGTGGCGTGGCTGTTTCTGCTCTGATCTTAGAGCTTCAATTTTGGCAAGCGGTGTGAAAGGGAAAATATACCTGGCCTCGTTAAGAATGGCTATTCCCCAGATAGCAATCAGGACGATTTCGCGCGTGCTGCCAAGCCCATAGCAGATGGTGTACACGATGAGGGTAATGGTAAGAAAAAGAGCTACGTGCACGCGCGGAAAATCCAGCACTCTGATCCACCAGAGGGGGGTACTGATAAGCGGTAGAAAAGAGAAGAGCGTCAGTACAGATCCTGCTATAAGGAGCGTGAGTTTCATACAAGGTTTGTTTAAAATAAGCTACGGCGGCATATTGATGTTACCTCCAGGGCCGGGCGAAATTATTTGAATGAAAAAGGCCTTCGGCGATTGCTATAGCTGCTGCTGCCCCGAAAAGCCTTTTTGTAAGATGCCGGGAAATTGGAAAGCTCCAGCGCAACCCCAGGTGCCTGCACGGTATGCCCCTTGTACGTGGATGTCGGCTTTGAGATGTCGCTGGCCGCCCTGAATATTTTTACTTGCTGCGGGGCGCAGAACAGGGGCCTGGGTTGTGCTTACGGTGGCTTTTGGAAAGCGTAAGTTTTCCGGGTTTAGGATAGAATTCAAAAGCCCCTTATCTGCCTTTTCAGGATGATAAGGGGCTTTTGAATTTAAAGGACGGGCACTAGTTCTCTGAATTTCTGGCAGCTACCCGAACTCCCACGGCAAGTATGTTCGGCAACGGGTCGCGGCGCATATACTGTGTCAGCTTTAGCCTGTAAGTACCCACTTTCCGGAACGCTACATTTTTAATGGCTAGTGCCTGCAGGTCGAAGATATTACTGGAGCCATTGCCCAGCGGTTTTCCGGTTTTAGGGTCCATCAATTTAAGCTCGTGCAGGGCCGACGACAGTTGTGCACTGTCCGGGCCAAGCAACTGGTGCTGCAGGTACAGGTTGTAGAACTCGTACGAGAGCGAATACCGCACATTAAAATAGATATCGTAACGCTGCGTGGTATCCTGAATCTGGAACTCAAAGTTCTGACTGTTATCTACATACCAGTTTCCTTCCGGTACATCCACGTTCTGTTCATATACTCGTGCCGGGTCGCAACTCACAAGCGAAAGCAGCAAAAGAGCAACTCCCCATAAAGCAAGTTTATGCATTGGTGCCTGGTTTAGGTTGATCCGGTTTTTTGCCTTTGTTAAAGGGCTTGCGTGGCTTCTGCTTGCGCGGCTGCAGCTGGCTGGCTTCGCCTGTGGCGGCCTGGGCCGGCTGAGCCGTTTGGTTTGGCACGCTGCCGCCTTCTTCGCCCCGGTTCTTGTTTTTCTGATGGAAAGGTTTCTGCCTGCGGTGTTGCTGCTGCTCGCCAGCGGCTTTTGGCTCTGTGGCCGCAGCAGGAGCAGGTTTTGCAGGTGCAGCGCCTTCCGGATTAGTTTTCTTTTTCTTCTTTTTCTTCTTCTTGCTTACTTTGAACTTGTCGTCGAGGCGCTCCAGGCTACCCTCTACCTGCGTCACGAACTCATTTTGCTTAGGCTCCGGCGCGGCTTCCTGCACCAGGAACTCCACGGCCATACCCTTTGCGTTCAGCTCCTGAATCTCCTTAACGCGCGCTGCCGGCACGGGGTACCAGTTGTTGTCGCCCCTGAAGCCAAACCACATCATCTTTTTAAAGATGTCTGTTTTCTGCAGGATGGCATCGCCCTGCTTTGTCTGGAGTGGTCGGGCCACAGTCGGTATATCCTTCAGGGCCTCCATGTACGTTTCCAGCTCATAGTTGAGGCAGCACTTCAGGCGGCCACACTGCCCCGACAGCTTACTGGGGTTGAGCGAGAGGTTCTGGTACCGGGCCGCTGTGGTAGATACACTTTTAAAGTCGGTGAGCCAGGTAGAGCAGCAAAGCTCACGGCCACAGGAGCCAATTCCGCCCAGGCGTCCGGCCTCATGCCGCAGGCTGATCTGGCGCATCTCGATGCGGATCTTAAATTCCTCGGCCAGCTTTTTGATCAGGTCCCGGAAATCCACGCGGTCGTCGGCCGAATAGTAGAAAGTGGCTTTGGACTTGTCGGCCTGGTACTCCACGTCCGAGAGCTTCATTTTCAGGCGCAGGTTCTGGATAATTTCGCGGGCGCGGTACATGGTGGTCCCTTCCAGGTCGCGCACTTCGTTAAACTTCTCCATGTCGCGCTCGTTGGCCACCCGGTAAATGCTTCGGATCTCCTCGTTGTTGTCGACCTTCTTTTTCAGCATCTGCAGGCGCACCAGTTCACCCTTCAGCGATACATGGCCAATATGGTGCCCATTGGGGACGTCTACCACCACCGGATCGCCGGTAATAAGCTCCACCTTATTCGGGTTTCTGAAAAAGTCTTTACGCCCGCCTTTAAACCGTACTTCTACTATATCGAATTCTTCAAATGCTGTTGGCAAATCCATATCGCTCAGCCAATCAAACACGTTTAGCCGGTTGCAGCCACCTGTGCTGCAACCTCCGTTACTTTTGCAGCCAGCGGGGCTGCTATCAGCGGTGCTGCCCTTAGAGCCGCAACCGCCACTAGAACATGAACTACATCCCACAATTATATCTCCTTTATGTTAGTCAGGCTAACGCTTGTTTTCATTTTTTACAATTAACAAATATACTAATTTTTTGAGCTTTTGATTTAGCCGTTGCCAATTCTGCTACCGAAACAAACGGTAAGCGGCTGTTTTTGGTGCAATTTTCAGGAAATATGACGAATTAGCACGTATGACAGATGCCAAGCTTTTTTGCACTGCGCCAGAAATTATCGTTTAAATTTGGGCAATGCTTCGAAAATTATTATCAGATGCGGCCATCTACGGCCTGGCGGCACAGCTGCCACGACTGGCTGGGGTGCTGACGCTGCCGATCATAACGCCGTATTTATCAACCCAGGATTATGGTATAGCTGGCGTAGTGATGGCGTTGGTATCTGGACTGGGGTTTCTGCAGTTTCTAGGGTTGTCGGTTGTAATGGTGAATAGCTTTGTGAATTCTCCTGTGCGGTACAAGTGGGTATGGCGGCAGTTGAATGGGTTTATCTCCATCTGGACGCTATTATACGGGTTAGTTCTCGGGCTGGTAATATTTCTTTTTGTGCCTATACACACCCTGGAAAACAAGTTGCAGACTGCTTTGCTTTTTGCGATACCAGCCATGTTTTTCTCAGCTACGGATGTACAATCAAACGTGTTTTTTCAGCTTTCCCAGCGGCCCCTGCCTGTTGCTTTCCGATCATTGGTGGTTGGGATGGTGGTGGTCGCTGTTAATATTTATGCTATCAGGTATTTGAACCTTGGGTACAGGGGCTGGTTCTATGGGCATTTTTTCGGAGCTGTGGCAGGGTTCTTCATCAACTTCTATTTTGTGTATGTCAAGCAACAGCTGTGGCCCATCTTTAATTTTAAATGGTCCAGGATCATAAGCGCCTTGCGTGTATCAGTTCCGGTAGTGCCGCATCATATGTCCTTTTTCCTGTTGGATGCATCTGACAAACTGGTCATGGGGATATTGCGGGTTCCACTTCCCCAGATTGGCTTATATAATGTGGCAGCTAATTTTGGAAGTTACTTTGCCTCTGCCAGTGGTGCTATTGTGCAGGCTGCCACTCCTGTTTATATGCAGCTCTATTCCCGTAGAGGCGACATGGAGGCAGCACTGCAGATTCGCCGCATGACCTTCTCATTACAAGTGCTCTTTTTGCTGGCTACCTCCCTGGGAAGCATCTGGATGAAAGAAGCCTTTGAAATACTGATCAGGAATGACGAGCTGCAGCAGGCGTATCCTATCGCGATTATCATACTTATGGGGTGTAATTTCAGGCCGATGTACCTGGCTGTCATAAACCTGCTCTCTTACCGCGAACAAACAAACAAACTCTGGAAAATATCAACTGTGGGAGGGGTGGCAAATGTCGTTCTAAATTTTATACTGGTGCCCATATATGGATATGAGGCTGCCGCCTTTACAACCTTTGCGTGCTTCATGTACATGGGGTATGCAGGCTTTTTCATGAAGGAGTATAAAGCAGAAGCAATGGTGAACTATTACCCGCTGTGGTGGTTGTTAATGACCATTCTGCTGCTTTTGGCTGTGTATTTTTTAGTTGATAGTGCTTTGTATTACAAAATTTTGGTATCTGTTACCTTAGTATGTCTTAGTTTAGGAGTGATCTTCCTAAAAAGAAGTAATTGATTTTTACTTGTGAAGCAAAGCCTGATACAGCTGCATCAGTTTCTGGTGCTGTACCTTATTATCGTAACGCTCTACTACAAAAGCACGTCCTGCCTTGCCCATAGCATCTCTTAAAGTTGGGTTCTGGAGTAGTGTGCGGAGCTTGACCGTCATACCATGTACGTCCTTCTGAGGCACTACAAAACCTGTTTTTCCATCAATTAAACCTTCTGGTGTTCCGCCGGCATTACTTACTACTACGGGTAGTTCCATACTCTGAGCCTCCTGCACTACCAGCCCTTGCGTTTCTACTTCGCCGTCTTCGGCCTCTATGCTGCTTAGCAGGAACACCTGAGCTCTGTTGTAAAAGGCAAGCACTTGCTCCTGTGTAGCGGCTCCATGAAGAAACACATTCTTCTCCAAACCTAACTCCCGTATCAACTTCTCCAGCGTTGGCCTTTCTTCTCCTTCGCCCAGAATATGGTACTTCAGACTAGGAAAGTCGGGTATTAAATTTTTAATTGTCAGCATGCTGTACTCCAGGCCTTTGAACGGAACGAGGCGGGAGACAGTAAGTACAATTGGTGGAGCAGTAGGAACTATTGTATTTTGATCTCTGATGAACTTTTTTGTGTCGAGTCCTACAGGAAGCACCTCTATTTTTTGAGCAGGAATACCCAGGTTAACCACAGTCTGCTTTGAAAAAATAGAGCTGACAGTAAAGATTTCACACTCCTTGCTCAGGTCCCGGTAAAGACCTTTGCGGGAGTAGTGGGAGGGCCAGGAAAGGAAAGCTTTTTCGTTAATATCAAACCCATGAAAGGAGGTGATCAGCCTGCCCTTGAGTAGCCCTATTTCTCTGAAGTTTAACGCTTTTATACCGTTGGGCCCAAACTGACAGTGAACAATATCAAACTCCCGCTCCCGCAGATAGGGAATGGTATCGTAGAAGAACTGAAGGTTAGCTGCATATTTGCCATACCTGCGGATATTTAAGGTTCGGAGCAGGTAGCGGGCATCTCTGAGGTTAGCCATCAGAAGCCCGAAAGCCTTCAGGAAGCGGAGCAGCTTGTTTCTGGGAATGAAGGGTCTTTCATGAGTAAGGGAAAGCATTTTATACTCATTGACAAGCGCATGGTCTGGATAGTTTTTTAATTTGCCTATCGAAAAAATAGTCACACGATGTCTATCGTCCAGAAGCCCTTTCAACTGATTGAGATGATATGTTTCTGCTGGAAAATAACTTACACAGTAGGCAATTCTTAATTTCATGCTTTATAATATCTTCTAAGCGCTTATACTTTCTCAGTGGTCTTACCTGCTCCGGAACAAATACAGCCAATTATTCTAATGAAAAAGCTCCTTCTGGTACATTTATACCTGCTGATGCTGCTGTTTAAAGCACAATTTTAAAAGAAGCTTTATCTTACTATTGTGTTGCAGGTGGTCCAGACAGGGCAATTCGTAAATAATGCTTCGCCATTGCTTTTGCCTGGGTATATCCTGATGTAAGATATTGAACTGTCTTTAGGAGGAAGAATATTCTGGCATACATCACTCCCTTTGTCATGGTTAAAAACCGAAATTCATTGTGTAAGATGGAGGTGTTAACGGTGAATGAATACTCCTTCGCGCTACTGCTGCCAGAGGCGTGGTGCAAAATGTGAGGCTGTGGCGAAAACAGAACTTTCAACCCCAACTGCCGCATGAAAAGGCACCATTGTTTATCTTCTTCATACATAAAGAAGTCTTCATGTAGCCTGCCGTTTGGAAAGTTATCAAGCACGTCCCGCCTGATCAGCAGGAAAGTGGCCCAAGTCCAATCTGCAAATAATTCTATTTGATAGGAGAAATAGCCGCCCATTAAAACCTCGCCTCGCTTTTGCAAAGGCATTAAATGAAAGAGCCTCAGAACTTCCAGGAGAAGCAGTTTAATGGAGGGGAAGCGTTGGACATTGTGCTGAACTTTCCTGTCAGGGTAATATAGCTTTCCTGCCAGAGCACCTGATTCAGGAGATTTCAGAAGCCGTGTATGTGCCAGTGCGATGGCATTGTTCAAGAGTTGCGTATCGCTGTTCAGTAGCAGTATTGTACGCCCTGTTGCCTTTTGCAATCCCAGGTTATTGCCTTTTGCAAAGCCCAGGTTGGTCTCACTTATGATAAGTTTAATGTCTGGGAATTCTTCTTTAAAACGGGTGGGGCTGCACTCATGCGAGCCATTATCTACTAGTATCAGCTCAAACGTTACGCCGCTGGTTTTTTCATAAACGGAGCGGATGCAGGCTGAGGTGAGCGCAAACGTGTTGAAATTTATGACAATAACAGAAACATCCATCTGGCAGTTTTCCTGGAACTTCTTGGTAAAGGTAGCTAAACTCAACATGATATAGCAAGCATGGAAATGAAAGTCAAGAATCTGAGTCCAAATATCAGATTATTTGTTCCATCCAAAGTGCCAGCAGTCTCTCCTCGCTACATTTTTTATTGCTGCAAGAATCTGATTCTATTTGCCCGAGAGTATCCTAAAAGCTAGTAAATCCTAACATGATGATAACTCTCTCCTTCCCCACAGGACACAGCAGGATGTTTAACTGCATAAGCCTCATTAAATTGCTATATAAAAATTAACAAATGTAAGTTAGTTGGATGAAGTTGCCTTTGCAGCCCCATCCTGCTGCTGATGTTCCCCTATTCCAACTTGCCAGTTTACAGCTTTCTAAAAATTTCCATTAAACCCATTCCTTTCATGAAAAAAAATTACTTGAATTTACAACGCATATTGGTGCTCTGTTTGGTGCTGGTGCTCTTCCTGCTCCACAGCGCAGCAGCACAGGCGCAGACGCTTGCTTTTCCGGGTGCAGATGGCTTTGGGCGGTTCGCGCCTGGTGCCAGAGGTGCTGCTACGCAAGAAGTGTATGTAGTTACCAACCTGAATGATAGCGGGCCAGGCTCCTTCAGAGATGCCGTAAGCCGACCAGGGCGGATTGTGGTGTTTGCCGTGGGAGGAATTATCCGTCTGAATTCGCAGATAGTGGTAGCCAATAACACAACCATTGCAGGCCAGACAGCCCCTGGCGATGGGGTGGTGCTGTATGGCAAAAGAGTAACCTTCTCCGGGTCCGACAATACCATTGCCCGCTATCTGAGGATCAGATTAGGGACCAATGCCGGGGCAGGACGAAACGATGATGCCTCTGGCATTGCGAACGGTGCCAACATGATTTTTGACCATATGTCTTTTTCCTGGGGGCTGGATGAGGTGTTCTCTATTAACTGGGACGGAAAAGGAAATGAGCCGACAAACATCACTATCCAGAATACCATTATCGGGCAGGGCCTGCACCGGCACAACCACTCAGCCGGAGGGCTTATGGAAACGCCTAACGGTAAGATCAGCCTGCTGAAGAACCTGTACATCAGCAACAAAACCCGTAACCCCAAAGTGAAGGGCGTAAACGAATTTATAAACAACGTAGTGTACAACTATGGCAACGCCAACAACCCGATGGGGCATACGGTGAGCGGCGATGCCTATATTATGGGCGGCTCCGGCGCTGTTTCTGAAGTAAACATCATCAATAACTACTTTGTAGGAGGCCCGCTCACACCGGCTAACAAGACCACACCCTTCTCGAGAGGCACTGGCACGTTTAACCTGTATGGCGCCGGCAACTATTTCGACAACAATAAAAACGGTGTGCTGGATGGTACTTTGGTGCCTTTCAATGCGACAGGCTACCCGGGCATAACTGAGGATGCCTTTCAGGCGCAGCCTTTTGCCTACCCGATGGCAGCCCCTTCGCTTACCGCAGCCGAAGCATATGAGTGGGTAATAAACAATGTCGGCGCCAATTACCCGGCCCGCGACCAGGTAGATGCATTCATGGTTGACGAAGTAGCGTCGCGCGGAACCAAAGGCCATTATGTGTATCTCGAAAGCGACCTGCCCTTGGCCAATGGCGGGCTAGGCGAAGTATTTGGCGCACCTGCTCCTTTAGACACGGATGGGGACGGCATGCCTGATGCCTGGGAGGATGCCCATGGCTTAAACAAAAACAACAAGCAGGATGCCGTAGCCTATAGCACCGACTATCCGGAGTACCTCAACATAGAAGTATATGTGAACTCGTTGGTAGATTCGCCTGCTCCGGTGTTCATAAAGCCGCCTACTGCTGTTACGCTTACGGCTACCTCCGTTGAGGAACCAGCCTCCAGCACGGTAGTCATTAACTGGAAGGATAATTCCGATAACGAGACTAATTTTGTGGTGGAGCGATCTGTAGATGGCAGCAACTTTACCGTTGTGGCCGAGCCTGCCGCCAACACCACCACCTATACCGATGCCGAGGGCCTGGTTCCGAACACTACTTATTACTACCGCTTAAAGTCGGTGAACGAGGAACATGTGTCGGCCTACAGTGCCATAGCCACGGTTCAGACACCGCCCATACCCACCGCTCCGGCTGTTGCCTCTGCACCGGCTCCGGCCAACAACTACCAGTACGCAGAACTCACAGAGGGTGCACTTGTGCTGAAGTGGGCAGGTAGCGACAACACCACTACATATGAAGTATACGTTGGCGCTTCCGCAGATGGGCTTACCAAACAAGGAGAAGTAGCCTATACAGCCAACCCAACCTTTAACCTGACCGAGCTTGCCGAGAATACGACCTACTTCTGGCGCGTAGATGCTACCAACGAAAAAGGTACTGCCGTCGGCACGGTTTGGACTTTCCGTACTACCAGGTCCTTCCCTAACGGTGTGGTGGGCCATTGGGCTTTCGATGAGCCGGCAGAGGAAAATGATCAGATCCTGGATTCGTCACCGTACGAAAACCACGGGGTGCTGGGCCTCGATGGAGAAGACCAGAGCATCAGGGTAGATGGCAAAGTAAACAGGGCGCTCGATTTTGCTACCGCCGCTACCGATATGTATGTGGTAAGCGTGCCGAACCAGGACCAGTTGTTCCTGGACAAAAGCTCTTTCTCGCTTTCCTTCTGGATGAAGGCCGGCGCAGCCCTACTTCCTGCTGACAACAACTCCAGCGCTTACCTGCTGGCCAAAGGTTCGTTTACCAAAAACGAGGCAACCGGTGCAACAGGCAAACGCTTCAACATTGAGTTCAAAAACAAGCAGTTCCGCTTTGCCATAGACGATGACAACGACGCCAACGGCGGGGGCAAAGATGAGCTGCAAACAGATGGTACGCCATTCTTTACCGACGAGTGGGTGCATGTGGTGGCCATCAGAGATGTTGCCACGAATAAACTGCAGTTGTTCCGAAACGGTGTTTTTGTAAGTGAAGCCGCTATTACGAAAGCACTTTCGGGCATAGGAGAGGCAAGTGCGCTGATCATCGGTAACATTGGTGAACTGGAGTTTGAAGCCGCTACCGCTACACCTGCTCCTTACAAGGGCAAGCTCGACGAACTGAAGATTTTCAACTATGCGCTGTCGCCGGTGCAGGTTATGGAGCAGTACCATACAAGTCCGCTGCCACTGCAGGCCTTAACGCCTGCTCCTGCCCATAACAGCCAGATCATGGATGCCGCCAGCACCACCTTAACCTGGCAGGGAGGCCTGAACACCACCTCTTACAAGCTCTATTTCGGAACAGATAATTCCAACCTGCCTTTCGTGGCTGATGTTCCTGTAGAAAATGCAGGCTATCAGGTAGAGGGCCTCACCGCCAACACTACCTACTATTGGCGTGTAGATGCAGTGGGTGACGAGGGCACAACCGCCGGAACAGTGTGGTCCTTCACAACCGCTGCCTTTGAGGCAGGTTTGGTAGGCCATTGGAAACTGGATGAAACCAGCGGCACCGAGGCAGCAGACGCCAGCCCTTATCAGGCAACCGGAACCCTGACGGGCATGAACGACGCTGCCTGGACAACCGGAAAACACCAGGGGGCTTTGCAGTTTGGCAACCCTGCCAGCACAGGCGGCATTGTGGTGCCGGATGCTGAGCAGTTCAGATTCGATGAGAATGCCTTTACCATTTCCATGTGGGTGAAGATTCCGGCCAATACTTATCTGTATGCTGCCACAAATGCTAAAGATACCTACCTGATACACAAAGGAACCTTTGAGGCGGGTACCGGCAAGTGGTACGGCGTACAGGTAAGGGATGGCAAGCTAACGTTTGCGATAGACGATGGCAAAACAAAATCCAATATCGATGTGAACGTGGCCGCAGCGCCCTACAACTTCTTCAACAACGAGTGGCGGCATGTGGTAGCGGTAAGAGACACAGAGGCAAAGCAGATTAAGCTCTACATCGACAATGTGCTGGCCGGCTCCAAAGGCTACTCCACACAGAGCATCGGGAAGGCCGACCCGCTCATGATCGGCAACTCTGCTGAAAACAGGCCTTACCGTGATCAGATGGATGATGTGCGTCTGTATAACTATGCTTTGTCAGACACCGAGATCGGAGCCCTGTTCAGCAATGTGCTGAGTTCTAGGAACGAAGCAGTGGCGGCGGCAGGCGAACTTATCACCTATCCGAACCCACTTTCGGGCAGAGCAACTGTAGCATTTAAGCTGGCGCAGCAAGGTGCGTATACAATAGAGATCTACGACCTGAAAGGGGCGCTGGTAGAACTGTTGGGCTCAGGTAGAGCAGAAGCTAACCAGATGTTCTCCCACGAGCTAAATGCCAGCAGCTATAACGCCGGCGTATACGTGGTAAAACTGGTGACAGAGAAGGCAGTGGTTACCAGAAAAATTGTGGTGCAGCGGTAGGCAGTCTATTCGCCAGTACTTTGCAGAAAGCTCCGGGGAACTTCCCGGAGCTTTTTTGTTGCCGCACTCTCTGGTAAAACACATTCAAGCCAGATTATTCTAATGAAAAAGCCCCTCCATAGCCTGGATGCGCTGCTCCTCCTGCTGCTGTTTATCTGAATCAGGATTCTCAGGATTATAGGATTTTCAGGATTGGGAAAGATTAAATGCTAATCCGTGATTCAGAAATTATTCTAATGAAAAAGCCCCTCCGGACCTGAGTTGCTCTGCTGCCCCTGCTGCTGCTGTTTAACTGAATCTTCAAACTAGGACCCTTATCCCCAGAATTTTCAGAATATGTACTCCTGCCGTTTGCCGAAGCCTAAAGTCTTTCCGAGATGTGGTTTTGCCCATTGCGCCTATAATAGTTAGTTTTAACATTCCGCCACCTCCAAATCCCTAATCTTTTTATCTGGTAGATACACAAAGTAGTAAGGTTTTTTAACTTGATGAGCAACGATTTGAGCAGATTTAAGCCTGTGGGGTCCATTACAGATGCTGCTTCACAACCGGTTTGACACGGTTAATGCCAGGGCTATTGCAGATCAGGCCAGCCTGGCTTCGGATAAGGACCAGTGGCTCCACCGGACACAGCAGGATGCTTGTTGTGCTAACAATCAGTAGTTTTATACTGGGCAGGAAATAGGCTCTTGTAGGAGCACTTCCTGCCGTTCAGTAGCATTTTAGTATGGATAGACGAAAATTCCTGGGTATCGCCGCTGCGTCGCCTCTTTTATTTTCATGTGCTGGCCTGGGCATGCAAAGTTTTGCCGCAGCTGGTCAGAAGGACAAGGTCTCCGATTTCAGCAAAAGACTGAAGCCGGTGGGGCGTGTGCTCGAAATGGAAGGGTACTACGTGTGGGGCACCAGCCCGATCATTGGGCCGGATGGCAAAACCCATGTATTCTTCTCGAGGTGGGTGGCAGAAAAGGGCATGGGCGGCTGGATAAATAGCTCCGAAATTGCGCATGCCGTGGCCGACACGCCTGAGTCGCCGTTTGAGTATGTATCTACAGTGCTGGCTCCGAGAGGCGAAGGCTTCTGGGATGGCACCACCTGCCACAACCCGCACATCAAGTTCGTGGATGGCAAATACTGCCTCTTTTACATGGGTAACTCCAACCGCAGAACCAGCACCAAGCGCGTGGGGCTGGCCGTTGCCGACTCGCCCTACGGCCCCTGGCAGCGCCCCGACCAACCGCTGGTGGAAGCCGGTCCGGAAGGTGCCTGGGACGACCACTGCTCCTCCAACCCCAGCTTCGTGAAGCACCCCGACGGCAGATACTTTCTGTACTACAAATCGTGGAACACCTACGAGTACGAAAACTACACCGACCCCAAAATAAGAGGCAACCGCAAGTACGGCCTGGCCATAGCCGACAAGCTGCAGGGCCCTTACACCAAGTACAAAGGCAACCCGATTATCGACTACTCCGGGCGGGGCAACAACATACAGGCAGAAGATGGCTATGTGTGGCAGGAGGAAGGCAAATTTAAAATGGTGATGCGCGACATGGGCATCTTTAACCACCAGTACGGCCTCTACCTCGAGTCGCCTGACGGCATTAAATGGACTGAGCCCACCATTGCCTACTACAACACCGACCACTACTTTGAGCAGCCACCCAAGCCGAAGCACCTCTCCAAATACGGCCGCTTCGAACGGCCACAGCTGCTGCTGCAAAACGGCCGGCCCACGCACCTGTTTCTGGCATCGCAGGGCGGAAAATACATGACCTCCAGCGCCTTTGTGTTTGAAGTGTTGCCGGAAGGAAAAAGTGCCAGGAACTGAAAACGAATTAAAACTTAAATCTGAGCATCATGACTTATTTGTTTGAAAAAATCGGCAAAATGAAAGCCAGCCTGCAGAACTTCTTTAGCCTGAGCGGAGAGTGGAAAATCAGCGACGAAACCACTTATGCCCTCTGGTACCTGTAAGCCCGAAGCAGAAAAGCCGGGATCAGGATTTATTGGGTATAAAGAGAAAGCCCATGGTAGCGTCGTGAAGCTGTAACTACTGGCGGTATAGGCTCTCAGTTTTAACTTATACAAACCGCAGTGGCAAAGAGAGCCGGAGCGGCAACAGCTGCATAAATTCTGAAAAGGGGTATTTTTATTTGAATAATTGATCAATAACCAACTACATGATAAAACAACAGCCAAAGCGAAGTAACTTGAAGTTTGCCTTACTGGCAGCCACAGCCCTTCTGTTCAGTTGCAGCGCCTCTGATACCACCTCTACCGGTACAGAACCTGGTAAAATAGACCGGCAGGCTCTGGTCAGCCGCCATAATGTTACCCTTACATCGCCTGACACCCTGGCCTCTTTGTCGGTAGGGAATGGCGACTTTGCCTATACCGTAGACGTGTCGGGGCTGCAGAGCTTTTACCAGGACTACGACAATGGCGTGTCGCTGGGTACGCAGTCGCAGTGGGGCTGGCATTCGGTGCCGAACGACCAGAAATACACCCTCGAGGATGTAGCCCGTTACGATACCGCCGCAGATGGCAGGGTGATTCCGTTTCCGGTGCAGCACAAAGGCACAGGCCGCAAAGTAGACGCCATGAACTACCTGCGCACCAACCCGCACCGCTTGCACCTGGGCATCGTGGGCCTGGTGCTGCTGAAGGAAAACGGGGAGCAGGCCGCCATCCATGAGCTCCAGAACATCAACCAAAACCTCAACCTCTGGACCGGTAAAATAGAAAGCAAATATGAGATTGAAGGCGTGCCGGTAACGGTGGAGCTGTTCGGGCACCAGGAGAAAGACGAGATCTCGGCACGTATTACCTCTCCGCTCATCGCTAAGGAGCGCCTGAAGGTTTTCTTTAAATTCCCGTACGGCGCCGACTGCCACGTGTGCCCCGGCTATAACTGGGAGAAGCAGGACAGGCACAGCACCACCCTCGCCAGGTCGGAATCCGGAGCCAACCAGGTGCAGCTGAAGCGGCAACTCGACACCACTGTGTACTATACCAACGTACGCTGGGACAAGACAGGCAACTTCACCGAAAAGGAAAGACACCATTTTGAATTAGTACCCACTACCAAAGACGAAAGCCTGGAGTTCAGCGTGCTTTTCAGCCAGAACCAGACAAAAGACATCGCTGATTTTAAAGCAACACAAGCCAGCAGCGAAACCGAGTGGAAAAGATTCTGGACAGAAGGAGGCGCTATCGACTTTGCCGGCTCTACCGACCCACGGGCCCACGAGCTGGAGCGCCGGGTAATTTTGTCGCAGTACCTTACCAAGTTGCAGTGCACCGGCGATCTGCCACCGCAGGAAACCGGCCTCACCTTTAACAGCTGGTACGGCAAGCCACACCTGGAAATGCACTGGTGGCATGGCGTGCACTTCGCCCTCTGGGACAGACTGCCGCTGCTGGAGAGGAGCCTGCCCTGGTACACCAAAGTAATGCCGAAAGCCCGGAAAACTGCTGAATGGCAAGGCTATGAGGGTGTGAGATGGCAGAAAATGACCGACCCTTACGGTGCCGAGAGCCCGTCGAGCGTGGGCCCGTACCTGATCTGGCAGCAGCCGCACATCATTTACTTCTCCGAACTGGTGTATCGCCAGAATCCAACCAAAGAGACACTTGAGAAATACAAAGAACTGGTGTTCGAAACGGCCAAGTTCATGGCCTCTTTCCCGACCTACAGCGAAAAAGACCAGAAGTACCATTTAGCCGCTCCGATTATACCTGCGCAGGAATTGTTCCCGGCCAAAGAAACCAACGACCCTCCGTTTGAGCTGGCTTACTGGCATTATGGGCTGTCGGTGGCGCAGGAGTGGCGCAAGCGGCTGGGCATGCCCGAAGACAAAAAATGGCAGGACATCATCGACAAGCTGGCGCCGCTGGCAATAAAAGATGGCCTCTACCTGCCAAGTGCTACGCACCCGCAAGCCTACACCGACGATTTCTACCGCCGCGACCATCCGGCTGTAGTAGGAGCCTACGGTTACCTGCCGCTGAGTGCCAAGATCGATACAGCCATAATGATGAACACCTATAAGGAGATTGAGCAGAAGTGGCAGTGGGATACAACCTGGGGCTGGGACTACCCGCTGATGGCCATGAGTGCTGCCAGGCTGGGAGCTCCTGATAAAGCCATTGATGCGTTGTTCATGGATACCCAGAAAAACACCTACCTGCCAAACGGCCACAATTTCCAGGACGACCGCCTGCGCATTTACCTGCCTGGCAACGGTGGCCTGCTCACGGCAGTAGCCATGATGGCAGCCGGCTGGGACGGTGCCCCTGACAAAGCCAATCCAGGATTCCCGGATGACGGCACCTGGAAAGTAAGATGGGAAGGACTGCATAAAATGCCGTAGGCTGCGCTTAATTGGAAATTAAAAATTAGGGATATTTAAAATGGCGCGAGCGTTCTTGCTCGTGCCTACTTTTTCCTGGCCGCTGGCCGCTTTATTTTGAATTTAGCCAGAATTCCTGCTCCTCCGGACTTCTCAGTCCGGAAGTTTACTGCGGCGGATTTCCTGATCCGCAGGTTGCATGGCACGCAGGAACAGCCACTTGCCGGGAAAGCAATTTCGTGTAGAACAGATACATAATGCTAAACAAAAACAACCTCCTTCTGCTGTTTCTGCTGCTGGTAACGGCAGGATTCTCCCACGCCCAGCCAAACACGGGTAAAATCGCAACTAACCTGAAATGGTCGGAGCGGATGGCGCAGTCGATAATGAAAAACAACCCGGAGCCCTGGATGATCGAGTTTTCGAAGCAGCCGGTGTGGAGCTACCCGCATGGGCTGGTGCTGCACGGGTTCGAGAAAATATGGCGACAAGATCAGAAGAAGAACCAACACTACTTCAACTACATAAAAGCCTATGCCGATAAACTGATCGATGAGAAAGGAAACATCAAAACCTACGATGCCACCAACTTCAACATCGACATGATGAACTCCGGCAAGATTCTGTTTAACCTGTACGAGGTAACGAAAGAAGAAAAATACAAAATCGCCATCGAAACGCTACGCCACCAGATGAAGTGGCAGCCCCGCACCACCGAAGGCGGCTACTGGCACAAGCTGCGCTACCCCTGGCAACTGTGGCTCGACGGGGCCTACATGGGTTCCCCGTTCCTGGCGCAGTACGGCAAAACCTTTGGTGACAAAACAGCTTTTGATGATGTGGCCAACCAGCTGATGCTGATGGAAAAACACCTCCGCGATGCCAACACCGGCCTGCTCTACCACGGCTGGGACGAGAGCCGACTGCAACCCTGGGCCGATCCGCAAACAGGCAGGTCGCCGCACTTCTGGGGCCGGGCCATGGGCTGGTATGCCATGGCCATTGTAGATGTGCTCGATTTCCTGCCACAGGACCACCCGAAACGCAACGATGTGATCGGCATACTGCAGCGCATGGCGCCCGCCCTGCAAAAGTACCAGGATGCCAAAACCGGGCTCTGGTACCAGGTAGTGGACCAGGGAAGCCGCGAAGGCAATTACCTCGAAGCCTCTGCCTCCAGCATGTTTGTGTACGCGCTGGCAAAAGGAGCTAATCAGGGCTATATTAACAAAAGTTTCCGGCAGGCAGCTGAGAAAGGCTTTAAGGGCCTCACCGGCCACCTGATAAAAGTGCAGCCGGATGGCGAAGTAAACCTGACACAGGTATGCGCCGTGGCTGGCTTGGGTGCAGGCAGAGATGGCTCTTATGAGTACTACGTGAACGAGAAAATCCGCACCGACGACCCGAAAGGAACCGGCCCCTTTGTGCTGGCAAGCCTGGAACTGAATAAATAGAGTTTTATAGACACAGGACATCTGACATAGATCCTGTATCTTGATACTTATGTTCTTAAAGAATGAATTATTCTAATCAAAACAGCCCCTCAGAGACCTTTTCTGCTCCTGATGGTGCTGCTACTTAAAGCCTCTATCGAAGGGCCGTTTTATGATAATTATCTGCTGGCGTGTGTTTGTATCCGCTGGCGCGAGCTACAAGCCCGCACCAGCGTAGATTGCCTTGTACCGGACTATTCACTTTTCCTGTAAGATGAGCTCAAGGCAAATGGAAGGCTACATAGAGAAACAGGGAAGAATTATAATTAGAAATAACCAACAATAGCTCAGGTTGGGGCGCTGCCGTGTTTCCTGTTGCCCGAAACCAGTTTAACCATCAAAAACATCAGAAAGTATGATACAGAAAAACTACTTCACCAGTAAGTTCGGAACCCTGGCACGTGCCGCCTTGCTCTCATCTGCCATCTTCTTTTCGCAGGAGTTGGCGGCGCAGCAACTGGCGTTTCCGGGGGCAGAGGGCTTTGGCCGGTTTGCCACAGGCGGCAGGGGAGGAGAGGTCTACCGCGTCACGAACCTGAACGACAGTGGCCCCGGCTCTTTTCGCGATGCGGTGAGCAAACCGAACCGAACGGTGGTGTTTGAGGTGGGCGGCGTGATCCGGATAAAGGAACGCATCATTGTCTCTTCTGATGTTACCATTGCCGGCCAGACGGCTCCGGGCGACGGCATAACCATTTATGGCAACGGCCTCTCGTACTCCAACGCCAACAATTCCATTACCCGCTACATCCGTATCCGGATGGGTAAAGTGGGCGACACCGGCAAAGACGCTATCGCCATTGCCTCCGGCCACGACATGATCTTTGACCATGTGTCGGTGTCGTGGGGGCGAGACGGCACCTTTGATCTGAACGGCGACGTGAGTGATGTAACGCTGCAGAACTCCATCATCAGCCAGGGCCTGCACACGCACTCTACAGGTGGCCTGGTGCAATCGAAGGGCGGTGTTTCTATTCTGCGCTGCCTTTACATCGACAACCACACCCGCAACCCGAAGGTAAAAGGTGTTAATCAGTTCGTGAACAATGTGATCTATAACTGGGAAGTGGGCGGCTATATTCTGGGTGGTTCAGCCGGTCGCTCCGACGCAAACATAGAAGGAAACTACTTTATCAGCGGCCCCGGCACCAAGTCCAACCCGCCATTCTCCAGGGCAACCGAAACCTTCCACCTCTACGCCAAAGACAACTACTACGATGCCAATGTAAACGGCAAGCTCGACGGGGCGGCTGTCGCGACAGCCGACTACGGCCCCGTGACCTGGAAAGAGGCTCCTTTCGACTTCCCGAAGGTTACAACGCTCACACCGCAGCAGGCATACGACAGAGTTATTGCCGGAGTAGGCGCCTCGTTGCAGCGCGATGAAGTAGACAAGTTTCTGATAGAGGAGTTGAAATCGCTCGGCACCAAAGGCAAAACCATCAGCGACGAAATGAGCCTGCCCATGGCAGGACCAGGTGTGGTCAAAGGTGGCAAAGCTTTGGCAGACTCAGATGGCGACGGCATGCCCGATGCCTGGGAAAAGAAAAACAAGCTGAACCCCAAAGATCCGAACGACGGCCAAATCATCAACAAAGACGGCTACTCCAACCTCGAGAAATACCTTAACAGCCTCACCGGAAAAGACGCCGTTTAGAAGCAGCAACAGCAGGATCTCCGGAGGGCTATTTTTATTAGAATAATTTGGCTGGTTAATGTGCTGATTTTCCAGTTTGAAGATTCGGAAATGGTTTGATTGGCTTAGAGTGACGGAACCATCCATTTTCAGGTACCATCAGGACTCCATTATTCTTAATATGCTCTGACTCGGCAAATTGTTGGGGTAGGGTTCTTTAGAAAGATTCTGACAAAAAAGTCTGGTGGCTTATGTCCTGCGCCCTGTGTCTTACAAAAGCCTCCGGAGGGCCAAATTCATTAGAATAATTGCTGATTGCTGGTTGTTTGTTGTTGAATGGCTAAATGGTTGACCTGGAATTTTGAAGAGGAACCACCAAACGCATTGCAGCCCTTAACTCTTAGACTTTAGAAGAGTCCTGTGTCTTTCAAAAGCCTCCGGAGCTTATCTTGTAGGGAAAAGCAGGTCGCAGGTGCGCGCTGGCAACTCGTACCAAATGTTCCTTACGGCTACAGCATAAAAGAATTGATCTATCACAAGCTGTTTTGGCCCCTCCTGGCAAGGCTTGATAGGAAAGTACGGGCTGCCAGCTCGCACCAGCGCAAAATCCGGGAAATAGAGGCCTTATTTTTCCTTACAAGATGAGCTCCGGAGGGGCTTTTTCATTAGAATAATTTTTACTGATAGTGCCAGTATTTCCAATTCAACAAACTTATAACCACTATAAAGCATGAGAAAAATCGACTCTAAAAATTTACTGGGAGCAGGAAGCAAACAGACCCACGTGCTCTGGGGCTTTGCTTCTTTTCTGCTGGTATCGCTGCTCCTGCTGGCGCAGGCGGGCTACGCCCAGAAACGCTACATGGAAGAACTGAACCGCGGCGTGGTGGCAGTCAGAACCGATGCCAATGCCGTGTTTGTGAGCTGGCGCATGCTGGGCACCGACCCGGCCAACGTAGCGTTTAACGTGTACCGCGGCGAGACAAAACTGAACGCCGAGCCCTTGACCATGTCCACGAATTATGTGGACAACACCTCGGCAAACGGAGCCTACCACGTGCGGGCTGTGATAAAAGGCGAAGAGCAGGCTTCGTCGGAGGCGGTAACTGCCTGGGCTGGCGCGTATATGAGCGTGCCGCTGCAGCGCCCCGAAGGAGGCACTGTGAATGGCAGCAGCTATACCTACTCGCCTAACGACGTATCGGTAGGCGACCTGGATGGTGATGGCGAGTACGAGCTTATTGTGAAGTGGGACCCCTCTAACTCCAAAGACAACTCACAGAAGGGCCACACAGGCAAAGTGTTTCTGGATGCCTATAAAATGAACGGTACGCACCTGTGGCGTATCGATCTGGGCTGGAACATTCGGGCAGGCGCGCACTACACGCAGTTCCTGGTATATGATTTCGACAGCGATGGCAAGGCAGAAGTTGTGTGCAAGACCGCCGATGGCACCATAGACGCGGCAGGTACGGTAATCGGAAACGCCACCGCAGATTATCGTAACTCGGATGGCTACATCTTAACTGGCCCCGAATTCCTGACAGTATTCAACGGGGAGACCGGAGCCGCCATGGCCACCACCAACTACCTGCCGGGCAGAGGCTCTGTGTCGGCGTGGGGCGACAACTATGGCAACCGGGTAGACCGCTTTCTGGCTGGCGTGGGCTATTTTGATGGTGAGAAACCAAGCATCCTCATGACGCGTGGCTACTACACCCGCTCTGTGCTCGTGGCCTGGGACTGGCGCAATGGTGAGCTGACGCAACGCTGGATGTTTGACAGCAACACCCCCGGCAACAGCGCCTATGCCGGGCAGGGTAACCACAGCCTCAGCATTGCCGACGTAGACGGCGACGGCAAAGACGAAGTGATATACGGGGCAATGGCCGTTGACCACGATGGCACCGGCCTATATTCTACAAGGCATGGCCATGGCGATGCCCAGCACGTATCTGACCTCGATCCGGACCGCCCCGGCCTGGAAGTCTACTCCATTCACGAAACCCCCAGTACGCCAGGCGCCTCCATGTGGGATGCCCGCACCGGCGAGATACTCTGGAAAACCGCAAACGCCGACGTTGGCCGCGGGGTGGCCGCCGATATTTCGGCAGCGCACAGAGGCGCAGAAGCCTGGGGCTTTGGTGGTATCCGCAACGCGAAAGGAGAAGTGATCTCTACCAGCAATCCGCCCTCCAACAACTTTGCCATCTGGTGGGACGGCGATCTGCTCCGCGAGCTGCTGAACGATAACCGGATCGACAAATATGGTGCAGGTCGTTTGCTCACAGCCACTGGGGCAGCCTCTAACAACAGCACTAAAGCCACGCCCAACCTGCAGGCCGACCTGTTTGGCGACTGGCGCGAAGAAGTGATTTTGCGCGACGAGAGCAATACCAGCCTTCGAATTTATACGACCACCATCCCGACCAAGTACCGCATCTATACACACATGCACAACCCTCAGTACCGGGTGGCCATAGCCTGGCAAAACGTAGGTTATAACCAGCCACCGCATGTTAGCTACTTCCTGGGCGATGGCATGAACCTGCCGCAGCAACCAGACATAAGGCTGGCTGGAACTACCGGGGTGCCAGAGAACACCAACAGCATACTGCCGCCATCGCATATCGGAGCTACGAAGGTGACATTCGAAACCATACAGCTTTCGTGGCAGGATAATGCCGAAAACGAGACTAACATATTGGTGTACCGCTCTGCTGACGATGAAACGTACACACTGGTGGCTACCTTAGAGGCCAACGCAACCGCTTACCTGGACAAGGACCTGGAGCCGACCACAAAGTATTACTATCGCCTGCAGGCCACCAATGCTGAAGAGCACTCCGCTTACAGCCTGCCAGTCGCTATTTCGACACCGGCAAAGCCTACGCCTCCTGCTGCCACTTCTAACCCCTCGCCTGTCAATGGTGCCGAGTACGCCGAATCCGATAAACTGACCTTGCGCTGGTCCGGAAGCGACAACACTGAAACCTACAAAGTTTACTTTGGCACAACTGCCGAGAGCCTGGAGCACCTGGAAGATGTTGCCACTACAGCCTCTGCTGTAATAACCGTGGCTGAAAACACAACTTACTTCTGGCGCGTGGATGCCGTTAACGAGGTAGCCACCACTGCCGGGTCTGTATGGTCTTTCTCTACAAAGGAACTGAACCAGACCGGCATCCGGGGCGACTGGCGTTTTGATGCCACCAGCGGCAATGTGGTAACCGACGACAGTGAGTTTGCCAACCACGGCGAGGTAAAAAACATGACAAACCACGCCTGGGTAGCGGGCCGTGCAGGCAATGCCATCGACCTGGCCAATGCCGAGACTAACAGCCATGTGCAGGTACCGCATCAGCAACACCTGTTTTTCGATACCAACTCCTTTACGGTGTCGCTTTGGATGAAAGCACCTACGCAACCAGCAAATGCTTACCTGTTCCACAAAGGCACCTTTGCCCGCAACGAGGGCACAGGAGCTACCGGGAAATGGTTTGGCCTGGAAGTGAAAGACAACCTGATCCGCTTTGCCGTTGACGATGATGTTACGAAAACCGAAGTAGGCACCGACAATGCCACCTTCTTTACCAACGAGTGGGTGCATGTGGTAACGGTGCGCGATGTGGAGGCTAAAAAGCTGCGCCTGTACCGCAACGGGGTGCTGGCGCATGAGGTGAACGACAACACCAACAACGGCATCGGCCAAACCGACCCGCTGATAATTGCCAACACCGGTAACCTCGACTCGCCATTTAAAGGCATGCTCGATGAGTTTAAGCTCTTTAACTACAGCCTGTCGCAGGCGGAGATTGTGGAGCTTTACAACAATACTGTTACCAGCACTGCCACCGAAGCAGCCAAAGAAGGCATGTTCCAGATCTACCCGAACCCGGCCAAAGACAAGCTGAACCTGACCTTTACCCTCGACAAGCAGGAAGAGGTAACGCTCACCATCTACGACCAACTGCAAGGCCGTAAGGTGCAGCAAGTGGTAAATGCCACCATGGCAGCCGGAACCCACCACCTGCAGCTCAGCGCAGACGACCCGCAGTTCAGCCAACTGGCCGCAGGCGTGTACCTGTGCGTGCTGCAAACCTCCAGCCACCGCCTTGTAAAGCGCCTGGTGAAGCAGTAAATTTTCTGAATAACAAAAGAGGCAGGCCCCTAGTAGTGGCCTGCCTCTTTTGTTTTGTGGAGAGTATAATAACTTTAGTTGGCTTGTATAAAATAGTTTATATATAGTATATTCGTTAGTTTGATTATGGTTATATGTTAAAATAGACAATAAACCGTAGGTTTATTACTGTTATACTACCGTTAGGGGTAAAAGAAATTAAATTGAAAAAGCTCATCTGTTTAACTCTATTTCTGGTCTTTGGTTGTAGTAGAATCGACAATCAGAAAATAAGCTTTCTAGACTTTAAGTTAGGCATGCCTTATTATGAATACAACCATTTAATCAGTAAATATCTAAAGGAAGGTGTTCTTCAAGAGAAAATTATTAAAGAACCCTACGAGCATAAAAGGGTTCTTATTTATAAGTGCAATGTGATAAAAAGGGACGGTATACTCGAACCAATATTCTATACCGATAGACTTGACAGTTTTAGAATCTTTTTTGGGCAGGCATTGGGTTACGAGCAAAATGAAGAAATATCTACTAAAGAATATTCTGAAATTTTAGAAAAGTTAGAGCTTGAATACGGGCAACCCATAGAAAACCATAAAGACCCTGACACTGAGCACAGACAAGCAATTTGGGAAACTGAAAATTTTACGGTAAGTGCGGCTTTTGTTCCAGAAAGTGAGTTAAGTTCTGACCACATCAGCATTATATACAAGCCAATTGGAGATTTAGAACTAGAATTGGAAAAGTATAATGAAGAAAAGAAGTCACAAAGAGAACAACAAAACTACTAACCCCTAACCCTACCTATAAGTTACACTTCGGCTCCGCCTCGCACACCTTATTAGGCAAACCGTTATGACCCCTTTCCGGGTGTAGTGTTCACCTATATCCAGAATTTCTGACTAATAGGTTGCCTAACGATAAGCCCTACTTGCTTCCTTAGAAACCAGATAATTCGTGGTTTGTAGTGTCCAATATGACCTATACCTGACCTGATAGCTTCTGGTATGACAATAGAGGGAGTCTTAGTACATTGCACCAACCTCATATTAATTCTAGCTATAGCACATGAACCCTCAGGTAACAGACTACATCAACCAGGCCCCGGCAGAACAGAAACAGCTGATGGAGACGCTTCGGCAACTGATACACGACAGTGTGGCCGGTGTAACAGAAGAGTTTAAATGGAGCCGGCCGGTGTTTAGAGCAGGCAAAGACTTTACCTACCTCAAAACAGCCAAAGCCTACGTAACCTTGGGCTTCTTCGACTTCGAAAAGCTCAACGACGAGCAAAACCGACTGGAAGGTACGGGCAAAGGGATGCGGCATATCAAGCTCAAAAGCACGAACGACATCGACAGCGAATTGCTCCGGGAGTGGTTTAAAACAGCGGCAGGGTAATAGCAGGAAAGAAAAATTAAATTACAATGGCGCGGGTGTCCTCGCTTGCGCCATTAACTGGGAAACATAATCTGCTTAGCTCCCAATCCTCCCCTCCACAGGATATAGCAGGATGCGCCTTTTCAGATAGGTATCTATATTTGGATTAACAAGCATTTGTGCGGTTGCAGCATTGGTGTTGTAACTGCTATTCCTGAAAACACTTCCTCTGAAAAGAATGAATACCAAACTCCATCCTATTGCCTTTCTATTCTTCCTTTTGTCGTTGCCGCTGTTCAGCCAGGCGCAGCAGTCGGATGCCGGTAAGATCAACTCCAAACTTAACCAGCAGCAAAACACCTTCACCTTCTCTACCGACAAGGCCAAGGTGATGCTGGAGTTCTGCACTGCCGACATGATCCGGGTGCGGACCACCTGGAGCGGAGCGTTCGAGAACGAAGAATCGTATATGCTGACAGGTACCAACTGGGCACCGATTAAGGTGGAGGTAAAAAAGAAATCGAAATACTTTGAACTCAGCACCGATAAGCTGCTGGTGCGATTGAACAAGTCGCCTTACAGCATCGAGATATTTAACAGGGAAGGAGACCTGCTTTCTTCAGAAGTGGTGGCAGAAGCGGCTGGAGGTGCTTACAAAGCCGATAAGGTAGTGGGCACGCGCAAAAAACTGATGCCAGACGAGCACTTTTTCGGCTTTGGCGAGCGCATGGACTTTACTGACCAACTGGGTAAAGAAGTAAACCTGAACGTGGGCCGAGGCACCAAAAGGCCGCATATAATCGGCGCCTACAACATAATGGAGGCCAACTATGCGCCGGTGCCCTTTTTTATGAGCACGCGCGGCTACGGCATTTTCCTGCACAACCCCTACGCCACCCGCTGGGACATGGGCAACTCCCGCTCCGACTCCTATGCCTTTGAGGCGGCCAATGGCGAACTCGACTACTACTTTATCTATGGCCCCAACTTCCCGGCCATCCTGAACCATTACACCAACCTGACCGGCAAAGCCCCGCTGTTGCCGCGCTTTGCGCATGGCCTGCACGTGGGCACCTACAGCGGCGGCACCTGGGGGCATACCGAACATTCGTCTACCGACTACGTGGTGGAGCTGGCCCGCAAATACAGAGCCATGGGCATCCCCGTTGATATTCTGCACCTGGACTCTACCTGGCGCATGTTTGGCAAGAGCGGGGGCAACGGCGCTACCTCTTACGAGTGGCGCGAAACCATGAAAGATCCGAAAGGCATGTTCGACCAGCTCTACGCCATGAACCTGAACATGGTAGGCCTGCACATTCGCAGCCGCTTCGACAACGGTACCCAACTGAACCTGCTCGACCAGGCCCGCGAACAGGGGATGGTGTACCCCGATGAAAACAAGCCGGGCGAGTTCGTGAACTTCTTCGACGAGAAAGCCATCGATTGGTGGTGGGATAATGCTGTGATGCGCATCGCCTCGATAGGGGCCAAATTCCTGAAAACCGATGAGGGTAGTGCCTTTGGCAGAGTGCCCAACGACAACGTAAAAGTAGGACCGGTCGGCGAACGGGCACAGCGCCTGCACAACATTTTCCCGCTGATGTACGCCAAGGCTCCGTACGAGCGCTTCAGCAAGTACAACAACATGCGCGGCATGAACCACACCCGCGAAGGCTATGCCGGCATTCAGCGCTACCCCTTTATCTGGGCAGGTGACTGGCCGAGTGAGTGGCAGTACTTTGGGCCTGTTATGAAGGCAGGCATCAACATGGGCCTCTCCGGTGTGAGCTACTGGACGCACAACATGGGCGGTTTTGAGCACAAGGCCGATCCGGAGTTGTATATCCGGTGGGTGCAGTTTGGCATGTTCAGCCCGGTGGCGCACGTGTTCGGCATGGACCACCCCGGCTACAAAGAACCCTGGAACTACGGCGACGAAGCCCTGGCCAACTTTACCAAATACGATAAACTACGCTACCGTCTGATTCCCTACATCTACAGCAGCGCCTTTAAAACCTACCAGACCGGCGTGCCACTGATGCGGGCGCTGGTGATGGAAAATCAGCATGATGTGAACACGTATGCTGTGGATGACCAGTACATGTTCGGCGACAACATGCTCATTTGTCCAGTAACTACCAAAGAGGCCAAAACCCGCGTAGTGTACCTGCCCGAAGGCGAGTGGGTGGAGTACTGGACCGGCGAACGGTTTACAGGCAAGAAGCATTACAACGTTGTGGCTCCGCTCGATCAGCTGCCGATCTTCGTGAAAGCCGGCGCCATCATCCCGATGCAGGACGAGGTGCAGTACGACGACCGCAAAGCCTGGGGCGATATCACCTTCGATATCTTCCCGGGAGGAAAATCTTCCTTTGATCTCTATGAGGACGACGGCCTGAGCGAGGAATACAAGCAAGGCAATTTCAGCATCACCACCGTTAGCGCCGAAACCGTCGCAAACGGCACCACCATAAAAGTAGGAGCCGCTGCAGGCAAACACCAGGTGCCAACCCGAAACTACATTCTGAAAATTCACCAGGACAAAGCGCCAACCGGCATTCAGGCAGGTTCCAAAAACCTGGCTACTACCACAGCCGCCGGATTTGCCGAGGCAGGCACCGAAGGCTGGTACTACGACCAGGAGGCGAAGCTGCTGTGGGTAAAGTCGAAGAAAGTGGCCAACGAGGAGCTCGCGTTTAACATTTCATATTAGTAGTTATAGAGAAAATGAAAGCTGCTGGTGTGCAGCAGGAACAGAAGAAGCCTCCTGAGGGCCGATTTCGTTAGAATAATTTGTGGCTGGCGGTGTAACGTTTTCTAATGTCGAATCCAAAATGAGTTGCCAATGATGAAAAGCTTAAAAGTATTGCAGCAGCAGTCATAAAAATATTAAAGCAACATAATTGTAATCCTATGGATGTCTCAAAGTCAAAGCATGGAACAACCTGCATAGCGGTCGGTTTTTTAGTAGTAGTGGCAAGTTTGGTAACGATAAAATATACTACAGACAAAAAGCTTCTTCATTACGCCGGAGCATCGTTGGGCTTGTTGATATCTTATATAGGAGTATTTTATAATGCCAGGAAATCAAGTAAAAGGACATTGATAGTTAACCTTATGGTGGCTGGCGCAATAATGTTATGCGCTGTGATTTACAGACTCTTTTTGTTCGATAAACTGCTTTAACTAATCCGGTTAATTTTACTTCTCGCGCTCGTCTCCAGATGCGCGCGAGAAATACCTGTACGTAACAGCAGTTATTAATTGAAAACAGGGTTATTCTTTGTTGTATCCTGCAAGGGGCTGGTGAGCAAGAATCACATGGCAAAGAGCAATGAAAATCCTGTTTATCCTTTCATCCTGAAATTCTTGATTCAGACAGAATTCTACAGAAAAATAAAAATTCCACCATCCATATGAAAAACATACGATTCATGCCGAGCTCCCTGAAGGCCATGTGCGCCACGGCTTTGCTGGCAGTTGCGTGCGGCTTCTCGGTGCAGGCCCAGCAGGCACAATACAACACCGCCGAAGACGAAAAAGTGATCCGGAAAGTAGCCGACTTTATTCTGAGCGAGGCCAGCTTTCAGTTTGTGGGCGAAAAGGACAACAAAGTGTATGCTACCACGGCCGCCATTCCAAAAGATGTGGAAGTGAAGTTCAGCAGCAAGTACGGCGAGTGGCACTACACCAACGGGGTGATAAACATGGCCATGATGAACATGACCGACTTTACAGGCGACAAGAAATACGCCGACTTCGCAGCCAAACACGTGGCCTTCGGCTTCGACAACTACAAGTTTTTCCAGAAGCGCTTCAAAAACGACCGTCGGCACCACACCTACCCCTTCGGGCAACTCTGGACCATGGAGGAACTTGACGATTGCGGGGCCATGGGGGCCAGCATTATTGAGGTGTACGGCAACGTGAAGCGCAAAGAATACAAAGAGTACATCGACAACACCGCCCGCCACATAACCGAGCGGCAGGAGCGGCTGGCCGACAAGACGCTGGTGCGCAAGTTTCCGCAGCAGATGACGCTATGGGCCGATGACCTCTACATGAGCGTGCCGTTTCTGGCCCGTATGGGCCACATGACCGGCGACCGCAAGTACTTCGACGATGCCGTGAACCAGATCCTCAATTTCGACAAGTACCTCTGGCTCGAAGACAAGGGCCTCTACTACCACTGCTATTACTCCGACTCCAAGAAAAACGGTGTGGCGCACTGGGGCCGCAGCAACGGCTGGCTCGTGCTGGCGCAGGTGCACCTGCTGGAGTACCTCCCCAAGGACCATCCCAAGCGACAAGACATCATCAACAACCTCGAAAAGCAGCTGATCGGCCTCTCGCGCTACCAGGATCAGAACGGTCTCTGGCACCAACTCCTCGATAAGCACGACTCTTATGCCGAGACTTCTGCCTCAGCCATGTTTGTGCAGGGCGTGGCAGCAGCCATCAACAACGGCTGGCTCGACAAGCGCTATGCCACCATCGCCCTTACCGGCTGGGAAGGACTTAAGAAAGAGATGATCGGGGAAGACGGCCAGGTGAAAGACATCTGCGTAGGCACCGGCATCCGCAACGACCTGGTTTTCTACTACACCCGCCCGGCCCGGCCCAACGAGAAGCACGGTACAGGTTCTGTGATAGATGCAGGCATAGAAGTGATCAAGCTGAAAAAATCGCTGGCACTGGTAAATTAAACTAGCAGCAGCAATTATAGCAGCAGTAATGACTCCGGAGGGGGATTTTGATTAGAATAATTTATGGCCTCAGAACCGATTATTCTAACCAAAATCCCCTTCTGCCTGTTACGGCTCCTGCTGAAAGGCTTCATCCTACGCCCATCCACCTCTTCTCATCAATACTTTTTTTCTGTCATCTTGCAAAGATCTTGTGGGCTTGAACCTAAGGCAAGGGCTACTCCAGCATGAGGGCACCGGGGCAGGCAGCAGCTAAGAATGTTGGAGCCTTCTTTATAAAATATCACTTTACAACTGCTGCACCCACCGCTCCTCTGTAACAACGCCTATAAACAGTCTCTTTCTACCAACTGCGGCCCCACAACCAGTGCTGCCTGCAGGATCAACAGCCGAACCATTGGCGGCGGCAGGAATGTGGTCTGGAGGGGCATTTTGATTAGCATAATTCCAAAGCTCCGGCAAACCCTCTTCTCAATCTAACCTTACAATGCTAGCTGGAATGTAGTTGCTGTCTGTGGTATAGACCAGCCGCCGAAAATTCTGGCTAGCCATATGGAGCCTGCTGCATAAGACAAATGCTCCGGACGAAACCTGCAGCTGTCGTTAATCACGACACTTTGAAGAGTAAGCTATATTAACATAATATTATACTTAATATTCATATTTGCTCAAGATCAGGTATAAAGGGCTTATGAACAGGATACAACAGGATGCTAGACCTTACTTATGTTAGTAAGTTGAGTCAGCTTACAATAGAGCTATATAGGGATGCTCTTTCTTTACTTGTTCGCAGGCAGAGCAAATGTAAGCCGCACCAGCAATATCAACTCCCACGTGGATAGCCGATAAGAAGAAGCGCAGTACACCTGGCTCCTGATAAGTTTTACCAACCCTGGCACTGCCCAACAAGAGCAGAGGCAACAGGTTTAATGCATATTTTTCATTCGAAATTTTTTACAAGATGATGTCTAGCTTATTAAAAAATTCTTTAAGCCTCTTGCTGGTTCTGCTGGTGCTAACAGGTTGTGAGAAAAAAGAATTTAAAGAGTTCTATGAACGTCCCGCCGGCCTGGCCGACCCTATTTACCAGGAGTTGGAGGCGATGGGTAAGTTTAAGCACTTCCTGGCTTGTATCGATAAGGCAGGTTATAAGGATATCCTGGGAAAGGCGGGCTACTGGACCATTTTTGCGCCAAACGACGACGCCTTTGAGAAGTACTTCCAGGCCAATGGCATAGCCGGCGTGGAGGGCATGGATGCCAAAACTGCGGAACGCATTGTAAAGTACGCACTGGTATACAATGCCTTTAATGCCGAAAAACTGGCTGATTACCAGTCGAGTATAGGTTGGCAGCCCAGTATGGCCTTTAAGCGCAGAACGGCCTTTTACGAAGGCGTTCAGCCCCTGACCATCAACGGCCAGGAGCGGCTGGTGATTAACTCCAACCGCAACAACAGGTCTGGCGACGACTACTATAACGTAAACGACAACAACAACAAGTACGTGCCTTACTTCCTGAGCAGGTACTTCTCAGGCAAGGGGCTTACCGCAGCCGATTACAACTACTTCTACCCAAACACTGCTTTTACGGGCTTTAATGTGGCCGGGGCACAGGTCATTAACCGCGACATGGTGGCCGAGAATGGCGTGATCCACGAAATAGACCAGGTGCTCGCCCCGCTGCCCAACATAGACCAGTACATGGCCTCGCAGGAGCAATACAGCAAGTTCAAGGCGATCTTCGATAAATACATGGTGTCTTACTTGTCTAACGCTGCTGCTACCGACAAGAACAGCGAGATTACCGGTGTCTATAACAACGTGTATGTGAAGGTGTATGATGCCGGTTTAATGTACTCCCCAAACAACGAGAACTACCTGAAGTTTGAGGACAACGACGGCCAGCAGGGGGGGTACTCTTTCTTTGCGCCGACCAATGCCGCCCTCGACACGTACCTGAACACCGTGCTGCTGGAGCATTACAAAACGCTGGATGCCCTTCCGAAAGAGATCATCTACGATTTCCTGAATGCCCACATGTGGACCAACACGGTGTGGCCAAGCAAGTTTGCCAGCACCCAGAACAGCTTCGGGCAGGGAGCCTTGTTCAACCCGGCCTCCGATGTGGTAGATAAGCAGGTGCTGAGCAACGGCCTGTTTTACGGCACCAGCAAAGTGCAGGAGGCCAACGTGTTCAGCTCCGTATTTGGCAAGGCCTACCTCGACCCTAAGTTCTCGATGATGACACGGGCCCTGACCACCTCCCTGAAGCCCATCCTGATCAACACAGGCATTAAGTTCACCTTGTTCCTGGTGTCTGATGAGGTGCTGCAATTCGAAGGCTTCCGCTACAACCTCGACGCCAACCGCTGGGAATACACGCCGCCGGCCGGAGGAGCCACCCTGACCGGAACACCGGCCTGGGATAAACTCAACAGGATCATAAACACCCATGTGGCCTTAACTGATTTTTCGGATGTAGAGAATAGCAGGGGTATTATAGAGACCTACAATGGCGAATACATCAAGTACAGCCATAACACCGTCTACTCCACCGGAAACATGGAGCAGGATGTACATGCGGATGTATTAGATGTGAAAACCACTGCCAACGGCACTGTCTACTACCTCGACCGGCTTCTGAGGGAACCGACACAGGCAGTAGGCATACACCTCAAAAAGCTGGCCGAAGCCCCCGACTCCAGGTACAAGCGGTTCTACGAGTACCTGAGTAAGACAGGCATCTATACAGAAGCCACCGGTGCCATCCTCGGCATCACAGCCGGCTCGCCTTACACCCTGCTCGTGCCCGACAACGACGCCATTGAAGCCGCCATTGCAGCAGACTTCCTGCCAGCCTCTCCCACATCCACTGCCACAGAGGATGTAGCCAAGGTGATCAACTTTATCCGGTACCATATCATCGACAAAGGAACCGTGGTGCCTGACGGCAGAAAAGAAGGCGGTTACCTGACGCTCCTGCAAAAAGACAACGGTGACCCTACCACAGTACAGATTACCAACACCCCCGGTAACATGGTGGTGCGCGACATGATGGGAAGCTCTGCCGCTGTCGTTACTGAAAGCAGCAACCGCTTGTCAAACAACACGGTGATCCATTTACTCAATGGCTTTTTGAAATTCGATAGATAATAGATTATGAGAAGATTACTACAGAATCCTTTTTGTTTCGGATTGTTTTTTGTGATGCTGATGCTGCTGAACATGGCGGCCTTCGCACAGCAAAACACGGCTTCCCAGACGATAGTAAAAGGAAAAATTTCAGACAGGAAAGACAACCAGCCTATTATCGGGGCTGTCGTGACCGAGATCTCAGACGACAACCGGATTATTAACGGCGCCACTACCGACCTGGATGGAAACTTCCTGCTCAAAGTCTCCAACCCCAATAACAGGGTTTCTATCTCGTATATCGGCTATAAGAAGGTGGAGCAGAAGCTGAACGGCAGAGCGGTGCTGAACGTGAGGATGGAGTCGTCGAGCAACGAACTGACGGAGGTGGTCGTAACCGCCCGCAAAACATCCAGCAACGGCCTGCTGCAGGTAGAGGAACGCAACTCAACGGTGGGTGTGGCCAAGATAGACTCCAGGGAAATTGAAGAACTTTCTGCCAGCTCCATCGACCAGGCCATTCAGGGCAGGCTCCCCGGCGTAGATATTTCTGCCAACTCCGGCGACCCGGGCGCTGGTATGCAGATCAGGATCAGGGGAACCTCTACCATCAATGGCTCATCCGACCCGCTGATTGTGGTAGACGGCATGCCTTTCGAAACGGAGATCCCATCAGACTTTAACTTTGGTACCGCCGATGACCAGGGCTACGCCACACTTCTGAACATAGCCCCTGCCGACATCGCAGAAATTGCCGTGCTGAAAGATGCGGCTGCCACTGCCATTTGGGGTTCCAGAGCATCGAACGGTGTGCTGTTGATCACGACCAAACGTGGCCGCACAGGCAAGCCTGCTGTAACCTACACCTTCCGCGGTACCATGTCGCAGCAGCCAGACCCGATCCCGATGCTGTCTGGCGACCAGTTCTCGATGCTGATTCCGGAGGCCTTTATGAACCGCAACGGCACACCCCTTAATACAGAGACTGTAAAGGAATTCCAGTACGACCCCAGCGACCCTTACTACTATTACAACTATGGCCACAACACCAACTGGATCGACGAGGTAACCCGCATTGGTTACAAGCAGGACCATGTGGTTTCTTTGTCGGGTGGTGGCGAGAAAGCCCGGTACTATGCCTCAGTGGGGTATCTGGATGAAATGGGTACGATGTTGGGAACCGGCCTGAACAGGATATCTACCAGAATTAACCTGGACTACGATGTGTCGAGCAGGCTGCGCTTCAGAACAGATATTGCCTACACGCATACCGATACCGACCGAGACTATACCTCAAGCGTGAGTGGCCTCCCAAACCCAAGGAGCGTTGCCTACGACCGCATGCCAAACATGAGTATTTACGAATACGATCTGCGGGGAAATAACACAGGGCTTTACCTTTCTCCTATGGAGAACATTCAGGGGCAATACTCAAGAACCTATAACCCGCTGGCTATGCTGAACATGGGCGTTAATAAGGTGGTAAATGAGCGGGTGGTGCCCAAATTTAACCTGCAGTACGACATAAAGCCGGAGTTGCTTACCGCCTCCTTCGATGTGCAATTCGATATAGATAATACCAAGAACACTACCTTTTTGCCTCAGTCAGCCACCGGCAGGCCAATCAGCGAGACTGTAGTGAACCGTGCCTTCGATGGGGATGTGGACCGCTTCGGTATCCAGACAAAAACCAACCTGGTGTACTCGCCTAAATTAGGCGAGAATCATAGCTTTGCAGGTGTTGTGTCGTTGCAGACCTTCGATAATAAAGTGAACAGCATGCAGCAGCTTACTTCTAACTCTGCTTCTGTTTATCTGCAAGATCCTTCTGTAAATGCCCGCATTCAGAATTTAGGTTCCGGGTTTTCGCAGGGCCGTAGTGTTGCCGGAGTAATAAATGCTCAATATGGTTACCTCGACCGCTATATCATAAACGTGGGGCTACGTGGTGACGGTAACTCTAAGTTTGGTCCTGCCAACCGGTATGCAGCCTTTCCGTCCGTCTCTACCCGCTGGAGAGTTTCAGGAGAGAATTTCATGCAGCAGTTCACCTTCCTGAACGACCTGAGCTTGCGCGCCAGCTACGGGCAAAGCGGCCGTGCTCCGAAAAACGACTACAGTTTCTATAACATCTACGGGAACTACGACTATGATTACCTGGGATCTCCAGCCGTTTTCTCGCGGAACATAGAGCTCTCTTCGCTGAAGTGGGAAACTGTGACTGGGCACAATGCCGGTCTGAACCTGATCCTGTTCAACAACCGGTTTGATGTGGACCTGGACTTTTACCGCATGCGTACCACCGACCTGTTCTTTCCGGATCTTAAAATGCCCGGCATCTCCGGCTACAGCTCTATCAATATGAATGTGGGTACCATGGATAACCAGGGGTGGGAGTTCAATGTGCGTGGCACACCTATCAAAACCAAGGACTGGACGGTAGACCTGAGCCTGAACATCTCGCGCAACGTGAACATTATCCGCGAAATCTCCGAGTACTATCCGCGTGAAAAAGGAAATGCCTTGCAAAATGGCAGCTACAGAACCTTCCTGCAGGAGAACACGCCGTTTGGCTCTTTCTTTGGCTTCCGCTATCAGGGTGTTTACACCGATGCCGAATCCACAGTGGCCAGAGACAAAGACGGCAACCCGATTGTGGGCCTTGATGGGCAGGCAGTTTACATGCGCTTCGGCTACCCTACCCTCGACTATGTGTTCCAGCCCGGCGATGCCATGTACGAAGACATCAACAAAGACGGTAACATAGACCACATGGACGTAGTGTACCTGGGCAACGGCAACCCTAAGTTTATCGGAGGCTTTGGCCCTACCATCTCTTACAAGAACAGGCTGAAACTGACGGCTTTCTTCAACTTCAGGACTGGTTACCAACTGGTGAATGGCACCAAAATGAACACCACCAACATGTACGGCTTCGATAACCAAAGCACCGCCGTGCTCAGAAGATGGAGAAATCCAGGCGACCAGACCGACATTCCAAGAGCACTTTACGGTGCCGGCTACAACTGGCTTGGCTCTGACCGCTACGTTGAGGATGCCTCTTTTGTAAGGTTGCGGGCTATTACCTTACGCTATGCACTGGGCAAAGATTTGCTGAGCAAAGCACACCTGAAAAATGCGAGTGTGTATGTAACAGCAGAGAACCTTCTCACCTTCACCAAATACACCGGTCAGGACCCGGAGGTATCGGCCAGAGGAACTGATCCTTTCAGGGTAGCAATAGACAACTCCATGACACCGCCCACAAGAAATATTGTTTTTGGTCTTTCGGTAGGCTTCTAAGATTAAATTTTTACTAAGATGACAAGAAGAACAACCTATACTTTTATACTGTCGGTCATTATCCTTTTTGCAACTTCTTCCTGCGATAAGTACCTGGATCTGAAGCCCCGCGATGGTGTAGTGCGGCAGGAGTTCTGGCAAACCAAGGAACAGGTGGCAGCAGCAATAAACGGATGCTATGCCTCCATGCTTAACCCGGCCCTGGCCGAGAAGCTGTTTTTGTGGGGAGAGCTTCGGGCCGACATGCTTCAGCTTGCTGCGGTTCCGGCAACCTATTTCAACATTGTAAATGTCAACATCGAGTCTACCAATAATGTCACAGACTGGTCGGCTATCTACACCACCATCAATGACTGCAACACCGTGATCGAGTTTGCGCCCGGTGTGCTGGAAGTAGACAAGACCTTTACCCAGGAAGCGCTGAACGCCTATATAGGCGAGGCGCTGGCCCTCAGGTCGCTGATGTACTTTTACCTGGCACGCAGCTTCGGCGACGTACCCCTGAAACTGGAGGCGACCTCTACCGACAAAGATGAGGTGCGACTACCGAAAAGCTCGCAGCGTGAGGTGTTCGAGCAGATCGTAAAAGACCTGAAAACTGCCGAACAGTACCTGCCAGCCAATTACAGCACCAACGACCAGACCAAAGGCAGAATTACAAAATTTGCCGTTAATGCCATGCTGGCCGATGTGTATCTGTGGCTCGAAGACTATAACAGCAGCCTGGCAGAGTGCGATAAGGTAATAAACGCAGGACGCTATGGTCTGGTAACCGGAGACAACACCTGGTTTACAACCATATTTTATGAGGGTGGCTCCAACGAAAGCATATTTGAGTTGTACTTCCACCTGAACCGACAGAACCCATTCTATAACCTGTTTGCTGCCAGCAACCGCAGGTTCAGAGCTGCGCTGAAGGTAGGAGAAGAGATTTATACCGCCGACGAGATTGACCCAACCAACAAAGACATCAGGGGCAACGGCGCTGCCCTACAGTTCAACGATAACAGCATCTGGAAATACCAGGGCATCAACTCCAGTTCGGCCAGAGCATCTTCCGCCTCCGATGCCAATTGGATTTTCTACCGCTACGCCGACATCCTGCTCATGAAAGCCGAGGCACTGAACCAACTGGGTCAGGGGCAGGCAGCACTGGATATTGTGCAGGTAATCAGGGAGCGTGCCAACGCACTGCCAGAAACAGAAGAGCTATTGGAGCCGGACGATAAACTGGGTATTGCCAATTATATACTCGCTGAGAGAGCCAGAGAATTTGCCTTTGAAGGAAAAAGGTGGTACGACCTGCTGCGCAACGCCCGGCGCAATAACTACGAGAACCTGGGACTACTACTGGATATTGTTCCTACCACCGCCTCGCTCGAAACGCAGCAGTCGGCTATTGTAAAGTACCGCGACTATAACAGCCACTACTTTCCGGTTTATTTTTACGAGCTGGAAACGAACAAGAGCCTGGTGCAAAACCCATTTTATAACTAACCAGATAACCGCAAATAGTAATTCTTAGGATATGGGAAATAAAACTTTTACCAGAAATTGGTTAGCTGCACTCGTTGGAGTGGTGGTGCTGATCGTTACCTCCACTTCCTGCCAGAAAGAGGAATTCGATATTTACACAACTTCAGATGTAAACATAACAGAGTATCTGGCCAAGCACCCGGAGTCGTTTTCGCAGTATTCTAAAATCCTGGCGATAACAAAAGCAGAAGGGTCTTTAGCTGCTTACGGCACCTACACCAGCTTTGTGCCGACCAACGATGCCATCGATGCATATCTGAGGGCAGAAGGCAAGTCGTCGGTTAACGATTTTAGCGTGGCTGAACTGGAGGACCTTGTGCGCTTTCACCTGATCCGCGACACCATTCCTTCTGTAGAGTTTAGCGATGGAAAGCTGCGCACACCTACCATGTTTGGCCAGTATATTATTACCGGGGCGCAGAATACCGCGGGCAGCACGCGCCACTATATTAACCGCCAGGCCTTGCTCCTGCAGGGCGACATCCGGCTGGGGAATGGCATTGTGCACGTGATCGACAACGTGCTGCGGCCATCCAGGCAAACATTGGCCGAAATGGTAAGTGCCAACCCTGATTTTTCTATCTTTAGTCAGGCGCTGAAAGAAACCGGCTACTACGATTACCTGAACGTTCTGCCAAAAGACCAGGAAGACTCCAGTAAGTTCTTTCATACGGTGCTGGTGGAGTCTAACCAGGTGCTGAGCGCTGCCGGCATCAATTCTTATGATGCCCTGAAATCAAGGTATTCCAACACCGGCAATCCTGCCTCACCAGAAGACAGTCTGCACTTGTACATAGGCTACCATATACTGCCTGGCCTGAAATACCTGCCCGATGTGGTAAAGGCTGCTTCTCATACGACCCTGTCGCCACAGGATGTGATTACCACCAAGCTCAACGGCACTACCATTCTGGTAAACGAGGACACCTTTAACGGGGTGCGGGAGCCAGGTGCTGAGATCAAAAGAGAAGGAAGCGATGTAACGGCCGCCAACGGGGTGCTGCACGTGATGAAGGACCCGTATAAAATCAAGATCAGGTTCCCGATCCCGATTTACTGGGAAGTGACAGACCAGCCGGAAATTACCAAGCTGGCCAACTACAGAAAAGGCAACAGCCCGAAATACAAGCCTGGCGACCTGCAGGATGTGAACTGGGAGATGGGCGATGTGCAGTATATTGTGGCACCACAGGCCCGCCAGTTTTATGTGTACCATAACGACTACCTTTTCTTTCCGGCCTTAAGAACAAATGTAAATGGCAACGGCTGGATTGAGTTTAAAACGCCGCTGCTGGTAAAAGGAAAGTACAAAGTGTGGATCTCCTTTATCCGTCGGAAAGGTGGTGGCGGTGTGCAGATTTCGTTTAACGGCAAGCCGCTGCCACGGATACTTAAATTTAACGAGCAATTAGCCGGCATGAGGCTGGTAGGTGATACCTATACCTATCCGGAAGGGGTAACCCCGGAATCGCTTGAGGCACTGGGCATCAAATCGCCTTTCGGCGGAAGACCGGAGCCTGAATACCGTGTTCCTTTCTATAACAATCCTGAACTCTTTATTGAATACCACGGTGGCCAAAACTACGCCTTGTTGGCAGGAACCATAGATGTGGAGCAAACCGACCGGCATACGCTACGCATGGATGCGGTATGGGAAGGCAGCGGTGACGTGCAGTTCGACATGATCCACTTTATCCCGGAAAACGAAGACCAGCTGTGGCCTAAATTCAACCCCGACGGAACAATTGTTCCTAAGCCTTAATCATTAAAACAATAGTTGCCGCCTATGCTTACGCCAGAGGAAGCTAAGGCGGCAGCTGCAAAACCGGAACAAAATGAATAGTAGATTTAAACTTTTGCTTGTTTTATTTGGTGCTGTTACGCTTCATTTATCGGGTTGTAAAGACAGGCTGGAAGACTATACCCAGATCACGGATCCTGCCATGGGGGTGACTCTGCTCGAAAAAATAGATAGCAACCCGGATTTGAGTACTTTCAGTACCTACCTGCAGCGCACAGGCTACGACCAGGTTATTGCTTCGTCTAAAAAATACACGGTGTGGGCTCCAACTAACCAGGCACTCCAGGGACTGGATGCAGCCATCGTAAACGATAGCGCGAGCCTGAGCGCTTTTGTGGGGAACCATATTGTGCACCAGGCTTACTATACCAACATGCCTGCTCCGGAGCTGCGCCTGCAAGCACTCAACGGCAAGTTTGTGAAATTCTATAGCACCCGGCTCGAAGATGCGGAAATCCAGGCTGCTAACCAGTTTGTGGGCAATGGTGTGCTGCATGTTGTGAACAAGGCCGTACTGCCAAGGCAGAATGTGTGGGAGTTTCTGCAGTCGACCTCCTACAAACAGAAAGAGTACATCCAGGGGCTGAATTATACAGTTTTAGATCCGTCGAAGGCGGAGCAGACCGGTGTAGATCCGCTAACCGGCAAGCCGATCTACAAACCCGGTACCGGATTGGTGCCCAGAAACTACCTTTTCGATAAAACCGGTGACCTCCGAAACGAGGAGCAGGAATACACCTTTATTCTGCTTGCTGATGCGGCTCTGGATGCAGAACGGGAGAAATTCAGACCTTTTACCAAAGGCGCCACACCGGAAGAAGAGGAAAGATTTGCCTCTGTATATGTACTGAAAGACCTGGCCATAAAAGGACTACACACTCCTGATAACCTGCCGGAGTTTTTGCTCTCTGAAGATGGCGTGAAAATACCCATGGACAAAGGCGCTATCATCAGCCATCACTATACCAGCAACGGCATTGTATATGTGATGAGCGCTGCTGATGTTAAGATCGAGGATAAAATACTGCCCGTGCGTGTAGAAGGTGAAACGCCTGCCGGCTTCAGCCGCACCGATAAGACGAATAACATCGCCTACAGAATCAGAAGAAACCCCGAAACGCAGGAGCTGTTTAACGACCTGTATGTGTTCAACCACAAAGTAAACCGCTTCCATGTGCGCTACCATTTGCCTGATGTGTACAGCACGACCTACAAAGTGTATTGGGTAGCTCCGAACGATGTACAGACGCTGCCATTTAAACAACGCTTCGCCGTGAATGACCCTGCCTCAGAGGCCTTTCCGGAGACAGACGTGCCGCTCAAAAACTTTGAGGAAGTGTATGTAGGCGAGTTTACGGTAGACAACCTGGGTGACTTAAATATTTACATAGTGGGAGCAGATAATGGCGTGGATCAGATAAACTCTATCAATGTAGACTACTTCAGACTTGTGCCGCAGCTTCCTTAACGATTCGATTTTATTTTTTACATCCTGAACAATATGCAGATATTTACCAGAACAATAAAGACCATGATGCTCCTCACGTTGGTAAGCTTCTCGGTGCCGGCACTGGCCCAGGAAGACCCGGCTAACAGAGACGCGGGTGCAGATGCCGTTACGGTTCAAACAAATAAAAATTATACCGGACTTAAAGTAACCGGAACTATTACCGATGCCGTTTCAGGTGAGCCATTACCAGGAGTTAAGGTGAGTATTCCTGAATATTCTGCTGCTATTACCGATGAGAAAGGAACGTTTTCTATAGATGTGCCTTCTTATAAAGTAACGCTGCTGCTCTCGAGCCAGGACTACCAGAACAAGGAAATAGCGCTGAAAGGAAAGCAGGAAGTGTCGCTGGCACTGCACCAGAAAGGATTTGCAACGGCCTATGAGTCTGTTATGATGCCCGGTGGTGCCATTTCTAAAAGCCAGGTGCCGTATGCCGTTAGTGCAGTAAATCCGAACAACAGCTGGAATCGTGCCATGGAGCTGCCTGACAATTACCTGCAGGGCCAGCTGATGGGTATGGACGTGGTGCGCAGGTCCGGAACGCCGGGGCAGGGAGCAGAAATGTTCCTGCGTGGCTTCTCGTCTTTAAATGGCAGCAACCGGCCTTTGGTAGTGGTAGACGGTATGATCTATGACTACGAATCTTATGGTAGCTCGCTTATTTCCGAGCATCTTGTTAATCCTTTATCCAATATCGATATCAAGGATATAGACAATATTACGGTTATTAAAGATGGCGCTTCGCTCTACGGCACAAAAGGAGCGAATGGTGTTATTCTGATTACCACCGCCCATGCCAAGGAACTTGCGACTAAAATTGATTTTGCGGCTTACGGTGGCGTGAATGTGGCGCCAAAGAACCTGCCGGTGATGAACAGCAGCAGCTACAGGCTGTATCTGTCGGATGTGTTGCGGACAGGTGGGATGACGGACGCGCAACTGCAGGCACAGCCTTACATGAACGACGACCCGAACAACCCAGAGTATGCCCGCTACCACTCCGATACCAACTGGCAGGACAAAGTGCTCGGCAACAGCATTAACCAGAACTACTACCTGAAAGTAACCGGCGGCGACAACATTGCCCGCTATGCTCTATCGGTAGGCTACCTGGAAAACAACAGCGTGATAAAAGAAAGCAACCTGAAACGCTACAGCACCCGGTTCAATGCTGATATGAACCTGAGCCCCAGGCTCACAGCCAATACCAGCCTTTCTTTTACCTCCAACGAGCAGAACCTGAGCAACCAGGGCCTGCATTTCAGCACCAACCCGATTATGGCCGCCCTGGTTAAGGCTCCTTTTCTGCGGATCCGGCAGGTAACCGACCAGGGGATCGAATCGCCTAACCTGGCCGATACGGATATTTTCGGGCGCAGCAACCCGGTGTCGTTAATCGAGAATGTGCAGGCGCAGGATCAGAACTACCGCTTTTTCGGTTCAGCCAAACTCAACTATGCTTTCTCCAAATACAGCACCCTGAGCTCCCTTATAGGCTTGTCCTTCGATAAGGTAAGAGAGAACATTTTTATTCCCCGCCTTGGGGTTACGCCCGAAGAACTGGATAATGCTATAGCCTACAGCCGGCTCGGTAACAGGGTGCAACGCTACAATTCTATTTACAACGACACCTACTACTCCTATAACAGATCCTGGGCAGGAGAGCATAGCCTGGTGGCCACGGCAGGTTTCAGGTTCAACAACTTAACCAGCGAGGAAGACAGGGCCTATGGTTTCAACTCGCCTACCGACGATTTTACGACCGTAGGCATGGGGGCCAACACCTTGCGCCGCATGGCCGGCGACATAGGCGAGGCCCGCTGGCTGAACATGTACTCTTCTGTTAATTACAGCTTCCTGAGCAAATACCTGCTGAGCCTGAACTTGTCTGTTGACGGTTCTTCCAGGTTCGGACGTGAGATTCCGGATGCGTTAACTATCAACGGCAACAAATACGCGGTGATGCCATCTGTGGCTGCCGGCTGGTTGATATCTTCCGAAAACTTTATGGGCGGTGTGGATTTTGTAGACCTCCTGAAACTGCGTGCCAGCTACGGCCTGACCGGTAACGACGACATCGGCAACTATACCGGGCGGCAGTACTACGTGTCGCAGAACCTGCTGGGTGCGCAGGGTACTGTTCGTGGTAACCTGGCCAACCCGCAAATACGCTGGGAAACCAACACCAAAACAAACCTTGGCCTGGATGTAGCTCTGTTTAAGGAGCGCCTTTCCATGACTGTGGATGTGTATGACAACAAGACCACCGACATGCTGGTGTACGAGCCTGTTTTTGCTGCCACCGGTTTCGATTACATCCTGACCAACAACGGAAGCATGAAAAACCAGGGCATAGACCTGGGGCTGTATACCAGGGTGCTGAACAGAGCCGTGAAGCTGGACCTGGGCCTGAACCTGTCTACCTACCGAAACGAGATCACCAGTATTCCGGGCAACAGCAAACTCACCGAATTTGCGGGAGCTACCATCCTGACGGAAGTAGGCAAGCCGGCCAACCAGTTTTATGGCTACAAAACCAACGGCATATTTACTACCGAGCAGCAGGCAGCCGAGGCAAACCTGAAAACGCAGCTGCCCGATGGCACACTTGTTCCTTTTAAAGGAGGAGACGTGCGGTTCGCGGACCTGGATGGAAACGGCATCATAGATGAGCGCGACAGAACCGTGATCGGCAATTCGAACCCTGATTTCTTCGGGAGCCTGAGCAGCTCGGTGTCCTGGAAGCGGTTCTCGGTGAGCGCCATCTTCTCTTTCAGAAGTGGAAACGATATCTACAACGGTGTAAGAGCCAACCTGGAGTCGATGAGCTCTACGAATAACCAGCTTGCCTCTACAGAGAACAGATGGCAGTTCGACGGGCAGAACACCACCATGCCGCGAGCAGCTTACGGCGACCCGATGGGTAATGCCCGCTTCTCCGACCGCTGGATAGAAGATGGCTCATTTATCCGCTTAAGAACGCTCGCCATTACCTACGATCTGCCGCTGAAGCAGGGATTTGTGAAGAGTAGCTCTGTGTATGCCACCGCCAACAACCTGTTTACAAGCACCAATTATATCGGTTACGACCCCGAGTTTAGCGCCTCCAGAAGCCCCATCGGTCAGGGAATTGATGTAGGGCTGGAGCCTTTGTACAAGTCAATCCAGTTCGGAGTTCGTATTGGTTTATAATTTTTATTCCTGATAAAAATGAAGAAATTAAAGCTTAAATCATCTGTACAGATCATCGCGCTGGCGCTTGGTATGGCAGGTGCAGTATCTTCCTGCAAGGAGACCTTTGATGTTGATCCAAAAAATGCCATCGAACATAAAAATAATTACCAGGATATTTACGATGCTGATGCCGCTGTAACAGGTATTTACGGCCAGTTGCTCTCCGTTGCCAGCCAGTATGAGGTGCTCAACGAACTCAGGGCCGACCTGATGAGCGTTACGTACAATGCCGATGTGCACCTGCGGCAGATTGGGGCCCATAATGTGTCGGCCGATAACCCGTATGCCAATCCGAAGCCGTTTTACAGCGTTATCCTGAACTGCAACGACGTGCTGAAGAACCTGCAGGGAATGGTCGACAGGAATGCCATTTCCAGGGCGGAGTTTGATCAGCGCTATTCAGACGTAATGGCGCTCAGAAGCTGGCTGTACTTTCAGCTGGGGCTGCATTTTGGTGAGATCCCGTACGTAACAGAACCAATTGTGAGCATAGACGACCTGAAGGATGCCGCGAAATTCCCGCGCATGAAGCTGCAGGACCTGGTGCCGCAGCTGATCCGCGAAATGGAGGCCATCCCGTATAAGAATCCTTATCCCGAAGCCAGCAGCCTCAACACGCAGATAGATGGTTACCCTACCAAGATGATGTTCGTGAACAAGAACTGCCTGTTGGGCGACCTCTACCTCTTCAACAACGACTATAACCTGGCTGCCAGGGCCTATAAAAATGTGCTGGAGACCACCACGCCACAAGGTGAAGGAGCAGGATACGTATATTTCAATACCTACATGGGCTCCAGTGGCACCGACAACGATGCCGTTACTGCCTCAGCCTGGCAAACCTTCCTGACACGCTCGCCGCAGGACAGGGAGTTTCAGGCAGAGTGGATCTGGACAATGTTTTTCGACAAGGACTTTCAGCCGCAGAACCCTTTCGTGGACCTGTTCTCCAAAACGGGTGGCCGCTACCTGGTAAAGCCCTCGAACCTGGCCATAGAGAAGTGGCAGGCCCAGGACCAGAAGAACGATACGCCTTTCGATTTCAGAGGGGAGAACAACACCTACAAAATGATAGGAGGGGAGCCCGTTATCATGAAGTTTCTCTACAACTACCTGAATCCTACTACCGGGCTGGCCGCGAATGCGCTTGAGAAAAATGGCAAGTGGTTTTTGTACAGAGCTTCGCTCATGCACTTAAGATACTCTGAGGCAGCCAACCGCGAGGGGCACGATAAAATTGCCTATGCCTTTATGAACGACGGTATCAGGAGCACCTATAACAATAGCAACCCAGGCGTTGAGAAACAGGCCACATTTTTGCCTTTCCCATATGACCTGGATGCCCGTAAAATTGACGCGCCACGGCACAGAGGCAAACACCACCGCAACCTGGGCTTGCGCAACAGGGTGAGCGTAAAGCCCACCACCATAGATTCTGTTGATTTCTTCGATATGGAAGCTCCCGGAAAGCCGCTTAAGGACGAGGTTGCCTTCAGGAATTATATGGAAGACAAAGTGATAGAGGAGGCAGCACTGGAGCTGGCCTACGAAGGAAACCGCTGGCAGGACCTGGTGCGGATAGCCCTCAGAAGAAATGACCCGGCATACCTGGCCGACAGGGTGTACCAAAAGCTCCTGAAAGAAGGCAACCCCGAGGCGGCCAACGCGCGCGCCAAACTCATGAACAAAGACAATTGGTTCCTGCCTTTCCGTTGGGACAATTTTTAAGAAAGCATTTTGGGTTTTAGTGGTTAATAAGTTAGAGAAGCTGCTCCGCAAGGGCAGCTTTTCTGCGTTTATCATGGCAGCACGCTCCTTGCAGCTTCAGCAGCAAAAATGTTGCTGGAGGGCCAATTTGATTAGAATAATTTGCTGGCTAATGTGCTAACGGGTTAATGTGTTGATTTTATAATGTTAAGATTTGAAGATGAGGCGTGAAATGCTGCTGCTGTTGCGAGCTGCAGGCTCGCAACAGCAGCAGCATAAACTTCGGGAGGGGCTTTTTTATTGGAATAATTTGCCTGTACTGCCTTTGGCTAAAAGCTACTCAAAGCTGTTCACCAGGCTTTGGTGTAAGGAGCGGGGACTCCAGTAGCCGCTTGCTATAATGCGCCTGATCGTGTAAAGCGGGTCCTGCTCATCTTGCTTCGCAGCCAGCTGAAAGGCTCCTGCCATGCCCCTGCTTTTAAGTTCCGGGATGGCGGCCTCGTTCCAAAGCCCGAACGGATAGGCGAAGTACTTAATCTGGCCGCCTGTAATTTCCTCCAGTTGCCGGGTAGGCTTTTCTACCTGCGTTATCCAATCCTGCTCCTGGTATTTCTTTACGTTCTGGTGGTCCCAGGTGTGGGAGCCGATTACGTGCCCGGCATCTGCCAGCTCCTTTACCTGTGGCCGGCTCATGTAGCGTGGCCTGCCCAGCGATACTGTCATGATAAAGAAGACGCCCTTAAACCCGTGCTTCTGCATTTCAGGAGCGGCGATGGTGTACTGGCTCAGGTTGGTGTCGTCGAAGGTGAGCATGATCGGCCTGGGCGGGAGTGGAGCGCCGGTTGTGAGGTAGGCGAGCAGTTGGTCGGGCAGGATGGTCTGGTAACCACTGTCGGCTAGCATCTGGAGCTGCTCCTGAAACTGGGCAGTGGGTACAATGTATGTTTTAGCTGCTTTTGAGTCGGAGGGTTGCCAGTCTCTGATCTGGTGGTAGCACAGGATGGGCACCTGTTTCCTGGCCAGCATGGTGGTAGCATCGGCTGGGGCAGGGGCCGGACTTGTATCCGTAGTCGTGTCGGTCAGGCTGGTTGCAGGCTCAGGTACAGTTTGCTGCGTTTTTTCTTCCTGATGGCGGCAGGAGGAGGAGCACAGCAGCACAAAGCTTACAACAAGGGCAGCAAGGGTAATTCTCATGCTCATCAACGGTCAGGTTCGCAACTCGGCGCATGCCATATATCTATTCTTTCCAGGCCTTTCCGGTCAGGCAGGTAAAATATTCTGAAGCGGCAGGCAGGTGCAACAGCAGCAGTAACATCTCCGGAGGGCAGTTTTTATTCAAATAATTCCATCTCTTCTTGCTCTGCATCTGTCCGTGTACTTACAGGTTTTTGATCACGTTAAACAAATCAGCGCCCGCCTGTTGCTGCCCCTTGGCTGTGGCATGAAGCCTGTCTTGCGGAATACGGTCGTAGTTTTTGGTTTCGATCAGTTTGATGGTGCGGGCATCGGAGGAGGCGCGTCTGGCTTTGGCTGTGTTTACGGCGCGCCCGTGCGGCATGCTGTCCACGTCTTCAAACACCTTGAAAATGATGCGTTTGGAGTCGGCTAAATAGGCCACCTGGTCCAGCGTGGCGAAAAAGGCGGTTTCGTTCTCACCGTACACCTCCGCCTTTTCCGAGTAAGTGGCGTCGGCCTCGCCCTGCCACCAGCTCACCGACTTAAACTGCGGTGCCTTGCCCATCTTTACAAGTGCTTTGCGTGCCCGCTCGATTTCGCTTTTCGCCTGCGGAAGCAACTCTTTCGACGCCGGGTGCCAATCCTGAATCTCTTTGGATCCGGAGTTAAAAAGCTGCGAATTGCCAAAGCCAACCACCACAAAATAGACTTCCTTTTGCTGATGCTCTTTCAGCAGCTTTGCCGCCGTTACAACTGGCCCGAACATGCCTTCTTCCGACTGGGTATTAACGCCTGCTGTAATTACCTCGAACCTGCCGCTCGCTCTGTTAAAAATATAGCAGCTGTCCTGCGGCTCGCGCAGCTCTTTGGGTAACTGATAGGCATGTGCCACTCCCAGGCTGTTAGACTGTCCCATAATAATATGCACATCCACCTGTTCGCCAGGCCCGGAGGTGTCATCTTTACAGGAAATAAATAGGCAGAGATTTAATGGCAGGAGCAGCTGGTAAATGAAAAAACGGTTCATTTTGAAGTGAGGGTTAAGTAGGGATGGTGATTAAAGTAATATATTTGCTTGTGCAGGAAACGCAAAGCCTAAGATGGATATTATAGTATTTTAAACAGCTTCAGGTAGTTATAACGTAAATAATTCTTTGCTATATATAGTGTCAGGCATATTACGTAGTTTTGCCAATTTATGTTTTAACGCCGGATGCCTGATTCAGGGCATAGTTTTTAAAACACCGGTTCTTTGTTGAAGTCCCGAAATAATAATGTTTGTGTGTTGGAATGGTATAGGCCAAGGTTTGGCTACACAGCGTTACAGGGGCTGTTCTTGTAGGCTGTGGCCATAATTGCCGCGTCCAGGGCTATATTTTTCAGTTTCAACAGAAGGGTGAAACTGGTGAGCGTCCTGGTACCTGGGTTCTGTTTCCTGGGCTTTTACCACTTCGAATTCCAGAAAGATAAGATACTGCCCATAGTTGCAATAGTTGCTGTAACCTGACAGGTTTCTAATAATCTGGCACGATATTTAACCGCTGCCATGGTATCATTAATATGTACTATATGAGATATTTTGTATTTAAAAGTCTGTTTCTGCTGCTGATGGGTATGGCCATTGCCTCCTGTTCGTCCTCGAAGAAGCAACCGGGGAGCTCGGGCCGGGTTATTATTCGGGAAGACGGAAGAAATGCGCGTGTAGGAGGCATTAAAAAAGATAATGGCCTGCATAAAGGCTGGTATAAAAACCCCAACAACCCACATCATCCCAACACAACTAATCCGGGGCACACAAAGAAACAGGCCGTTGGTCATCCAAAAAAGAAAGGACCCGGCAACTCTAAAAAGCATCCGGGCAAATCGAAAGGCAAGAAGTGGTAACCCGCTTTACTTAAAAATTAAGCTCCATAAGACTTACCTTTTTAAGGTCCCGGAAGCTTTTAGCTGCTGTTGCCCGTATAAGCGCATATGGCTGAGCTCAATACAAGATATACCCGCACACCGCATACCGAAAAGCTGAAGTGGGTAGATGGCATTACCAAAATCATGGACAATCAGTTCCGCTTCCCCGGCACGGACTGGCGATTTGGCCTTGACCCGCTGTTAGGTCTTTTTCCAGGGGTAGGAGACATTGCCTCTTTTGCGGTATCGGCTATGCTGATCATGACCATGGCCCGGCATGGTGCCAGCGGCAAACTGGTGACCCTGATGCTGCTCAACAGCGCCATGGATGCTATAATTGGCAGTATCCCCATCCTAGGCAACATCTTCGATTTTGCTTACAAGGCCAATGAGCGCAACGTACAAATGCTGCGCAACCACTACGAGCAAGGTAAGTACCAGGGCAGTGGCAAAGGCATTGTGCTGGGCGTGCTGGTGGCAGTGCTTGTGCTGATAATGCTTATGATCTGGCTCATGTGGCAACTCATAAGCTGGTTTTACCAACTGCTGGCAGGCTACTTATAGCCTGCCCAGCGATTTCGCAATTTCCAGTGCTTTCAGGGCGCTGGCTTCTTTGTCTTTTATCTCCAGCATCAGGTCCATGTCCAGGCCTTCGGTATCTGTCAGGAAATCGTGGAAAAGCTGCTCTTCTATTTGTTGCACGTGCTTGCCTCTGCGTTCGCCGGGTGCCTGAGAGCTATAGTCCATCATCAGGAGGCCATCTTTTTGCTGCCAGGTGCTGGCGGCCATCTGCACGGCTTCGGCCATAGGTTCGCCGTTTCCCAGGCACTCGTGATGAAAATTATCGAAGATGACGGGCATGCCGGTTAGTTCGTGCAGCACCAGGCAGTCCTGCAGGCTGTAGGTGCGGTCGTCGTTCTCTACACACAGGCGGGCTTTAACGGCATCTGGCAACTGGTTGTGGTAAACGTCTGCAAAACGGTCCATAGCCGAAGGTTTGTCGCCATAAGCCCCGCCTCCGTGTATCTGTAGCTTAGCGGTCATATTCAACCCCATCAGATCCAGCACGCTGCCCTGGTATACCAGCTCGGCTATGCTGTTGCGCACGGTTTGCTCGTTCGGGGAGTTCAGCACCACAAACTGGTCGGGGTGCATGGAGATGCGCATGTTATGGCTTTTGATATACTCTCCCAGCCGGCGGAAGGTCATCCGGAAGTGCTCCTGCCAGTTGTAGGTGTTTATGGCATGAGAGGCAAAAGGCACCAGCCCGGAACTAAGCCGGAAAAACAGCAGGCCATGTGCTACATTGTACTCCAGGATGCGCCGCAGGCAGGCCAGGTTCTGCTCCACAATGGCTATGAGCCGCTCCTCGGAGTAGGAGGCAAGCCGGAAGGTTCTGGATGAGGTGCAGTCGAGGCTTTCGTTAATACAGGGGTAACCAATCTTCATAAGGATTCATGTTGCTAAACCCTTAACCTTACGGCAAACCACAATGTTTTGGTATAAGCACAAGTTATTGGAAGCCTGTATTATCCTTAAACAGTTTGTTGTACTCTTCTCTTTCTTTTTGAGCCTCCCGGAAAATCCGCTCCATCTCCAGCTGCATGAGCATCTCCTGCAGTTTAGCGCGCTCCTTGCCTTCTTTAGAGAACATCTCATATAACATAGAGATTGGGCTGTCTATAGAAGGCGCGGCGGCTGGTGGCGGCGGCGGTATATCTACCGGAGGTTTATAGGATGGGTTTTTGACAAAATTAGGGTCGGGGCGCTTCATGTTTCGGATAGCCCGCTCAATCATCTCCTGCGAGGGGCGGTTAGTTACTTCCACCTCCCCCAGCATCACGCTGTCTTCCTGCATCACAATGGTAACCCGTAGCTCCGAAACAGGCAGGTTGCGGGGCAGGTACAGAATCGATTTATAGCCGATGGCCCGTATCAGGAGCGTGTCCTGCGTCTGAATATCGATCAGGAAGGCGCCCGCTTCGTCAGTAACAACGCCAGTCGTGTAGCCTACCCGCTGTATGCTGGCACCCGGAATAGGGGTGCTCTTGTCCGGCTGCAGGATAGTGCCGCTTACCCGTACGCTCTTTTGCGCAGACACGCTTAAGCTGCCCAGCAGCAAAACGATGCAAAACAAATAATGTAAAGGGTGTCGGAGCATGTATGTTCTAAATAAGCCTGCCAGCCAATGCAACAATTTACATGGATTTAATACGCCAAAAATAGCAAAAAAGTATCTCGTCTCTAAACTATTCGGGCTTTTGCCTAGCAATTCTCCTGCCCTGCCGCATAAGCCAGATAAGCAGAGAAAGCCTGCAGCAATAGTAGCTGCAGGCTTTCTGCTAGAAAAAGTAGAATGAAACTGTTTAATTTCTAGGTTTCACGTCTGTTTTATTTGGGTTGTTGTTATTATGCTTGTCTGGGTTCAGCTTGCTGTTGTCAGACGTTTCTACAGTATTTGATACATGATCATACTTGGAGCGGTTTTGTTCAAATTTCTTGAATTGCTCCTCTGTTAAAACTCCTCTCAGGTCTTTGTCAGCATCTTCAATAATGGTGCTTCGCATTTCGGTAAGCTCGGCATTGTTTTCATGCATGGTCTCGCTTTCGGCTGCCATGCCAGTAGCTGTGTTGTCTCTCATCGCCTCTGTAGAAGTGGCATCCAGGTCATTCTCAGCTTCGGTTCCAGCCTGGCCGCCCATTCGGTTGGTTTCGCTTACATTGTAGGAGCCATCAATATCGCTCAGCATTTTGTCGCGTTCATAGAAAATGGAAGCTACGCGGTCTTGTGTCGCTACATCAAGTTTTAGGTCGGAGGCCATTTTTTCGGCTATCTCCTGCGAACGATTCTGGTGGGTCATGTCGGTGTCGGCATCCATGCCTCCCGTGCTGCTCATGCTTTCTGTGCTGCTCAGGCCTTCGTCTTCAAGGCCTCCCAAATGGTTCGGGTCTACATACTCGTTATCGTTAGCATCTGCTACTTCGGTAGATGTTCCTCTGTCTTCGGTACAGGAAGTGGCGAAGAGTATGGAACTCACGAAGAAGATAGAATACAATGTCTTTTTCATAGTGGTACGTGTTTTCTTAACAAATAAAGTAAAGCAACAATATTAAATAAATTGCAATAATTTAATTTGTGCTGCTGTTGATTTTTACGACGTTCTGCCTGATAGGTTTAAGAGTGGTTGTTAAAATAAGAGGCAGGCATTTATAATTATGTTAAGATGTTTGCCTTTTATTAAGTATTTTATATGTATTATATCTTCCTTTTGGAAGCTGGCTTTTGAGGTCGTAACAGTGCTGAGTATTGTTTTATAAAGTAAAGGTTCTTTTATGTAAATTGTACTTTTGCTAAATAAAAGAGGCAGCTCCCTGGCTGCCTCTGCTCCTGAATAATTAAAAAAATCAGGCACTCTTAAGTTCAAACACGGTGATCTCGGGCAGAAAACCCACACGGCCCGGATAGCCCAGAAAGCCAAGGCCGGTATTCACGTACAGGTACTGGCGGCCTCTCTGGTAGAGGCCTGCCCACTGCTTGTACACATATTGCACCGGGCTCCACTTCCATCCCGGAATATTCACGCCAAATTGCATGCCATGGGTATGGCCCGATAAGGTCAGGTCTATGTCGTGGAAGGCTTCGTTAACCTGGCCATCCCAGTGCGATGGGTCGTGGGAGAGGAGTACCTTAAAGGGAATATGTTCCGTGCCCCGGTAAGCCTTGTCCAGGTCGCCGTATTTCGGGAAGCCAGCTCTGTTGCCCCAGTTCTCTACGCCGAGTATGGCTATCTGTTGGCCGTCTTTCTCTATCAGGCGGTTTTCGTTCAGGAGCACTTGCCAACCCATTTGGCCTTGCGCCGAAATCAGCGTTTGCAGGTTGCGCTGCTTTATTTCATTGCTCTCCCACTGCACGTAGTCGCCGTAATCGTGATTGCCCAGCACCGAGAACACACCGGATTTCGCCTTTATATTTTTCAGCGTATCCAGGTGAGCCTCCAGTTCGGTAGCCACGTTGTTTACCAGGTCACCCGTGAAAAACACAAGATCAGCCTCCTGCTTATTTATAAGGTGCACCGCCTCCTTCAGCGGATCGGTGGAGACGAAACTGCCGGCGTGCAGATCTGAAATCTGCAGCATCTTGTAACCATCAAATGCTTTTGGCAGGTTCGGGAACTTTAGCGTTACCCGCTTTACCCTGTAGTCGTAGGCACCTTTTACCATGCCATACACAAAGGCAGAGAACGGAAGCGCAGCCATCACCAAACCCATCTGGCTCAGAAATTTATTTCGGGAGGCATCAAAAGGCGTGTCGCTGCTGGAAGTGTTCCAGACAATTTTTCCGATTCGTATGGCATCGTCGGTAAACAGGAAGAGAATCACGACTAACTTAGAAGCAAATATTCCGAACAGGGTGCTGGCCAGGTACATTTTGCCTGGGCTTACACCGGAGCGGCTGGTGTTGGTGGCCAGCAGAATGGTGGTGATAGTGATGGCGAAAACAGACCAGTAAAGTATGTACAGAATTTTCTGGGTTGTAGGCGTAAGTGCCTGCGAGACCGTTTTTACAGCCTGAAAAACGTACAGATCAACTAAAAACAGAATTAAAAAGATTATTCCTAATGAGAACATGCGTTGCATAGTATGTGTGTTGATAGCCAATTAAATATAAACCCTGGCTATTTCTAAATCGTTGGTAAAGGTTATTGTTTACAATATTAGCATTACTTGCTGCCTATGTTACCATACAGCAGGTAAAAATGCTATACCTCTATGATCAAAATGTGTACCGAATATGGAAGAACGTGTTGATACATCAGATAATTCACTTTACCAGCCATCGCTCAACATAAAAGGCTGGGCCGAAGAAGACAGGCCCCGCGAAAAGCTGCTGCTCAAAGGCAAGGCTGCCCTGAGCGATGCCGAACTGATCGCCATCCTGATCGGCTCCGGCACCCCTAAACTCACTGCCGTAGATGTCGCCAAACTGATACTGGCTGCCGTCAACAACGACCTGAACGAGCTGGCAAAATTATCAGTAAACGACCTCAAAAAACACAAAGGCATAGGAGAGGCAAAGGCCATTGCCATTGTGAGCGCCCTGGAGCTGGGCCGCAGGCGAAAGGAAACGCAGGCAACTGCCAAAACCCGGATTACCTGCTCCACCGACATTTACAACTACATAAAGCCGCAGCTGCTCGACCTGCCCCACGAAGAGTTCTGGATTATCTTGCTGAACCGCGCCAACATTGTAATGCGAAAAGAAGCGATCAGTACAGGAGGAGTAGCCGGTACAGTGGCCGACCCGAAAATTATTTTCAAAAAGGCGCTGGAGCAGCTGGCCAGCTCCGTTATTCTGGTGCACAACCACCCATCGGGCAACCTGAAGCCTAGTGCCGCCGATATTGCGCTCACCAAAAAAATGAAAGAGGCCGGTACACTGTTGGACCTGCCCATCCTCGACCACATCATCTTCACCGACAACGACTACTACAGCTTCGCCGATGAAGGAATTCTGTGATCGTTAAATGGCTGAATGGGTAGACTGCTGAATTGTTAAATTGTTGCTGGTTTGGATAAAGAATATAATTTGAAGTTTAAGCCAGGTAGTTAGGTGTGGCTTTTGAGGCTTATCAGGAAAAATCAGATTATTTGAATAAAAACAGCCCTCCGGAGCCTCTGCTGTTTCTGCTCCTGCTGCAATCCCTCTTAACTCTTAACTTAAAATCAGTCCTCCTCCAGGATTTCCTTTACGCGGCCTACCTCACCTGTTTCCAGGCGCACTTTTATGCCGTGTGGGTGTGTGGGCGAGTTGGTGAGGATGTCTTTTACGTAGCCTTCGGTCAGGTCGCCGGTGCGCTGGTCCTGCTTCATAACGATGGCTACAAACAAGCCCGGTTTTATGTCTGCTCTTCTGGTTCCGTTCATAGGTAGGGTTTTAGCGTGTTTTACGTGATGCTTGAAGAGCAAAGGTACATTTTATCAGCCAGGCTACAGCACAAAGCAACGTTAGTGCGTGTTGGTTTCTGAAGCGGCTGGCATGTTATTTCTGGCGGTAACAATTTTAAGATAGCTCGCCTGCTGGTCTCCGTGCAGTATGGCGGCCCTGAGGGCTGCTTCTCCTTTTGCTGTTACTTTTATGCCTGCCGTTGTGTCGAGCACAAGCGCACCTTTGTGCCGATATAAGGAGAAGGCATAGGCGTTGGTGCTGTTCTGTTCTTTTGCCAGCAGAAAATAAGCCTTGTCGGCCTTCAGAATCTGAAGTTCTTCGAAATAAATGTTTTCTGATGCGGTTGCTGTAGCGTACTTTCTGAAAATGTCTCCCAGGTCGCCGTTGCAGATCTGTAGCTCACCCCGTTTGTTTGTGATTTCGATCAGGTCGTCGTCGGGCGGTAAGGCGAAGAGCTGTTGAGAAGACAAAAGGAGCAGGAGGCAAAACAGGGTGCAGAGGGCTGGCAACTTCATCATTTAAAGTTCTTTACGGGTTGTCCAAGTTAAATTAATACTTTTTAATTTTCAACGTCAGGTTGTTTTCTCTTACTTCAAACACTATGCTGCCTCCTGTCAGGAAAAAGTAAACCAGGTGGCAGGTAAGAGAGAAAGGCGCTCAGGAATACCTGGCAGTGCTGCCGGGTATTCCTGAGCGCCTTATCTTCACTGTTTATATAATATTTTTATATATTTAGAAGCAGGATGCAAAGCAGAAAGTTCAATGAGCAGGAAAAAATTACTATGAAGAGAATATTTAATGTCGGCCTGATAGGTTTCGGACTATCGGGCAGAGTTTTTCAGGCCCCCTTCCTGACGCTGGTAGAAGGTTTTGTGCTGAAAAAAATACGATCCACAAGCGAGGAGAACATTCAAATAGCCAGGGCCAGGTACCCGCAGGCGCAGATTGTGGGGCACGTAAACGACATTTTCCAGGACGAAAGCATAGACCTGGTGATTGTGGCCTCCTCCAGCTACACGCATTTTGAGCTGGCAAAGGAAGCCTTGCTGGCAGGCAAGCATGTGGTGGTCGAGAAGCCTTTTACCACCACCACCGCAGAGGCCGATGAACTGATACAGCTGGCAAAGGACCGGCAAAGAACACTCACCGCCTTCCAGAACCGCCGCTGGGACAGCGATTTTAAAACCGTGAGGAAAGTGATCGAAAGCGGCCTGCTGGGCAACCTGGTGGAGTACGAGGCGCATTTCGACCGCTTCCGGAACTTCCTGAAGCCTAACACCTGGAAAGAGGAGGACCTGCCCGGCTCCGGCATGCTCTACGACCTGGGCTCGCACCTGATAGACCAGGCCCTTTGCCTGTTCGGGCTGCCAAAGGAGCTTTCCTGCGACCTCAGAATACAGCGTGAAGGCGGTAGGGTAATCGATAATTTCAGGCTGGTGCTGCAGTACCCGGCGCTGCGGGTTACCCTGCGGGCGGGCATGCTGGTGCGCGAGGCCGGGCCACGCTACACCCTGCTCGGCGACCAGGGCTCCTTCCTGAAGTTCGGACTCGATGTGCAGGAAGAAACCCTGGTGGCAGGCATCTTACCCACCGACAAACCCGACGAGGAGTGGGGCAAAGAGCCGGAGGAACTGTGGGGCCGCCTCAACACTGACTACAAGGGCATGCACCTGGTCGGAAAAATTGAGAGCGAGCAAGGCCACTACAAAGGCTACTTCCAGAACCTCTATAATGCGCTGATAGGAGAGGAGGAGCTGGAGGTAAAGCCGGAGCAGGCCCGCAACATCATCCGCGTGATAGAACTCGCCATAAAAAGCAGCCAGGAGCAGCGGACGGTGACGTTTGAGTAAATAGGATGGTTGCTGATTGCTTAATTGTTAGATTGCTAAATTGTTGATTTCTCAATTTGAAGATTTGAAGATTTGGAAATGAGTTATCAGAGCAGGCTTAAAAAAACCGCTGGGCGTAGTTTCCGACTACGCCCATTTTATGTCTGGTAGTCTCAGACTACCTTTGCTTCTGTGAAGCAAAATTACGCTTTGCTAATGTTCTAAGATTATTTCTGGTATCACAGTTTTTTCGCTGCTCTGGCAGCGAGGTTAGTCACAGATTAACCATAATAAAAAGGGCGTAGTCGGAAACTACGCCCAGAGAGGAAGAAAAAGTCCTGTGTCTTGTGTCCTGCATCTTGTGTCCTTAAAAAGCAGCAGGAGCAGCAGAACCTCCGGAGGGGCAAAATCATTCAAATAATTTGAGTTGAAAACCCTTCTCCTCTTCAAAAACCACTTTCTCAATCACTCATCCTAAACTCAAAATTATCTTCCCTGCTGCACCTCAAACCTATGCTCTCCCACACCCACGGCACCTTGCCCGGAGGAGCCTTCGCAGGTAGTGATAAAGCTGGTAACATCGTCGGAAGTAAAAAAGCTGAGTTCGGCCCTGCCTGATTCGTCGGTCAGGAGGGTGTGCTGCCAGTGCAGGGTGTTGCGGAAGTCGGGCAGGTTGTGGCGGTCGTCAGGCACGTCGTAGCGGGGTACGTAGAACTCCTGGGCCTTGTAATAGCCTGGTAGTTTAAAGTTGATGGCACCGGGCGTATGGTCGTTGGCAAAGTTGTAGTTGGGGTTGCCCCGCTTGGTAAAGATGGCGATTACGCCGTTGCCGCTATTGGCATACACGGCTCCGTTTGCTCCTTTCAGCACCTCAATGGTTTCCACATCGGCGGGCGAGAGGCTCTGAATGTACTCCAGGTCAACAGGTATGCCATCCAGGACAAATGCAGGTGTGCCGCCACCTCTAATCGACACGCTCATGTTCATGCCCGAGCCGGTAACCTGCACGCCTGCCACCCGCCCCAGCAGGTACTCCAGCACGTTGCCGCGCATAATGCCATCCTCGGCCACATTTATGGTGGCATCTGTAAACTCTTTGGAATGTCGCCTGCGGCTATCAGGTTTTTCTTTCTGAGCTGTTACCTCCACCTGCTGCAGGTTAATGCCACCATTCGCCAGCCTGAAAGACTGCTCGCTTTTGGCCCAGTTGCTGATGCTGCTCAGGTAATCGTGGTCCAGCACCGTGACCTCTTCTGCCGGAAAAAATGCACCGGGAGCGGCCCCGTACACATCCCGCTTTATCAGCAGGTGTTTTCCTCCTTTTGGCGTGCGGGCCTGTATGAACACCTGCAGCGTATCCTGGTGGTCGAAGCCAGTGATGTAGAAGCGGCCATCTTCCCTGGTTTCTGCCATCGAAATGTTAGGAAACGCGCCTTTGGAGGTCTCGCCTCCTTTCAGAATTATGGTGAGGTTGCTGGTGCCAGCCTCTTTTTTCCGGCCAAACTCCTTCTCCACTACCCCGGTAATAGTGATTTGCTGTTCCAGCGGGTACTCCACCTGCGGCTCTTTATCTTGCAGGATGTCGGCCCAGGAGAAGCGGCGCCAGCCCTGGGTCATGAGCAGGAGGTCCAGGTGGTGAAGCGCAGCTGGGTTCGATTTGTTGAAGTAGTAGGCGGGCTGCTCTAGGTGGCCTTTCAGTTCGCTGCTGAGGTGCGCGTAGGTGTACATGTTGTCGTGGTAAGCTCCTGCATTGGCGGCCGTGGTGGCATCGCGCACGGCTACTGAAAAGTTGCCAGCCACGGGAACGCCCTCCGCGTCCTGCACCAGCACCTGCATGGTTACCTTTTCGCGCTGCCCGTACACCTGCTTGTCTGTGGAAACGGTTACCTGCAGCTGCTCCGGCTGGTTAGGAAATACCAGGCGTTCGCAGAGGGGACGGCCCGTGCGGTCGAACAGCGTGAAGTACACCAGGCCGGCCGGAAATCTGCTGGTGGGAATAATAGCCGTGATCTCTTTTCTGGCAGGATCTGGCTTGGCGGCATAGAAGATTTTGCCTTCGGCATGCGCCACCAGAAAGGTGCTGTCGCGCTGGCCACCGAGGGTGCTGGTCAGTTGCAGGGCCAGCTGGTCGTTTGGTATCCTGTTGATGCGCATGACCACACCTTCGGATGCTGCTTCAGGAATCTGGTAAACGGAAGTGGCGCCGTTTTTGTGCCGGATGCGCGCTTCGTAGCTGTTGCCCTGCTGCGGCGTCAGGAGGAGCTGCCCCATGCCCAGGTGCTCGCTTTTAAAATCCGTGACTTTGTTGCCCAGCTGGTCGTAAATGCCACCTTCTACCGCTGTGCCCTTGCCCGAAATATCGATCGCCTTAAACGCCAGCTGCGAAGTAATGCCGTTGACCAATTGACCCGACTCTGGGAAAAACTGCAGGTCGATATTCTGCTGACCCACCGGCAGCCGATAGGTTTTCCGGAACCTGTTTTCACTGGCATCAGCCGTTTCCACCAGCAGGAATGCCTGCGTTTCGCTATTGTCTTTCGGCCTTGGCAGGCTCACCGAATATTCCGCCACGCCTTTGTCGGAGGTCATCAGCACCACGCGCTTCTGCTTTTTTCCATTCACGATCAGGTGGGTGTTGAGCTGCAGGTGCCGGAGCGGCTCAAGAGGGAGCCTGTAAAACTGCAGCGTTGACGTTATGGAGTCGCCGGTGCTGTGGGAGGTGGTTCGGAAAGAGATGCCTGCTTTTACTTCGCTCAGGCTGGGGCTCACGATTTTTATTTCCCTTGAAAAAAAGTAGTCGGGACTGAAATTGCGCATCCAGCTGGTGTAGGCACGCAGCTGGTAAGTGCCTTCTGTCAGCGTGTCGGGTAATTGAATGTCGCCGTGGGCTGTGCCCTGGGTTGCTTTCAGCTGCCGTGTCAGCACCACCTGGCTGGCAGGGCTTACCAGGTCTACATACAGTATTTTACTCAGGGTGTCTACTGCCGCCCCGGGGCCAACGGTAAGGTAGGCTTTAAACCAGATGGTCTCGCCAAGGCTGTACAGGTGCTTATCGTGATGCAGGTACACCTTCTCCTGCGGATATCTGGCATAGAACTCATAGAGTTTAAAAGCGATAGTCGTGAAGAGGTTATCCCTGACAGGTACGGGTTTAAAAGCGAATGCAAGAACCGCAACAGTTAGCAGCAGTACAAGGGTTTTCAGTTTCTTCATGGAGGATCAAAGGCATTTGAAACGGGCCCCCTGCTGGCAAGTAAGTTGGGAGCTGGCCTTTCAGCTGTAAAGTAAACCGATTTGCTGAATTTTAGAAAAATTATCAGAAAAGAAAGGTGCATTGGGGCGGCATCAGCAGTAGTTAAACCCTTGGAGGGGCCAGTCTGCTTAGGAGCACTTCCAGACTTTTTAGTCCGGAAGTGCAACATGTCCTAATTAATCCGTTGGAAGAGGACCTCATTTATTTTAAGAGCAGAGCAAAGTCCGGCAGCTGAAATATACCATTAATCATCTAATAAGAGCCGCCGCCGCCGGCGCAGCAGAGGCTCCGGAGGGCATTTTTTATTAGAATAATTCAGAAAACCGGCTCTTACATCTCCGACACATGCAGGCTGCGGAGCATCGATGTTTTTTTGTTCTGGTGTTCCTGCATCCGTTTCAGAATATCGTCCAGCATCTCGATGGCTTGGATCACGTAGGGTCCTTTGTTGAGCATTACGCAGTCGGCGCGCTGCGACATGGCCGCGTCTGTGATCTCGGCGCGCGACGGGCGGCCTTTTTTGGCCAGGTTCTCCAGCACCTGTGTAGCCCACACCACCGGCATGTGCGCCGCCTCGCAGAGCCACAGGATCTCTTCCTGCACCTCGGCCAGCCGTTGCCAGCCGCACTCCACGGCCAGGTCGCCACGGGCTATCATGATGCCGGTCGGGTAGCTCTTCATGGCCGACAGCAGCAGGCGCGGCAGGTTGGTGAACCCTTCCTTTGTCTCGATCTTCAGCATCACGGCTACATCCGTGGCATTCAGCCGGCTCAGTTCTGCCTGCACGGCCTCCACCGTAGATGTGTCATTGACGAACGATAAGTTGACGATGTCGGCATGGCGGGCAATAAAAGCCAGGTCCTGTTTGTCTTTCTCCGTGAGTTCGTTGAGGTGGAGCTTGCTTTCGGGCAGGTTAATGCCTTTGTCGGCTACCAGTTTGCTTCCTTTTGGATTGGCATAGGTGATCTTGATCAGCAGCGAGCTTTTGGTCACTTTCTTTACAACACCCTCAATCTTGCCATCATCAAACAAAATAGGGTCGCCTGCTTTGGCCTGCGCAAATACCTCTGGGAAGGTGCAGGACACATGGGCTGGTTTTATGACATGTCCGGAGGCATCGTACTGCGCGGGGTTGCCGGGTATGGGGTCGCGGGTAAGCTCCAGAAAATCACCTTTCTTTAGCATAATGGGCAGCTCCATAGCGGGCAGGTCGCCCACCTCAGCGGTCTTTTCGGTAGCTGTGCTGTTATCCAGGCTGAGTTGCGTGCCGGTATCTACGTAGGAGGTCTTGTAGAGGTGCGCCAGCACCCCGTTGTGCTCTTTCCGGACAATGCTCAGCCGCCGCTTTCTGCCCCGGGTGTCCTGGAAACGCAGTTCGTCGCCCACCTGGAGCTGGGCCAGCCAGGCGGCAGCGACAGGCAGGGTTGCGTCTGAGCGAGAGGGCGGCGGCGTGCCGGCCGGAGCCAGCCAAATGGTGGCCGGAGAGCTTATCTTTCCTTGCAGGTCCTGCACCGGCTGGATTACGCGCAGGCGTGGGCCGGGTTGCAGCGGACCGGTACGGATCTTGGGGCCAGCCAGGTCCATCAGGATTTTGCAGGGTATGCCCAGCTCTTTTTCTGCCTTTCGGATACTCGCTATCATGGCGGCCCAAGTGGTCTCGTCGTCGTGGGCGCAGTTAATGCGGGCACAGTTCATGCCAGCCATCAGCAGGCGGTCTATAAGCTTGTGGTTGGTTATAAACTCGTTGGCGAAGGTAACCATGATGCGCGTGTGCCGGTGGGCCGGCTTTGGGCCAAGCATATTATGCGTGTGCTGTGCCAACAGGTTTTTGCTTTCCTGAAACGTAACAGGTATGTCCCATGGCTCCTGCGCAGTAGCCTGCTGCATGTGACACAGCCGGTTGCGCACCGCCTGCAGGTTGGCCAGCACATGCCCCTCCGCACGCCCCAGCGACGAAAGTCCCATCTCGGCCAGGCTCTCCTGCAGTTCCCGGATATCGTGCTGGCGCAGCGAGAGGTAGTGCAGCAGGTTGCGCGCACTCTGCCGGAACGACTCGTGGGTCTGCTCTACAATGGAGGAGAATTTATGCTCCAGCTGTATGGCGTCGTGGTGCAGTGTATCGATCTGCTGCAACATTTTTGCCAGCTTTTCCTTGTCTGGTTCCATAATGGAGGTAGTGGATACTTCGTCAGATCCCGGTAACGCCTGTGGCGCCTGCTTGGCCTGAAGGGTATTGTCCAGATTTGGTGCTGGCTGGTTGTTAGAGCGGTCTTTTTGCATTATAAGGAGTTAAATTAGATCGTGTATGAAGCAGGCGCAGCCGTGGCTTAAAATTGTGAGCCGGCTCTTCCGAACAGGGGTGGCGCGCCAGGTAAACCAGAAAATAAGCATAATAAATGGATTTAGCAAAGATTGAGGGCAGTATAAAGTAAAAGTGCGAATAAGGCGTAAAGCGGCTCCGGCTTGCCAGCCACGGCTACTACTATATGTGCCGTGTTACCATTCTGGAAAGGCGGAATGCCAAAGCGGTTAAAGCAGGCAATAAGAGAAAAAGCGCCTCCGGAAGGGCATTTTCATTAGAATAATTGGTTGTTGATTGTTAGTTGCTGATTGTTAAATTGTTTAATGGTTGATTTGGAGATTTGAAGATGAACCGGAAAACACAACTTAACTCATAACGCTTAACTTCATCAAGTCTAAAATCTGTAATCTGGTATCTAGTATCTAAAAAAGTCTTCGGAAGGCTGTTTTCATTCTAATAATTCAGAAGCTGCACCGGACGCCGCCAGGCAGGAACCAGACCATCTACAAGCAGCTTTCCAGACACGCACCGAAACAACCTTGCGCGAAAGCACTTTAACTCTCCAAAAATTTCCGAACTTTGCAGGATAACCATTTTTACGCATGAAACGACCATTCAGGCTGGTAATACTGGCAGGCATCTTACTGGTGCTGTTTTACTTTGTAAGAGAATCGTTCTTCAACGACGACAATTATATCAAGCCGCTGCTGAAAGAGCGCGAAGACAAGGACCTGACCTTCAGGAGTCGCGACAATACGCCTTTCGAAAGCGAAGACCGGCAGAAGTTCCGGAACCTGGTGTACTACGAGCCGAACACTGCTTACCGCATTAAGGCCGATGTGAAGCGCCTCGAAAAGCAGGATACGCTGCACATGCCTCTGACCGACGGCAACACCGAAGCCTACCTGCGCTACGCCATCGCTACGTTTAAGCTAGAGGGGCAACCGCAGCAACTCACGCTTTATAAGAAAATAGCCAAAGGCGAAGAGGAAGAAACCTTCTTTGTGCCCTTCACCGACAAAACCAATGGTTTCGATACCTACGGCGGCGGCCGCTACCTGGATATCCCCTTCAAAGAAGACCCCAAAACCGTGCTGCTCGACTTTAACCGTGCCTACAGCCCTTTCTGCGCCTACAACCCCGAGTACGTGTGCCCCGTGCCTCCGCGCGACAACCACCTGCCCGTAGCCATTCCGGCCGGCGAGAAAACGTACGAGCACAAAGAGTAGCTAGAGGCTAGGTAGTAGCTGTTAGACAAAAGAAATATAACCTAGGGAGTCACTTTGGTTCTTCTGCTTATCAAAACTTTGTGTCCAGAAAAATCTAAAATCAAACATCTAATATCTACCTTCTAAAAAAGTGTTAATTTTGAAAACTGGTGGCTTCTGAGGCGGGGCTGCACTTTTAACAACCATACAGAACAACATGCTGATTTCATTAGACTGGCTTAAACAACTTATACATATAACTAAACCTGCTGAGGAAGTAGGCGAGCTGCTCACAGGCGCAGGCCTGGAGGTAGAAAGCATCCATACGTTCGAGGCAGTGCAAGGTGGCCTGGCAGGAATCGTGATAGGAGAGGTGCTCACCTGCGAGCGACACCCCGATGCCGACCGCCTGAGCATAACTACGGTAGATATTGGCGCAGAAGCTCCTGCCAATATTGTATGCGGTGCGCCCAACGTGGCCGCTGGCCAGAAAGTAGTGGTGGCTACCGTAAACAGTACACTTTACCCGGCTGGTGGCGAGCCATTCAAAATAAAGAAATCCAAAATCCGGGGAGCGGCCTCCGAAGGCATGATCTGTGCCGAAGACGAAATCGGTCTGGGCACTTCACATGCCGGCATCATAGTGCTCGATACCGACTTGCCAAACGGCACACCGGCCGCCGAGTACTTCGGGCTTAGCTCCGACCAGGTATATGAGATTGGCTTAACACCAAACCGTGCCGATGCCGCCTCGCATTACGGCGTGGCCCGCGACCTGCAGGCGGTGCTAAAAGTGCCCGTGCAACTGCCCGATGTAAGCGCGTTTGCCGTTGCCAATACCAGCCGCCCGATTGCCGTGGAGGTGGAGAACATCGAAGCCTGCCCACGCTACGCCGGCGTAACGGTGAGCGGACTGAAAGTAGGCCCCTCGCCGGAGTGGCTGCAGAAGCGGTTGCGGTCCATTGGCTTGTCGCCGATCAACAACGTGGTGGATGTAACCAACTACGTGCTGCACGAGCTGGGTCAGCCACTGCACGCCTTCGATGCCGCTAAAATTTCGGGCGATAAGATCGTGGTGAAGAACCTGGCAGAAGGCAGCACCTTTGTGACGCTGGACGGCGTGGAACGGAAACTCAGAGCCACCGACCTGATGATCTGCAACGCAGCGGAGCCGATGGCCATTGGTGGTGTGTTCGGTGGAAAAGCATCGGGCGTATCAGAAGAAACAACTTCTATTTTCATCGAAAGCGCCTACTTTTCGCCAGACACCGTGCGCCGCACTGGCCAAGCGCACGGCCTGAAAACCGACTCTTCGTTCCGTTTCGAGCGTGGCACCGATCCGAACATGGTGCTTTATGCTCTGAAGCGCGCGGCCCTGCTGGTGCAGGAAGTGGCAGGCGGAGAAGTATCATCCGAGATCGTAGACGTGTACCCGAACCCGATCGAGCACACCAGCCTCAGCCTGAGCATTGACCGCACGCACCGCCTGATCGGCAAGGAAATAGGTGCAGCGCGAATCAAGGAGATTATCACAGATTTAGGGATAGAGGTAACCGCCGAAACTGAAGCGCACCTGGAGCTGTCGGTGCCGCCATTTAAGGTGGACGTGAAGCGGGAGGCCGATGTGGTGGAGGAAGTGCTACGTATCTATGGCTTCAACAACATCGAGGTGAGCGAGCACATGTCGGCCTCGTTTCTGGCCAGTTTCCCGAAACCGAACCCGGAAGAAATTACGCAAACCATTCTGAATTATATTGCTGATAATGGTTTCCGGGAGATCATCACTAACTCCATTACCAACTCTCGCTACTACAATGAGGCGGAGCAGGAGAGCCTGGTGCGGGTGCTGAACTATAACAGCGAGGACCTGGACGCCCTGCGCCTTACGCTGGTGTACTCCGGTCTGGAGGTGCTGCGCCGCAACATCAACCGCCGTCAGAAAGACCTGAAAATGTTCGAACTTGGCAAAACATACGAGCAGGCAGAGGGCAGGCACAAAGAAAGCACCAAACTGGCCCTGTTCATGACCGGCAACAGCAGCGCCGAAAGCTGGAAGCAGCCAACTGCCAAAGTGGCTTTCCACGACCTGGCAGGGCTGGTGCAGAATGTGCTCACCAAGCTTAACGCTGGCAACTTTACGGTGCAGCCGCTGCCGGAGAACAAGCTCATGCGCCAAGGCGTCGCCTACACCAAAAACGATACCGTGATAGCGCAGATCGGACTGCTGGAAACCAGTGTAACCAGGCAGGTGGAGGTAAAGGAGCCGGTATGGTACGCGGAGCTGAACTGGGAGTACCTCCTGAAGAAGTACCGCAGCAACCTGGTGGCCGAGGAGTTGCCGAAATTCCCGGAAGTACGCCGCGACCTGTCGCTGGTGCTCGACAAGCAGGTAACCTTTGACCAGGTGAAGCAGATTGCGCTGCGTACCGAGCGAAAGCTGCTGCAAGACGTAAACGTGTTCGATGTGTACGAGGGCGACAAGATCGAGGCAGGCAAAAAAGCCTACGCCATCAGCTTCACCCTCCTCGACAAGCAGCAAACCCTCACCGACAAGGTAATAGACAGCACCATGAACCGCCTGATGCAGCAACTGGAGAAACAACTGGGGGCATTTATCAGGAAGTAGGAAGTATGAATCAACCTGTATGGTTTCTTGTTAACTCAATATGGAAAGCTTAGTTTAACTAAAATCTTTTGACATGGCTACACAAATTCAATACATAACCGATCAAAACGGACAAAAAAAATCTGTAATTGTGCCTGTGAAGCAATGGGAAGAGATAAACCAACGGTACGAAAAGCTTTCGAATAAGGTGAGGATACTTACTGGTGTTACAGAAGCCATCAAAGAGGTAAAGCAGGTACGCAAAACAGGGAAAGAAATGCAAACTTTAGCTGACTTTCTGAATGAAAGTAGAGATTAGAGTTACAAAAAATTTCAAAAAGGAAGCAAAGCCGCTACTTAAGAAGTATTCCTCTCTCCATAGCGAACTTAATAAGCTTGAGGAAGAACTCACTTCAACTCCTAAAATGGGGATTCCTTTAGGAAATAATACCTATAAGATTAGACTTTCCATTAAAAGTAAAAGTAAAGGGAAAGGTAAAAGCGGTGGTGCCAGAGTGATAACGCTGGTTGAAAGTGAGCTCATCGGAATTGTAGAGCACACAGACGAACTTGTTATTATTAGCTTGCTCACAATTTATGATAAATCTGAAACAGAATCTATTAGCTACAAAGAACTAAGAGAGTTAATTAAAAATAGTGACTTAAGCTAATTTTCAATTCTGGTAGCACCAGCAAAAGCAGCGATACCTGCAGCATACAAAAACGATTGCAAGAAATATAAGAAATAATGTTACCTTTTCAGCTATGGCAAAGGATAAACAACTGCAACAACTCCAGTCCATCGAGGACAAGCTACGTAAGCTAATTGCCAGGCACGCGGATGCGCAGCAGCGCCTGGCCAAGGCGCAGGAAGAGGTCAAATTCCTGGAAGCATTGGTCGAAGAAAAGGATCAGCAAATAAAAAATTTTAAAAATCAGGAGAATATTGTTAAAATTGTAGAAACAATGGCAGGTAACACTGCAAACACGACAGAGTTAAAGCTGAAGTTAAACGAGTATATCAGAGAAATAGATAAGTGTATCGCTTACTTACAGGATTAGCCCAATGAACGTGCAGGAGCAACATAACAGAAATTAGTGCAAGCAACTATACGAACAACAGGCAAACTTAATAAACCAGAACCATTACTATAAAACGCAACGGATGGCAGAATTAGCTATTAAGATTCGCATCGCTGAACGCGAGTATCCGATGCGGGTGAAAGAAGAAGAAGAGGAAAGGCTTCGGGTGGTTGGTAAGCTTTTGAATGAGCGCTTACGCTTTTTTAAAGAACAATTTGGCATACAAGACAAGCAGGACTTGCTGGCCATGGTCGCTTTCGAAACCATGGTGGACAAGCTCAAGCTGGAGGAAGAGAAAGAAAACCATTTCTCTGAGGTAGGCCAGAAGTTAAATACTCTCGATGATCTGTTATCATCAGCCAAATAATACAGTCCTTACCTATAACGCATTTAATTTTGTGCTTGAGCCATCTGCATTTATAGGATGGAGATACTTTTTAAGAAAGTAGCCGGAGCATTTTTTAGGGGCAAACTTAGATAAAGGACTGTTACGATGTCCTGTGGCAGGTGCTGCTATATGTTTTTATCACCATAAAAGCTTATAGATATGCCCGATATTATTTACATTTTACTTACAGCCATTGTAGCGCTCGGTGTGGGCATCTACATTGGCAGAAACCTGCTTCAGAAAGTCTATAAAGACCAGGAAGAAGCCGCCCGCCTGAAAGCCCAGAACATTATCCGTGAGGCTGAGATCAATGCCGAAAGCGTAAAGAAAGACCGCATCCTGGAGGCCAAAGAGAAATTTCTGCGCCTGAAGTCTGAGTTCGAAGAAGAGTCGAACAAGAAGAAAAACATCATTATCCAGAACGAGAATAAGGTAAAGCAGCGCGAGCAGCTCGTTACCAAGCAGCTGGAGCAGATTAAACGCCGCGAAACCGAACTCGACAAAGAGAAGGAAGGTCTGGCCGCACAGCAGGAAAAAGATAAGGAAACCCTGCAGGCACAACTGGAGCAGCTGCGCAAGCGCAAAGAAGAAGTAGAGCAGCAACACGAAGAGATTGTGGGCCAACTGGAGCGCATTGCAGGACTTACAGCCTCCGAAGCACGCGAGCAACTGGTGGAAGCCCTGAAGAACGAAGCCCAGAGCAAAGCTTCTTCTTATGTAAAAGACATTGTAGCCCAGGCCAAACTCACCGCTACCAAAGAAGCCAAGAAAATCGTAATCGAAACCATACAGCGTACTGCCGCGGAGCATGCCATCGAAAACTGCGTGTCCGTGTTCAACATCGAAAGCGACGATATCAAAGGCAAGATCATTGGTCGTGAAGGACGTAACATCCGCGCTCTGGAAGCTGCCACTGGTGTAGAGATTATTGTAGACGATACGCCTGAAGCCATCATTATCTCTGGTTTCGACCCGGTTCGCCGTGAGGTGGCTCGCCTGTCGCTGCACCGCCTGGTAGCCGACGGACGTATTCACCCGGCCCGTATTGAGGAGGTGGTAACCAAAACCCGCAAGAACATCGACGAGGAGATTATCGAGATTGGTGAGCGTACTGCCATCGACCTGGGTATTCATGGCCTGCACCCTGAGCTGATCAAGATGGTAGGTCGTATGCGTTTCCGTTCGTCTTACGGTCAGAACCTGCTGCAGCACTCTCGTGAGGTAGCCAACTTATGTGCCACTATGGCTGCGGAACTTGGCCTGAACGTAAAGCACGCCAAACGTGCCGGTCTGTTACACGATATCGGCAAGGTAACGCCAGACGAGCCAGAACTGCCACACGCAATTATTGGTATGGAGCTGGCGAAGAAATACAAAGAACATCCTGATGTTTGCAACGCCATTGGTGCTCACCACGATGAAGTAGAAATGACGGCTATGGTATCGCCATTGGTACAGGCCTGCGATGCTATTTCAGGCTCCAGACCAGGTGCCCGCCGTGAGATCATGGAATCATACATCAAGCGTCTAAAAGAGCTGGAAGAAGCCGCTGTGTCTTTTGACGGTGTGAACCAGTGCTATGCCATCCAGGCCGGTCGTGAGCTGCGCGTCATGGTAGACTCCGACAACGTTTCGGATGAGAAAGCCGCACAGATCTCGTATGACATCTCGCAGAAAATAGAAAAGGAAATGCAGTACCCGGGTCAGATCAAGATAACAGTGATCAGAGAGATGCGGGCAATCAGTTATGCAAAGTAAATAATTGGTTTAATTAAGGTTAAAGCGCCTGCTGCATCTTTTGTAGCAGGCGCTTTTGTTTTGCTTCAGACCTCGCAGCGTGCGCAGCTCCTGCGAGTGTCTGATTGTCTGAATCAGAATCGCCAGAATTAAAGAATTTTCATAATAAAGCTTTCAGAGAGGTGCGGCAGCATCATAAGGAGCAGAGCAGCATGGAGGGCCTTTTTCATTAGAATAATTGGTAAGCTATGAGCTGGTGACGTTATGAGATAGTGCGAGCTTGCAGCTCGTACTGCATGAGCAAGTGAGAAAATCGGGAACACACAAGCCGCAAGCTCGCGCGAGCGAGTGGACGGGCAACCTGTGCGCAGCCACAAAGTATATGCTTCTTTTAACCCTGAACTATGACAGACATACCCAACTTATACATCGGCACCTCGAGCTGGAGTTACCGCCGGCAGGAAGTGCTGTACCCGCCGGAGCTGAAGTCGGCGGAGTATTTGCGGCACTATGCCACACGCTTTAATGCCACAGAGATCAACAGCAGTTTCTACCACTTCACCATGGCCAAAACCATTGAAAAGTGGCTGGCAGAAACGCCGGAGAGCTTTAAATTTGCACCGAAGCTGAACCAGGAGATAACGCACAAACGGAAATTTCAGGATGTGGAGGAGCCGCTGCAGAAGTTCATGTCGCGGTACCTGGCGATGGGGGAGCGGCTGGGGCCGGTGCTGGTGCAGATAGCAGGGAGCTTCCGCTACGACAGGCTGGTGGCAGAAACTTTTTACCGAACGCTGCGGGAGCTTTACCCCACGCAAACTTTTGCGCTGGAGGCACGGCATGTGTCGTGGTTTACCGAGGAGTCGCTGGAACTGCTGCGCGAGTACAACATGACCACGGTTATAGCCAGTGCCGGCAAGCGGTTTCCGGGCACCGAAGTCACGACCACCAACACCGCCTACCTCCGCCTGCACGGCGACGAAAAGCTCTACGCCTCGGCCTATTCCGACGAGAAGTTGGAACGCTATGCCTACATGGTAAAAGACTGGCTGGAAGACGGGAAGGAAGTATGGGTGTTCTTCAACAATACCATCACCGGAAATGCCGTGACCGATGCCGATAAACTCCGCGACCTGGCGCTGAATTTGTAAATTACTGCTATCTCATGGCGCAATCGTCCTCGCTTGTACCATAGATATTTGTTGAATTATTCGAATGAAAATGGCCCTCCAGAGGCTTTTTCTTTAAGATACAGGATTCTTCTAAAGCTGAGAATTAAAAGTTTGGAGTTATAAGTTAATGGTATGCTCTGGAAGGGCATTTTCAAATTTCAAGATCAACCATGTAGCCATTTAACCATTAAACCTTACAACAATCAGCAACTAACAATCAGCAACCAGCAATTATTCGAATGAAAATGGCCTCCCGGAGGCTTTTCTCATGGTGGGTAAGGGCCGATACCTAAGTCGTTTTTTACATAGATAGTTTTAATTTTATACTTTTGGACCTTATTCCGGAGATCAGTGTCTCAGGAGGTAAGCAGATAACACAGCAATGGCATTAGCATACAACAGGATCGTAATTAAAATCGGGTCGAACGTGCTCACGCAGGCAGATGGCATGCCCGATGTGGCGCGTATGGAGCACCTGGTCGATCAGATAACGGAAATCAAGAAACAAGGCAAAGAAGTGATCCTGGTTTCGTCGGGGGCAGTTGCCTCTGGCAGGAGCCTGGTGAAGATCTCGGAGAAGACAGACGCCGTAGGCAGCCGGCAGCTGTTGGCGGCGGTGGGGCAGGTAAAGCTCATCAACACTTATTCCCAGCTGTTCGGCAGGCACGACCTGATTTGTGCGCAGGTGCTCGTCACCAAAGAGGACTTCCGCGACCGGTTGCACTACCTGAACATGAAAAACTGTTTCCAGATGCAGCTGCAGCACAACATTATTCCGGTCGTGAACGAGAACGACGTGATTTCGGTAACGGAGCTGATGTTCACCGACAACGACGAACTGGCCGGCCTGATCGCCTCGATGCTCAACGCGGATGCGCTGATCATTCTCTCCAACGTAGACGGCATTTTTAACGGCGACCCCAAAGACAGCAATTCCGAGGTGATACAGGAAATAGGCCACTCCACCACCGGTTTCTCGCAGTTCGTGACCACTCAGAAATCGCAGTTTGGGCGGGGTGGGATGATTACCAAATGCCATATGGCACACAAAGTAGCGCAGCTGGGCATTGCCGTGCACATTGCCAACGGCAAAACAACCAACATTCTGCAGCGGGTGCTGCAGGAGGATGTGGTGAACACCCGTTTCATTCCGAAGAAAACAGCCTCCGGCAAAAAGAAATGGCTGGCCCATTCCGGCAGCTATGCCAACGGTGTGGTGCAGGTAAACGAAGGTGCTTGTGCCGCACTAACCTCAGCCAAAGCCACCAGTTTGCTGCCGGTCGGGATCACCTCCATTTCGGGTACTTTCCAGAAAGGCGATATTATTAAAATAATCAGCGAATCTGAAAAGCACATCGGGCTCGGCATAGCCGAATACAGCTCAGAGAAGGCAATAGAACTGGTGGGGCAGAAGAACCAGAAAGAGCTGGTGCATTACGATTATTTGTATTTAAACCCCGACATCAATTAAGTATACAAGGAAAGCTGTTCTAAAGAGCAGCAAATCTTTCCTTAAAAATGCTGGAAATGGTTTGGTAAGCGCCTTCAGGCATGCTTCACCACATTTCTAATTTTGAATTTCTAATTTTTAATTTGAAGTAGTCTTAGACATGGATATAACATACCTTTTTGAGCAGACCCGGAAAGCCAGCCGACAACTTGTGTCGCTGCAGTCCGAAAAGGTAAACGCCATCTTACAGGCAGTGGCTGAGGCGGCTGTAGCCAAAACGCCGTTTCTGCTTTCAGAAAATGAAAAAGACCTGGCCCGCATGAGCCCCGACGACCCCAAGTACGACCGGCTGAAGCTGACAGAGAAGCGGATACAGGACATCGCCAACGACATGCGCAATGTGGCAACACTCACATCGCCGCTGGGCGAGGTGCTGCTGCAGAAGGAGCTGCCAAACCGGCTGCAGGTGTCTAAGGTTCGGGTGCCGCTGGGGGTGGTAGGAGTTATCTACGAAGCCCGGCCCAATGTTACGTTCGATGTGTTTTCGCTCTGCCTCAAAACCGGCAATGCCAGTATTCTGAAAGGCGGCAGCGATGCGTCTTTCTCGAATCAGGCCATCATCTCCATCATTCAGGAGGTGCTGCAACAGCATGGCGTGGACCCGAATGTAGCCACCCTCTTACCACCAGAAAGAGCCGCCACAGAAGCTTTGCTAAATGCAATCGGGTATGTGGATGTGCTGATTCCACGTGGAAGCCAGCAGTTGATTGAATATGTGCGCCAGAATGCCAAAGTGCCGGTAATAGAAACAGGAGCAGGCATTGTACATACTTATTTTGATGAAACTGCTGACCTGGAGAAAGGCAAAGCCATTGTGAGCAACGCCAAGACCCGCCGCGTGAGCGTCTGCAACGCCCTCGACTGCCTGATCCTGCACCAGGACCGCCTGCAGGACCTGCCCGAGCTGGCATCACCTCTGGCAGCTGCAGGCGTAGAAGTATTTGCGGATGAAGCAGCCTTTACCGCGCTTTTAGGCCATTACCCGCAGGAACTGCTCCAGCCTGCCAGTGCCGAACATTTCGGCACCGAGTTCCTGGCCATGCGCATGTCCATTAAAACGGTGCAGAACCTAGAGCAGGCGCTGGAGCACATTGCTACCTACAGCTCTCGCCACTCCGAAGCCATTATTTCAGAAAGTGCCGAACATATAGAACAGTTCCTGAATACCGTAGATGCGGCTGCTGTGTACGCCAATGCCTCTACCGCCTTTACCGATGGTGCTCAGTTTGGTCTCGGAGCCGAAATCGGGATCAGCACACAAAAGTTGCATGCCCGCGGCCCGATGGGGCTGGAGGAGCTGACAAGCTACAAATGGGTGGTGCGCGGAACGGGGCAAACCAGGCCCGCCTAAACTTCTGCTGCTAATGTTCCGGCTGGACTTTATTTACTGGGTGTAGTTTGTAACTACACCCGAATATTTTAGAGCTGAGGTAAGCCTGATGTATCACCATTTTAGCTAGCGTTGCGCCAATGGATTTGCAAATTGCTTACCTGAAGGCGATAGAAAGGTGTAGTTACAAACTACACCTAGTGAAAGTAGTGAATAAAGGTAGGCTTGCCGGCTTGTGACCAGCAGCATCAGCAGGTGCAGAAGGCTTCGGAAGGGTATTTCCATTAGAATAATTTTATACAGAACCGGCAAACTGACTTTTATGCAGCCTGGTTCTTTAGGAGCTATTTTCCCTGCTGATGCTGCAGATTCACATAACTAACCTTATTCTGCTCATTCCAAGATTCTGTAAACTCTGATTCAGACAAATCTTCGTAGACACTCACAGGTCTGGAAGACGCTGTGAGGTCAGGGCAACAAAAAAGGCCAGCAGAAGCTGCTGGCCTTTTCCCCAATCATCATATATCTACTCTAATTTACTACTTTGCTTAAGCCTGTTACAACGGCAGCTATTCGGATGGCATCGAAAATGCGGGCTTCGGTGGCACCGAGTTTCAGTACGGAGGCTTCGTGGGCGGCAACACAGCGCTCACAGCCGTTGATGGCAGAGATGGCCAGGCTCACCAGTTCAAAGAACTCTTTGCCCAGCACCGGGTTGCCCATAATGTTCATCTTCACGCGGGCCGGCAGTTGCTCGTATACATCTTTGTGCGCGAAGTGGCGGAAACGGTACAGAATGTTGTTTGTCGCTAGCAACGAGGCACAGGCAATGGCTTCGGCTGTCTCAGCCAGTGTAGCTTCGTTCTCGAGCGCTTTTGCTTCAAAAGAGGCCACTAAGGTGTCGTTCTCCTCGTTGGCAGCAGCTGCCAGGGCCAGTAAGTATGCTTCTTTTTTAGAAAGCGTTTCGCCAGCCAGAGCCGTTTTCAGGTTCACGCGCAGGTCGCGCAGGTACCTCGACTCGGCATTGGTCAGTTTCTCCAGGCTTTTAGACGAATAGTCTTCGCCAAGGCCCAGGTCTTTTAATAAATCTATCTTGGTTTCCTCTGTTACAGTTAACACGGACATATATTTTCGAATTTTAAGGTGAGAGATAACTTAAGTAGCCGGAGCAGCGGCAACTATGCCACCGCTCCTGGGCACTACTCAAGGTACTGATTGTATATATAGAAAGTGGGGTGTTAACCTACCAACGTTTCTTCGCCTTTTTGCCAGTTGCAAGGGCAAAGCTCGTCGGTCTGAAGCGCATCGAGTACACGCAGTACTTCGGCCACGTTACGGCCTACGTTCAGGTCGTTAACACTAACCCATCGGATAATTCCCTGCGGGTCTACAATATAAGTTACCCGGTAAGCTACTTTTTCTTCGGCTTCCAAAATGCCGAGCTCTTCGGCCAATGACTTGGACGTGTCGGCCAGCATCGGGAAGCGGAGGTCGCGCAGGTCTTCGTGGTCGCGGCGCCAGGCGGCGTGCACAAACTCAGAGTCGGTAGAGGCTCCCACCAATACGGTGTCTCTGTCGCGGAACTCGTCGTAGTTTTTGTTGAACTCAGCTATTTCGGTAGGGCACACAAAGGTAAAGTCTTTCGGCCACCAGAACATCACCATCCACTGCTCACGCTTAATGTGGTCTTCGTTGGTGATATCGGCAAACTCTTTGCCTTTTTCGATGGATATTACAGCTTGTTTTTTAAAAGTCGGGAAAGTGGCTCCTACGGATAATATTCTGTTTTGAGACATGGTTTGATTTTTATATTGTTGGTTGTTGATTTGTTGATTGTTAAATTGTTGAATGGTTGTTAAAGAACTCACTCATTCACTCAGTCATTTATTCAAAATTTAGCTCAGGAAGGCCTTCAGCATCCAGAGCGTTTTCTCGTTTTCGTTGATGTCTTCGCTGATCAGGCTCACGGTACCTTCGTCGCCGGTTTCGGCGGCCAGTTGCAGCACTTCGCGCTCCAGGCCGAGCAGCACCGTCAGGTTCTCGTGGGTGGCTGTCACGGCGGCCATGCCATCGCTTACATTGCTGGCTTCCTGTATCTTCGACAAGCGGATATAGTCGGAGAAGGTGTGCAGCGGTTGCTGCCCGATCGTTAAAATTCGTTCGGCAATGGCATCTATTTTGGTTAAGGCCGTGTTATACAGCTCCTCAAACTTGTCGTGCAGCTGAAAGAAGTATACTCCCTTAATGTTCCAGTGAAAACCGCGCAGGTTCTGGTAGTACAGGTGATAATTGGCCAGCAGCACATTTAGCTGCTCCGCTACTTGCTTGCTGTCTTCTTTTTGTAAGCCTATCTGGTTTAGTTTGCTCATAATTCTATTCTTTAGTGGGTTTTTGGTTTGTTGTTGATACAAATGTCGGGTTAATAACATCATAAATCAAATCGATTGTTTTTATGTTGTTATAGCTAAAATCTATAATGTATCTTTGCAGTAGAACAAGGCTGTTAATGGCATGCCCAGGCTGTTAAAATATAACCAGTCCTGAAGAGCGAAACCGACGATTGGTCAGCAGCAAAACTATCAGGAGGGGCATTTTCATTGAAATAATTCAGAATAAACGGCTTTGCCTATGCACAAGGCCAGCAACCAAACATTGCCATGACTATTGTACAACTTGAATACCTGCTTGCCGTGGATACGTTCCGGCATTTTGCCACGGCCGCCGAAAACTGCTTTGTAACGCAGCCCACACTGAGCATGCAGCTCCAGAAGCTCGAGGAGGAACTGGGGGTGCTGCTCTTCGACAGAAGCCGGGTGCCGGTGCGGCCAACCGAGATCGGCAAAGAGATTATTGCGCAGGCGCGTGTGGTGGTGGCCGAGTCAAAAAAAATTCAGGAGATCGTGCAGAACCAGAAACAGGAGCTGAGCGGTGTGCTGCGCATAGGCGTTATCCCGACACTGGCACCTTACCTGATCCCGCTGTTTATCACGAACTTTATGGAGAAATACCCGCAGGTGCAGGTGGTGGTGCAGGAGCTGCTTACAAACGAGATCATCGAAAATCTGAACCACGAGCAGCTGGATGTGGGCCTGTTGGTGACACCCCTCGAAGACAAAACCATACGCGAGTTGCCGTTGTTTTACGAGGCCTTTGTGGCCTATGTCAATAGCAGGCACCCGTTTGCCGGGCAGCAGACGATTAACCCGGCCGAGCTGAACCTGGAAGACCTTTGGGTGCTGAACGAAGGGCACTGTTTTCGGAGCCAGGTGCTCAATATCTGCAACAGGGGCGGCAAAGCCATCGGCTCCAACGCCGGCCACCTAGATTACAAGAGCGGCTCGCTGGAAACTCTGAAACGCATTGTGGAGACCCAGCACGGGCTCACGCTCCTGCCGGAACTGTCGGTGCTGGATATGCCGGAGGAGAAGCGGAAGCTGGTGCGCCTGTTTCAGGAGCCGCAGCCACTGCGCGAGGTGAGCCTGGTGGTGCACCGCAGTTTCCTGAAGAAGCGCCTGGTAGAAGCGCTGAAAGCCGAGATTCTGGCAGCCGTGCCCGAAGCGATCCGTAGCCGCAAAAAGCAGCAGGTAGTGGGGCTGAAGTAGTTTTTTAATTTTAAATGAGTGATTGAGTGAATGGGTGAAGGAGTGGCGAATTATTGTAATGGATTTGGCCCTCCAGAGGTTCTGCTGCCCGATGAACACAGGACATCACACAGGATTTCTTCGTCTGCATCCAGATGCCAGGTGGTGAAGTGTGAGGAATAATAAGCGTTGATAAATTGCAGAATCCACCCTAGTGATTCATCTCTAAATTTCCACATCTTCAAATCTCCAAATCTTCACATCAACCATTCAACAAGAGCTGCCGTATCTTGTAACCTATAACCTAACCTAAACATAAAGCTATGGGAATAACATCGGAAGCAGAGAATATAGAGAATACCGCCAACTGCATCATGGATGCTTTTAATGAAATGAGTGTAGAAGCGGGTGGTGTGCTGGCCTACCCGGACTTGTACCCTTTCCTGCAGGAGCGCTACCCAAAATATAAAGATGTGCAGAAAGAGGCGGAGCAGCACCTTGCCAAAGCAGGTTTTGTGAATCCGGCGCCGGAAGGATTAATGCTGACCCAGGTCGGCTATAAAGCTATTCAAAGCAAAAAGGCAGAGTAAGTACTCTGCCTTTTTGCTTTTCTGCTGGTGGCCCTTAATGTTAAGGCTGCATCTGGTTTATCAGCTGGTTGATCTCCTGCATAAACCCTGGCAGCACCACGCTCAGGCCTTCTTTTTGCCTGCTATACACAAGGTCCACCTGCCTGATGTCGAGGCGGTAGGTAATCAGCCCCTGGTCGGCTTCGGTCACATACACGAGCCTGTCTGGCGCTGCCGTGGTGGCCACTACATAGGTTCTGAAGCGAAAAGTGTTTCTTACCTGCTGTTGCGTGGAGGGCTTGTTGTCGAGGTATCGCACGGTGATGGTAGAGTCGAGTTGTATAGAGCTTTCTACCTGGTACAGCGCTTTCAGGTCTCCCTCCTTAAACTCCCATTTCATGATCTGGTGTTTGCCGCTGGTGCTGGTGCTGTAATCGGCGGCGCTAAGGTCTATGCTGGCCACCAGTTGAAACAGCGCCAGGTCGCTTTCGATGGTGCGCAGCGAAGGCGAGCTGGAGGTGTTGTCGCTGATAAAGTATTGCCCTTTTGTCAGCAGCTGGTAATCTTTTTCCAGGTCTTTCTGCAGCCGGAGCGCAGCCGGATCGGTAGAGAATAGTGAAAAAAGCAAAGGGAACAGGACGTGGAGCAGCAGCATAATGGTATGATTTGATCTGTTTTATCTACTCAAAACCTGTGCCTTAGTTTTGTTTTTGTGTAAAAACAGGGCTCTTGTGCGGCAAAGCAAGAATGCGCAGCGGCCGGAGTTCCTGTGTTGCAGCTATGTGGCGGGCTGGTCAGAGCCTGCTGCTATCTACCACGCGCCAGCTGATGTTGCCATTGTTTACCTCGTAGCGCAGCACCATGTAGCCACCATCATGCCCGTCTTCGAAGTAGGCCAGGGCGTAGCGGTCGTTCAGGATGCGGCTGTCGCGGATGGTCATGGTGCCGCCCATGGTGCCCTCTGCTGGTATAAGCTGACGTTGCTTGCGGTTAAGGTCGTTCATCAGATCGGCCTCCGGCGATCGCAGGCCTTTGCCCTTTAGCTTTTTGATGTCGCTCTCGCTCAGGGCGCCGAGTTGGTCTACAAAGTTTACGCCGTTAGGGGGCACCAGTTCCATGGTATCAGGCGGGAAATCCATTGATTCAAGCGAATCGGCGACTTGCTGGGTTTGGTCCAGCTCATGGTGCGTTTCGGCCAGCTTATTGTCGGCGATGGCGAGGCGACTCTCGGCATCATTTTTTTTCCAATAGAAGTACAGAGCCAGAAACAGGAAAATGGCGGCTAAAATCCAGGCGAGGATCGTTCTCATAGAGTAATATATTGGGTTGAGTTAAAGCGCAAAAAAGTGATGAATTTATGCCTGATGCACCAGATCTAACGCCACGGCAGCAAGACTTTAATTGTTTAAATATTTTTTAAAGTGCTCAATATTACGTAATTGCAAATTTGTAGATTATGCTGCAGGCGGCACAGCAGCAAGAAAAGCTGGCCGGCAGTAGACAGTAGGGTACGTGCGTTATACAAGGTTGTTTAGCCTGTAGCGGCGCTTTTTTTACGCAGCAGGTGGAGCGTTTCTAGAAAAATTCAATATCAATAATAGCAGAGGTTGGAATGGCGCATCCAGCCTTGAAACTGATGAATTTCTCATCTACCGCCCAAACGCTTGTCGCCACCCGTTTTACCTGGCCATCGGCAGTCCGGAACGTGATTAAGACTTTTCCGTGGTAGGCGTTGCCAAGCGACGACGCCCGGTTCAGGTCCCACATGCGCCTCTTTTTTGCCTCCTTGTCTGTGAGTACGTCTTCCTGGTTAAAATGATAGCAAGGTATCTCTTCTTTTTCAACCAGCGGAATAAAATTGGTTCTTGTTTGCATGGCTATGACTATCAAATGGTTATCATAGAGTTATACGCAAAGAAGCTGTATTAAATAACGCCTGGCCGATGCTGTATGCCTGTGTCTAAAGCTTTCGGAGAAACTGGATGGTGTCTACGCCGTCTGCGAAGTCCCAGGGCATGGGGCATTGTGCCTCACCGAATGGAATGCTGCCCTCCAGCCAGCCATGCGCCGCCACTACACACTGCGTCTTCTCCTTTACGGCTGCAAGCTTTTGCCGCAGGTCTACGTGCGAGGTGAAGGTTTCGTAAAACAGCACCGAGATAGGCGACACCAGCTGCTCGCTTTTGGTTACGAGCATAAAGCCATTGTCGAAATGCTCAACTCTGTTTACCAGCAGAATAGATTTGTTGTAGTCGTAGTTGTTCTGGTACTTGTGGTGGTCCAGCAGCGTGTGGCAGTCTTTGTTTGCCTCAAAGAACTTGTCGAAGGTGTAGCCCTCGGGCACAAACACTTTAGACACGTTGCGGCAGCCCAGGCCATAGTATCTGAAAATGTCTTGCCCAAGCGCCTTCAGGTCGTCTTTCTCTTCGTGGCCTGTCAGGATGCCGAGGCTGGTGCGGTTTTTCCGGATGATGTGGGGGCGGCTGGCAAAATAGTACTCGAAGTAGCGCGAGGTATTGTCGGAGCCGGTGGCGATAATGGCATCGGCCTCGTTGAGCCTTTCCTCGAACCGGATGTATTCCGCAAAAGCAGGTTCTATCTCTATCAGCATCTGGGCCAGGCGCGTTATCAGTACCTCGTCGGTGGAGCTTCGCTTGGCCAGCAGGTAGTGCCCGCTCACGAGTACCGATAAAAAGTCGTGGAAGCCAACCAACGGGATATTGCCCGCCATCACCACGCCTACTTTTTTGGGCTGGATGTGGTGCAGCTTGTAGGGGTAGAGCCACTCCCGCAAATACTGCTCATCTAAAATCCTTGTTATCCCGTTAAAAGCACAGGAGACGTTTTCTTCATCGAACCAGGGGTTCTGGGCCGAGGCAGCATTGGCGAGTGCTTTGCGTTCTTCCGGAGGCATGTTTCGCAGTTTGTCTCCTAACCTGATGAAGGCCGCAATCCTGTTTTCTAGTATCATATTAATAGGTAATTTGAAATTTAATTTGAAAGGATACTTAATGTTGTTAATTTTGTTGTTGAATTGACAGAAAGAAGTACAAAAGTATAAAAAATATACAGGAGATACGATTATGGCTATAATGATCACTGACGAATGCATCAACTGTGGTGCCTGCGAACCAGAATGCCCTAATACCGCTATATACGAAGGTGGTATGGAGTGGACCTGGGGCGGCGGCACTGCGTTGACGGAAGTGGAAATAGACGGCGGTGATGTCATCCCGGGTGATGCGCCTCAGCCTCCGATTTCAGATGAGTTTTACTACATCGTTTCAGATAAATGTACGGAGTGCATGGGTTTCCATGAGGAGCCGCAGTGCGCCGCTGTGTGTCCGGTAGATTGCTGCGTCGATGACCCAGACTACCGCGAGACAGAGGAAGAACTATTGGCAAAGAAAGATTGGTTGCACCAGGAAGCCAGCTAATCAGAACTGCTTTTTGCTACAAAGCCTGCCTCTCCGGAGGTAGGCTTTTTTGTTTTTAGCAGGAGAGGGATTCGCCACTGTTCGCAAATTATTTAAATGAAAAAGGTCCTCCGGAGCCTTTTTTCAGGACACAAGACGTAGGACAGAAGAAACAAGACTCTTGATGCTCTCCGAACGCCAGGTTGCTGATTTCTGATTGTTAAAATTGATTGGTTTGGGAAGCTCACCTGGGGTATTCAGCTTCAAGTACTTGCTTCAACCATTCAACAACAAACAATCAGCAACCAAATTCTTCTAATGAAAATGGCCCTCCGTAGCATTCAGCAGCTGCTGCTGCTCCTGCAAACAAAAAAAGCCTTTGCTTCAGTCGATTTCCGGCACTAAAAAAGTCTTATATTCTGTGTCTTGCTACTTGTGTCCTTTTCCTTACTTATTAAACAATTAAAATTCCTAATTTTGTAACCCATTTTAGGAGAGAATAAGATGTCTGTTTCAACGAAATATAATCCCAGAGAGGTAGAGCAGAAGTGGTACGACAGCTGGATGCAGCGCGGCTTCTTCCGTTCTAAGCCCAACCCGAAAAAAGAGCCTTATACCATTGTGATTCCGCCGCCAAACGTGACGGGCGTACTGCACATGGGCCACATGCTCAACAACACCATACAGGATGTGCTCATCAGGCGTGCCCGCATGCAGGGCAAAGAGGCCTGCTGGGTGCCCGGCACCGACCACGCCTCCATTGCGACCGAGGCCAAGGTAGTAGCCATGCTCAAGGAGAAAGGCATCGAGAAAAGCGACCTGACCCGCGAGGAATTCCTGAAGTATGCCTGGGAGTGGAAAGAGAAGTACGGCGGCATTATTCTGGAGCAGCTCAAAAAACTGGGCGCCTCCTGCGACTGGGACCGCACCCGCTTTACCATGGAAAAAGACATGAGCGCCGCCGTTATCGAGGTGTTCGTGGACTTGTACCGCAAAGGCAAAATCTACCGTGGTGTGCGCATGGTGAATTGGGACCCCAAGGGAGGCACTGCGCTTTCTGACGAAGAAGTGATCCCAAAAGACACCATGGCCAAAATGTACCACCTGCAATATGAGGTGGTAGGCCAGGAGGGGCAGTACATAACCATCGCCACCTCCCGCCCCGAAACCATTATGGCCGACGTAGCCGTGGCTGTAAACCCGAACGACGAACGCTACACGCAGCTGCACGGCAAAAAAGTGCGCATCCCGCTGCTGGGCCGCGAAATTCCGATTATACTGGATGAGTACGTGAGCATCGACTTCGGAACCGGCGCCCTGAAGGTAACGCCAGCCCACGACCTGAATGACTACGAACTCGGCCAGAAGCATAACCTGCCAACCATCGACATCCTGGACGATGCCGGTTTCCTGAACGAGAAGGCGGTGCTGTACGTAGGGCAGGATCGCTTTGCCGCCCGCCGCAACATTGTAAAGGATCTGGAAGAAGCAGGCCTGCTCGTTAAAGTAGAAGAGTACGCCAGCGTACTGCAAACATCAGAGCGAACCGGCGCCGTAATAGAGCCGCGCCTCTCGATGCAGTGGTTCTGCAATATGGACGATATGGCCAAACCAGCCATGGAAGCCGTGATGGAAGACGAAATTCGTCTGCACCCGCCCAAGTTCAAGAACATGTACCGCGCCTGGATGGAGAACATCCGCGACTGGTGCATTTCGCGGCAGCTGTGGTGGGGGCAGCAGATACCCGCGTACTACCTGCCCGACGGCTCTTTTGTAGTAGCCACCACGCCTGAAGAAGCCTTGCACCTTGCTCGCAAGCAATCCGGAAACGAGGCGCTGCAGCTATCGGACCTGCGGCAGGACGAAGATGTGCTGGATACCTGGTTCTCCTCGTGGTTGTGGCCGATCTCTGTTTTCGATGGTTTTAAAGACCCGGACAACAAAGATATTCTGTACTACTACCCGACCAACGACCTGGTAACGGCCCCTGAGATTCTGTTTTTCTGGGTAGCCCGTATGATCATGGCCGGATACGAGTTCCGGAACGAGCCACCGTTCAAAAACGTGTACCTGACCGGCATCGTACGCGATGCGCAGGGCCGGAAAATGTCGAAGCAGCTGGGCAACTCACCCGATCCGCTCGACCTGATAGACCAGTACGGGGCCGATGGTGTGCGTACGGGCATGCTCTTCAGTTCGCAGGCCGGCAACGACCTGATGTTCGACGAGAAACTGATAGAGCAGGGACGTAACTTCAGCAACAAAATCTGGAATGCGTTCCGGTTGATAAAAGGGTGGGAAGTTGATGAGAACCTGCCCTGCCCGAACGAAACGGCCATGAACTGGTACGAGTCGCGGTTTAACGAGGCTTTTGTGCAGATCGAGGACCACTTCAGCAAGTTCCGGATTTCGGATGCGCTGCTGGCGGTGTACAAGCTGGTGTGGGACGATTTCTGCTCCAACTACCTCGAAATGATTAAGCCCGCCTACCAGCAGCCTATCGACAAGCAAACCCTAGCCACCACGGTTGATTTCCTGGAGAAGATCCTGAAGGTGCTGCACCCCTTCATGCCATTCCTGACAGAAGAGCTGTGGCATGAACTGAAGGAGCGTAATGAGAAGGAATACCTGATTGTGGCTGCCTGGCCTAAAAAAGACAAGTTCGACAAAGGCATTATCGACCAGATGGAGGTTGTGCTGAAGGTGGTTGCCGCCATCCGGAATGTGCGGAACTCTAAAAACATCCCGAACAACAAGCAACTGGAGCTGTCGATAAAGGTAATGGGGCAGCATAATTATGAGCCGTTCCAGAGCATTATCAGCAAGCTCGGAAACATCAGTGAGATCAGCTTTGTGCAGGAAAACCTGGAGGGAGCCATTGGCTTTGTAGAGGCCGGAGACGAGTTCTTTATCCCGATGGATGGCAACATAGATGTGGAAGCGGAGCGCGATCGTTTGCAGAAGGAGCTGGAGTACACCAAAGGCTTCCTGAACTCAGTGGCGAAAAAGCTGAGTAACGAGCGTTTTGTAAATGGTGCCCCGGAGGCCGTGATCAGCAACGAACGCAAGAAACAAGCCGATGCAGAAGCCAAGATAAAAGCCCTGGAGCAAAGCCTGGCATCACTGTAAGCTACTTTAATTTTGATTTAAAACAGGCTCGGCCGCTCTCGTAAGGGAGCGGCCGAGCCTGTTATATAGGTTTTTCATGACCTCGCAGCGTGCGCAGCTCCTGCAAGTGTCTTGTCTGCAACGAAGCCTCGGTTGTCAGAATCAGAATTTACAGGATGAAGAAATTTTCAGAATAAGAGGCAACAAGTAAAAGCTTGTGTTCTTGCCTAAGCGCGTCAACCAAATTCTTCTAATGAAAATGCCCCTCCGGCGCTATACTCAGCTGCTGTTGCTGCTCCCCGGACACTCGCAGGAGCTGCGCACGCTGCGAGGTCTTTGCTGGTGCTGATGATGTTACTTAATTATTCTAATGGTTTTGCCCCTCAAGAGGCACTGCTGCTTCTGTTGCGGCGGCTCTTGAGGTCTAGGCCTTCTCCTCCAACTCCTTTTGCACCTTCTTAGGCAGCTTGGCCCGCACCAGGTTATAAGATTGTGTAATATAATGTTGCCATTCCTGCTGCTGCAGGCGGTTCAGGTTGTCGAATGCCACCCACTTGTAGCGGGCCAGGTAAGGAGCCGGCGTAAAGCCTTCGCGTTCGCAAAAGGTGTCGAATTCCTCGTCAGGCACTTTAAACGAGCCGGTTATAGGCGTTTCTTCAAAGCCAAGTACCAAGAACATTTTGTCAGCCACACAAAAGCATAAGTCCTTTTCCCATTTTATGTCCTGCGTTACGCCGGGTAGCTGCTGGCATAGCTGTTCAATTTGTTCGAGTGTCATGATAGCGACAGATGAGTATATTAGGTGCTGGTATCGTTTTGATAGATCTCCGGGTTGATGCAATGGGGAAGGGGCTTGCCATGTAACCCGGCAATAATGTTCGTGGCGGCCAGCCGGGCCATTTCGTTGCGGGCCTGTACGGTGGCAGAACCGATGTGCGGCAAAACAGCCACGGAGGGCATCGAGAGCAGGGGGTTGCCGGGTTGCATGGGTTCCGGATTTGTCACGTCCAGACCGGCTCCCCAGATCCAGCCCTCGTTTAGTGCCTGTATCAGGTCCTGTTCCTGGTGTATCCGGCCTCGCGCGGTGTTGATGAAGATGGAGGAGGGCTTCATCTTGCGAAATACTTCTGCATTGAATTTGCCTTCGGTTTCGGGGCTCAGGGCCACATGCACCGACAGCACATCGCTCTGCTGCAACAGCTCTTCGAAGCTTACCTTCCTGGCCTGTAGTTCCTGCTCTGCCTGCACATTATGGCGGCGGTTGTGGTAAATAATCTTCATGTTATAGGCTCCCTGGCAGCGCCTGGCGAGCTCCAGGCCTATGCGGCCGAGGCCAAAGATGCCCAGCGTTTTGTTTTTCAGTTCCACGCCCAGGTTGGTGGTAGGGCGGTACGGCCCCCACTCGCCGCTGATGATCCGCTTGTGCATGTAAAATGCTTTGCGCGAGGCGGCCAGCATCAGCAGAAAGGCCACATCGGCGGTGGCGTCGCTCAGCACATCAGGCGTGTTGCCAAACGGAATACCCAGGCGTGTGGCTTCTGCCACATCCACATTATCGTAGCCTACCGAGAACTGGCCTACCACCTTCAAGTGGCGACACTCGTTCAGGAAATGGGCATCCATTTTATCGGAGCCCATGCACAGCAGGGCATCGTGCTTTTTGGCATGGGCTATGAGTTCCGGCTGCGTTATTTTTCTGTCTTCGGACCATACCGTTGCCTGGAGCCCCGCCTGCTTCAGCAATTGGAGTCCGGTTTCAGGGATTAATCTTGAAACAAATACTTTCATCTTTTGAATTATGAATAAGTGAGCGATTGACTGAATTATAGGGTGAATTGAAGGCATAATCGTGTTGCACAACTATTCAACAATTAAACCCTTTAACGATCAACAACTAACAATAAACCATACAACAAACTACTGCTCCCGTGCCAGTTCCGGCAGCCCTGCTTTGGTTGAGATGGCCAGCAGGCCTATAAACGTCAGAAAACCATTCAGGATAAGCACTTCGAATCCGAACTCGTACCCATAAAGCCACTCTACGGAGTTATCGCTGATGATGTAGGTGAGTAGCGGGGCCATGATGCAAATAGCCGGAACATAGCGGTCGCGGACTTCGCGTTTTGTATAAAGCCCGAACGTGTAGAGCCCTAACAGCGGTCCGTAGGTATAACCTGCTACTTTAAATACGGCGTTGATCACACTCTGGTCGTTGAGGATCCGGAACACGATGATTACCAGTACCATAACTACAGAAACGCCGAAGTGTACCACATAGCGAGTGCGTACCCTTTGTTTCTCCGGCATATTTTTAAAGTCCAGGAAATCGACGCAGAAGGAGGTGGTGAGGGCGGTGAGGGCGGAGTCGGCGGAGGCGTAGGTGATGGCGATAATGCCCAGGATAAACACTAGCCCCAGGAAGCCGGAGAAGTGGTTGAGGGCCAGGTAAGGAAACACGTTGTCGCCAATAACTGCTCCTGCTGCGTTGGTGGGTAAGGCAATGCCTTTCTGTTCGGCATAAATGTACAGCAGCGCCCCCAACGACAGAAAAAGTATGTTTACGAAAACCAGAATGATGCTGAACCAGAACATGTTTTTCTGGGCCTCGCCAATATTCTTGCAGCTCAGGTTTTTCTGCATCATGTCCTGGTCCAGACCCGTCATCACAATAGCAATGAAGGCCCCGGAGAAGAACTGCTTCAGAAAATACTTGCTATCCTTCACATCCCAGAAAAACACCTGGGAGTAGCTGCTTTCGGCTATGGTGTTCACCATGCCCTGGAAGGATAAGTTCAGGTCGTCCGAAATCAGGTGAATACTCGTTACCACAGCTATCAGCATGGCGGCTGTCTGAAAGGTGTCGGTCCAGATAATGGTTTTCATACCGCCCCGGAACGTGTAGACCCAGATCAGCATAATAGTGATGATAACCGAAACAGAGAAAGGAACGCCCAGATCATCGAATACCGCCAGCTGCAGCACGCCCGCCACCAGAAACAGCCGGATAGAAGCCCCCAGCGTACGCGAGAGCAGGAAAAAGGCAGCCCCCGTTTTATAAGACCAGTACCCGAACCGCTGCTCCAGGTAAGTATAGATAGACACCAGGTTGAGCCGGTAGTACAGCGGCATGAGCACTGTGGCAATGACCAGGTAGCCCAGCAGGTAACCCAGCACCAGCTGCAGGTAAGAGAACTGCGAGCCAGCCACCATGCCCGGAATAGAAATAAACGTGACACCCGAGAGCGAGGTACCGATCATGCCGAAAGCCACCACGTACCAGGGCGACTGGCGATTGGCCAGAAAGAAAGTCTCGGAGTCGGAGTTCCTGCCGGTTATATAGGAAATAGTGATCAGGATGAAGAAATAGGCTATAATTAAGCCTATGATGAACATTGAAGACATAGAAGCGGGCAGATCTTTGTAGTAGCTGAAACAGCCATTACACAAATATAGCAAAATATCATTCCGGTGCTTCTTCTGCTCCTGCTGCCGCTCAGTTCACCAGTTCCCGCAGCAGCACCGGCTGCCCGATGGCCGGAATCTGCAGGCCCTGCAGCATGCCAGCGGCGGCGATCTGCTCCAGCAGGCGCACCGGCTCACCTGGCGGTTCATCTGAGATGTTGAAGGTGCCGTAGTGCATCGGGATAAAAGTGCCTCCCCGGAGGTGGTTAAACGCCTTTACCGCTTCGTGCGGGTTCAGGTGGCTCTTCTGCATCAGAAAAGAGGGCTTATAAGCGCCAACCGGCATCAGACAGATGTCCATGGGGCCGAACAGTTCCTGAATCTCCTCAAAATGGCTGCTAAAGCCCGTGTCGCCGGCAAAGTAGAGCAGGGTGGAGGCCGTTTTTATCACAAAGCTACCCCAGAGCATCTTATTCATGTCGAGGGCGCTGCGGCGGTGCCAGTGGGAGGCTGGCATAAAGTACACCTCAATTCCTTCGGGCAGCAGGTCGTACTGCTGGTACCATCCTGCCTCTTGGTAGGGCAGGCGGCGTTCCATGCTGCGCAGCACATCGCCGGAGCAAAGCGGGGTCAGGGCTTTGATGGTTGGGTTCTGGTTGAAGATAGTCCGGATAGACTTTTTGTCCATATGGTCGCGGTGCCCGTGGGAGAGCAGCAGGAAATCGATGCCGCGCAGCTGCTCCGGCAGGCAGGGCAGGGCGACACGGCGCTTCATCAGGGGCAGGTCGTACAGAACCGGATCTACCAGAAAGGTAACGCCGTTGAGCCTGATCAGGAAAGAAGAATGCCCCAGCCACACCACCATGTCGGCGGTGGTGTCGATAAACGCTGCACCCTGGTGCACTTCGGGTACAAAGGTGTCGGCCTGCTTTTCATCGCGCTGCGGGTTGGGCGACAGTTTCCATTTAAGCACTTTGCTGAATGCAGGCATGTACAGCTCATCACCGTTGGCGAAGAGCCCGTCTATCGTTTTGTTGCCTCTGTAATCAGGCTTTATTGTGTTCAGTTTCTCGTTCCTGATATGCCTGATTTTTTTGTTAAGCTGCTGCAAGGTTTTAAGTGGTTTAAGCTGTAAGTACCTGAACGCTTCCTTTTGTTTGGGTTTGAACGACTCAGAAAAACAGTTGCCAATCAGGCTCCATTATTAGCTAAACGACAGAATACCGCAAAGAGGTACATGCGGTGGGTGCTGAAAAGGAAAGAGCCCTAAATGCAAAGCGCCTCCCCGTTTCCGGGAAAGCGCCTTAATGCCTGATTATCTGTGCTTAGTAAAAGCCGAAAGGGCCTCGCTGGTAGCCGCCAAAGCCCGGCCCATACATGTTGTGGAAGGGCGATCCGCCTTCGGAGTAGCGTATGCCGCCCGTAACGGAGATGTTTGGCGTAATTTTATAGGTGGCCCTGAAATCCATGCCTTGCCGGCCCGGGCTCATAAAGTTGTTGTACAGGTGGTTCTGGCCCGCCTGGTTCGAGAGGTCTTTCCAGAAGCTGCCACTTACCAGCAGGCGCTCGCTTACCAGGTACTCGCCGCCAACGTTCACCATATAGTGGCTGCTGCCGCTGGTGCGCCGCATCATGGTGCCGCCCTCGGGCGTGGTGCTGCTGAACTGCTGCGGCATTACGTTCATATACGTAAAGCTGGCAAAGCCCCTGAATCGGTCGGTGATCTGGTAACGGGCCGATGGCTCCAGATAGGACGCCCCGCCCCAGTTGCTGATGCTCGTTCCTGCCGAAAGGCCATAGCTCATGCGAGGGCCTGAAAACGCCGGTTTCTCCTTTGCTCCTCTTTCCGGGCTAATAGCCGGTGCCATTGTTTCTGTGCCTTCGGGTGTCGGTAGTTGCTCCAGACTGGCTTTCCCTGCTGTTTGCGCCATCACCTGGCTGGCAAAAAGAAGGCTGCCGGTTAGAAGCGATAATAATATTTTTCTCATGGCGAGCTAGTACTTTTCTGTTGAGTAATTTACGAATTAAATGTCAGAAGCCAAAATAATGCCTGCTATATGGGAACGCGGTAAAATAGCATTTGTTTTGGAGCCGGAAGCGCAGCAGGTACTACCTGAGGCAAATTATGCTAATGAAAAAGCCCCTCCGGAGGTGCTGCTGCCTCCTGCTGCTTTTTTAAAGGATCCAAGACATAGGACTTTTTCTGTCTGAATATTTAGATAGGGCCTCTACCCCAAGGATTTCCCGGATTAGAGGATTTTTAGGGTGTTGATAGCGCAGCAGCAATTGGCACAGTGGCATTCACGCAGCTCCCTGTATTTCTAATTTTAAATTCCTGCTACGTTTTCCGCTGCGCCTCCCTCCGGAAGACCTTTGCCTGTACCATGCCTTTAAAAAACGGCTTTGTGTACACTTCCTGCAGTTGCAGCTTCTTAAAGTGATCTTGATAAACCGGAAGGGTACTGGCTTGTACGTTGCTAATCGTACCGAAAAAAGCATACATGCTCCTGATTAAGAAGCGCTGCCACCAGGGTGGGGGAGTGGCAACAGGCCAGAAGTCGGCGAAAAGCCATAGGCCTTCAGGAGCCAGGTGCCGCGCCAGCCGTTCCATGAGCGGGCGCAGGCGCTGGGGCGGGAACAGGTCGAGCAGGAAGGGCGTAACAACCTTGTCGAAAACCTCTGTTCTTTCCAGAGCGGCCTCTGTGCCCAGCCTGAACGCCACCGTTGCGCCTGGTGCATTAAGCTGTTGGAAACGGTGCTTTGCCAGTTGGAGCATTTTCGGCGATGCCTCCAGGTACAGCACCTGCAGCCCCGGGCACGAAACCAGTACCTGCTCCAGTAGCCAGCCGCTTCCTCCGCCAATTATCAAAACCCTGTCGTGCTCCTGAATAAAGGGCAGCAAGGCCTGCTGTGCCCGCTGCAGCGAAGAGCCGTACACCAGCCGGGCCAGCACATCATACACCGGCGCAACACGGTCGAAGCCACTATCAGGCAGTTTTGTGGTTGGTTGATTTCTTATCGGACTAATGGTAAGGTTGAAGTTTTTTAGGTGAGGTGCAAGTTACCACCTACCGCAGCACCTCTGCCGGTTCTTGCCTCAAATTATTCTAATGAAAACGGCCCTCCGGATGGTCTGCGGCTCTTCGGGTAGGGCAAATATACCTGTATTCATCAAGGAGCTGCAAGCTAGCTGCTAACGGTCATAATGCTCCTCTACAATGCCTTTCAGTTTCTGGAAGATATAATCTGTGAGGTCTTTCCTGATTTGCTGCGAGTTGCCCTTGAATACCTCCCGGAACTCCTCCGCTCTGCCATCATACAGGATAGAGACAAACATGGTGCCTACCGGCTTCTCGGAGTTTTCGGACCCGCCGGGGCCGGCCAGCCCGGTTGTGGCAATAGAGATATCAGCATTCAGGGTTTTTTTGAGGCCCATCACCATTTCGTTTGTTACCTGCTGCGACTCAGCGGTGTACAGTTCCAGGGTGTCTTGTTTTACGCCGAGCAGTTTCTTTTTAGCCTCTGGCTGGTACACCACCAGGCTTCCAACCAACACATCGCTGCTGCCGGTGCCCTTCGTGAACTCCGATGCCAGCATACCGGCTGTGCAACTTTCGGCAAATGCCACCGTCAGGCCTTTATCTTTCAGCATTGTTAACAATTCCGTCAGCTCATTCTGGCTCATATATACATTTATTTTAATGTTTCAGGTAAAAACAGGTGCTTTTCTTACTGGTTATAGGGCCCGAAAGTTTAAGATAATGCAAAGGATTGAAGAATGCTGTAGCGGGGGTGCGGCGATGCCAGCTCCGACTGCCACAGCGAAACAGCCGATACTGCCAGCTGCACGGGGGCGGCAGGCAGTATCGTGGGCAAAGCCTGTGGGGCAGGCATGTCTTTGCGGAGGCGGGCCAGCGTAACGTGTGGTATTGTTTTCTGCTGGCCGGGTGGCTGTGGAGCCAGCTGCTGCGTAAGCTCCTTGCTAAGCTGCTCAAAAAGCGGGTGCTGCTCAAAGCGTGCCCATACCAGCCGGGGCGAACGTGGTTTTGGCCCCGGCTCCAGGCACTGGAGCTGCAGCACAAAGGGAGCGTGGTGCATGGCTGTCCGGCGGATTCTGTCTTGTATGTCGGGCAGCGATTCGTGCGGCACCTGGCCGATAAAGAAGAGCGTGAGATGCAGGTTTTCTTCCGGCACAAACCGCACCGACTCGTGCCGGAAAGGCTGCGACTCCCGGGCCAGGTATTCTTTCAGATCGGCCGGTAAGGCAGCTGCCACAAATAAGCGGATGGTGTTTTTCATGAGCTTTGTTTTCTGAGGCCGCAGAAGCCTGCACCAGCCCGTCTGGAATTGGAGTTGTGGTTCCTGCTGCCTTTGCTGTTCTTTTTCCAGAAGAAATACGTAAGAGTATGGCAGCCGTATATACCTTATTGTCGCCAATAAATTATCTGTCCTGATTATGATCAAAAGCTTTTATAAGAAAATTGTTGCCGCGCTTGCGCTTTTCACGCTGGAGCTCCTGCTGGCGTGGGGCTTGTTCCTGGTTTGTGTTATCCTGTTTCTGTATATCAGCAAACAGGTAGTAGAAGGAGGCAACCTGAACTTCGACACGGCTGCCTTTAATTTTGCCAGCAGCATCACAACGGCAGGCTTTACCAGCTTTATCGAATTCATTACTTTTTTCGGGTCGCGCCAGTTCCTGACGCCTGCCGCGCTCCTGCTTATCGCCTACTTTCTGTTTGTCCGGAAGCACCATTGGTACTCGCTGAAGGTACCGGTGGTAGCACTCGGGAGCATTACCCTGAATGTGGTGCTGAAGTACCTGTTCGACAGGCCCCGCCCGGCGATGCCTCACCTGGTAGAGGCCTCCGGGCTTAGCTTCCCGAGCGGGCACTCCATGGTGGCCGCCTCTTTCTATGGTTTGCTGATATACCTTGCCTGGAAGCATGTGGAGCCGCCGGTGTGGCGCTACTCGCTGGTGGCCATACTTACATTCCTGATTTTTATGATCGGTTTTAGCCGTATTTACCTGCATGTGCACTACGCCACCGATGTAATGGCAGGCTTCGCGGCCGGCTTTATGTGGGTGATCATTGGCTTATGGACCCTGCGCAAAATTGAACGATTTTCCAGGAAAGAGATCGATCCGGTGGTGGAGGAGGAGCCTGTAGACGCTCGATAAAATATTTTTCAGGAAAGTATTGCAGGTAAAAAAAACCGTTGTAGATTTGCACTCCCAAACACGACAAATGGGCGGGTACTTCTGAACATATTTCGCGCACGTGGCGGAATTGGTAGACGCGCAGGTCTCAGAAGCCTGTGCCTTCGGGTGTGGGAGTTCGACTCTCCCCGTGCGCACTACCACCAGTCAAAGGCCAGCTGAAAAGCTGGCCTTTTTCGTTTTTCTCCTCTCCGGCAGCCCTGGCGGGGTAAAGCCTTTCTAAAATCAAGTGCAACACAGCTGGCTTTTGTATGCCGGTCTTTTTCGGGTGAGCGCCTCCTCATACCTTGAGCTGTAAGTGCTGTTATTCATGTTGCTTTATTTCTTTTATAGTATTATATTTAGCTGTGTTTTAAGAATGAAATGATGATACTCAGGCGGCGCCTCAATAAAAATTTACTGATCGGGCATCGTTCGCTCCCGGCCGGCTTAACACTTCCTGGCAGGGGTAACGCGCAGAACCGATTGTTTGATGTGCATGCCGGAAAACTGCCGGAAGAGTTTAATCAGCAGTAACAGCAAAAGGGCGAAACTCCTGTAGAGGGCCTTTTTCATTAGAATAATTACTCCTCCACCCGACAAATATAGTGTGGATGTGCAAAGTTAAATTGTAAAAACTTTTGCCATTAGAAGGAGCCAGCCTGGCAACAGGACCGCAGCGTAATTGGAGAACAGCAGCTTCCCAGCTTAGTTAGATCACCTCTTACCTGGCTTTGACTTTTAGCAGAGAAAGGAATTCCGCAGACAGCCTGCTTTATTTTAAGTGATAGCCCTTACACATGAAAAAACTTTTACAATTTGCATCATTACTGCTTTTATTTTTATGTGCGTCGGCCTCCTGCACACAGCCGGCCTCTGAAGTAGAAACAGCCAGGGCAGGCGTGGGAACGTATGCCCCCGGCACCGCAGCAGCCGCCACTACTGTTTATGTGGTGCGGCATGCGGAGAAGGATATTTCGAACCCCCATGACCAGGACCCTGACCTGAACGATGAGGGGAAAGCCAGAGCGGAGGCTCTGCGGGCGTTGCTGCAGGATGTAGAGCTAAATGCCCTGTACGCGACCAGATACGCCCGGACAAAGAGCACGCTGAGGCCTCTGGCCGAAGAGCGGAACCTGGAAATTGCCACTTACAGCGCAAACGATTTTCTGGGGTTAAAAGAAAGGCTGTTGCAGGATCATGCAGGTCAGCAGGTGGTGGTGGCCGGCCATTCTAACACGGTGCTGCCCTTGGTGCAGGCATTCGGAGCAAAAAGCAATATGTCGCATATCCCCGAAACTCAGTATGGATATATCTTTAAAGTAACCATGACCCCAGGTAAAGCTGCCACCGTAGAAATAGAAAAGTACGATAACTGACCTGCCCAAAACTAAGCGGCCGGTTAAAAGCTCTTTCTGAGAAGAAGGAGCTTTTTCATTTGTCACCTGAGCCCGGCTTTTGTGTTGCTGAAGTAGCGGTTTGCAACCTTTTCTGTTGTATGCGTCACAGCCTTCACTGCTTTAACCGGAAACTAAAGGGCTACCACTCTGGTGCTGCTCAGCCTGTCATGTAAGAACCTGGACAGGAAGGCTGGCGCTGCCATGGCAAGGCGTATGACCCAGGCAATGACCGTGAATGGCTTGGTGAAGTAGCGGATGCTGGCGCATTTAAACGAGATACGATCTCCGGATGTGCTGGTCACTTTCAGCCCGAGCAGGTATTTGCCTATGGTAGCCTGCCAGGAAGCACTTTCGGCACCGGCAAAATAAAGCCACCCGAGTAGCAGGTGGAGCAGGCGCTCTGGTTTCAGAAATAGGGCAGATTCGTCGCTGCTTATGGTGTAGTAGTCGGCTATGCCGATAATGGCGGAGAGTAGCAGGCAGTCTAGTAGCAGCGCCATGGCACGCGAGCCTGCGTCCGCAGTCCGGGGTTTAAGTCTGGAGTTGTTGTAAACAAGCTGCATAGAGTATGTAGAGATGAAATTACGACGTCTTCTTTTATACTCCCGGCGTGCAATCTGGTTACAGGGGGCTCGTTTTCTTCCTTGTCAGAACAGGGTAAGCTGCTGTTCTGGCTTCAGCGCCCCCTCGTGCCGGAGGAGCCACTCTTTGCGCCACAGGCCGCCCGCATAGCCGGTCAGGCTGCCATCGCTGCCGATTACCCTATGGCAGGGCACTACCACGCACAAAGGGTTTCTGCCGTTGGCGGCTCCTACTGCCCTGATCGCCTTCTCCCCGGAAATGGCTTTGGCTACCTGCAGGTAAGAAGCTGTTTTGCCAAACGGAATAGCCTTCAGCTCCTCCCAAACCTGCCGCTGGAAGGTGGTGCCGTGCGGCGAAAGGGGCAGGTCGAAATGCCGGCGTTCCCCCCTGAAATATTCCGACAGCTGGGCCGTGCAGGTTTGCAGGCACGCCGGAAGGTCTACTGAGCCAGCTGATGCCGCCTCCACAAAAAGCACGGACTCAATGGCGTGCGCGGTGCTTGTTATTCTGATCCAGCCAATCGGGGAGTTCAGGTACGTGGTAGATACTTTTGCTTCCATAGTTGTAAGTTACCAATTCTTGTCAACTTATAAAGCCCGGACAACTGCGCGTTCGCCGGAGTATGCCTTTTGGTGGTTTGCGTGGTTCAGCGCAATTATTCGAATGGAAATGGCCTTCCGGAGGCGCTTTATCATTTCAGGTTGGGGGTTTCTGGTACCATCTCCGATTAGCCAATTACAAATCCAAAACCTGACAGGCAGCAACCACCTCGCCGGCCGATTCAGCAGTGCAGGGGCAAGCAGAGCCCTTCCGTCGCCAAGGCTCTGGAAGGGCTTTTTGATTAGAATAATTCACCGGGACCATGTCTGCAGGCATGAAAAGCCACGCTCATGAAGTCTGGCGGCTCTTGGAATCGGGCTGCTCCTTACTTTCTGGCTACTGTTTTTTCGGCTGGGGTAAATTTCTCAATCGGATGCTTTATCGGTTCCAGGCTCATCAGGTATTTATAGATGGCGCGCAGGTCACTTTCCTCCATGCCGCCGTACATGCTCCAGGGCATAATGGTGTTAAAGTCGCCGGGCGCTACTTTCTTGGCCAGCGCTTCAGGCGTGGCGGTGTCTTTAAAGCGCTTCACAAAGTCCTCTTCTGTCCAGTTGCCGATGCCGGTGCTTTTGTCGGGGCTTATGTTGGCGGAGCGGAGCGTGCCGATCGGCATGGCAAACTCCATACCGCCGGCGAAGTCCATGCCCTCTATGTTAGCACCTTTTTCTTTAGGGGTATGGCAATCGGCGCAGGCCCCGATGGTCGCCAAGTATTTCCCTTTGGCCAGCACGTCGTTCAGGGCTGTTTCTTTGGTGGGGGTGGAGTGGACAGGCATCGTGCGCAGAATCAGGTTCATCGGGAAATCTGCCTTGGAGTCAGGCACCGGGTTTTTGATAGGCGCCAGCGTGCGTATATACGCGATAATGGACCGTATATCGGTATCCGTCATTTTGCCATACGACGGATAGGGCATAACCGGGAAGAATGGTTCACCTTCCTTGTTCACACCTGTGGTAATGGCGCGGTAAATCTCCCCGTCGGTCCAGGAGCCGATGCCGGTTTCCGGATCGGAGGTAATGTTGCGTGCATAGAATGTGCCCGGAAAGCCCATTTCATGGCTGAAGCGTTCGCCACCTTTGCCTTCGGTATGCGGAACTACAGGTCCTGAAAAGCGGCTCCAGTCACGCTCCGAGTGGCAGTCGATGCAAACGGTAACATGGTTTGCCAGGTATTTGCCCCGGGCTACGAGCACATCGGTTTTGTCGAAGGCAAGCGCGGGGGCAGGATCAACATTGGGCAGGGCAAAGCGTACATACAGCACACCTGCAGCAGCTATCACCACAACTGCCGCCAAAATAAACCCGATAATTTTGAATAATTTTTTCATTGTTAAAGCTAATTGGTTAGGTAGAGGAACAGGAAGGCTTGTGCAAACAAGTCTGTAGAGGCGGATAGTTAGCTAATTTCAAAAATAAATAGAATAATTGCAAGTATATACCTGGCTTTTGCTATATTATTTTGTCTGTTATAACGCTGATATACAAGCTGATAAAGAAAAAAGCCGCAGAAGTACGAAACTTCTGCGGCTTTCTGACTCGCTTAGGCTGATTATTGAAATGTATCCTGGCTGTCTATCACTTTCACGTTTTCTACATTGAGCTGATAGGTCGAAATGATGTTGTCTTCGGCCACTACCTCTGCTGGCAGGCCTTCCTTCACCAGGTTGGAGTAACTCATGGGCGAAGGCGTGTTCTGCCGCAGCGCCTCTGCCAGCGCCTCCGCCTCGCTGTCGTCAGTCACGATGGTGACGAACATGTTGTTCACCTGCCAGTATTTCTTCACCATGTTGTTCACATCTTCCACAGTCAGCTTTGCCAGCAAATCGTCCATCTCCTGCAGGTAGTCCTGCCGGCCATAGAAGCGGGAGTCCATCAGGAAGCCGAGCTGTTTCTCCTCGGTCTGGCCATAGAGTTTCATGTAGGAGCGAAGGAACTTGCGCGTGAGCTCAAAGTCCTCCTGCGACATGCCGTTCCGGATCAGGTTATCTACCTCCCGGATGGCGAGGCGCAGGGCGAAATGGGCATGGCCTACGGTTACATCCTTTAGTTCCGGGTACTGCTGGCGCAAACCCTTGGCAGTCTGCACCGGCCTGATCCAGAGGGCGAAGTAATTGGAGGTGCGGGGCACGCCGGGGTTAGGAAGCATGTTGCTGCCCCCGTTGTCGTACCACTCTATGTAGGAGTAGTCGCCGTAGTTCATGGAGCGGGTGCTGCGGATCTTGTCGTAGAGCTTGCCGTAGCTTTTGCGGTGCTCACCCAGGTACGAGTTGGCCACCATGAGCGCGGCAAACTCATCGGCAGTGCGGGTAAGGGGCATGGGCGTACCCGTAAAAATGGCTGAACCAAGCGCATTGGTCTTTTTAATGATCTCTACCTGCAGGCCGTTTGGCTGGTTGGGCCTGCCTGCGGCCGGAATGTTTGGCTTCGCTTCGGGTAGCTGCGCCACGTCCTGCTTCAGCTGGTTCAGGAACTCGGGGCTGTAGTTGCCGGCTACGCCCAGTATTACGTTATGGCGCGTAAAGAAATTGCGGTAGTGGTTTTTTACATCTTCCAGGGTAATGTTCTTTACACCTGCGGAGGTTCCTTCTGGCTTATGCTGGTAGTTGGTGCCCCTGAACAAAAGATCCTCCAGCGCCTTTTTACTGTACTCCTCATCCGAAGAAGCCCTGATGACCTGGTCCACGTAGTTCTGCTGGTTCGAGATAACGCGCTTAAAATCTTCTTCGGCAAAGGCGGGCGTCAGGATAAGGCCACGCATGATCTGGTAAAACTCGTTCAGGAAGTCCTGGTGCACGGCAAAGGTAAAGGTGGTCACTTCCTTGTCTACGTTCACGGAGTACTGGGCCGCCATCGGGTAGAGCCTGTCCTTGATCTGGGCCAGCGACATGCTTTGGGAGCCACTCTCTGTGAGCAGTTGGGCAGTGGTAAAAGTGAGTCCTTCCTTGCCTGCCGGGTCAGACATGGAGCCGTTTTTGAACATCACCTTAAACGTGACCTTGTTCGACTCCGGCCGGGGCAGTTCCACCACCTTATCCGGGCCAAAGGCCAGGTTGGCATCGTAGGTGCGTGGGCTGGAGAATGTAGAAGCGGGTGGCGTGGGAGTGGCCGGTGTGACAGTAGTTTGTGCAGCCTGCGGTTGTCTGGCACATGCCAGGGCCACAAACACAACAGGTAGTATATAAACAGCTAATTTTTTCATGCGAGGTAAACTAACAGATGTTGATTGAGTGAATAAGGTGCCAAGGGTTATTTCACAGGCGATTTTTCGGCAGGGGAGATGGTGCCTACCGTCAGGGTCTGGTTTGTGAAGTATTTTTTGGCTACTGCCATCAGGTCTTTGGCCGTAATGCTGTCGTAGAGGCTGTAGGTGTTGTTCAGCGACTCCGGGTCGCCGGTGAGCCAGGTAAAGCGCGCCAGGGCGTTGGCAATGGCATCGGGGCTGTCCATGCTCATGGCGAAGCCGTATTTTATGCGCGATTTGGTTTCCTCTATTTTCCGGCTGTCCATGGGTTTGGTTTTTGCTGCATTCAGCGCCTTTGTCAGCTCGTCTTTCACGTATTGTAAATCCTCCGGCTTTACCACAGAGGCAGCTACCGTGATAAGATTCGGATCGCGGGCGAATTGCGCGCTGCCGCCTATAAACCGCGCCCTTTGCTCGTTTACCACCAATTTCCGGTACAGGTCAGAATTTTCGGCGAACAAGAGGGTGGTGAGGATATTGAGCGCCGGCAGGTCTTTGTTTTTGTCGGAGAAGGCGGGGCCTTTGTAGTTAAGACTCAGGTAGGGCGGAAAACCGGTTTGTTTCACGTGCGCGTGGCGTGTTCTGGCCTGCTTTGGCTCTACCGGAATGTCAGGCTGGTAACTGCCACGCTCCCAGCTGCCAAAATACTCTTCCGACAGCGCATTCACGCGCTCCGGCGTTACATCGCCCACCACAATAATGGTGGTGTACTCAGGGCGGTAAAAACGGTCGAAAAACTTAAGAGAGTAGTCGTATTGGTTGGGCATGTCTACCACATCCTTAAAAAAGCCCATAGTGGTGTGGGCATAGGTGTGCTTGGTAAAGGCGGTGCTCACGGTTTTTTCGTAGAGCTGCTGGTAAGGGTTGGCTGAGTTTTTGGTGTACTCACCTTTCACGGCACCGGCCTCTGTCTTAAAGTCGTGTACGGAGTACTTCAGATTCTGGAAACGATCGGCCTCCAGCTCAAACATCTTGTCGAGCATGTCGGCATTGCCGGTCATGTGGTAGAGGGTGCGATCCAGGGAGGTGTTGGCGTTGGCGGATGCGCCCATGGCTTTCAGGATGTCGCTGTAGGCCTCGGTCGGGTATTTGTCGGTGCCGCGGAACATCATGTGCTCAAAAAAGTGCGCAAAGCCGGTTTTGCCCTGCTCCACCTCTTCGCGCGAGCCTGCCCGCACCAGCAGGTAAAACGCCGCCAGTCCGGGGCTGTTGTAAGGAACCGTTACCACGTTGAGGCCGTTGTCGAGCTTTTTCTGGTGAATGGGGTAGGGCAGGATCTTGTTGCTTGTGCTGCTCTGGGCTACTACTGCCGGAGCGGCAAAGGCCAGGAGCAGCCAAAGGGCGATCAATCTATAGTTCATAGAAAAATTGTTAAGATGTGAGTTGTGAGTTGTGGGTTGTTGCGATTGTTTTACGGGTATATATGTAGCAAAAGTTGTGCTGGAAGTGCGGAGATTTGGTAGTGTTTTGTGCAGCATAAAGCCTGTTTCAGGTTCAGGAATGAATTATTCTAATACAAATAGACCTCCAGAACTCTCTTCTGCTCCTGCTGCTGCTCTCCGCCGGATGCAGGGGAATGATTATGCCTGCTGAAACGGGGGGCTAGGCTGTGGCACAAAAAAAGCCGGCTAAAGTAGCCGGCTTTCCTTCTGGTATAAGGTGTTCTTAGAGCAGGCCGTTGTTGATGATGGCAACAGCTTCCTCTACATAGATATCAGTTTTTAGATTTTTCAGGAAAGCCTGGTTACGGGCTACCTTGGCAGTATCGCCGTTGATGACATTTAAGTCCTGAGGAAGCCTTGACACCTGTAGCACGGGCACTTCTTTCTGAGCCTCTTCGAATCGTTTTGCCTCTGCCTCCGCTTTTTTCTCCTCTGCTAAATAGGTGGTGTATTTCAGCGAGCGTGTGGTGTTATCAGAGAGTTGTTTCAGGCGCCTGGCACTTTCTTCTATAAGGGTAAAGCTTTGGTTCTCTGCAATTCTCTTGCGGCTGTTGGCCTGTATCCTGGCAAGGTTTATTTTGCTGTTGGTCCAGGGTTTGTATTTGGCTGGCGCTATTTCATCAAACGGCAGCGGATACTCCTGGTCTTTTTCGCCAAACTCCAGGTAGCTATAAGTGTCTGGTAAAATAACATCGGGTTTCACTCCTCTCAGCTGGGTGGTGCCGCCATTAACTCTGTAGAACTTCTGGGTAGTAAGCTTCAGCGCCCCAAACGGCTTAAAGGCATCGTACTGCGACGACAGGGCATCGTCGAGCTCGAAGAACTGCTGCACGGTTCCTTTGCCATAGGTAGGGCTGCCTATAATAACAGCGCGCTTATAGTCCTGCATGGCGGCTGCCAGAATCTCGGAGGCCGAGGCGCTGTTTCCGTTTACCAGCACCACCAGCGGACCGGCAAACTGCACCTGCGGCCCCGGGTCGTCCAGAACCGCTACTTTGCCGGAAGAGGATTTTACCTGAACGATCGGCCCTTTTTCGATAAACAGGCCTGCCATTTCAATAGCATCGGCCAGAGAGCCGCCACCGTTGTTGCGCAGGTCCAGCACCAGGCCATCGGCTCCTGCGGCCTTTAGTTTTTCTACTTCCTTCTTCACGTCGGCACCGCTGTTGCGGCCACCTTCCCTGCGGTCGAAGTTGGCATAGAAGCCTGGCAGGTTAATATAGCCTATCTTTTTGGTATCTTCTATCAGGGCCGACTGCGCAAACGTTTCTTCAATAATAATCAGGTCGCGCACAATCGGGATAATTCTGGAGCTGCCATCCGGCTTTCTTACCGTTAGGCGTACTTCGGTTCCTTTTTTGCCGCGGATCAGTTGTATCGCGTCATCCAGGCGCATGCCTTCTATCAGCACAGGTTCCTGGTCGCCCTGGGCTACTTTCACAATAGCATCGCCTGGTTTCAGTTCTCCCTGGCGGAAAGAGGGGCTGCCAGGTACGATCTCCATCACCTTAATCTGACCGTCTTTTTCCTGCAAAGAGGCGCCAATACCTTCCAGCGTTCCTGTAAACTCTATGTCGAAGTTCGATTTAGCTTTCGGGAGCAGGTAGTTGGTGTGCGGGTCATACACATTGGTAATGGCATTGATGTAAGTGGAGCGGCGCTCTTCTCTGGTAATCTTGGCCAGCCGCTTGTAAAGCTCCTCGTAAGAGGTCATCACTTTTTGGCGGGCTTCTTCCTCGAGTTGGGCAAATGTCTTTTTCGCGGTTTTGTCATCGCTCTTCAGCGCAGCTTCCTGTCTTTCCTGCAGGCCGGTGAGCTGCACCAGTGTCTGGTACTTGAGCTGTTTGCGCCATGCTTCTTTTAAAGCAGCCGTGTTTTTGGCGTAAGCCAGCTTTTTGCCATCCAGTTCAATCGACTCCTCTTTTTCGAAGTCAAAAGGCGTCTTTAGAATTTCTCTGTAAAAAGCTGCCGCTTCCTGGGTGCGCTTCTCGATCAGGTCAGCAGATACGTCAAAAAGCTCGTAAGATCCCATCTTTAGCTGGTCGTCTATCTGCTTCTCATATTTTCGCAGCTGCGCCACATCAGACTCCAGCAAAAATTTCTTGTTAAAGTCGAGGCGTTGCAGGTACAGGTCAAACACTTTCTTTGAGAAGGCGTCATCTACTTTTTCGGGCCGATAATGAACGCTGTTCAGCCCCTGCATCAGGGCCTGGATCAGTATTTCATTTTTTCCTTCCGGTGTATGGTTTTTGCTGTAAAGAATAAACGAGCCTGTTACAAGTATAACAGCTAGTACTGACAGCAATATTTTTATTCTGGTTGTCAAGGATAGCATCTGTTTTGTAAGTTGAACTAATTACTAATACGCAAAAGTGATGCCGTAGATTTTGCTGGCAATCAAAAAGAGCATTAGCGTGTAATGTAAATAAATGTTGCCACTTTGCAAAAGCGGCAACAGAGTTTAGGACTTGTCTGAACCATTTTTCCTATGCAACTGGCTCCCTGAGCAGCCTGTGGAGGAGCACTTTCTACGGTCCTCTGAAAAATAATCTCGTCGTGGAAGCAGGATTATTCATAACCGATTTTCCTGATTTTTCGTTTCCTGAACGGAGAACAAATGCAAGAGCTATGAAAAAAACAGATGAAGATGTGGTGCATAAGCTGCAGGAGCTTACCGAGTTCGTTAACGACCGGGTAGAAGGTTATGAGCATGCGGCCAAAGAAACTGAAAATCCGGCCCATACCTCTTACTACCGGGAGCTGTCGAGCCAGAGCAGGAAATTTGCCTCTGAGCTGAACAGCCAGATAAGTAAGTACGGTGGCAGCAAAGAAACAGACACAACCATAAAGGGCAAAATTTACCGGCAGTGGATGGATCTGAAAGAGACGCTGACAGGCCACAATGAAGAGGCGGTCATCAACTCTAACCTATATGGAGAAGAATGGGCCCAGAAAGCCTATAACGACGCACTGGCCAGCGGCGAACTGCCCAACGATCTGCAGCAACTGATAGAGCAGCAAAAGCAGGCATCGCTAAAAGCTTGTGAGCAACTTAAAAAGATGAAAAGCGCTGGAAGCTAGGCACGTATGGCATGATTATAATAAGAAGGGCTACTGATAGCCCTTTCTTTTTGAGTTTAGGAATGGCAGAAGCTGGAATATGAAAAGAATCTTGTTTTTTGGAGATAGCCTGACAGCCGGGTATGGGCTGGCGGCTTCTCAGGCTTACCCGGCGCTCATTCAGCAGCGCCTGCTGGAGCATGGCCACGATTACCAGGTTGTAAATGCGGGTCTTAGCGGCGATACAACAGCAGGAGGTGTTCATCGCCTGGACTACTGGCTGAATCAGCCGGTCGACATTTTTGTGCTGGCGCTGGGCGCAAATGATGGCCTGCGGGGAATACCGGCCAGAGAGACTTCGCAGAACCTGCAGGAAATTATAAATAAGGTGAAGAAGAAATGCCCGGATGCCAAGATTCTGCTCTCTGGTATGGAGATCCCGGATATTGTGCCAGGACGCTACGCAGCTGAGTTCAGGGTCCTTTTCCGGGAATTGGCGCTCAGGAACAATGTTCATTTCCTGCCTTTTTTACTCGAGGGCGTAGCAGGAATGCAGCAACTTAACCTGCCAGATGGCCTGCACCCCAATGCAGAGGGGCAGAAGGTGCTGGCAAACCATACCTGGACCGTATTGCAGGAGTTGTTATAAAGAAAGGAAGACGCCGGTAATAGAGCGCCTCCCCCTGCCTGTTATAAGCCTGATCTTTTTCTGAGAATGTCTTTTTGGTCCAGCCTGAATCGCATAGCCTGTTCCATCTGGGCCATTTTTTCTTTTCGGGTGCTTCTGGCCCAAAGCCCGAAAGGATTGGCAAGCGCTTCTTCCGGCTCATTCAGAATCGATTCGAACCTGTCTATGGCTTCTTTGTGTGCGTCAATGGCCTGATCCCAGTAAGCCATGTCGAAATCTTCTGGTTTGGTTTCCCGGAGTTTTTGTAATTGCTTTTGCTGGTCCTCGTTCAGCGTTCCTGGTAGCGAAACCCCATAATTGCCGGCAAAGTCGCGGAGTTCATCTTTTTTTGAAGAATACTGATCCACCATCTGCTGCCCGTATTGCTTTACCTGGTCCGACTGGCCTTTCTCAGCCGCCAGCTGCCCCAGTTCGATCTGCATTAAACTGGCTCTGGCCGCAACCGGAAGCAGTTCGCGCTTCTCAGCGCTAATGGAGTCTATGTCGCCGGCAACGGCTTCGGTTACTGTTCCTGCTTTGGTTTGCTGTTCTGTGTTTGTGCCGGAGTCGCAGGCGGCAAAGGTAAGGGTGCCGAGTAATGCACTGGCTACAATAATGTATTTTTGCATAGTTTATAAACGTTAGGTATAGTAGTTACCTAATGCATACGAAACTATTTAAAATTGTTTGCTCAGGCTGTAGGAGAAGGTAGGGGTGAGCACCTTGTACAGGGATGTTAAGGATAGCGGCTTTGGAATATAACTTGCGACAGCACTGTATTGGTGCGCCAGTTCTGTAAGCTCAAAACCAATGGATGCTGTAAAAATTGAGATAGCCGTTGGCTCGGTGATATGATAATTGAGCGCATGGTAGGTATCCAGGAAATAAATACATCCGTTATCAGGCAGGTTGATGTCCAGCAGGATAAGATCCGGAAAAGGAATACCGGTGCCAGAGCTGATATTGTTTAAGAACTCGATAGCTTCGGGCATGCTCTGGCACACCGTTATAAGCTCAGATGCGTTTGCATCTTCCAGTACAATCTGCGAGAACAGGTTGTGGATAGGATCGTTATTTATGAGTAAGATGTGTTTTAACCTGGGCATAAAATACTATTATGTCGCGAATATGTAATAGAATATCGCAATATATATTAAATGTGTTTTAATCCAAGCTTTTTTTGGAGGATTTATTTAAAGATTTAACAGGTGTGTTGTAAAATGCTGGTATTCAATGTTATATTAATAAAATGTATTGTGGCTTCTTTATGAATTTAATATATTTTATTTTCTCCTAAGATGCCTTCAGGCTAGTTTGGAGAATTACCCGGAAGTATAAATAGTTATCCGGAACAACAACAAAAAAGGCTGCCCCGCAATGGGCAGCCTTTTAGAAGTAAATTATAAGTCGACCGCTACATCCTATTAGTAATAGATATGCTCACCTCTGTTTTTCTGGAAGTGGGTCTCAAAATAGCGGGCATCTTCCTCCGTCTCCGGTTTAAAGCCTAATACGATGTTGCCTTCTTTAATGCCTGACTCATAGACTTTGGCACGTTCTTCTGGTATACCGGCACCCACCAAGGCTCCGATAAGACCACCGGTTAAGCCACCGGCGCCAGCCCCAGCCAGACCGGCCGCCAACGGACCGGCCACTATAAGGCCTAGACCAGGTATGGCTACAGAAGTACCGATGGCAGCTACTGCGCCTACTATGGCACCAAGCGTACCGCCTATGGCAGATCCTGCTCCAGCACCTTCCAGCGATTTGTTTCCTAACTCGGTGTTTTCGTCGTTATCGCCAAAATGGCGCTTGCGGGCATCATCAGACATTACAACGTTAATGTCGTCTTTGTCATAGCCCCGCGAACGAAGTTCGTTGTAAGCACGCTCTGCACTGTCTCTGTCTCTGAACATTGCTGTCATCATGCCAGCTCTATCTCTGTCGTTTGTCATAGTTTTATTTTTTTTAGTTTTATGAAGTTAAGTCGGGTTTTTAATAACCGTTTTATTGTAAACGACTATTAAAGGTATTGGTTTCGAGGGTTATAGCTCTTCCTTCATTATCCGAAAGCGAAAGAGGAACCATATTCCGGCAAAGTATTTCATGAAAAACCCTCCGCGGAGGAGGGGTTTTCAGAGGTTTTAAATAATAGGTTTGTTATCTGGTAACACCGGTATCAGCAACTGGCGTGATAATAGCGTCTACCACATGGATTACCCCGTTAGAGGCTTTCACGTCAGGCTTTACAATAGTTGCGCCGCCAATGGTAGTGGTATTTGCTGTAACATCGATTGGAATATACTTGTCATCTCCGGCGCCAATACGTTGTGTGCTGGAAAACTGTACCGACGAAACATCTGCACCCAGAAAGTGCGACTGAAGTGTCTGGATCAGTTCTGCTTTGTTTTCAGGCTTCATGAGGTACTCCAGCTTGCCTTCGGGTAAGGCGGCAAAGGCTTCGTTAGTTGGGGCAAATACCGTAAATGGTCCTTCTGTTTCTAAGGCAGAAGCCATATCGGCCTGTTCAACCAGTTTAATGAAAGTAGAAAGGTTGCTGCTGGTTCTTGCCAGCTCCAAAACACCCATCTGTTTGGTGTCTTCTATCTCATCGAACATGTCGCTATAGGCGATGTCGTCTGTCAGCACGAGGCCGCCACTGCGTACATCAGATTCGTAACGAACAGAGTCTGATCCAGTAGCAGTTTCCGTTCTGGCCATATCTGAGTTCATATCGGTCTGGTGTGTCTGGTCCATTTGTTCATCGGTACCTGCCATGCGCTGCGTTTCGCTCGTGGTGGTGTCATCCATCGCGGTACTGTTCATCTGGTCGTTGGAACTTGCACAGCTAAACATGGTCATGGATATTACAGCTATGGCTGCCAATGGTTTTAACATTCTCTTTTTCATAGTACGTGTCTTAATAAATTAATAATTTGTATTTAGCACTTTCCTGCCTGAGGTTAAGATGCTAATCACGTAAACTTATTAAACTGAATAAAACAGAAAATGTTAACTTTTTGATAAAATAATTTTTGCGGAGCTCTAATTGAGGTTACCCTTAGACTTTTTTTATAAGGCGTAGGCTAAAATAAGGCGGACGTTTACGCTGGAAATAAGCCGTTTAACTATTTAATAGCAAATAGAGATAATTGTGGTGTTAAGAGCAAGTGATAAAAGTGCAAATATGGTCGCTCAGGGGTATGTTATTGGTTAAGTTCTCGTAGCCAATGAGCGAAAAAAGTAGCGGATGAAGTATGGCAAATGATGTGGGAGATCCCTTCAGTCAACTGGCAGGCGAGTTCCGGAAGCCTTGCTATCTGACAAAAAAAAGAAGGCAGTTGCGGCTGCCTTCTTCTTGGTATTGGATTGTTGTATAGTGTTTAGTTATAGACCTTTACCACAAACACGTAATCCTTCAGCTTTTTAAGCTGCTGGGGCCTGCCGTTGCCTGCCAAGTGATTATGGCGTGGCAGGGCTACTTTTGTTGAGTCAGTGGTAAGCATATCGCCCAGCACCTTGAGCAGGTAAGCTGACTTAACGGCAAAGGCGGCACCTTCCTGGCCTGCCTGTTTGCCACTGATAATGCCGATGAGGTTTCCCTTGTCATCCAGCAGTGGACCGCCGCTGTTGCCAGGGTTCAACGGAATAGAGATCTGGTAGGCAGTGGTATCGCCCTCGAAACCAGTGGAGGAACTGAGCGATCCTTCGCCGAACACGATGTCCTCGCGCGGGTATCCTAACGTGAAAACTTTCTCCCCCAAGTCAGACTCTGTAGTTTTAAAGGTATAAGGCAGCTTCCCGAAGCCCTCAAAGGCAGGGTCCTCTATTTTCAGAATTGCCAGGTCGTGGGTTTTGTCGCGGTATACGGCGTTAACTTTAAAGCGCAGGCCGGCCTTGTTCTCGATCATCACAGAGTCGGCTCCCTCTATTACGTGCGAGTTGGTTACGATGTAGCCATCGGATGAGACAGCAAAGCCGGTGCCGCTGAAACGGGCCGTACGTGGCGCAGGCTTCTCGGCTTCGGTGCCCATAATCCCGTCTATAATGGCGCGCTGTTCCTTTTTGATCCGCTCTACTTCGCGGCGCAACTCTACATAGCGGGCTGTTTGCTGCTGTACAGGTTCCTTCAACTGCTGCACACTCCATAGGGTGCCGAAAACCGAAAGCAGCGATACGCTGGCGGCCACAGCCATGGTCTGGCGATGCTTGTTCCAGAACACCTTGAACATGGAGGGGGAGGCAGCTGCCGACTCTGCCACCATTTCGGTATGCATCAGGTTAAGCTTCTGCTGCAGCGACTGCCGCTGCCCGTGCTGGCGCATGGCTTTCAGGAGTGTCTGGTGCTCGCGCACTTTCTCTGCCAGACGGGTATCGGTTTGCAAGAGCGCCTCGAAAGCCACTTTCTCCTCGGCTACCATGCCGCCGCCCAGGTAGCGCTCTATCTGCTCATATATGCTGTAGTCAAACATTTTTATAGTATCTAAGGGCCTCGTTTTGGCGAAGGCGTTAACCCTAAACCGGGTTGTTTAAACTTGCGGCTTGTAGGCCGTGAAAAAAATCTTTTTTAACCGCTGCAGGCACTTATACTTCTGGTTTTTGGCTGTGTCGGAGTTGGTGTAGCCAAATTTGTCGGTAATGTCCTGCATGTTCTGCATGTGTATATAATAGTCTTCGAGCAGGCTGCGGCAAGGTTCGCCGAGCTGCGCCAGGGCATCGCCCATCAGCTCAAACTGCCGCTCATTCTCCTCGTGCTGCGCTATATCGTCCTCTGCCGGAAGAAAATCCTCTGCGTCGTCAACTTTTACGGCGTATCGACCTTTCTCTGCCAGCCGCTTTAGCCACAGCCGCCTGCAAACAGAGTACAGGTAGGTTTTGATCTGGCAGGTGAGCTCCAGGCTGTTATCCTTTATCTTCTCGTAGAATACGATAACCCCTTCCTGATAAATATCTTTGGCCTCGTCTTCGGTTCCGCTGTTGTTGAGGATAAAATGAGCTATCATCGGGAAATGAAGTTTGTAGAGGTAAGCAAGGGCTCTGTCATCGTCCTTACGAATACCTGCTAGTATCGCCTCATCCGTCTCATACAAAGTATTCTCCATTCCTTTCAAGATTTAATACGCCAGGGGCCTTTTTGTAACCCACAGAAAAAAAATAATTTTATTTTTAGAAACGCCGGGTTACCTCTGTTCATTTTCTGTATGAATGTTCAAAATCGATACTAAACACTTAATTACAAACACAAAATGAAAAATTTATTTAAAATCGCCGCTGTTGCTTTTGCTGTTGTTACTTTCACTGCTTGCAACGACGCCGCTACTACTGAAACAGAAGCTACTGAAACTGAAGTAACTACTGAGGAAGTAATTACTGAAGAAGCTCCAGCTGAAGAAGTTGTAGTTGACTCTACAGTTACTACCGAAACTGAAGTTACTACTGAAGAAGTTGCTCCAGCTCAGTAATTTTAAAACAGAACTGCAATAGTTTACTTATAGTTCTACATACACACAAAAAGGCTCTGTGCTTCGGTACGGGGCCTTTTTGTTTTTGCACGGTTGAGTGAGTGCCCTCTGGCTCAGGGTCTTACGAGTTCGGGTTTCTTTCAGGCAGCAGCAATTATTCTAATGAAATTGCCCCTCCGGAGGCTATTTTAGGGCACCAGACGCAGGAGTCACGTATCACGATACTCGTATCAGGTAGTAGTACGACTTAGGGCACAAGATCTTTTAAAGAGTTAAGAGCTTTCTGAGGTTGCTCTGGCAATTCATCTCCAAACCGCCAGATCAGACATTCAACAATCAGCAACTAACTATTAGCAACCAGCAATCAAATTATTCTAATGAAAAAGTCCCTCCGGAGGCATTTTATTCACCCTGCTATGGCCTTACCGGAGACGGCTCATGGGCTCAGTCTGTTTCAGGCTTTTGCTTTGCGGCGTTCCATCTCTTTGCGGATCAGGATAAGCTCGCGGCTGCTTTGGCCTGCAATGGCTGTGTTCTCGTTCGCCCGGCGAAGCAGGTAAGGCATAACGGCCTCCACCGGACCGTAAGGTACGTATTTGGCTACATTATACCCGGCTTTGGCCAGGTTGTAAGATAGGTTGTCGCTCATGCCATAGAGCTGGGCAAAGTAAATGCGTTGGTCGCCGGGAGCTATTTGCTGCTTTGCCATCAGGTCGAGGAGCAGGTAACAGCTTGCTTCGTTGTGGGTGCCAGAGCAGATCGCTATGCGGTCCAGGTGCTGCATGCAGAACCGTAGGGCATCGTCAAAAAGCTTGTCTGATGCTTCTTTTGTCGGGTTGATCGGGCTGGGGTAATTTTCGTTCTGGGCACGTTCGCGCTCCTTTTCCATGTAAGCTCCCCGCACCAGCTTGGCTCCAAGGTAGTACCCCGCGGCCAGCGCCTGCTCATAGTCGCGCTGCATCACCTGCAGGCGGTCGTGGCGGTAGAGTTGGTAAGTGTTATAAACAATGGCTCTGTCCTTGTTGTAAAGTGCCATCATCTCGTAAGTCAGGTTGTCGATGGTATCTTGTATCCAGCTTTCTTCGGCATCAATAAAGACACGCACGCCTGCTTCGTGGCAGCTTTTGCAGATACTGTTAACGCGATCGCGGCCGCGCTCAAAGGCGCCCCGCTCATCAGCTGTCAGTTCCTGTTGCTGCTGCACCTTTTCCAAAAGTTTTGTATCTATGAGGCCAGTCATTTTAAACACTGAGAAGGGAATGTGTGGGTTTCCTCTTGCCTTGGCTACAGTGCGCAGGAGCTCACGATAGGTGGCCTCAAAGCTTTTCTCATCGCCCTCGCCCTCTACCGAATAATCCAGGATGGTGCCAATGTTGAATTTGGCCAGTTCTCGGATAGTCTCCTCCGACTCTTCTATAGTTTCTCCGCCGCAAAAGTGGTCGAATATAGTAGGCTTTATGATAAACCGGATCGGCAGGTGCAGTTTAATGGCTGTGTTGAGTATTGCTCCGCCTACTTTTACAAACGCGCTACTGTTCATAGATTTAAACATCCAGTACATTTTAAGCAGGTCAGCGTCAGATTTAGAAGAGAAGGCGACAGCCGTGTTGTCGAAGGATACGGTTGATGTAGGGCTCATTAGATTCTTGCTAGGGTTGGCAAAGATACTGCTTGGTGCTGGTTTTATAACAAAACTGATATACCGAAATTTTGTTTTCTGGCAGTTTTAAAATGGAGTTGAATAGCTGCTGGCACTTAGCCTGGTGCCGTGGCCGGTAAGAGTGGCCTTGCTAAAGCAGTTGCCAAAGGCAGGAGAGCCCTGGTTTTGGCTTATAGAAAGAAGTAGGAGGCTTTTTTACTCATAAATATAAAATCAGGGAAGTTGCTGGCTCCTGTTGCCGGACTGGTGCAAAATAATTTGGTAAACAGTGGCAGGAGATATAGGTGGAGATGTGCTAAATGTGAAAAATTTAATAAAAGAAGCTGCTGCTTGAAATATAAGCGCCGATAAGATGTATTAGTTGCAAATATGCATAGAATATGGCTGGTGAGCGCTATGTTTGGGCCGTGTTGGTGCTGCCGGCTCTCCTATGGCAGAGAGTCCCTGATCTACCCTAAAAGGCAGGTTAGGGGGCTCTCTGTTAAGGTCCCTGAAAATTCATCAAGGAGTCTTAAAGTTTGATCTCTATAGGCTACGGCTTGTTTTGTTTGGGTTTCCGGGCGCGGCCGCTGGTGGTTGGCTTGCTGGCCTTTCGTTGGATGTACACGGCCGACGAGCCTTTGTCGTCTTCTTTTCGGATGGTAAAAAGGTCTTTGTGTGCTTTAATGAGCTGTATGAGCTGGCTGTAGCCAAATGTCCGGGGGTCGAAGGCGGGGTCGAGCTGGCGAAGGGCCATGCCCATGGTGCCCAGGTGTGCCCAGCTGTCTTCACCCACAGCCATGCTGTAGGCTTCTTTGAGCATAGGAACCGGGTTTGGCCTCGGATTTTCCTGGCCGCCCGGCGTGTTTTTGTCTGCTACCGCTATTTTCTGATCGTCTATGGTTTCGGTCAGGTTTTCGGTGTAGATAAAGATGTTACAGGCGTTCACAAAGGGCTTAGGCGTTTTTCGCTGCCCGATGCCCATCACAAAATTGCCAGATTCGCGTATGCGCGTAGCAAGCCGAGTGTAGTCGCTGTCAGACGACACAATACAGAAGCCGTCTACCAGCCCACTGTGGAGCAGATCCATGGCATCTATAATGAGGGCGCTGTCGGTGGCGTTTTTGCCGACCGTGTACCGGAACTGCTGAATAGGTTGTATGGCGTGGTTGTTCAGGCAGTCTTTCCAGCCGTTCATCTGGGGCGTGGTCCAGTCGCCATAGATGCGGCGTATGGTAATGGGGCCGTATTTGCCGACCTCGGCCAGGAGTTTAACGATAAGGTTAGGCTGAGCATTATCGCCATCAATAAGCATGGCCATGCGCTGCGGTTTTTTTTCGGTGAAGGGATCTGTCATATCAGAATGCTTTTTAATGGCGGCTTTTGTTGAAGCCATTTTGAGCTATATAGTTTTAATGTTATACTTATAAAGCAAAAATTTGTATACGGTGCAAGTTACAGATAAGCTATTACACAGGGTGTTCCAAAACGCATTATCTCATAAACAGCACTTTGTTCACCTGAATCAGCCCTTTTATAGGACGGAAAAGATGTTACACACAATATTTACTTGGTTCGATGGCACCACCCAATCTCAGGCCCCAGGTATTTAACTCCAAGGAGCCACTGGCTCATACCTATTCTATTATCGCCCACGACCCTAGGGCAGGCGAAATGGCTGTGGGCGTACAAAGCCACTGGTTTGCGGCTGGCACGGCGGTGCCCTGGGCAGAGGCGGGTGTGGGCATGGTGGCTACACAGTCGTTCGTAAACAAGTCTTTTGGCTTGCGGGGGCTGGCGCTCCTGAAGGAGGGGAAGTCGCCGGAGCAGGTGCTGGAAAACCTGCTGGCCGATGACGAGGGGCGTGAGGTGCGGCAGGTGGCCATAATGGATGCCCAGGGGCGGGTGGCGGCCCATACAGGGAGCCAGTGCATCCGGTATGCCGGCCACGCTACGGGCAAACATTTTTCGGTGCAGGCCAACATGATGCTGAGTGCCAAAGTATGGCTGGCCATGGCCAAAGCCTTCGAAACAAGTGCCGGTAAACCACTGGCCGAGCGGGTGCTGCAGGCCATGGAGGCAGCCGAGAAAGAAGGAGGCGATATCAGGGGCAGGCAATCGGCAGCGCTGGTGGTAGTGAAAGACAAAGCTAGCCCTGAGCCCTGGGACGATAAAACCATAGACCTGCGCATAGATGACCACGCACACCCATTAGAAGAATTGGCGCGCCTGCTGAAGATTTACAGGGCCTACGAGCATATGAACAATGGCGACCTGGCAGTTAGGCAGGGGCAAATGACCCAGGCCATGGACGAATACGGAAAAGCCCAGGCCATGTACCCGCAGAACCTGGAGATGAAGTACTGGCATGCCATTACGCTGGCTAACAACGGGCAGGTAAACCTGGCGCTGAAGCTGCTCCGCGAGGTATACCGCAAAGACAGAAAATGGCGCTACCTCACTTCCCGGCTACCAGAGGTAGGCTTGCTCCTGCTGCCAGAGAAGGAACTAGCCAGGGTGCTCGAGCTAGAGTAGGGGGAGTAAAATACAATCTGTAGTTCCTGGACCCACAGTAGCAAGGGAGTTGAAATCAACTGGAGATTTTAATAAGTATATCGAAAATTTCAATTTTGAAGGCGACAGCTACTGCTGCCTATATATTGTTTGTCGGTTTTCAGGCCATTTATCCTAAGGCAAGTAGTGCGGTAGCCGAAAGTA
>NZ_VFSD01000014.1 GCF_014332515.1 Pontibacter beigongshangensis | reverse complement strand
AGTTTAATTCGGTTTATCCTGCGAAGGATCAAAGGTGTAGATGTGCTGATTTATTTATTGGAAGATCTGGAGATTTAGAAATGAGCAGGATGGGCAGGTAGTACCGCGGAGCGTGCGCAGCTCCTGCGAGTGTCTGAAACAAGTGGGCTGGGGCCCTGGAACAACGTCGATAATAGCTGTCAACTATCGTCTAAAACCCGCCGGAGGGCCTTTTTCATTAGAATAATACACCGCGCCGAAGCCGGTTCCTGAAAAGTTCGTTAGCTCTTACAATTCCTGAAACAGGTTCGGATAATCTGAGATGATTCCGTCTGCACCCATTTGCTGCAGCAGCTGCATCTCGTGCAGTTCGTTTACCGTCCAGGGAATTACTTTTATGCCTTTGGCGTGGCAAGCCTGGATAAGTTTTGGCGTAACCAGCTTGTAGTAGGGGCTGTAGATGGTGGGGGTAAAGCCGAGCTGCTCCAGGTTCCAGTCCAGCGATCGCAGGTTCTCGACCAGCAGCGATGTTTTAACCCCTGGGTACTGCGCCTGCAGCACCTGCAGCGTGCGCACATCAAACGACTGAATAATGACCCAGGGCACTATATTTTTCTCTTCCACCACCTGCATCAGCAGTTGCACAAACTCCGCCGGCTCCGGATGGTTTTGGCCGTCAGTGCCAGGCTTCGATTTTGTCTCGATGTTGTAGAATGGCTGCGGCAGCTGCTTCTGTTGCTCCTCTTTCTGAACGGCATCAATTACCTCGGCCAGCAGGGGCTTATGGGCTTTTTGCGGCTGCTGCTCCGGGAACTTCGGGTTTTGTCTGGAGCCGGCATCAAACTCCCGTATCTGGCTGTAGTCGAGCTGGTAGAGCACATGCTTTCTGGCTTCTGCTGCCGGTATTTCTGCACCAGTCGGCAACAGCACAAAATCGGGGTTCATATAGGGGTCGTGCGACAGCACCACTCTTTTGTCTTTGGAGATGTGTACATCCATCTCCAGCGTGGTCACGCCCAGTTCCAGGGCTTTGAGCATGCCCGGAATGGTGTTTTCGGGCATCAGCCCACGGGCACCCCGGTGGCCTTCTTTGTCGAAGGCGGGGAGGGGAGAAGTTGATGTTTCAGGATTCTGGCTCATGTGGTGGGTACAGCCTGGTAGCAGCAGGAGTGGGAACAGCAGGTAGATACAAAAACGGTGCATGCGGAACAGCAGGTATGGTTAACTACAAAGTTGCGTTGTTCCGGCACGAAAGAAAAGCCCCGGCTCAATGTTCATGATAAGTTAACACAGGGCTGTGCTGTGCTAAATTAGAAATTCAAAATTAGAAATTATGAAGGGCGAGGCTGAGTTGGTTTTACGTTTCTTGTTTGGCCTTATCTGTTTGTTAGAATTAATTTGGTTGAGCAATAATTCTAGAACGGCGCCTGTTGTCGTAAAAAGGCCATTGCTGCACTTTGGTAGCAATGGCCTTATTGTAAGCTGTTGTTCAAATCAGATCAGAAATGACCTGAATTATTGGTTGATGAAAACAGCTTTCCCTGTCCCCCAATAATTTCTAATTTTGAATTTCTATTTTTTATTTGGCGAAGCACTAATCTTCTTCGCCTTCCAGCGCCTCTATGAGTTGTTTTTCAAACTCGTCCTGGTTTTCGTACTGCGTGAATTCGAGGGTTTCGCCTTTCTCTTTCAGCAGGTTTACGATGTCGAGGGCTACGATCAGCGGGTCTACTTCTTTGCCCGACAGGTCGGGGGTCCAGTTGGTTCCCAGTATCAGTTCGTCGCCGTACATGCCCACGCACCAGTTCTCCAGGAAATCTATTAGCGTAACAGACTCGACCTCGTAGGTTTCCCAATCGTCTTCGGCACAAGCCTTTGCGCTGTCTTCGTCAGACCAGAACAAGATCACATCTTCATCTTCGTAATCAGCTGAGGAAGAGGTAGCCCATGCTTCATCTTTAGATAAGCCCCATACGGTGCCAGTGGCCACAACCTCTTCTATGAATTGGTTGTACCTGGTTTCATTGCTTGCTGCATCTTGTGTCATAGTGCTGATGTTGTTCGTATTAAAGTATAAAAATAGTTTGTGATGATCTGGCTTATTTGCTGTAGTCTCTGGCCCCAAAAATGCCACTGCCAACACGTATCATGGTGCTGCCCTCTTCCAGCGCCAGCTCCCAGTCGGAGGTCATACCCATCGATATTTCTGTAAAGTCCTGGTTAGCAAAAAAGAAGGTTTCTTTGAGTTTGTTGAAGCACTCGCGCAGGTGGCGGAACTCCTGTCGCAGCTTGTCGTGGTTAGTGGTGTTGGTGGCGATGCCCATTACGCCGGTAATGCGGATATACTGCATGGCGCGGTACTCGTCTGACTGCAGGAGCGCCACTGCCTCGTCGTAGCTCATGCCGAACTTGGTGGTTTCGTCGGCAATGGAGAGCTGGAGCAGGCAGTTGATGGGCGTGGTCCGGTTCCAGGCCTCGGCGCGCCGGTTTATCTCCAGCAGCAGCTTCAGACTGTCTACCGATTGAATGGTGTTGATAAAGCTGGCGATCTGTTTTACCTTGTTGGTCTGCAAATGGCCGATCAGGTGCCATTCTATGTCGTGCGGAAGTTGCTCGTGTTTCTCGAGCAGCTCCTGTACCTTGTTTTCGCCGAACAAACGGTGCCCCGCGTTGTATGCCTCCTGAATAGCCGCAACAGGGTGCGTTTTAGAAACTGCCACCAGGCGGCAGGGCGTGGTCCTCAGTTTCTCGTCGAAATAAAGGATATTATCAGCTATTGTTGGCATGGTGGTGTCCGAAGTTTGATAATATGGATAAGTATAAGTGTTTTTTAAGAATTAGCCAATAGAACCTGCCGCTTTTTTACATTGGCGGGTTGTTTTGCCTGGAGCGTGTTACGATTTTGATTCCTTGTAATCTTCAGCTGCTGTTGCATCTCCCCAGACACTCGCAGGAGCTGCGCACGCTGCGAGGTCTTTGCTGCCGCCACTGTTGAATTAAATTCTTCTAATGAAAATGCCCCTCCGGAGGTTCTGTTGCTTCTGCTGCTCTTTAGAGAAGCTAGATGTTAGATTTTTTCTTAAACAGGACATAATCAGTTAAGAGCTGCTTGTCTTTAGGATTAGCCTCTGGTAATGCATTTTCAAATTTCTTCATCTTCAAATTTCCAAATCAACAATCAACAATATACAATCAGCAATTATTCTAATGAAAACAGCCCTCCGGAGCCTTTGCTGCTGCTGCACCTGTGGTCGCAAATAATCAATCCTCCAGCACGTTTGTGATAAAGGTGTTTTTCAGGATCATCCAGAGCAGGAGCATGGCCAGAGCCCATTTCAGGTACACCTGGTAGTAGTCGCGGGTGTCGCGGAAGCGCTTTTCGGTTACCTCTGTTTTCTCATAGCGGTCTATGTTCGCGAAAATGGTCTGGAGCGCATCTTTGGTGTCGGCCCTGAAAAACCGGCCTTCGCCAATGCGGGCTATTTCGCGGAGGCTGCTTTCGTCGAGCTTTGTTTCAACATAAATCGTTTGCCCGTCTGCACCTGCATTGTAAGCCACCTGGCCATCTTTGCCGATGCCGATGGTGTAGAGCTTTATATGGTGCGCATAGGCCAGTTGGGCGGCCATAACCGGGTCGAGGCTACCGGCCGTGTTCTCGCCATCGCTGATCAAAATCGCCACCTTGCTTTTAGCATCAGATTCACGCATGCGGTTAATGGCAATGGCCAGGGCGCTGCCAATGGCGGTGCCATCGTTGGGGATCATCTTAAACGCAATCGATTTTATGTTTTCGCGCAGCAGCTGGTAATCGGTGGTAAGGGGGGCCAGGGAGTAGGCATCGCCGGCAAACACCACCAGCCCGATCCGGTCCTGCACGCGCCCGTTTATAAAGTCGATGGCTACTTCTTTGGCCGCTTCGAGCCGGTTAGGAGCTATGTCTTCGAGCTCCATCGAACCCGACACATCGAGCAGCAGCACAATGTCTATGCCTTCGGCAGTCTGCTCTATCTGTTCGTTTACCTGCTGCGGCCTGGCCAGCGCTACCAGCACCAGCGCCATAAAGAGGATAAAAACCGTATTGGGCAGAAAGCGCAATAGGCTGGTCCAGTGCCATTTTACATCGCCCTCAAACATAGCCATGTCGAGTTTATTGCGTGAGCCGGCCCGTAGCAAACCTTTCAGCAGAAAGAGCAGCAATATAGCGGGCAGGGCATACAGCACCACGGGGTACACCCAATCGAACGACGAAAGTGTCTGGTAGGTAAACCACTCTGGGCTGAGCCAGTCCCAGATGTTATCGCTTTGTTTTAGCATTTCGGGTTAGTTCGCGTTGGTATTTGTAGCGGCTCTTGGCAAAGCGGCGCAGCATGTGCAGGGCCTTGCCGGTTTCGGGGTCTGCGTCGGCCATGTTGCCGTAAATGGCGCGGTCGCAGAGGCGGAGGGCCGTGTTCACTTCCTCGTTATCGTTGTAAAACATGACGATCTCTTTGGTAGTGAAGGAGTTGATGGCACTGCGCTCCAGCTTGGTGAGGTAATTTTTCCAGAGCGAAACAGCTTTTTCCATGCTCTGCCCGTAACCCGACTTCACAAACCTGTCTACATGCGAGTTATAGCGCGAGGCAAAATACACATGGTCTTTGCGGAGGCGGTACAGCTTGTATTTGGTTTTTATGGTTTGCCCGAAAATGAGCCAGACAAGCGTCAGGAATACTGCCACGTTTACGATCCAGAGCAAAAGGTTTGGCCAGTTAAAGCGCTCCTCCACATACACCAGGTCCGTGTCTGAGCGGAAGGCAAGCGGCTCCTGCACCTGTGGCACCAGCTGCTGCAGCCTCACCGAGACCGGCTTTGCCAATACCTGCAGGGTGTCTTCGCCTTCGAGCACGTATACGGGCAGTGCCAGCTGCTGCAGGCTGTCTGTCTCGAAAGTCCGGAGGGTATACACGGCGCTGTCGGTGCTGATGCCGGCCCGGGTGTAGGTGGGGTAGTAGCTTTTGCGCACCAGCTCAAAAGGGCTGAAGTCGTAGCTGGAGTCGGGCAGAATGACCTCGCGCGTGGAATCGTGGCGGTGCACCAGCGTGTAATGCACCAGCTCCCCTATTTTAACGGATGTGCGGCTGAACCTGCCCACCGGGTTTGCCAGCTGCTGCCCCACAGCGGGAAGCAACTGCACCAGTAACAGCAGAAAGATAAGAATATACTTACGCACTCTTTTTAGATGATTTATTGCGGAGCCGGAACAAGTTGACCAGCTGCGGCACGTAGTCTTCATTTGTCTGGATGGCCAGGTAGTTGGCCTGGTACTTCTGGCAAATCCGGGCCACCTTTTTCTGGTTTTCGGCATACTGGGTAAAGTAGCGGCGCTTAAACTCATCGCCGGAGGTGTTGAGCCAGATCGTGTGGCCGGTTTCCTTGTCCAGCACCGGCACTATGCCCAGGCCCGGCAGCTTCTGCTCCCGCACGTCGAGCAGCTGAATCACGATCAGGTCGTGCCGCCTGGCCAGCATGGCCAGTTCCTTCTCGTACTCCACATCTATAAAGTCTGAAATGAGCAGGATAATGCTGCGCCGCTTTATAATGTCGAGCGTTAGTTTTATGCCTGCCGAAAGGCTCGTTCTGCTCGACACCGGCTGCAGCTCGTGCAGCGCCTTAACAATGGTATAAGCCTGCTCAATGCCTTTGGCGGGTTTTATGTATCTCTCCTTTTTATCGCTGATGCAGATAATCCCGATCTGGCTCTGCTGCCTTGCCGCCGACAGGGCCAGCACCCCACAAATTTCTTTCCCCACGTCTATTTTCTGCTGCGCCCCGGTGCCTATGGTCTGCGAAGCGCTCACATCGAGCATCAGAAACACCGACTGCTCCTTCTCCTCGCGGTACGTCTTCACAAAGGTGCCGTGGCCTTTTGCCGATACATTCCAGTCGATGGAACGCACGTCGTCGCCGTATTGGTATGCCCGCACGTCGTCGAACTCCAGCCCGGTGCCTTTGAAAACAGAATGGAAATCGCCCTGCATCTGCGTGGTGATCGCCTTGCGGATGCGGATTTCATATTTTCTCAGCTTTTGTATCAGCTCTTTCATAGCTTTGCAGCATGGCGTCAGATTTTAAAATTATGACTAATTATCGTATTTTACATCCGTGAAAAGACTTTTCTACCTACTTTTTTGTGTCAGCCTGATGGGCTGCGGCGAAAAAAAGCCCCAAAAGCCAGCCAATTTTGTGCCTGACGAGAAAATGGTGCGGATTATGGCCGACCTGCATACCGCCGAAGCACGTGTGGAGAGGAGCCTAAGCTACCCCGATACCGCCCTGATGACTTTTAACCACTATCAGAAAGAGATTCTGCAGCAGCATGAGGTAACAGAGGAGCAGTTCCGTACCACCTACCGCTACTACCTGGAGAATATTCCGGAGATGGACAAGCTTTACGAGGTGATCATTGATACGCTGAGCGTGCGCGAATCGAGGGCGCAGGCCCGCGCCGACAGTGCCGCCCTGCAGGTGGCGGCACCCATAGAGGTAAAGGATAAAAAGGACTCACTCCTGGTGGAGATCCTGGAGTAGCAGGTTTTAGGAGAATTTTGATTGATTGGATAAGTGAATTTTGAAGGAGTGATTGAGTGGATGAGAGAATAAGTAACTCCTAGCAGATTTACAGCTGTTTGAAGAGGCGTTAATTATTAAATTTGAAATTGGATTTAAGAGCAGGTTCTAAGATCCAAACATCCCTCGCTGTTTGGAGTCTTCCGCAGGAGGACTCCAAACTTAATATGAGTCAGCAGGAACTCCGTTCCGGGCAAGTAGCACAAAGCTTTCGAAGCACAGAAAAAGCGTAAGCTTCTTTCACTTTAGCTAACTTTATGGCCATTCGCCAGCAGGAAGTCGGAGACTTCCATTTTCATTTAACGATTGAAGTCCTCCTTCGGAAGACTTCAAACAGCAGTACGGAAGACAAAGCCTTTGCATTGCTAAACTGCCTGTCTGTCTGATGACGACACAAAAATTATCATCTACCATCTGGTATAATAAAAGAGCAGCAGCAGCAAAGCCGCTGGAGGGCGGTTTTGATTAGCATAATTTCCGGCCTCTACAGGCTGTCAATTACGGTCTTTAATTTCTGGCTTACTTCTTTGGCTATCGACTCGAGTTGGGTATTGCCTATGGCCGACATGGTTTCCATGGGATTGATGGCGGTTATTTCTACCTCCCCGCTTTCGTGTTCCTGTACCAGCACGTTGCAGGGCAGCATGGTGCCGATTTTGTCTTCCTGCTCAATAGCCTGAAAAGCCAGCTTCGGATTGCAGGCACCCAGAATTTTGTATTCCCGGAAATCAACCCCCAGTTTTTCTTTAAATTTATCTTTCAGGTCTATCTCTGAAATTACCCCGAACCCTTCTTTGCCCAGGGCTTCTTTGGTTTTTTCTAACGCCTCGGGGTAGCTGTAGCTTACTCTTTTTGTGAAATGGTAAGTCATGTCGTAGGTGGTTAAAATATCTTTATACGATTTGGGTAGCCCCGCCGTTTAGCGCCTTCCGCAGGAAGATTTTAAGCAACGGTGCTGAGGAAACCTTAGCTCACTAACTCTGTTTCTTTGGCGGCTTTGGCCAGGCTGCGTTCGCTTTTGGCGGCGGCATAGGTTTTGTAGCCACCATCGAGGTTAATCACCGTGAAGCCGTTTTCCTGCAAAATGCGGCTTGCCAGGTAGCCTCGCATGCCAGCCTGGCAATAGAGGTAAATAGTCTCGTCGGCGGGCAGTTCATCCAGCCTGTCGCGCAGCTGGTCGAGCGGAATGTTCAGGGCTCCGGCCACGTAGCCTGCTTTTAGCTCCTGGGGCTCCCGCACGTCCATCACAAAGGCCCCTGCTGCTGCATAGCTGTCTATTTCGTGCCATTGCATGGTTACCAGGGCTCCGTCCAGAATATTCTGGGCAGCATAGCCCAGCATATTCACCGGGTCTTTGGCCGAAGAATAGGGAGGTGCGTAGGCCAGTTCCAGTTCGGGGAGGTCGTAAACGGTTAAGCCTGCTTTTATGGCCGTCGCCAGCACATCGATGCGCTTGTCGGCTCCTTTGGCGCCTACTGCCTGGGCACCGTAGATCTGTCCGCTATCCGGGGCGAACAATAGCTTCAGGGCCAGGGGAGCAGCACCCGGGTAGTAGCCAGCGTGTGAGTTCGGGTGAATGTGCACGCATCGGTAGTCTTTCCCCTGCCGCTGCAGGCTCTTTTCGTTGTTGCCGGTAGTGGCGGCGGTCAGGTCGAACACCTGCGCAATAGCCGTGCCCAAGGTGCCCTTGTAGGCTGTTTTTTTGCCGGAGATGGTATCGGCCACGATACGGCCCTGCCGGTTTGCAGGCCATGCCAGCGGTACGAAGCCCGCCTGTCCGCTTACATAATCTTTTACTTCTATGGCATCGCCTACGGCATAAATAGCAGGATCGGATGTTTGCAGATATTCATTTACCTGAATGCTGCCACGGTTCCCTAGTGCCAGTCCGGCCTCTTTTGCCAGGGTGCTTTCAGGCTGAACGCCCACAGCCATCACAATCATGTCGGTTTCCAGCACGGTTCCGCTTTGTAATATGAGTTTGCGGCCAGTTTCTTCCAGCCGCTGCAGGCCATCGTTCAGGTACAGGTCCACGCCTTTGTGGCGCAGGTGCTGCTGCAGGATAGCGGCCATCTCAAAATCGAGGGCCTCCATTACCTGCTGCGACAGCTCTATCAGGCTAACTTTAATGCCCAGCGCATGCAGGTTCTCAGCCATTTCCAGCCCGATAAAGCCTCCTCCCACAATCACTGCTTTTTCAGGTTTGAGCTGGTCTACGTAGTTTTTTATCTTGTCGGTGTCCGGTATGTTGCGGAGGCTGAAAATGTGTCTGGCTTCTGCCAGGCCGGGGATCGGGGGGATAAAGGGTTTAGCTCCCGGAGAAAGCAGCAGGGTGTCGTAAGTTTCCTCGTAGGTTTCGCCTGTGCGCAGGTCCAGGATACTAACTGTTTTTTGCTCGCGGTTGATGCGTGTTACCTCGCTGAAGTTGCGGATATCGAGTTTAAACCTTTCGGACATTTTTTCTACTGTTTGTACCAGCAGCTTGTCTCTTTTCTCGATAGCGCCACCGATGTAGTACGGCAGGCCGCAGTTAGCGAACGAGATGTACTCCCCCCGCTCCACCAGCACGATGTGCGTTTTTTCGCTTAAGCGCCGTAACCTGGCTGCTGCTGTAGCGCCGCCGGCTACGCCACCTACAATCACAATTTTCTGATTTTCCATATGTGTATCTGCTTTATTCAAAGCCTTTTTGATGTCTGTTCCGGTAGTGGCACCCAGGTAAGGTGTTCTGGCCAGTTGCGCTACCTTTTATGTTATAAAGTTCCGCGAAAAGCGGCAGAGGAAGTATGACAAAAGTCACAGAAGGAAAGTAATTTGGAAGAAAGGAAATATTTTTAAAGAAAGAAATAAACGGGAAGGGCGTAATTATTTGAATAAAAAAGGGCCTTCGAACCACTTTTCTGCTGCTGCTGCCCGGGTGTTGTGTTGATATTGCCCGATAGGATTTTTTTGCCTGAAAGCCACCGCTTATCGCGAATGGCCTTCAAAACTTACTCAACTGTTAGCCAAAATCGTTTGTATTCGTTTGTGAGTGATGGCTGCTTTTTTTATCTGCTTAATCATTCACGCATTCCTAATGCGGCAGCTTGCTCCTGATGGCGCCGTAGAGGTAAGTGCCCAGCAGCGCCCCCACAATAGCGACCAGGATGGGCCAGTAGCTAAACCCGATGTTCACGAACATAGGACCGGGGCAGGCACCTGTCAAGGCCCAGCCAAGCCCGAAAATGGAACCTCCGAAGAGGTAGCGCGGAACCGACATTTCTTTTGGCTGAAACACGATCGGGTTACCCTGGAAGTCGCGCATTTTGTATCTCTTTATGAGGAAGGTAGCAAGGGTGCCCAGCACCACGGCCGTGCCGATAATACCATACATATGGAACGACTGGAAACGAAACATTTCCTGTATACGGAACCAGGAAATGGCCTCCGACTTACTCATGACGATGCCGAACAAGATGCCGGCTACTATAAATTTTAAACTCTTCACTTCTAATATTGCTATAGGTGGATGATTGTTTTTTCTGGATGTCCTTAAAAAATGAGCGGCAGCAGGACAAAGGTGGTGATCAGCCCTCCGATAAAGAAACCGATAACGGCAATCAGCGAAGGCAGCTGCAGGTTAGATATACCACTGATGGCATGCCCCGATGTACAGCCTCCAGCATACCGTGCACCAAAACCAATGGCAAAACCACCGAGCAGCAGGATCAGGAAACCCTTTAAGCTAAACAGCGCCTCCATCCCGAATATCTCGGTAGGCTGCATGCCTTCCGGACTGGCTATCCCCAGGGCACTTAAGTCGTCGATGGTGGCCTGCGATATTTGAACTGCCTCTCCTGTGGATAGAAACTCTGCCGAAATAAATCCTCCCACAATGGCTCCTACCAGAAACAAGAGGTTCCAGGTTTGGGAGCGCCAGTCGAAATCAAAGAACTTTACCTTTTTGCCTGCACCACAGGCAGAGCAGATGGTATGGAGGTTAGCCGAAAAACCAAACGATTTTCCAAAAAACAAGAGCAGCACCATTACAAAGGCGATCACAGCTCCCGACGTATACCATGGCCATGGCTGCCTTAATAATTCTAACATATCTTTACTAATTTAAAATGGATTGAAAAACCAGGTATGAGCAGGGGAGGAGCCAGGTCGTCACTCCCCCTGTTGTAAACTCCTAAGTTCCGGAGCAGATATAATTTTAAATCAGGCCAGGCCCTAACCTGGCCAGGCTCCTACGCCTCCTGCCAGGTTATAAGCTTTAAAGCCCTGCGCCGATAACATATTGCAGGCAGACCCGCTACGGTTGCCGCTGCGGCAGAACACGAAGTACTCCTTGTCCTGATCGAGCGTCGTTAGGGCTACCTGAAACTGCGACGAAGAAATATCCAGGTTTTTAGCGCCTTTAATAGTGCCGGATGCAAATTCACCGGCTGTTCTTACGTCCAGTAACACGGCTTTTGGAGAGGACTGGAATTTTGCTTTGAAGGTTTTTCCGTCCAGATCTTCGTAGTTCTTAGGAGCGGTTTTAAATATATTGAACATGGTCTTCTTTCTTAATTTTGTTGTTATACTTATTACCCTACAAAGGTAAGGAGCAAGCTATGCTGCTTCAGTGACTTTGGTCACGCAGGTACTATTTTGAATGAGTGGATGATTATTTTGAAAATAACTTTGCTGCATTCTGATAAGTTCTGACACCCTCACCTGCGACTTTAATACACCTGCCAGCTGCCTGCCTCTTTTAGGTTAGAAGCCAGTGCCGGTTATTGGTCGGCACTGGCTTACTAACACAACTATTAACAAACCATCTTACTTTAATGTGGAAGGGCAAACGTAGGCCGTTTTAGGCACAGGGGTTTCAGCAATTGCTTTAAAGCCGCCTGCTATGTTTACCACATTGTCGTAGCCCCTGGCTTTCAGGATAGAGGCTGCTATCATGGAGCGGTAGCCACCGGCACAGTGCAGGTACATGGTCTCCTCTTTTGGCAACTCTGCCAGGTGCTCGTTCAGGTAGTCGAGCGGAGCGCTCTGGGCCTTCTCCACGTGCTCGGCCTGGTATTCGCCGGGCTTGCGCACATCTACCACTTTCAGGTTGTGGTTCTGTTCAAACCGATCTGCAAATTCAGCCGCACTGATGGAATTGATCGAATCAACCTCCTTGCCAGCTGCTTCCCAGGCGGCTAATCCTCCTTTCAGGTAGCCGAGGGCGTGGTCGTAGCCAACCCGTGCCAGCCTGGTTACCACTTCTTCCTCGCGGCCTTCGTCGGCCAGGAACAGGATAGGCTGCTGAATGTCCGGAATAAGGGCTCCTACCCAAGGGGCAAAGTTGCCGTCTATGCCAATATTAATGGCATTTGGAATAAAGCCCTTGGCGAATTCTTCCGGGTTTCTGGTGTCGAGCACGAGGGCGCCCGTTTCGTTGGCTGCTGCCTCAAAAGCATCTGCGTCGAGCGCCTGCTGGCCTTGCTGCAGCACTTCTGCAATATTGGCGTAGCCTTCCTTGTTTAATTGCACGTTCAGCGGAAAGTAGCCGGGAGGCGGAAGCAGACCGTCTGTGACCTCTTTCACAAATTCCTCTTTTGTCATGTCGGCACGGAGGGCGTAGTTGGTCTTTTTCTGGTTGCCGAGGAGGTCGGTTGTTTCCTTGCTCATGTTTTTGCCACAGGCAGAGCCTGCGCCATGCGCCGGGTACACCACCACGTCATCGGCCAGCGGCATAATTTTATTTCGGAGCGAATCATATAGGTGCTGCGCGAGTTGCTCCACTGTCATGTCAGATTTGGCTGCCAGGTCGGGGCGGCCTACATCGCCGATAAACAAGGTGTCGCCGGTAAAGATGGCTTTGTCTTTTCCGCCTTCGTCCTGCAGCAAATAGGTCGTAGACTCCATGGTGTGGCCGGGTGTATGCAGCACCTTCAGGGTAACGTTGCCTAATTTCAGTTTCTCGCCATCGGCGGCAATGTGCGCCTCAAAAGTTGGCCTGGCATTTGGCCCGAAAACAATCTGAGCGCCGGTAGCTTTCGCCAAGTCCACGTGCCCCGACACAAAGTCGGCATGGAAGTGCGTTTCCAGCACATATTTAATTTTGGCTCCGTCTTTTTCGGCTTTTTCCAGGTAAGAGCTGATTTCGCGGAGAGGGTCTACAATGGCAACCTCGCCGTTGCTTTCGATGTAATAAGCGCCCTGTGCCAGGCAGCCGGTATATATTTGTTCTACTTTCATGGTAAAAGATGTTGTGATGTTCGGTTTTTATTTAGTCGCCATCTTGTAAGATAACAATACAAATTTCGGGATAAAAATGCTCATGGTCAGTGACTTAGGTCACGCAGCCGCTTAAGCTAAGAAAATTTCTTTTATAAAGATATAAATACCCATTACCAGCACAAACCAGCCAAAAGCGGTTTTCAGCTTATCGGCGGGCACTTTGGTAGAAAGGAAGGTACCGATAAAAATACCTCCGATGGAGAAGAGCGAGAAAATGCCCAGGAACATCCAGTTAATGTCGTAGTTGTAGATGTCACCTACAAAGCCGAAGAGCGATTTAACTGCAATAATGAGCAGGGAGGTACCAACGGCCATTTTCATGTCGAGCTTACTGAACAGCACCAGCGCCGGAATAATCAGGAAGCCGCCGCCCGCCCCAACCAGGCCAGTGAGTGTGCCCACCACCAGTCCTTCGGCCAGAATGCCGCCGTAGTTAAATTTAGGTTCCGGATGAGGAGTGTTAGGCTGCTCATGTGCCACGTCTATGGCTGTGTCGGCATTATCGTCGGTTTGCTCCGTGGGTTTTTGCTTTTTGATCATGCTGATGGAGGCAAATACCATGAGGGCGGCAAAAAGCAGCATCAGCATCACATCTTTTGTTACTACCAGGCTACCCACCGTAAACAGGTTGTCGGGAATGGCCGGCACTATGTAGCGGCGGGTGGCGTAAACGGCCACAATAGAAGGCAAGCCAAAAACGAGGGCTGTCTTGAGACTTACCAAACCTTTTTTATAGAACTTGTGGCTGCCCACCAGGCTGGTAAGGCCCACAATAAAGAGCGAATAAGCTGTTGAGATAACCGGGCTGAGTCCGAGCAGGTATACCAGCACCGGCACCGTTAAAATAGAGCCGCCACCACCTATCAACCCCAGCGAAAGCCCTATGATCAGTGCTGCAAAATAACCTAGTATTTCCATTAATTTGATGTTTTAACTTAATCTGATACAAAGGTAGATCGTGCAGCAACCGGGTACAGTGACTCTTATCACAGAGGAAATTTTTAAGTTAGAAAGTTAGAAAGTTGGGGGTTTGTAGAAGGCTCTTTAGCAGCAGCAGCAGAGGCTTTGGAGGGGCTTTTTCATTGGAATAATTTGAATGTCTGAATCAGAATTGCCAGCATGTTAGAATGTGCAGAATGATATTTGGTAAGCAATATAAATGGAACAATAACTCATGCCAGGCCATGAGCAGCCGCAGAAAGCTCCGGAGGGCGCTTTTCATTGGAATAATTCACTCAATCAAAATTCAATCATTCACTCATTTAGAATTCAGGCAATCACTCATCAAATGTCGTGCACTTCTATGTAGTTGCGGTGCAGCGAGATGGCCCCGGTTTGCTCCAGCTTTTTGAGCAGCCGCGAGATTACTTCGCGGGAGCTGTTTAGCTCTGTGGCAATCTGCTGGTGCGACAGCCTTACCTCGTTGCCGCTAACCTGCACGTGGCGTTTCAGGTAAAATGCCAGGCGCTCATCCAGGCCTTTAAAGGCAACACTATCAAGGGTCTGGAGCAGCTCTTCGAAGCGCTGGCGGTAGGAGGCAATGACAAAGTTGTGCCAGGTTTTGTACTTGCCAAGCCACAACTCCGACAAGTGCGATGGTATTAAAAGAACCTCTACTTCTGTTACGGCTTTGGCCATAATTTTACTTTGCTCATCGCGGGCAGTGCACATCATGGAGAGGGCGCAGGCGTTGCCAGGCTCCAGGTAGTACATCAGGAACTCATTTCCTTCGTCATCTTCGCGGTAAACTTTCATCAGGCCGCTCAGCAGCAACACCGTGGAGCGGATGTACTGGCCAGTGCGCATTACTTCGTCTCCTTCTGCTACCACTTTAATGGTGCTGTGAGCTAATATCTCCTCCAGCAGTGGCTGCTCAAATTGTGGGAACTGCTTTACAATAACGTCTTTTTGTATGGTTTCCATGGGGTGTGGTTGAGGTGGATTTTGAATAAGTGAATAAGTGATTTAGTGATTGAGTGAATGTGAGAATGATCTAAGGTAGAACTTATGATTTCAGATCACTCTAATTAAGTACTATTCAGGTACGAAAACGCATATTCATTATACGGAATAATACAGCAAACCAGTACAGTCGCGGTTTGCGTCTGCACTGGTTTGGTAGAAATTTTAGGGTACTGCTATCTGGAGCCGTTCTTGAAATCATTAACAGCCTCGCTCAGGTCCAGCACTTTTGTGTCGGGTAGTTTGGCCTGCACAATGCTGCTTCCGGCTGCTGAGCGGTAACCGCCGGCACAGTGCACCACCACGGGTTTATCAGTCGGAATTTCGCTGGTACGCTCCCGCAGTTCCGGCAGCGGAATGTTGATGGCTTTTTCGAAGAACTTACCACTTTTTACTTCTGACGCATTCCTAATATCCACAATAGTGTAGTTGTCGGGGTGCTGGCTGAACGCCTCCACATTTATTTCGGGAGTGGAGGCGTTGGCCGGGCTGTTCTGCACAAAAGCGCCGCTTATCAGCAACTCGTACCCTATTTTGGCAGCTTTTTCGATCAGCTCCTCCAGTTCCTCCTCGGTTGCAGCCACCAGGTAAAAGCTCTCTTTCGCGTCTACGATGCTGCCCAGCCAGGTTTCGAACTTATTGCCATTCTGAATGTTGATCGCGCCTTGGTAGTGGCTTTGCTTAAACACCTTTTCTGCTCGTGCATCTATTACCACAGCGCCTGCTTCCGGCTGATGATCGGGGGCCAGCCGGGCAACCTGTTTCAGGCTTGGTTTATAGGCCGAAGCGCCTTGTTTGTTGATGGCCACATTGTAGCTAAAGTATTTTGGTATGAATGGTTGATCTTCTAACAGGAGTTTTACGAAGGCTTCTTCGCTCATTTCCTGCAGGGCGTAGTTACTCAGTTTTTCTGCACCAATGGTGCTGCTGTTGGCTTCGCTAAGGGCCTTTCCACACAGGGTGCCAGCACCGTGCGCCGGGTAAACCAGCACATCGTCGTCCAGTTTCATCAGCTTTTCGCGGGTACTGTGGTACATCTGGCTGGCCAGTTCTTTTCGCTCAGCCGTAATATTGCCGGCGCTCTCGCGCAGGTCGGGGCGGCCCACATCACCGATAAAAAGGGTGTCGCCAGTAAATACGGCTTTGTCCTTGCCTTCGAGCTCCAGCACAATGCTAATGCCATCGGGCGAGTGACCCGGTGTGTGCAACGATTTCAGCCTGATGTCGCCAAGTTCCAGCACGGCTCCTTCATCAAAAGTCTGGTGCGGATAGTCGGCGCCTACCATGCTGTGTGCATAAATCGTGGCACCGGTTGCCTCGTGTATCTCCAGGTGCGAGCTGACAAAGTCGGCATGCGGGTGCGTTTCTATAACAGCTACAATGTTGGCCTTGCTGGCGGCTGCAAAATCGTAGTACGGTTGCGGGTTGCGGGTCGGGTCAATCAAAACCACCTCGCCTGTGCCTTCGCTTAAAATGGCGTAACTGTAATGTGCTAAGCCTTTGTCTTCAAACTGTTGTATTTTCATCTGCGCTGTTTTTTAATTTTCCTATAAGCCCCGAAGAACTCTGATTACAGTTACAAAAGTAAAGTTTACGAAAAGGGCTTACAGTGATGTTTGTCACACAGGAATTTCGCTTATTAAAAATTAAATTTCAAAATCAGAAATGATGGAAAAGCAGCTTTATTGACCTTTACTGAAGCATTTCCAGTGGCACTTTATTTGGGCGTAGCTAATTTCTGATGAAAGTACTGCCGAAGAACAGTGTCTGGATTTTATCATGTACCATTATTTTAAGATACAAGTTCTTCTGAAGCAGCGGCTGCGTACTGTTTCACTACAAATCATAGCACTTCAGGCAGAAAGTAATGCTCAGTGACTTTGGTTACAGGAGGATTAGTTTTTTGAGGCTACCTTTGTAAAAGAAGCATGGTCAGAGGAGCTGGTAGATGCCGGCCAGTATAGAAGGTAATTTTAGAGAAGCAGCGGCTGCGCCAGAACCATTACAGCACCTCAGTATGTTACCTGCAAAGGAAGGCGCCTTTTGCGCTAATGCTGATTTAGCTGGCTGCCATTGGCAATAAAGCTACTGTAAAAGGGTAATAGAACTTAGGATGACCTTTCAGGTTGATTGGTTCGGTATGCCGCAGCTGCAGAAAAAATCGCTGGAAGGCCTTTTTCATTAGAATAATTGCCCAGGAACTACTCCTTGGAAACTCTGTAAGTTGACGGCTTTAATCGCCTGACTTTGTTCATTGAGAACGGTATCAGGTAGAAGCCTTGCCGGGAGAAACTATTGCCGGAGCAAGCTGTTCCTGAATTTTTATATGAATTAAATACGCTACATGAAGCATTATCTGCTTTTATTTTTAAGTACACTGCTACTGCTGTTTATGTTGCCGGAACCTGATGGCCGCCTGAACAGAGGCTCCGGCATGGAGCAGGGTGTGCTGAAGAAAGCCTGTAGCCATCAGAAGAAAATTAAACGCACCTGCGCCCGGAAATGCCTGCAGCACCAGGCACACTCCGGGCAGCATAATGCGGCGGGCACCGTAACCGACTGCAGCGTGCCGTCCTATGCGCTTGTTGCCACTCAGGAGCAGCCAGTGTTCCTGCCTGTTGGCTTGTACGGAGCAGGTTTTGTGCCTCCTGCCAAAAAGTACCTGTCCCCTCATCTGGGCCGTGAGCCTGACCCTCCAAGGTTCTCTTAAAATGTTTCTCTAAAGCACTGTCTGGCCAGTTCTGGTCGGGCTGCGTGCAGACCTGCGTCTTCTACTTTCCTGAACAGGAAAGACAGACAGGCTGTGTCTGTGCGCCGGTAAAATCATTTTTAAGAATTAATACATGACCATGGAAACCACACCTTTGCAAAAATTATCGTTTCTGGCACTGCGCGTGCTCGGAAGCCTTATCTTTATAAATGCCGGACTCAATCACTTGTTTAGTACTGCCGGAGCAACTGCCCGCCTCAAAGAGGCAGATTTAAGCTACCTGGCCATCTGGATCGCTCCAGCTGAAATCCTTATCATTCTTTCCGGGATAGGCTTATTATTGGGCGGCTTTATGCTGTTGGCGGGGTTCCGGACAAAGCTGGCTGCGCTGTTGCTCCTGCTCATCCTGATTCCGATAACGCTAACCATTCAGGTAGCGAGCGCAGCAGGAACCGGCCCCCTTTTCAAGAACATCGCCCTGATCGGGATGCTGTTTTTCTTTATCGTAAACGGGGCCAGGTACTACGCCCTGGACCAGGTTTTTGACTTTAAGAATAAGCTGCGGCTAAAGAGAAAACCGGTAAGAGCGGGTGCCATGGCAGCCATCCTAACCGCCGGGCTCCTGACCCTCCTGAGCGCCTGCACGGCCTCCGGGCCAGCGGCACAAACGGCTGCTGCACCAGCAAGTGCAGACACTGGCAAAAAGAATTATGCCGTGCTGATCAGTCAGCCGAACCACCTGAAAGCAGCCGCCAACACCGCCGAGGCTATAACACCAGCCAGCCAGTACAAACGCGAGAATTTTGTAGTAATGGCCTGTGCCAAATCGGTAGAGGGTTTTGTGAAAGGGCATGCCATGGCAGCCGAAATTACCAAAGGAAAAGCGGCTGGTGCAACCTACAAAGTGTGCGGCATGTCGCTGCAGCAATTCCAGATAGACCCAGCCACCCTGGTGGAGGGCGTGGAGATTATACCCAACGGCCTCACTTATATGTTCGACCTGCAGCAGCAGGGGTACGTAACGGTGGAGCTGTAATTTAAAGTTGTACTTTCATTTTAGAGTATTTAAATCGAATTCAAATAAAGAAATCAACATGAACAAGCATAAATTTTCATTTCGCAACATACCGGGCTGGGCCGTTATGCTGGCCATTTTCGGAGTTTTATACCTCACCGGGCTCCATACCGAAGCCATTGGCCAGGTGCAGCGGCTGTTGCTGGCCACCGGCCTGAAGAATGCCAGTATGCCGGAACCGGTGCCAGCCGCCGGCACGGTGCCTGTAACGGAGGTGTCGGTTACAGACAAGGCGGCTATGGTAGGGACAGGGTTTAAAATGACCAACCTAGACGGCAAAACCGTTTCTTTTGAAAGCCTGCGTGGTAAAGTAGTGTTCCTGAACATTTGGGCCACCTGGTGCCCGCCTTGCGTGGCCGAGATGCCCAACATCCAGCGCCTCTACGAGAAGGTAGGCTCCGATAAAATTGCTTTTGTAATGCTCTCGGTAGACGAAGGCGGGCAGGAGAAGGTGCAGAAGTTCATCAACAAGAAAGGCTATACCTTCCCGGTGTACATGCCGGCGAGCCAGTTTCCGCAGGAATTTTACAGCAATGCCATCCCGACCACCTTCATCATATCCCCGGAAGACAAAATTGTGGCAAAGCAGGAAGGCATGGCAGAGTATGATACACCGGAAGTGCGGGAATTCCTGAAAAGCATGGTCCGGTAAAAGCAGACACAAGACCCAGGTATTATGACGCAAAGTTTTTCAGAAGCAGGGAGGAGGCATGTTTTTGCATCCCTGTGGCTTGCTGCGTCTTTATATCTTTATACCGTGCCATGGCGCTGGAATAACCTTTTGGCGATGGACCAAGGGCCAAGTCAGCGTATCACTTATAAAAAAGAAATCATGAAATTTAATCATATAAAATATATTGTATTAGCGGCTCTGGTATTGCCGGTCGTCTTTTTTAGCGCCTGCCAGTCGGGCAAACAGGAGCAGGCACAGGCCGTTTCAGGTGAGAGCCAGACCATTACTATTCTGCAAACAGCCGACATACATGGACAGCTACTGCCGCACCAGGAGTTCTTTATCGAGAACGGCACGTTTAAGTTTAAAGAGCGTGGCGGCATGGCCAACATCCAGACCATTTTTAAGCAGATCAAAGCCGAGAACCCTGGTGGAACGGTGATCGTGGATGGCGGCGACCTGATTCAAGGGAGCGCTGTTGCTGCCTTGTCGGAAGGAAAAGTATTTGGACCGATCATCAAGGCCATGGAGTACGACTTTCTGATACCCGGCAACTGGGAGGTAATTTACGGAGACCAGAAAATGCGGCAGGTGCTGACCTCTTATGGCAAGCCGGTGGTGTGCGCCAATGTGTACGACGAAGCAAGTGGCAACATGCTGTACCCGCCTTACCTGGTAAAAGAGGTGAAGGGAGTAAAGCTGGGTTTCATCTCCTATAACGACCCCGAAGTGCCCATCCGTCAGAACCCGGCCTTCAGCAAAGGCCTGAGCTTTACTTCTGTGGAAGATAACCTGCAGGAGCTTATAAAAGAGCTGAAGGAGCAGCAGCAGGTGGACGTGCTTTTTCTGGTAACGCACATCGGCATTTCCAAGCAGGTGCACCTGGCCGACCAGGAATACATAAAAGGTGTAGATTTTATTTTGGGCAACGACACGCATGAGCGGATACGGCAGCCCATCAAAGGCAAGTATGCGCAGGTGGTGGAGCCGGGAGCCTTCGCCTCTTTTGTAGGCCGCCTCGACCTGGAAGTAGCCGACGGTAAAATAATAAACCAGCGCTACGAACTGATAGATGTGGACCCGGCCCGGTACCCGGCAGACCCCACTGTACAGAAGATTGTGGAGGAGCAACTGGCCCCCTACCAGGACCAGATTGCAAAGGTGCTGGGCTATACCGAAAAACCGCTCTACCGCTACCTGGTGGTAGAAAACCCCATGGATAACATGATTACTGACGCGCTGCGCTGGAAAACAGGAGCCGATGTAGCCATCTCCAACGGTTTCAGGTTCAGCACCCCGATTGTGCCAGACGCCACAGGCAGAGCGCCTATTACGTATGGCGATATCTGGAACATGCTCCCTGTAAACGAGCAGGTGAAAACCGGCAAGGCTACGGGCCAGCAGATTCAGGACTGGATGGAGCAGGAACTGCACAATGTTTTTGCAGAAAAACCCCTGGAGCGCTTTGGGGGCTGGGTAATCCGTTTCTCAGGGATGGAGATGACCTTTCACGCCAAGGCTCCGAAAGGGCAGCGGGTACAGTCGATTGAAATAGGTGGCAAGCCGTTGGAGCCCACCAGGGTATACACCATGGCAGCTTGCCTGCGGAGCGGCGAACCAGACGATATGCTCTGCCGCATGCCGGGAGCCGAAGACCCGCAGGTAAAGGACTACACCGTGCACGATGTAATGACTGAATACCTCGCCAAACAGGGTACTGTGGCACCCGTGGTAGACGGAAGGGCCAAAGCGCTCGACCTGCCCAGCCCGGTGCTCTCGCAAGTGCCGAATGTGGCGTATGTGTTCCGCTAAGAATTATCAAGTGCAGATGTTCAGCAGGAGCAGGGAGAGGTACTTTCCCTGCTCCTGCTTTTTTGGAAGCAAGGGGTTGACGAAAAAGTATCGATTTTCAGAGCAGGAGCCGCAGCAGGAGCGGTGCCTCGGGAGGGGCGAATTCATTCAAATAATTCTGATTTCTGTATCAGAATAAGGATGTTCAGCATAGTAGCTCCTGCTGCTCACCATAGGATGGCTGGCTCCACACATCATGAATTAACATTTTGCCCGCTATCTTTCTTAAACACTTTAAACAGAAAGTAAAAAGCCGGAAGCACAAACAGCAAGCCCACAAGTAAGGCGATCAGCAACTGAAACTGCGTAGCGTAAGGGGCCTGCGTGTTGTAGAAAGTAAGGTGGTTGCCATTTTTCTCATACAACAGAATAGGGAACTGCATCGCAAACCAGCCCAGCATGATGAGGGTTACCTGCACACTTACCGCCGCCCGTAAGTAAACCGTATTCGGATGGTTGAATAAATAAAAGGCTACAGGCGTGAGCAGGGCCACTGCCGAAAAGGCCGCGATGCTCCAGCCCGACTGGAAGAATTCTGAGAAGAGGTGATGCCCATAGAACTCGGCCGTTATAAAAACCAGAACGCCCATGCTGATGGTCAGCAACAGGAACAGCTTTGAAATCCGGGTATATCTTTTCTGCTCGATGGGGTAGGTGGCCTCCCCAATCAGGAAAACGGCCGCTATATACCCAAACAGCGAGGCGGAGAACAATCCCACCACCAGGCAGAATACATTAAACCAGGGCCTCACGTACTGCTGGTAAAAGCTGCCCGTGTATTCCAGGTTGATGTCGCCCAGAATCATGGCGCCAAGCGTGATGCCCAGAAAGACGGGCGTGATAAAACTGGAAGCCCTGAAAAATGCTGAGTAATAGGCATGCGACTTGGCCGGGGCAACATCGTAGTGGCGAAACGTGAACGAGGTGCCGCGCATCACAATGCCCAGGAGAACGATCATGAGCGGAATGTGCAGCGCCACACTAATGGTAGCATACACCAGCGGAAAGCCCGTGAACAGGATCACGATAGCCAGAATGAGCCACACATGGTTGGCCTCCCAGACAGGCGCTATGGCTCTCGACACGATACGTTCGCCCTTCCGGCCTGCCACTGTCTCCACAATGCCTGCGCCAAAATCGGCCCCTCCCAGCAAAGTATACAGAATAAAGGACACACCCAGTATTATTATGATGATCAGCAGCATGGCTTATTCAGGTTTGGTTCTGGCCGAAGGGTAATATGTTCCAATAGTGGCGATCTGCCGGCGCATCAGCCCGATAATAATGATGGTGAGCAGCAGGTAGACCACCGTGATCATGTAAAACGAATACTGCAGCCCGGGCATGGGCGAAACCGCATCCTTCGTTTTCATGATGCCGTGGATAATCCAGGGCTGGCGCCCAACCTCCGTAACCGTCCAGCCTGCTTCCACGGCTATAAAACCGAGCGGGGTGAGCGAGGCGATAAACCAAAGCCACCATCTTTTTTCCAGCATATGTTTCCAGCGGGCGCTGAACACCAGGTACAGCAAACCGGCAAAGGCCAGCAAAAAGCCAATGCCCACCATAATCTGAAAGGCGATATGGGTAATGAGCACAGGCGGTCTTTCGTCTTTCGGAAACTGGTCGAGGCCAATCACCTCCGCCTCAAAATCGCCGTGCGCCAGGAAGCTCAGGAACCCGGGCACATGAATCGCATAATCCACGCGCTCCTCCTCATCGTTCGGAATGCCGCCAATAACCAGGTCGGCTGGCTTGCTGGTATGGTACAGGGCTTCCAGGGCGGCCAGTTTGGCCGGCTGCCGCTGGGCAATGTCTTTGGCCGAAATATCGCCGCTGATAGGCTGCAGGAAGGCGGCCACGGCTCCGAAGGCGAGGGCAATCCGTACCGCTGTTCTATGAAACTCGTTTTTCCTGTCTTTTAAGAGCAGGTAAGCATGCACCCCGGCCACCGCAAAGGCGGTTGCCACAAAAGCGGCCAGCGTCATGTGCAGGGCCTGGGTAAACCAGGCGTCGTTGAACATGGCGGCCACCGGATCGATGTCGTAGGCCTGGCCATTTTTCCAGGTAAAGCCAGAGGGGCTGTTCATCCAGCCATTGGCCGCCACCACAAAAATGCCCGAGAGCACCCCCGATATGCCTACCACCACACCGGAGAGCCAGTGCACCCATTTGTTGAGCCTGTTCCAGCCGTACAGGAAAACGCCCAGGGCGATGGCCTCCACAAAAAATGCCGTACCCTCCCACGAAAAGGGCATCCCGAAAATGGGGCCGGCATGTTTCATGAACTCGGGGAAAAGCAAGCCGAGTTCGAACGAGAGAACAGTACCGGAAACTGCGCCCACCGCAAAAAATATGGCCACGCCCTTCGACCAGGCTTTGGCCAGATCTATGTACACCTGCCTGCCGGTTCGCAGCCACTTCCACTCGCTGTACGCCATCAGGATGGGCATGGTCATGCCGATGCAGGCAAACACAATGTGCCAGCCAAGCGAAACGGCCATTTGCAGGCGGGCTGCTAAAAGATCGTCCATAAGATTGAAATTTAGTTTTAAATACCTGAATCTGTGCTGCAAGTACGCTGCCTGTAAGTGCCTTTTTGCAGAGGGAAAGATACGGCATTTGGCGTAAAATTATATAGCAACTGTCTTAAATGATGTGCGGATTTGCTGCCGTGGCTGAAGACGGTGAGTGGAGAAGATTTTTTGGGGAGTCTTCGGGTTGCCCAAATGCGGCTCAAATCCTATGTCTCTGCCGAGTTGCTGTGCGCAGCTAGCGCTTGAGTGCCGGAGGTAAGAGTGGGAGCAGCGGGAGTTTGACCTCCGGAGGCCCATTTTCATTTAAATAATTATAGCTGATCGGGCAAGACCTTCGCCGTTCCCTATGGCCTAAATATTACGAAGTCCTACTTTGGTAAAGGCAAATTATCTGAATGAAAAAGCCCCTCCGGAGGCTGTTTTCCTGTTGGTCAAATTATTCTCTCCGGTTCCGCAACTTTGTAAAATCACTGGCGTATATATTATCAGAAGTTAGAACCAATTTATTTGGAAAACAGCTTTTAGGAAAAGGACACGTAAAGTGTCCTTTTCTGTTTTCAGGCCTTTCCGTTTCTTCTACATCAGCTTGCTCCCGTTCGGTACCGGGCTGGCAGGCTGGGCCAGCACGATGTTCTGATGCCCGTCTTCGAAACCGGTTACCAGCACCTCCGAAATGTATTTCCCGATCTGCTTATTGCCCAGGTTCGTGACGCACAGTACCTGCTTTCCGACCAGTTCCTCTTTCGTATACAGGCTGGTTATCTGCGCACTCGACTTTCTGATGCCCAGCGGTCCGAGGTCTATCATCAGTTTATAGGCAGGTTTGCGGGCTTCCGGAAAATCTGTTACCTCTATAATAGTGCCTACGCGGATGTCGGTTTGTTCAAACTGTTGCCAGGTAATTGTCTGCATGGTTTTGTAACGGGGGTTTGATTTCAGGTAAGCTGTGCTCCGCCCATGGTTCGTTTATCAACTAAACCGTACCGGCAGATCAGCGGACTTACGGGATACGAACCAGCAAATTAACAACAGATCATCAACAATTCAATCAAAGCAGCCGTAATCCAAAGCAATAAACAGCTCAGCTATTTTAGCGTGTAACCCACGTTCTGCTCCTTTGCAGACGCCAAATAATAGAAACTATGAAAAGAGAATCCGGAGCAACCTTACCTGTTTGGGTAGAAAACATCGAAATGCCCGCCACCACACCCTTGCATGAAAACATATCCTGCGATGTATGTGTAGTGGGAGCCGGCCTGGCGGGCATCACCACGGCCTATCTGCTGGCCAAGGAGGGCAAGAGAGTGGTGGTGGTGGAGGCGAAGAAGATCGGCGGCGGCGAAACCGGCCGCACCACCGCCCACCTCTCCAATGCGCTCGACGACCGCTTTACGGAGCTGATCAGGCTCTTTGGTGTAGAGGGTGCCAGGCTTGCCGCCCAGAGCCACGGCCAGGCCATCGACAAGATTGAGGAGATCGCCAGCGACCTGGGTATAGACTGCGATTTTGAGCGACTAGATGGCTACCTGTTTGCCAACAACCGCGAAGAGGAAGAGGGACTGATGCAGGAGCTGGAGGCGCTGCAGAAGATTGGCTGGCTGGATGTGGTGCTCCGGAAAAGATGCCCGGTACCTTCCCTCACGGCTTTGCCCTGCCTGCACTTCCCGAACCAGGGCCGGTTCCATGCCCTGAAGTACCTGGCTGGTGTTAGCGCCGCTTTTCTGGAAGCAGGAGGCCAGATCTTTACAGAAACCAAGGCTGTCCGTTTCGAGACGGGGCCGGTGGTAACGGTGGTGTCGGAGCAGGATTTTGCCGTGTCGGCCAATCAGCTGGTGGTGGCTACCAACTCGCCGGTCAGCAACCTGTTTGCCATGCATACCAAGCAGGCTCCCTATAGAACCTATGTGGTGGCGGCTGCCGTACCTCGTGGCGAAATACCCGACAACCTCTACTGGGATATGCAGGACCCTTACCACTACGTACGCCTGCTGAAGGGAAAAGCCGGCGACGCTGACAGCGATAAAAAGGATAGCCGGAACACAACAGGCAGCGATGGCAGCACCGACCTGCTGATAGTAGGAGGGGCCGACCATAAGACAGGGCAGGAAGATCATCCGGAGAAGCACCTGGCAGACCTGGAGCGCTGGATGCGCCTGAAGTTTCCGATAGCGGGGGAACTGCAATACAGCTGGTCGGGGCAGGTAATGGAACCTGTAGACGGGCTGGCCTTTATTGGCAGAAACCCCGGCGACACCAACAACGTGTATATTGCCACCGGCGACTCCGGCCACGGCATGACGCACGCCACCATTGCCGGCATGCTGATTACCGACCTGATCATGGGCCGCCCTAATCCGTGGGAGAAACTTTACGATCCGGCACGTACCAACCTGAAATCATCTGGAGAGTTTCTGAAAGAGAACTTAAATGTGGCGGCGCAGTTCAAAGATTATGTAACCGGCGGGGAAGTAGACGACCCGGCCCACGTAATGCCGGGGACTGGTAAGATTATGCGCAAAGGAATGTCTAAAGTGGCTGTGTACTGCGATGAGCAAGGGGTGCAGCACCAGTGCTCAGCCGTTTGCACACACCTGGGTTGCCTCGTAAACTGGAACAACATAGAGCGCTCCTGGGACTGCCCTTGCCACGGCTCCCGCTTCGACCCTTATGGCCGCGTCATTACCGGGCCGGCAACCAAAGACCTTGAAAAATTGGAATAGCAGGTACATTGCCTGAATTATTTAAATAAAAAAGCCCCTCCGGAGGCTTTGCTGCTGCAGCTTATAAACACAAGCAGCCCATCCCTGTGGTCTTAACCAGGAGTGGGCTGCTTGTGTTTTGATGCAACTTTACAAATATATGTCGCCTGCTGCTTCCGGTTGGTAAAGCACTTCCTCCACCAGAAACTCAACTTTGCCCTGGGGGCCGTTCCATGTTACCTCGTCTCCTTTGCGGCAACCCAGAACAGCTGCGCCGATAGGGGCCAGAACCGATACCTTGCGGCTGTTCACGTCTGCCTCTTTGGGGTACACGAGCTTAATGGCCATAATGGCGTCGGTTTTCAGGTTACGCAGCTTTAAAAATGAGTTCATCGTCACCACATCTTCCGGAATCTCTTCCGATGCTACGACTTTGGCACGCTTTAACCCATTGCAAAGCGCCTCCACGGCGGAGGCGGCATTTGTAAGCCGCTGGGCTTGTACCAGCGCATGAAGCCGCTGGTAATCTTTTTCTGTTACATATACACTGTTCATGATATTTGAATTTAAAGTTATAGATCTTGTTACGATAGCAGGTTTGAGAAACGCTTCGGCCAGCAGACAGCTTTATTTATGCCAGAATCAGGGTTTTGCTTCATATACAGAAATGCAAAAAAGCAGGCAAGCGCCTGCGCCTGCCTTTCGCATACTAATAAGAATCTGAAAAGGGTAAGAAAAATAAAGCAGCGTGCTTATGCCTGTTGCGTGCACGCTGCAGATGTCAGCTTGCAGAAGGGGCCGGAGGGTTCCGGCTTATTAATTAAAAGCTTTAGGAGAACTCAGAAAGTACAGGCAATAGCCGTTTACCACATCACCTAAAGATACGTGATGCGACGCCGCTACTAAACCAGTAGGAGCCAGTGCCTGTAAGCGCGATATGTTGCAGTGCGGTAGCACGTTTGGTAAAGAGTATTTCTTTCAAAGAAAGGCAATTTTTACTTAAAATGCAAATTGTATGGCAGGAACTGCAGCAAGTTTAGCGGCGGCAGCAAAGCTTGCGGAGGGCAGTTTTTATTAGAATAATTGCTACACAGGGTCCCCGGCTGCGGCAATACCTCCCGGTATCTGATATCCTCTATGTTGGCAGAAGAACAAACCACATCCTGCGTCCTGTTCTATGAGGTCCTGGAAAATCAGGCTTTCCTAAAGATTACACGCTGCCGGATGCTGGTCAGTAGCCTAAAACGGATAGCCGATGGCAATATTCAGCGTCATGCTGTTTTCGCCACTGAAGCCAAACCGAAAATCGCTGAGAACATTGCGCTCGCCGGGGGGCAGGTAAGGCACCCGCACCGGAATGCCAAAGTCGAAGCGGATAACGAAAAACTCGATGTCTATGCGCAAACCAAACCCGGTGCCTACTGCCAGCTGACTCATAAAAGTGCTTGAGTCAAAAACTCCTCCGGGTCGGTCTACTTCACCGGTATCGGGGTTTACATTTTCGCGCAGCAGCCAGATATTGCCGGCATCCACGAAGAGCGCTCCCTTAAAAAAGCCCGCAATCGGGAACCGGTACTCTACATTGGCCTCCAGTTTTATGTCGCCTACCTGATCAAAGAACGAGAACAGCAGCGAGTCTGGCACATTGTAGGTGCCGGGCCCCACACTGCGTGGCCGGAATGCCCGGATACTGTTGGGCCCACCTATAGAGAACTGCTTTACATAAGGCATAGTGGTGGAGTTGCCGTACGAGAAACCCACGCCAGTAAGCAGGCGGGTGGCGATCTGGCTGGCCTGGCCTACCTTCATGTAATAGCGGAAGTCGTTGCGGATGCGGGTATACTGCGAATAGGGTTGCCCGATCAGGGTGCGGGGCGCCTCTTCCTGCGGGCTATCGGCCCCGGTAAGCGAATGCAGCGCATTCACCAGGTTGCCCGATACATCGAGCGTTACATCATCGTAGAACTGGTGCTTTTTTTCCTTAATGGCCTGGTTGCTGTAAGTAAACTGGTACATAGACCCGATAATGAACTGCTCCTCAAAACTGCGGCGCAGGAGCGCGTTTTCGGCCAGGATGGCTTCAAAGGAAGGTTGTGTGCGGGCCAGTCTCACATACTGCAGGTTAATGGGGGTTATCTCGTGGGTAATGGTTTGTTTAGGCCGCCAGTTATAGCCATAAGAGGCGTTGTAGGAGTTCATCTGGAAAAAATTAACCCTGTTCAGGAAGTTGAACCCTACGTTGATACGGGTTTTGGGTACAAACTCGGTGCGCAGGTTCCGCATCCGGAACGGAGACACAATACGCGGAATGGTCAGGTTTGTCTGCACGCCAAGTTCGTAAGATGTCAGGTTCGAATTCTGGTTCTCTTCGCCGGTTTCGGGGTTAGCGCCTGAGCCGCGGCCGCCTACCAGGCTCTCGAAAGTGCCGGTAAAATCTACGGTCAGGAGTTCGGAGCCTTTAAAAGCGTTCCGGTTCCGGAAAGAGGCCAGCAGGCCGGGGCCGGCAAAGCCGTTGGTCTTGTTCACCATCTGCGCCTCCAGCCGCAGCGATTTTTTCAGGGCCGGAGTCAGGTACAGGAAGGCGTCGAGCCTGCCGTTGCTGGTGGTGTCGGGCTCATACTCCAGGTTTACGAACTTATAGGCTGGCAGGCCCATCAGGCGGCTTACGGTGAGGAGTTGGTTCTGCCTGGTGTACAGGCTGTCCTGGTACAGAAAAACGCCCCGGAGCAGATGCTTGGCCTTTACATAGTTTTCGTTCGGAATATACTTGTAGCCTCTTACACTAACGGTGTCGTTGGTGCTGATGCTGTCGTTGAGGAAATAGTCGGCATGAATAAAGATATCGTCGAGTGTATAGGCTTGCAGGGACCTTTGCGGAGCAACATTTTTGATGCGTAACAGCACATCGGCCTGCCTGTTGCCTGCCGTAGTGTCTACGCTGAACAGGAGCAGTTCGGGGTTAAAGTAAAAATATCCTTTATTCTTTAAGTGGCCATCTATACGTACCCGCTCCAGGGTCATGGTCGAGAGATCGTAGGGGTCGCCTGGTTTCAGAAGTGTTTCTGTCTGCGTTTGCCGGATGGCCTTGTGTATGGGTAAGGAGTCGTTCAGGGTATAGGCAATTTTACGGATGCGGTAAGGTTCTCCTACCGTTGCTGTCCACTCTATGGTGGCTTTCTTTTTCTTTATGGTGGTACTGCTGCTGACCTCGTTTACAAAATAGCCCCTGTTGTGCAGGCGGGTACTCATCACATCGCTCACACTGGCGGTGTCTACTGTGGAGAGCAGCACAGGCGCCTCGCCGAGCTTGTTCTGAATCCAGTTGCCGATGCCTTTCTCTTTCTCCGTATAAAATGCGTTGTAGATCCAGAGCTTCGGGCGCATACCCAGGATAGAGGCATTGGGCTTGGGGCGCACCGTGCCGCTCAGCTCTGTCGTAAGGGCAGAGGAGCGGTTGCTGCTGTCGTGCTCATCGTTTACCTTCACCTTAAAGCCGGCAAAAAGGGCATCGCCTTCAGGAACAGTTTTGGTACTGCTGCAGCCCCATAAAAACAGCGTGAGCAGCAGCATAGGTGCATAGGAAAATGGAATTCGGGATATCTTGCCTGACATAAAGTACTTATTCTATTGCTTCTGTTTGTAGTTTTTGGGCCTGCTCCTCCCGGCGGGTTTTCATTTTTTCCTGTCGTCTCTCCACATTCCGGAACAGGTCGGCGAAGTCGTCGTACTCCCGCTCAAATATCAAGGATAGTCCTGTTGCCCGCACATCTCCCTCCAGGTACCCTTCGTACTGGTTGCGCTGGAAGCCACGTACACGCAGCCGGCCATCTTGTGTAATGGAATACTCCACCGATATGTCGCCCCCAAACCCGCTCATGGAGTTTGTGTTTTCCGTCTGGCCTTCCAGCCCGATGTCCGTGCCCACCCGCACGGTGAGCCGGTCGTTGAGGAATTGCTGCCTAACGGCCACATTCAGATCGGTGCGGCCCTGGGCTGAGCCGGAGGAGTAATCTTCGTAAGAGTTTACACCCAGTTCCAGGCCAAGACCACCGGCGTATCGGTCGGTGAGGGAGTTGAGCTGGTCTGTCATGACCTGGCTCAGACTGCCTCTTGCCGATGCGGCCAGGCCCCCTCCGGAGCTGGCCAGCGGATCCATGGCCATAAAGCGGCCCAGCACGAGCAAGGAGAACACCTGCTTGTTCAGCTCCGATTCATTCTGGCGCAGAATACTCAGCTGCTCTGTCACCAGCCCGCCCACGCCGCTTCCGCGATGCTGCTCCGGCAGCTGCACGTCAAAGCCAAGCTCGGGTTTCATTATTTCGCCTTCCACCAAAACATGCACTTCAAAAGGCAACTGGTTACGCAGGGCAGGGTCAGGGTCTCCGGCAATCTGGTTATGCACCAGTTCCATAGGCGCTGTGCGCACATTGTATATGGCCGTAATGTTTATGTCGGCGTAGAGCGGGTCGCCGGTCCAGGCAATATAGCTGCCCTCGGCAATATCGAGTTGCCTCGAAACCAGGTCGTAAAAGTCCATGCTGTACTGCCCTTCGGTTATTTCGTAGCGCCCCGACATGTTGATCTGGCCACTGGGAGCAATGGCAATCTGAAGCGGGTCGGCATTTCCCCGCACCTTCAGGTTATCGCCGGTGGCAGGATCTATGATAATGGTCATGGGCGTAGCATCTGTTACCGTTAGGGCTACACTAATGTCTGCCCCCACAAAACCTGCCTGGCTCGAGTCTGCCTGTTCCTGACCGATAATGGCGGTAAGGGCATCGTTCAGGTGTACGAACTCCACAATACCCTCCCGTTCGGCAGCGCCAGCCTCATCTGCCGGCACAACAGCTGTAAAGTCTGATCCATCCAGCACCGACACGTTCAGGTCCAGCACAGGCTGGGTCATATCGCCGGTAATGCTAGCCTTGGTGCCCACATACACGGTGCCGTAAAAGAGGTCGTTATCCTGCGCGGTGGAATTCATGGCCAGGAAGCGGTCTGAGCTAACCTGCAGGTCGAACTGGTAGTCGAGGTAATCCTGTGTCAGCACATTTCCTTTCACCACCATGGTGTTGCCCAAGGAGTCGGTCAGGGTAAAGTTCGGGAAGCTGATACCTTGCTCATTGAACACCAACCGCTCATTCTGAAGCCGGTAAACAGAGTTCAGCATAGCCACATTAAACTGTGCCTGGTTAAAGTTCAGGTCGCCCAGAATGTTCGGGTCCTCGAGGGTGCCGGTAATGCGGAGCCTGCCGCTGGCGCTGCCGCCCATGTCTTTCACCATGCCCATGGTAAAGCCTTCCAGGGCGGCCAGGTTTAGGCTGGAGATGTTGGCATCGAGGTTGAGCAGGCTTTCGCTGGGCTGCGCCTCATAAAAGCCGGTAATCTTCATCTGGTTGCCATTGCCTGTTAGCGCTGCTTCCAGGTTAAAACGGGTGCCGTTGTCTGTGTTGGCCTGCAGGCCGATGTTGCCCACCGGTACGCCCATATAGGCAAGCTCCGATACAGTTATATCAGATGTGAAGGCCATGGTACCTGCCATTATATTGCGAACTGTCGCCTCGCCGTTAATGATGCCTGCTATCAGGCTATCAGATTGCTGAAACGACTCCATAAGGTAGGCAATATCGAAGTTGGCGAACTCTACCTTCAGGGGCGTATTGCCGGGGGTATCTCCTTCACTGTCTATCAACAGAAAGCTGTTGCCCCGCTCCAGGCGAATGTTGTTAGCGAATAAGAGATTGGTGTCGAACTGCAGGTAGTTTTCTTCGGGTACCGTCCAGGTGTCGCCGTTTATTACCAGCTGGTCCTGCGCAAAAGAGAAGCGATAGCCGGCATCGAGGCTATTTAGTAAACCACCTATGGCAAACTGCACGGTACTGTCGTTTTCTAAGATGGATAATCGGGTAGTGATGTCGTTGTCGCGGGCGGCACCGTTCAGGGCGAGGTTCTGCACCAGCAAAGACGGTGAAGATAGCTCCTGCAGGTTAACGGCGTAGCCTAGCTGATCGCGGTTGCCTCGTACCTGCAGTGTCAGGTTCTTAAGGGCGTAGTCTATGTACTCTACCAGATTGATGGCCGCATCCATGTTCAGGTCATGTGTCTGGGCATTATAGGAGCCGGTAATGGGCCCCGAAATATTTAAGGCTTCCAGGTCTGGCACAAAGGCTGTGATCAGGTCTGTCCGCTTCAGATTCAGTTTTACATTAAAGTCCTCCAGATTGGTGTCGGCGGGGTAAGGCGGGTCGGGGTGCAGATCAAAGAAGTTGGAGAAATGCTTTTCGAGGGCCGTAGGTAAGGTAGCCAAACTGTTCCGAAAGCGCATATCGGCATCCAGGACGTTAGAGGCTACCTGAACGGTTGCCCCAGGCCCTGTCTGATCTAAGGTCATTCCCAGCGAATCGATCGGGAACGTCTGTTGGTTCTGGCGAATAATGAAGTCGCGCATTTCCAGCGTGCCGCTGATGCTGCTGGCATCTGCTCCCCTGAAGTTGCCTTTCACATAGCCCTTCATGGCCAGGTCGTCGGTATAAAGGTTCAGCGCTTTCAGGTCCACACTATCCAGTTCCAGGGCAAAGGCATAGGCCGGCTGTTCCGCGTTCCGCATGTTCACGTCGGCATTCAGCACAAAATCTACATTCGGGTCTTCGGAGGTGGCGTTTACCGTGTAAATGTTCTGGTTGATAGTGGCATTGGCCAGTATGTTCCGGTAAGCATAGTCGTTGTAATGAAGCTCCTGTATGTTGGCTTTTACTTTTGCCTGCATCGTTTCCGGGTCCATGCCGGTGCCGTTGGCAGTGAGCTGCATGCTTACCCTGCCTAGCCCCAGCGTATCGACCAGTAGCTGCCTCAAATCCAGCTGATTTACGTTTACGGTGGCTGTAAAAGGTTCTGCTCCTGTAGGGCCTGGCCCCATATCTACATTGGCGGTTATGTTGCCTATGGAGCTGCGCAGGTTAGCGTCGGCATCGAAGTTGGTGAGGGTGCCCCGGTAATTGCCCGTCATGCTCAGGGTGTTGGGAATGCGGATGTCCGGGGGCAGCACACCTGGCGGGCTCAGTGCCTGCACGTCGGTGCGGGTGGTGGCGAGCTGGTTTATGCGCAGGTCCAGGAACATGCGGTCCGGGTCCATGGGCCTGCTTACGGTACCGCTTATGTCGGCGCGTGTTCCCTGCAGGCCCGATACCTGCAGCTTGCTGATGGTGATCTTATTGTTTAGGGCTCCGCTGGCCTGTCCGTCAATCCGGATGGTGGAATTGGCTAGCTTTCGGAAAGCAGGGTCGGTGGTGAGGTCTGGGGCAAAGTAGCCGGCATCCTTCATGCCGATGCGGCTGTTCTGCAGGTCGAGGGCAAAGGAGAGAAGTTCCGGGTTCTCGGCCACGGCCTCGAGCGAGGGGTAGCGTACTACCAGTTCAGGACCCAGGTTGCTGTTGTCGGTCTGCACATCGAGTTTGGTCATGCTGGCGCTGGTGGAGTCTACCCGGATGTCGGCCTGGAAGTTGTTGACACGGAAGCCGCTTTTCTCGGCTAGTTTAAGCTGGTTCAGGTCTATTGCTATGCGGTTCTGGCTGAAGAGGAAGTTTTGGGCATTCAGTTCAACATCCTTAAAAAGCAGGTGGTCGTAGTCCATGCCGCGAGGCTGGGCAGGGGTGTTAAAGTTGTCGAACTTCACCTGCAGTCCCGAAATATCCATCTCATCCAGGCCTATAACCCAGTTTACAGGTTGCCCTTGTGTTTCTTCCACGGTTTCGTCCAGCTTCTCGGCTGTTCTGGCGGGGTTTACCGAAAGCGAATCAGAAGGCCGGTATTTTTCCTGCACATATACCAGGGAGGTGTTATGCAGGTCAAAACTCTTCAGGTCTATTTTTGCGTTCGGAATATCTATGTTATCTGATACCAGCTCCGACTCCCCAAGTTTCAGCTCTATGAGCTGGTTAGCTACCTGGCTGTGGTAGCTGAGGTCTATGTTCTGAAGCTCCACCCGGCTGAGCCCAAACTGCATGGTCAGCGGCTCCGACGCGGTCGTGTCTTCGGGCAGCTTTGTCTGCACAAAGCTAATGGCGGTGTTGCGGAGCTCAATTTCGTCTACCCGGTAAATCTCCTTCTCCAGGTCCAGCTCGTCCATGGTGGTCCGCAGCTTGCCAATCCGGCCCTTGATCAGGTTTCCGCCCGCCTCGTCTCTGAAATCCAGGTAAATGTTCTCCAGGTTTATCAGGTCCAGGTTTATCTTCATGGCCTGGGCGGTGGTGTCGGCCGGAGTGGTGGCAGCAGTGGTGTCGGAGGCGAAGGCCTCTGTTATGAAATCGAAATTGGAGCTGCTGTCGGGCCTGATATGGATTTTGGCGGTGGCGTTCTGCAGGTCGATGGTGCCTATGTTTACTTCTCCTTTCAGGAGCGAAAAGATCTTGATGTCTACGCCCAGGCGCTCGCTGTACCAGAGCGTGTCCTGCTGCTGGTCTTCCAGGTACACCTCCTTCAGCACGATGGAGTTGCGCCAGTCGGTGGTGAAGCCGCCTATTTCTACGCGTGTATTCAGGGTGTTGGCCAGGTAAGATGCTCCTTTCTGAGCGGCAAAATGCTGCACCTGCGGGAACTGCAGGGCTACGATAATCAGCACTACCAGGCCCACGATAAAGATCAGCAGCCAGAGCAGGATCTTTAAAAATACTATTCCGATGTGTTTAGCTGAAGCGATAGGAAATTGATGTTTAGTTTCTGAGTTGACTTTACGGAATTATCAGGATAAGGATAGGCCGCGTTTCAGAAAGTAACTATTTTAAGAGGTGAAATGTTTGCAGAAACAGGCAGAACTGTTGCCTGAGTGGGCAGAATATTTGGGGAAATGAACCTCTGGGGTGTGCTGAGACAGGAAAATAGCAAAAAACGGAGGCCCTGAATTTTGTTCAGGGCCTCCGTTTTAACTGAATTTTTCTAAGCCAAGAGTTTTTCCTTCTACTGCTGTGATGTTTTTTTGATAGGAATAAAGTGGCGAAAGAAAGGATTAAATGCATGCCGGCTATAGCTGTTGCCTGGTATGCCTGCCAGCGGCAGCGCCTCTGGAGGGGCCTTTTCATTAGAAGAATTGGTGTGCAGCTACATTCTTTCCGGCTACGTCCTACTGTTAGCCTTCAACGGATGTTCGGAAGCGTTACCCGTAAATCTGGTTCAGCAGGCCAGCCAGCCGCACCCCACCCTGCAAGAGGCAATGCTGCACCGTGTCGAAATGCTTGTAGGGGTAGCGGTAGCTTAGTTTGTTGTCGGCAGGCAGGTGGTAGATGGCCTGGCGGTAAGGCATCATGTCGTAGGCCCACTCTCTTACCGATGTGGCCTGCCACTGCTTTACCTGGGCTTTGGCAGGTTTCCCCAGAAAATGAGCCAGCTCGGTATAGCTCAGGTTTTTGCCGTCTATCATGTCGCTGTCCCACACGCGGTGCAGGTTCGAGGGCTGCCCAAACCAGAGCACCTTCACGGCATTGCCTCCCTGGTCGTCTTTGCCGCCCACGTGCATCGGCTGGTGCAGGTCGCCCACCAGGTGCACCAGGTACTTGAGATACTCCCGCTCTTTTGCCAGGGGCAGGTTTCCGGCTTTGAGGGCACTCACGATTTCTTCAATTTTCATGATGATGTCGCCATTCGGGTTTTTGGCGGTTTGCTCGTAGCGCATGCCATCCGGGATGGTTACCCAATGCCAGTCGTGGGTGTGGTTATACGCCGTGTCCGATTTTATTTCATCCATCCAGTTCGATACCTCAGCCAGGGAATTGTCTTCCAGTATCTCCATCACAATCTTCTTGGTTTTCCTGGTCAGGTGCTGCTCCGCTACCAGGCCAACCGCCCGGTGGCCGTTCTGGCCCCAGGAGAATGCCTGTGTTGTGAAAAGAAGAATTATGGAAATAATACTAAAGATGAGTTTCATGGAAAGCGATGGTTTAACAGATCGAGCTGCCTCCAGCGAACTGGTGCGGCTACGGGCAAAGGTAAGGTTTATTTCAGAAAAAGCAGGCGATTAATAGCGGCAGCTCCTGTTCGCTGAAGGCAGGTTGCGCGTCAATTATGTCAATGAAAACGGCCCTCCAGAGCTGTCCGGTGCTGCTGCTACTGTGGGGCCTCCAGCCGTAAGCCTGCCCGTATGGCTATACCGAGGTGGTTCTCTTTGGGCGGGAGGGCGCAGGAGTAGGCGCAGTAGGGGTTTTACGCTTTGTTGAAATCGAGCAGAACGGTACCTTTTTCGGGTATGGCCAGGTCGAGGTAGCGGCCGCTGCAGCAGCAAAGGCTCCGGAGGGCCGTTTTGATTAGAATAATTGGCAAGAACCTGCCACGAGCTGAAAGCTTTCGGCCGGTTCACAAAAGAAGCCGCTCCTGCATTGACAGAAGCGGCTTCTTTAAAGTGTTGCATATGAACACGTTATAAGACCTGTTAAACCTATTTTTGGGAACATCTTATACAATCAGGTGCAACCACGCCTAATTGCATGCATAATTTCTAATTATTAATCAGGCGCAGCCTAATACGGTTTGGCCTTGTGCGATTTTTCCTGGGCATCTTTCACTCCTTCTCTGGTCGATGTATTGCCAATCGGTCCGTCAGTGCCTTCAGCCCCTTTCATTTTCATCATTTTCTCCGTCGCCTCTTTTATTCCCTCTGCTACCCGGCGGCCATATTCTTTGTCAGCCAGGGTGCAGTTCTCAATCATCTTATCTTGGATGCGCTTGTCTGCGGCGGCCAGCGTGTTGGAGAGGTTCAGGATCAGTTCATCTCTTTCCCAATCTTCGAAGTTGCGGTACGTTTCGCCAGCCTGCTTAAAGTCGTTGGCTCGCTCTATCTTCTGGCGCACCAGATTGGCTTCGTAACGCGGTGTATAATCTTTGCCGGCTTTGGGAGCCTCCTTCAACCCACTCAGAGAAGAGGGCTCGTAGTTTATGTGTGTGTTCTGGCCTTCGGCAAAATCAGTTTTGTAGGCCATCTGGCCTCCACGCTGGTTGGTGGCCACTTTGTTGCGTGGCGCGTTAATCGGCAGCTGCAGGTAGTTGGCCCCGATGCGGTAGCGCTGTGTGTCGGAGTAGGAGAAGGTGCGGCCCTGTAGCATTTTGTCGTCTGAGAAATCGAGCCCGTCTACCAGTACGCCGGTGCCGAAAGCCGCCAGCTCCACTTCGTTAAAGTAATCGACCGGGTTTCTGTTGAGCGTCATTTTACCCACCGGCAGGAACGGGAACTGGTCCACTGGCCAGAGCTTGGTATCGTCGAGCGGGTCGAAGTCCAGTTCAGGGTGGTCGTCGTCGCTCATGATCTGCACGCACAGCTCCCACTCCGGAAAGTTTCCTTTGTCTATGGCTTCGTACAAGTCCTGCGTGGCGTGGTTAAAGTTCTTGCCCTGAATTTCTTCGGCTTCCTTCTGGGTCAGGTTCCGGATGCCCTGCTTGGGCTCCCAATGGTATTTTACAAGCACTGCTTCGCCGTCTTTGTTCACCCATTTGTACGTGTTCACGCCGGAGCCCTGCATCTGGCGGTAGTTGGCCGGAATGCCCCAGGGCGAGAACAGGAAAGTAGCCATGTGGGTAGATTCGGGCGTGTTGCAGATAAAGTCGAAAATACGCTCCCCGCTTTGGATATTGGTGACCGGGTCGGGTTTCTGGGAGTGGATCAGGTCTGGGAACTTCATGGCATCCCGGATAAAGAAAATCTTCAGGTTGTTGCCTACCAGGTCCCAGTTGCCGTCTTCGGTGTAAAACTTAACGGCAAAGCCGCGCGGGTCGCGCAATGTTTCGGGGGAGTGGGTACCGTGCCCTACTGTAGAGAAACGAACGAAAACAGGTGTCTGCTTTCCTTTTTCCTGAAACAGCTTGGCCCGTGTGTACTTGGCAATTGGTTCGTCGCCCACCTTTCCGTAAGCCTCGAAAACGCCATGGGCCCCGGCTCCCCGCGCATGCACCACACGCTCCGGAACACGCTCACGGTCGAAGTGAGATATCTTTTCGATAAAGTGGTAGTTCTCCATGGTGGCAGGCCCACGGCTGCCCACTGTGCGAATGTTCTGGTTGTCGGTAACGGGGTGCCCCTGCCTGGTGGTGAGAATACGGTTTGCGTCATCAGACTTGCCATTTGTTTTTTTGGCATCTGAAGCTCCGCCTTTCGGCTTGTTTCCGTTTTGGTTTTCGATCATGATAAGGTTACGTTTTGGTGTATCGGCTATTTACCTTATATCTTATACTGTTTTGCGTCCTGTTTTGATTATAGATATTGTCAAATTAATATAGAAATAAACTATAAGTATGCAAAAGAGGCTTCGGACTGCTTTGCTTCAGACCGGATAAAAGCGGTAAAGGATGTGGCTATATGCGTGTAGCCTGTGTTTTAAGACATTTGTACCAACACTAGCCGGTAATGTTCGTTAATAGAAAGATCGATTCTACCATAAAAAAATAAGACCTATGGAAAACAACGAAAGATATTACTACAGCGAAAATAAATACAGGCGCCGTCCGGACAGAGACCAGGGCAGCCATAACCTTTCTAACTACCAGAGCCGCTACCAGAACAGAGGCAATTACTATGGCATGCCCGACCAGGACTCCGAATACCGGGATGTGCGGAGCAGCCAGGGCTCAAACTTCGGCCACAACACACCGGGGCCAGTAAGCAGCCATGGCGCCAACAGCTACCGGGATGCTGGTAACAGGGGCAATCAGAACCAATGGAGCAGTCAGAATCGCTCTTCCAGAGACCAGGGCTATGAGGGCCGTGGCAACTATAACTATGGCCGCGACTGGGAAGGACAGAGCAGCAGCGGCAGCTCCAGCCGTGGCGACCAGGACTACCGCTATGGCGACCCGAACCCCTATATGCAAAACGACCGCAATGGCGGCTACGAAAGAAGCAGAGGCACCGGCTGGCGCAGCGAGTCTGACGATTATCGCAGAAACAGCAATTACGACCAGAACAGCGACCAGGACCGCTACAGCCGCCAGGACAACAGCTACCAAGCCGGTGGCCAGGGCCGAAGGATCAGCGAGTACGGCCGGGATGAGTATAACACCTATGGCCAGCACGAAGCGCGGGGAGAGCAGCTGGACCACGGCTATACCGACCGGGGCGAGCATAGCAACCGGAACTATAACTACGATCCGTCGCGCCAGAGCAGCAGCCGGCGCGGAGGTTATGAGCCCCATGGCTACAATGCCGACCGGCCAAACCTGGCAAACCAACACAACAGCTATTCGTCCGGAAGCAGCAGAAGGGGCAACCAGGATAGGGAAGAAGGCCTCTTCGATCATAACAGAAACGATTATCCGTCGTCCAGCCGGCATGGCGACAGGCACCGGTCAGGACCAGACTGGTCGGCCGATTCTGCTGCCAGCGATTTCAGCCCGGGCGATCTGAGAGGCTAAGGCTGGTAACACCACAGGAAAAAGGGCCTGCGTTTCTATAGCAGGCCCTTTTTTTCTTGAAGCAGAAAGTTTTCAGGCACTTTGGGCATGGTTTCTGCGTACAGGCGCTACATAAACCTCATCTAACATCTTTTACACCGTATCATGAAACTAAACTTACCATTGCTGCAGCTGCTCATGATTTTGGGTATTATCTTTATGGCAGGCTGTACTATTCGCAACACCTCCGTGGCTGGCGAACAAAACACCCTGCTAGACACAGACTGGGTACTGTTGTCGTTTGCAGAAAACGAAGTGCCTGCCACACCTAAGACCAACACCAGCTTTATTCACTTCGACAGTGAAAACGATAAGGTAAAAGGCTTTGCCGGCTGTAACAGGTTCTTCGGCACATATACACTAAAAGGAGAGCGCCTGAGCCTGCATAGTCTTGGCTCCACCCGCATGGCGTGCCCCGATATCGAAGTAGAAAATTACCTGATGAAAGTGTTCGAAACAGTAACCTCCTACAAAATAGCCGGCGAACTGCTCACCTTGTATAGCAAAAACACAGCGGTGGCCATTTTCAGGGCAGGGGAGGCGCAGCGACCAGACCACGAGGTGGTGCCGGAGGGGCAGCAGTAAACCTGCTAATGTTGTTTTCAGAAACGCTAAGAGGCCCTTTCTGATCTGGCGAAGTGGCTTAGCTGGTTTTGAGCAGCAGGTCGTTAAACTTTTCGAGCAGGGCAATGTATTTGCGCTGCAGCACGATAAGTTCCGCCTCGCACTCCTGCACAGTGCGGGCAGCGGCAGTTTCCTGAGGCTGGCTCTCAGCTTGTCCGGTGGGAGTGGGCAATTCTTCCGGCTTGCCATCAAACCACAGTTCCAGGTTGGCAGGTGCAGTTGCAGGCAGTACAGCTGTTGCCTCCTTCTTTCCTTTGCGGCCCAGGTGCGGAAACTCCTGCGAAAAGTCGTGATGGATCGCCTCGCCTATCTTCAGCATAAGGCTGTAAGGCATGGCACTCTCCTTAAACTTGTTGTAGAGGGTCCTTCTGCTCATGCCAATCCGGTCGGCCACCACACCTACTGCTATGCCACTTGTTTTAATGGCCTCTTTCACAATCTCACCTCTGTGCATAAATGCGCTGCTACGTTTAATCTTATGTCCCAAATCGGGCTGCAAAAATACTCTATAATGTGCAGGATGCGCAAGCACTTCCCAAAATTTCCGGAGGCCGTAGTGGCAGCCGAAACTGCTCCTTGCCGGTTCTCAGCAGCAGCAACAGCAGCAGGAGCAGCAGAGAGCTCTGGAGGGCTGTTTTGATTAGAATAATTGCTTCTTGCCACTGCTGAGCGCCTCCTGTATGGGTGGGACCTGCGTATAAGTAGCTGTAAATAATAAATTTAAAATGATGATAAAACTGATCCTGCCAATACTCCTGTGGCTGCTGTTACCAAACCTAAGCCATGGGCAAACGTTAAAGCCCACCCCGGCACCTGTGCAAACAGACACCTTGCAGCACGAAAGTGAGGCCCTGGACCAATGGAAGCGGGAACTGCTGGGCCAGTATGCCCAAACCGAATCCCTGACCGCCAACACCATCCGCCCGGCCTATATTAACCTGGTGGAGAGCGCCCGCTCCAAGCGCAGCAACTGGTCAGCCAAAGACTGGGAACATGCCAAAGCCGTGCTTAAATTGCTGGACGACCGCAAAAGGGAAATCGGAACAGCTTTAAGCAGGGCAGAAAACAACCGAATTAATGCGCTTCAGGAGGATTTTACCCAGCTGCAGGCAGAGGCGGAGATGTAATTCCTAAATAGTGACCTACATAAAAAAACCGGGTAGTTGCAAAGCGACTACCCGGTTTTTTTATGTAGGTCACTGATAAGCCAAAGGCTGCTACCTAGCCTGGCATTTTACATTGCTGCCGGCTGGTGTTCGACCTGGGGTCGGTTCAGCTGGATATAGGCGACAAAATCGTTGACAGTGTAAACCGGCACGTCATCCGGGATAATAATATTGTATTTCTGCTCTATAGCCAGAATCACATCCACCAGGTCTACTATATCCAGTCCATACTCCCATAAGCCTTTGTTGTTGGCAACTCTGGTATAGTGCAGGCCTTTTATTCTGCCTACAATGAGTTTTACCTCTTTTAGGACTGCGGCATCGGTTTTGGGTTTGTTAAGTGCTTCAATCATGATAAACCTTTTTATAAAACTGCCGCCACACCATCTGTGGCAGCAGCTTAAATGTTAAGTAGGATTAGTGCTGAAAAACATGTGCCATCTTCTTGCCCTCAAGCTCAGCCGTTTCGTGCTCAAGCTCTTCCATGCTCTTGTCAACCAGCTCTATCTTGGTGCTTTTGTCCAGGCCGAATTTTGCCAGCACCCTGTCGAATAGGTAATAGATAATCGGTACCACGATCAGGGTCAGGAACATGGAGCTGGTAAGGCCTCCGATCAGAGCCCAGGCCAGGCCGTTTTTCCACTCAGCGCCTGGTCCGCTTGCCAGGGCAATCGGAAGCATACCGATCACCATCGCCAGCGTCGTCATCAGAATCGGGCGGAAACGGATGCGGATCGCTTCTATCAGGGCCTCTTTCACTTCCACGCCATCGGCTTTCAGGTTGTTGGTGAAGTCGACCACCAGAATGGCGTTTTTCGCTACCAGACCAATCATCATAATAATACCCAAAATCGAGAAGATGCTGAGGGCGGAGCCCGATAAAGCCAACGCCAGCAAGGCACCAATTATGGCCAGGGGAATAGAGAACAGCACCACCAGCGGGTACACATAACTATCGTAGAGGGCTACCATGATCAGGTACACAAACACGATGGAGGCAAGCAGCGCCAGGCCAAGCGAGCCGAAACCTTCTGACTGGTTTTTGATGTCGCCACCGTAGGTTACTGTCACATCGCGAGGCAGGTCCATGCTGGCAATTTTTTCCTGGATCTCAGCACCCACAGAACCTGTAGGCCGGCCTACTACCTGCGACGAAACGGTAACAGAGGCCACCCTGTCCTGCCGCTCCAGCTTAGAGGGGCCAGAGGTCTGGCGGATATCCGCGAACTGGCTCAGGCGCACGAGCTGCCCCTGGTTGTTCACAAAAGTGAGGTTGCCGATGTCAGTTATGTTCTTGCGGTCGAAGTTGTCGAGGCGGATGTTGATGTCGTACTCGTTGTCCTGTGCTCTGAACTTGGAGTTGTTGTCGCCGTTAAAGGCGGTTTGCATGCCGGCGCCCACCTGCTCCAGCGACAGCCCCAGGCTCGCCATCTTATCGCGGTCCACAGATACGGCTACTTCAGGATTGCCTTCTTCCACCGATTTTTTAACCTCGGCCGTTCCCTGCACCTGCTCTATTTCGGCCAGCACCTTATCGGCTATGCCCATGATCGAGTTTACATCGCCGCCAGACAGAATAATCTGGATAGGAGCCTGGTTGCCGCCGCCTACCATACTTACCGGAATGGCCGTAAACTTAACCCCAGGAATGGTTTCTTCCAGCTCAATCTTTACCTGCCGGGAAAAGGCACTTGTGGTGAAGGCTCTTTCTTTGGCATCGACCAGGCTAATGTTGATCTCCGACAGGTAGGCCGTATTCTGGCCTGCCTGCGCCGAAGAGGAAGTGCCAACCGTAGTAAATATCTTGGTTACCTCCGGGTACTTATCTAAGTACTGCTCTACCTGCCGGGTAGCAAAGTTGGTTTGCTCCACGGTGGCGCTCTTTGGCAATTCCAGCTGCAGAATAAATTCCCCACGGTCGCCGGCGCTCACGAACTCACTCCCGATAAACCCGGTAGGAACCAGGGCCACAGAACCGACAAACATGACCAAAGTAGCCAGCATTACGATCGTTTTGTTCTTAAAGCCCCACTTCAGCGCATCAGAAAATCCATCGATCACCTTATCCAGCATGCGCTCAAAGCCAAGAATAAACCGGCCGAAGAAATTCTTGTCAGACAAGTGCTCCAGTCTTGAGAAGCGGCTTGCCAGCAACGGAATCAGTGTAAAGGCTACCAGCAAGCTCAACATGGTAGAGGCTGCCACCACAACCGCGAACTGGCGCAGAATATCAGACACCAGCCCCGTAGACATGGCAATCGGCACGAACACCACCACAATTACCAACGTGATGGAAACAACCGTGGCACCTATCTCCCGGATGCCGTCGTAAGCAGCCTGGGCCGCTTTTTTCCCCATCTCCATGTGTCGGTGAATGTTCTCTATTACCACAATAGCGTCATCCACCAGAATACCAACCACCAGCGACAGTCCCAGCAGCGTCATCAGGTTAAGCGAGTAGCCCAGCACGCTCATCACAATAAAAGTGGCCACCAGCGATGCCGGGATAGAGATCATCACAATAATGGCGTTGCGGATAGAGTGCAGGAAGAGCAGCATAACCACTGCCACCAGGCCAATGGCCAGAAACAGGTCATGTATTACAGCATCAGCAGCCTCTAAGGTAAATTCAGAACTGTCTTTGGCAATAACAAAGGTCAGGTCTTCGGCAGCATAGGTTTGCTCCAGCTCAGCCAGCGCTTTGCGTGTGAGTTCGCTCACTTCCACCGCATTGGCATCCGATTGCTTCTGGATAGACAGACCAATGGAGGCGGTTGAGTTTACGCGGGTAATAACTTCGGTGTCTTTCTGGGCATCCTGTACTTCGGCCACATCCGATAATCTTATAGCACCGTTGGTGGCATCCTGCTTCAGTACTAGGTTGCGGAGCTGGTCCAGGTTTTCGTACTTACCGGCAAGCCGGATCAGGGTCTGGCCGTCGTCGCTCTTAATTTTGCCTGTCGGGAAGTCGAGGTTCGAGAAAGCGATCTTCTGCTGCACCTGCGAAATAGAAAGGCCGTAAGCTTCCAGCTTCGCCGCGTTGATGTTCACTTTGATCTCACGCTCCTGGCCACCGAGTACCTTTACCTGCGCCACGCCGGGTATGCGCGATAGCTCGGGCTTCAGTTTATTGTCGATCAGGTCGTAAAACTCGGTGGAAGACATTTTGGCGGTGGCCCCCAACTGTATAATAGGCAGGTCGTCGAAGTCGAACTTGCCTAGGGCAGGCGCATCGGCATCGTCTGGGAGGTTGCTCAGGATGGCGTTGATCTTACGCTGGGCATCCTGCAGGCTCAGGTCCACGTCGGTTCCCTGCTTGAGCTGCACTACAATAATGGAGAAGCTCTCTTGCGAGGTGCCTTTCATTTCTTCCACGTTCTCCAGCGAGGAGAGCGCATCTTCAATCTCTTTGGTGACGGAGTTCTCTACCTCGCTGGGCGATGCACCCGGGTAAATGGTGGTAACCGTGAGTACCGGCGGGCTGAACTTGGGGAGTAGCTCGTAGTTCAGCGAGAAGTAACTTGCCAGCCCCAGAATAGTCAGGGCAGCAAAGATTACCACCACAATTGTGGACCGCTGTATGGATATTTTTGTTATGTTCATTTTTTTATAGACACAAGATTTTAGACACAAGACATTAGACTTTCATCTTGTGCATTTTAATGGTACTTGTTTCGAACTTTAGAAATCTGAAAGACCAGAGTTTGCCCGGTACCTCCTGGTTGAAGGAGTAGGAGCCTGGTTTACTTCATAATTTCTGATTTTGAATGAAGCGCAGCGTTAAAGCACCGATACCTTAGTGCCTTCTTTCAGGTTGATCTGGCCGCTGCGCACTACTTTCTCGCCTTCTGCAAGGCCGCTGGTGATCTCTACCAGGTCATTGGCCACGGTGCCGATGGTTACAGGCTTCAGGTAGGCGCGCTGGTCTTTCACCACAAACACTTTCGGGTCCTGGAGGCTGGTGGCAATGGCTTCGCGCTCTATCAGCAGGGCATCGCGGGTATCGGCAATTTCAAAGGAGGCTGTTCCGTACATGCCGGCTTTCACAGCGTTCTCATTGGTGTTCTTCACTTCAATTTCGATGTCGTAGCGCAGCGACTGATCGGCATTGGCACCGATAGCTGTTACCACGCCCTCAAAAGTATCCTGGGCATTAACGTCGGCCTTTACAGTGGCTTTGGCACCTTTCCGGATCAGCAGCACCTCGCGCTCCGATACTTTGGCTTTCAGCTTCAGCTTATCCACATTCACGATGTCGAAGAGGCGCACGCCGCCTCCCAGAATAGAGCCGATCTCGATGTAGCTCTCGTTGATCACACCGCTGATCGGGGCTTTTATTTTAGATTTTTCGAGTTGATGACGCGCCTGGATCAGTTGCGCCTGTGCGTTATGGTGGCCCAGTCTAACTTCTTCCAGCTGACGCTTGGTAATGGCATCGCCCTCGGCCAGGTTCACGAAGCGCTCCAGGTCGCGTTTTGTTTTCTCGAAGTTGGCTTCGGCCGTAATCATATTGGCCCGCAGCACATTGTCTTCTACCTGCGCCAGCACTTCGCCGGCTCTTACTGTTTCGCCTTTGCGTTTGTTCAGGCGAATAACCTGCCCCTGCGTTTCAGAAACCATGCTAAGGCTCTGGATAGGCGAGAAGTTGCCGTTTACGGTAAAGGAGCGGTCTATCTTGCTGGTTCTGGCCTCTGTCATCACCACCGGAATGGCCTCGCTGGTGCGGGAGGCAACGGCAGCTGTCTCAGCCATTTCTTTTTTATTGTTCGCAAGCGTAAAGGCCACAGCGCCAAAAACAACAAGTGTAATAACGATATAAATAAACTTTTTCATGTTGGGGTTATTTGAGGTCTTATTTGGTTAGGGTGTTTAATTCTCCGGCAGCTTTCAGGTAGCCGAGCTGCGCCAGCTTATATTTAAGTACTTCGTTGTTTAAATTCGTCTGTGCCTCGCGCAGGCTCACCTCGGCTTCAAGCAAATCAGTGAGCGGCGAAATGCCCTCCTTGTAGAGCTTGTTGGTGGTGTCGTACACCTCCTGGGCCAGGGTAACGTTGCCTTCCTGCGCCTGAATGGCGCTGGAGCTGTTCTGCAACTGGTTAATAGAGTTTTCGAGTGTCACCACCACATTTTTGGCCAGTTTCTTACGGTCTTCTTCCAGGGATTTCATGGTTATCTCGGTCTGCCTTATCTGGGCATGCTTTCGCATGCCGTCGAAGATCGGTATGTTCAGCTGCACCCCAACCACGGCCGTGTTAAACCAGGGCATGTTGCCGTCGAGGAGATTAAACTCCTTGCGCATGGCCGAGTACAGGTAGCTTCCTGATAGCTGCAGCGAAGGGTAGTAGCCTGCCTTTATGTTCTCAAGTTGCAGGCTGGTCAGGTCTTTCTGCTTGTCGAGGAGCTGCAGCTGCACCTGGTTTTGCAGGGCCCTGTCGGCGGTTGCTACTGTTACGCCATCTCCGGTCAGCAAAATTTGCGTATTTACGAGCTCCACAGGCTCCTCCAGCGGCATGCCCATAAAAAATTTGAGCAGGTTCATCTGTTGTTCCACCGCTGAGGTAAGACTCTGCTTCTGGGTTTCGAGGTTGGTCTTGTTTACCTTTATGCGGTTCACGTCCACTTTTTTCACCAGGTCGTTCTGGTACTGCAGCGCCAGGATCTTCTCCAGCTGCTCCAGGCGGCTCAGGTTGGCATCTATGGTGTTGAACTGCTCTTTTGTCTGCAGAATCTGGAAGTAGGCGGAACTTACATTGTAAATCACTTCCTCCTCGGTCATGGCCTTGCGCAGGCGGTACAGGTCTCTGGTAGACTTGGCGGCCTGCAGCCCCACAAAGTAAGATTTGTTGAAGAGCAGCTGCGATACCTGCACGCCGCCCTGGGCATTGTACTTGGTGCCGAACTGCACGGCTATCATCTCGTCGGGCTTGCCTTCGAACACGTTCGGGATTACCTGCACCGGTATGGCCGGATACACATCCAGCTTGCCAAAGCCGTTGATCTGGGGCAGCCCGTTGCTCTTGGCCTCCTGTATCATGTACTTGGCGCTCAGTTCATCATAAGAGGCTTTCTGCACGTCTTCGTTGTGCTCCAGGGCATAATTTATAGCCTCCTGCAGGTTAAGCGGCTTTGCCAGGGGTGTCTCCTGCGCAACAGCTGGCTTCAGGAGCAGCAGCATTAGGCTGATGGTTAATATTCTCTTGATCACTTTTTTAGGTTTTGATTGTTTTAAAATGTTTGGTTGGTTCAGAAAAGAATGAACTGAGTCATTAAAAAAATTACCGGCGTCTAGCTTCCCATCTTTCTACCATTTTGGGTAGTTCCTGATTTACATAGTTTAAAAAGTCGATCAGTTCTTCCAGTTTCTCGTCTTCAGCGGCCCCAGTTTCTTTTCTGGCTTCCAGCACTTCGCGGAATAAGGTGTTCATGCTGGTCATGTGGTTAATTTTCCGAGCCAGTCCTTCGCGCCAGTTCGTTATTTTTAAGCGGAAGTAGCGTTTTCTGTCGCCGGAGAACGTGGTGTAGTCGATGAGGTCGGTCTGGATGAGCAGGTTAATGGCATTGCTGGTGGCGCTTTTGCTAATTCCCAGAACTTCCGTAATATCGTCGAAAGTTAGTTCCCGCTTATCGGCTACAAATAGCAGTCCCATCACCCGGGCAGCGGCAGGCTGCATTCCCGATTGCTCATGGAAGATGCCAATCTTCTCTACCAACTCTTTCTGTCTTTCCGTTAATGCTAGTGTGTTTCCCATGTTCATGTTGTAAGAACAGCACAAAAGTATAAGATAGTTTCGCTAGTTCATAATTTTATGAACTAAATTTTTTGCTGTCCTGAATCAGCTTGATTTTGCTGCTGAAACCGGCATCCTGATCGGTTCTAACGTTTGTGGAGCAGTTGCAGGCATGGTGCCTTTGACCGGATCAGGTATAGACCCGCAGGACCAGCAGCAGCAAAAAAGCTTCCGGAGGGCGGTTTTCATTCAAATAATTTATTTGGTATTTCCTCGCGCTCGTCTCCAGACGAGTTTGTACTCCTTCCACGTCTCCAGACGCGCATTCAGCTGGCAGAAGAGCCTTTATTCCAAAAAAGCAAATTTCCAGTTTAGGTACCGATGTTACCTGCATTGGCTTCAGACTTTAAAATCTGTAGGCTCAGGCACCTCCTGCAGGTACTGGTTTGCCATGAGTTCTGGAGAACAGCAGTAGCCCCAAGACCTCGCAGCGTGCGCAGCTCCTGCGACCGGCTGGAGGTAAAGCAGAAGTGCTCCTAAATGAAACACTTGCAGGAACTGCGCACGCTGCGAGGTTCTGGCCAAACCAGATTATTCCAATGAAAACCGCCCTCCGGAGGTTCTGCTGCCCGTGCTGCTGCGGGCTGTCAGTTAATTCGTCCGCAGGCAACCAGCGTGGCAGGAGACGCGGCGTGAATCCGCACTCGGCTGGAGACGAGCGCGGGGAAAACCTGGACGGAACATCTGTTATTTCAATCCAAACAACTCCGCCGTTTGGCTGTAGTTGGGCACCTCCACCCGGTAGTGCGCAGCCATCCGCACAATGTCGAAGATCAGTTGCTCCCGTTCGTCGGGGCGGCCGGCGGCCATGTCTTTCTGGATGGAGGCGGTAAACTCTTTCGAAAGGTTGTCCAGGATGGCTACGTTATCTTTTACTATGTCGGAGGCAATGGTAAACCGGGCAGCCTCCGCTATACGTTTCAGCTCCTCCGAAAACCGGATAAACCTGTCGCGGTAAGGCCCTTCCTGTTGCAGGTCTTCGGCTTTTAAGCCCTCATAGGCCGAGGTAGAGGCGAAAGCTGAGGTAAAGGACAGCTTCCTGAACAACTCGGCCTGTATGTTGGTCGTGAACCGGGTATGGATGCCGCTGCTGTTAAGGTCTTTTTCCAGCACATCCAGCACTCTCTGGTTCACTTCAGCGTCTTTTGCCGGCCCGTATACTATTCTGAATATCCTGTTGTTTTGCACTATTTTTCCGGGCTCGGCAACATAGCCGGTAATGTATATGCAGCCATCCAGTACGGTGTGTGCCGGTAAGGCGGCCCGGAGCTGGTTGCCGGCTTCCATGGCGTTTTGTATCGGGATGATCACCGTTTCGGTGGTGCAGGTTCTTTCTAACAGCGGGAGCACTTCCGGCAGGCTGTAGGCTTTGACGCAAACAAAAATCACATCGTAGCTTCCGTGTACTTCCTCCTGCGCCAGCGCTTTTATGTGGCGGAGGGTATAGGCCGGCTCGTGGCAGGTCGCTATCGTCAACCCCTTTTCCCGGATAGCTGCCAGGTGCTTGCCTCTGGCTACCAGCGTTACAGCGTGGTTGTTTCTGGCTAAATATCCGCCGATCAGGCCGCCGGTGCCTCCGGCCCCAACAATTAAATATCGCATACTCAAGGTCTTTAGGTACAGCAACGCTGCATCTGCAGCAGAGGCAGTAAATTACTCACAAGGGCTCTTTTTATTCAAATAATTTGCCAGAAACAACAGCAGGTGCCATTCCTCAGGAACGGCACCTGCTTAAGGGTTAGCTTTATTCCTTTCTTCCAAACCTTTCTCCAAAAAAGTCGCCAGGCTTCCATCCGGGCCTTTGCGGGTTCTGGGCCACCTGATAGCCGATCAGGAAGTTGAGCTGCACATAGGTTTTGGCAGCTTCGAAATCGAAAGGAGCGTTGATGTCGTCCTGGGGTTTGTGGTAGTATTTAGGGCGCCACTCCTGTACGAGCAGGTGCAGGTTGTTGCGGCCATCCGGTGTTTTGTTGCCATACTTGATGTGTAGCGCCGGGATGCCCTGCACCACAAAGCTGTACTGGTCGCTGCGGATAAAGCGATTCTGCTCCGGTTCGGGGTCCTCCTCTACATCCAGCCCTAAATGAGCGCTAGCCGTTGCAACCTGTTCTTCAAGCGTAGAATGGGCTGCTCCTAACGGCACCACCGACAGCAGGGGGGCGATCAGGGTGGGCATATCGGTGTTGATGTTTGCCACGATCTGCTCTTTCGGCACGGTGGGGTATTTGGCAAAGTAGGCGGAGCCCAACAAGCCCATCTCCTCAGCTGTCACCATCACGATCAGGACAGAGCGTTTGGGCTTGTGCTTTGGCTTCAGGCGGGAGTAAACTCTGGCAATTTCGAGCAGGCTGGCTACGCCTGAGGCGTTGTCGTGGGCGCCGTTGTAGATGGAGTCGCCGTTTACGGGGGTGCCGATGCCCATGTGGTCGAGGTGGGCGCTGTGTACTACGTACTCCTCGCGGAGTTGCGGGGCGGAGCCGGTAATGCGGCCCACCACATTATGGCTGTCGAAATCTGTGTAGGAGGAGCTATAGGCCAGGCGCATGGAAAATGGCAAGGGGGCAGAGGCCGTTACGCCACTTCGAAGCGAGACCGATACCGCGGTGGCATCGAGCCCGGCAGGTTTCAGCAGCTTCTGCAGGGTAGTATGGCTCACGTAAGCCAGCGCCTTGATCTGGTCCGACACAAAGGTTCTGGAGAATGCTGTTTTGCCATCGGCGTGCATCACACTGGTTATGCCGCGTTGCAGGTTGGGCAAACCGCTGCCAGGGCTGGCAGAACTTACGACCACGCCTACAGCGCCATGGTCGGCAGCTGTTTGCAGAATCGTCATCAGATCGGTGCTATACGAAAACACGGTGGAGGGGAAGCTGGCAGGGGCTCCACGCACCACGACCACAATCTTGCCTGTGGCATCGATGCCGGCATAGTCGTCGTAGCCAAGGTCGGGGGCGCTGATGCCGAAGCCGGCAAACACCAGCGGGGCTTCCAGCGTGGCCTGCGCCTGCTCCGGGTGCGGGTAAATCGTAAAGTCCTGGCCTAAGTTTAAGGTCTCTGCTGTTCCTGCTGCGTCATGCAGGCGGAGGGTGGCCGAGGCGGTGTGGGCTCGCCGCAGGCGCACCTGCTGCAGGTAGGTCTGGTTCTCGCCGGCTGGTTCCACGTTCAATTTCTTAAACTGGTCGGTCACATACTCCACGGCCATCTGGTACCCGGGGGTGCCCGGCAGGCGGCCCTGCAGACGGTCATCGGCCAGGTACGCGATGTGGTCCCTGATGTCGTTCGGCTTCGTTTTCTGAAGCGACTTATTTACTTTTTGGGGAAGCGCCAGTGTTTGAGCCCAGGTGCTGCCAACCTGCAACAGGCAAAGCAAAGTGAGCAGTAGTCTGAATAAGTTCATGCGATGTAGGTAGTACCGTGTTTGGAATGATGTACGGCAAAAATAGGCAGATTTACTGAATTATGGGTTTTTGAGATGACGGTGTTTTCTTCAAAGTGGTTCCCAAGTCTTCCTGCGGCGTACTGAGTTTGAGTTGTACTATTTCTGTAGCATTCCATAGAAGCCTGCTGCTTCGCCAGCTTAAGAATAATAAATTCAACAGCATGAATGATGACAGATAGGTTTTCTGGCGTCTTTTAAAGTATTCAATCCTTCTCAAAATCAAATTGGAGGAGCGCTGGCTGCCATTTCTGCCTGGTCGCTGCCTGCCGCCATCTATTTTCTGTAGGCAGTTGCCGCTCAGGAAGAATTATGCTAATGAAACAGGCCCTCCGGAGGTCCTGCGGCTGTTATGTTCAAATATTAAACGTTTAAACAACTGTTTTTTATCCTTAAAGTTTAATAATTTCGCCTTTTGCAATGGCTGGGACAACAGCAACAGAGGGAGAAAAATAAATGTTTTCAGATATATCGGCTTCTACTTATGCCAGAAGCACTTACCGCAAAGCAGTAGGCGCCTTGTTTTTTCTGCAGGGAATCTGCTTTGCCAGCTGGGGTTCGCGCATCCCCACCATCCAGCAGAACCTGGGGCTCTCGGAGACGCAGCTCGGTATGGTACTGTTTGCCCTGCCAGTGGGGCAGATGCTGTCGTTGCCGTTTACGGGCTGGCTGATCTCGAAGGTTGGCAGCTGGCGCATTCTGGTGTGGTCGGCGGTGCTGTATGCGGCGGTGCTGGTAGGGGTGGGGTTCGCTCCAACTATCCTGCTGCTGGTGCTGGCGCTGTTCTTATTCGGTATTCTGGCCAATATGGTGAACATTGCCGTAAACACCCAGGCGGTAGGGGTGGAAACACTGTACGACAAACCCATTATGGCCTCTTTCCATGGCTTGTGGAGCCTGGCCGGGTTTACAGGAGCTGCCATCGGTTCCTACATGATCGGCAACGGTATTATTCCCGTGCAGCACTTTTTAATGATCATGGCGTTCACGTTTGCCGGTGTGGCGCTTAGCTCCAGGTTTATTCTGAAGCAGGACGTGAACGTGGACCCGGACCAGCCTATTTTCGTGAAGCCCGATAAATCGCTGCTGAGCCTGGGGCTGCTGGCCTTCTGTTCGCTCATCTGCGAAGGGGCCATGTTCGACTGGAGCGGCGTGTACTTTAAAAAAGTGGTGATGGCCGAGAAAGCCTGGATCGGGGCAGGCTACACCGCTTTTATGTGCACCATGGCTTCCGGGCGTTTTGTGGCCGACCGTATCGCCGCCAGGGTGGGGCTGAGGCGGATTCTGCAGTGGAGCGGCATCCTGATCGCGCTGGGCCTGATGATTGCGGTGCTGTTCCCTTACCTGTGGTCGTCCATACTGGGTTTCCTGCTGGTGGGCTTTGGAGTATCGTCGGTGGTGCCGTTGGTGTACAGCGCTGCGGGAAAATCTACCGTTATGTCGCCGGGTATGGCGCTGGCGGCTGTGTCTACCATCGGTTTTCTGGGCTTTCTGCTGGGGCCGCCCGTGATAGGACTGGTGGCAGGAGCAACCAGCCTGCGCGTCTCCTTCACCATTATCGCCGTGATGGGCCTTTGCGTAACGCTGGTGGCTACCAGGACGAAGTCGTTGTAGTTGCGGTTGGTTGCTGATTGTTGGTTGTTAATTGCTGAGTGGTTAAATGGTTGTTGGGGGCTAGAAAATTTTGATGGAATGGATGAGAGAATATAAATCAACTTTTAACTCATAACTTTTAACTCTTAACTTTAAAAAAGCCTATGTCTGAAAAAGCTATGAAGAAAAATTATTCTAATCAAAAGGCCCCTCCGAAGTTTCTGCTCCCGCTGCTGTTCCTGCTTCTGCTCGGCTGTTTCCTGCCCCTGCAGGCGCAGTACCGCCCCGACGAGGACCTGGGGGAGCTGTTTGAGGCGGTGCAGCTGCTGCCGGTGTTCCCTGACTCCAAAACCTTTGTGGACTGCGTGCCACGCTCCAATCCCCAGACCATTGTGCAGGCCTACCGGCAGCAACGAACCCGGCCTGGCTTTGATCTGAAAACCTTCGTGCTCCGTCATTTCGACCTGCCACCCACACCGGCCACCGGTTTCACCTCAGATACCAGCCTGGCTGTAACGGCTCATATCGAAAAACTATGGCCGGTGCTCACCCGCCAGCCAGGAGCCGATGGCGGCTCGCTGCTGCCCTTGCCAAACCCATACATTGTGCCCGGAGGCCGTTTCCGCGAAATTTACTACTGGGACAGCTATTTTACTATGCTCGGCCTGCAGGCCAGTGGCAAAACAGAGCTGATCCGGCACATGGTCGATAACTTTACGCACCTGATCCACACTTACGGCCACATCCCCAACGGCAATCGCAGCTACTACATCACCCGCTCCCAGCCTCCGTTTTATGCGCTCATGCTGCGGGTGCTGGCTCAGGAACAAGGCAAAGCGGTGCTGAAGCAATATGCCCCGGCGCTCCGCAAGGAGTACCAGTTCTGGATGGAAGGTGCCAACACCTTGTCTGAAGAAAACCAGGCGCACCGGCGGGTGGTGCTGCTACCCGATGGCAGCATCCTGAACCGCTACTACGACGACAAGGCCGCCCCACGCCCCGAGGCCTATAAAGAAGACGTGATGCTGGCCAGGGGAGCCTCCGGACGGGCACCGGAAGAGGTGTACCTGAACCTGAAAGCGGCGGCAGAATCGGGATGGGACTTTAGCAGCCGCTGGTTTGCCGACGGCGAGAACCTCTCCACCATCCGCACCACCGAGCTTATTCCCGTAGATCTGAACGCCCTGCTCTACCACATGGAGCTTACACTCGCCGAAATGGCCGGACTGGAAGGCAATGGGCAGCAAAAGCGGCTGTACAGGCAAAAAGCCAAAGTCCGGAAAAAGGCCCTGCTCACGTACTGCTGGAACAGCGAAGAAGAATTTTTCTACGATTATGATTTTTTGAAGCAGCGCACCACCGATATCCCGGTGCTGGCGGCTGTTTTTCCGCTTTACTTCTGCATGGCCAGCAAGCAGCAGGCTTCCGCTGTGGCCCGCCGCCTCGAGACCGACTTTATAAAGCCAGGTGGCCTGTTAACCTCGCTGCATCACTCCGATGAACAATGGGATGCGCCCAATGGCTGGGCTCCTTTGCAGTGGATGGGCATACAGGGCCTGCGCGCTTACGGCCACCACAAACTGGCCGACACCATAGCCCACAACTGGATAAACATCAACCAGCGGGTATTTAAGGAAACCGGAAAGCTTATGGAGAAATATGATGTGGAGCATGCCGGAGCAGAGGGAGGGGGAGGAGAGTATCCGAACCAGGATGGCTTCGGCTGGACCAACGGTGTGCTGCTGAAGTTGCTGACGCAGGAAGAATAAAAGCCTGTCTGCCCTATCTCTGCCTACTTGCTGCCTGCAGGTTTTTGCAGAGACTAAGCAGCCCGGCCAAACAGCTGCAACCAGGCGGCAAATATGTATGAAAGGTGTTATACGCAGCGTCAGAACTGGTCAGCATTCAGAAACAGAGTTGCACAGCCATCAAAAGAAGTGGAAAATCCTGTGTCTTCTGTCTTGCGTCCTTTCAAAGCAGCAGCAGTTAGCTCCGGAGGGGCTTTTTCATTAGCATAATTCAGGAAGTACCATGCCTGAAATCTGGTAAAGCGGGGCCATTGTTTTACTTGTTCTGCCCGAGGGAGGCTTTTATCTGGCTTACCTCGTCGATCTCGAGGGGCTTGTGCAGGAAACCGGCCACCAGTCTGTACCGCTCCGAGCGGGCAACGTCCGTCGGGTTGATAGAGGAAGACAGGATATAAATTTTAATCTTCTTCTCAAGCTTTTTCTCGTAGGGGCGCAGGGCATCCAGAAACGCCCATCCGCTCATGTATGGCATGTTCAGATCCAGAAAGATGACTTCCGGCAAATCATTGACTGCTGGCCCCACCAGGTCTTCAAATGCTTTTTCGGCATCTACATAGCAGTCGATGCTGTCAGCCAGTTTTTCCTCCTCCAGCACAAACTGTGTCAGGTAGGTGCTTAGTTCATCGTCATCAATAATGAACGCTCTTTGAATCGTCATAACCATAAAGTTGAAGTCTCTCATAACCCTTCCTGAAAGCGAAAATGTGCCACACCAGCTGTAGGATCAGTAACTGTTCATGAGCCTGAATCACCTGCCCGGTACTATCTGGATCCTACACATGAACCTGAATATTTTTTCGAAGAGAACCTCTTAAGCGCTAATCAGAACTTAAGTATACTCAAACTGGATATATTAATTACTCCCAAATCCGGTTTTAGTTGGAACAATTGTTAGTAAAAATACCGATTTATGCTTCCGGCTACGGAAATATAGAAAACTGCAGCCGGTATCAATATTATTTACCCTGGATGCCAATGCCGTACGCTGCTTAGGCACGGCCATAAAACACAACAACCGCCTCCTGCCCTCAAAATGGGCGAAAGGTGGTTGCTCTGTTTCAAAGTCAGGTGGTATTTAAGGAAATGCTTTTGCTTCCTTTAATGGTCATTGATAGGGTGATGGAGCAGTACTACGGAGCGGCCGGCCACATTTATGGTTTTTCTGGCAGCGTAAGTAATGCCTTCTTCCCCCACACGGTTCTCGCTCGTGTCCAGGATCTTGGTCCACTGGTCGCCGTATTTTTTCAGCGGCAGTTTAAAGCTGATGGGCTCATAGTGGGCATTGAAGATCACATAAAAGCTGTCGTCTGTTATTTGCTCGCCCAATGGGCCACGCGAGTGGAGGCCACGCCCGTTCAGGAAAATGGCCAGCGACTTGGCATGGTCCTGGTTCCAGTGCTCCTCCGACATCTCTTTGCCATCGGGCAGGAACCAGGCAATATCCTCAAGCCCGACTCCCTTGATCGGCTGCCCCTGAAACCAGCGGCGGCGTGAAAAGGTAGGGTGCTCCCGGCGCAGCCGTATAAGCTTTTGCGTAAACTCCAGCAGATCTTTGTCGGCCGCTTTCCAGTTAAGCCACGATATTTCGTTGTCCTGGCAGTAGGCGTTGTTGTTTCCTTGCTGGGTCCGGCTTAATTCGTCGCCGGCCACGAGCATGGGCACCCCCTGCGAGAGGAACAGCGTAGTCAGGAAGTTGCGTTTCTGCTTTGCCCTCAGATCATTTACAACCGGGTCGTCTGTAGGGCCTTCAGCGCCGCAGTTCCAGGAGGAGTTGTGGTTCTCGCCATCTTTGCCATCCTCGCCGTTGGCCATGTTGTGCTTCTCGTTGTAAGACACGAGGTCGTTGAGTGTAAAGCCGTCGTGGGCGGTTACAAAATTTATGCTGGCGGTGGGCTTCCGGTAATCGTCCTGGTAGAGGTCGGGGCTGCCAGTAAAGCGGTAGGCAAACTCCCCGATCATGCTGTCGGCCCCACGCCAGTAGTCGCGGATGCAGTCGCGGTACTTGCCGTTCCACTCAGCCCAGCCAGCCGGAAACTTTCCTACCTGGTAGCCTCCTTCGCCCACATCCCAGGGCTCAGCAATGAGCTTCACCTGCGAAATGATAGGGTCCTGGTGAATAATGTCGAAGAAGGAACCCAGCCGGTCTACATCGTGCAGCTCCCGCGCCAGTGTAGAGGCCAGGTCGAAGCGGAATCCGTCGACGTGCATTTCGGTAATCCAGTAGCGGAGGCTGTCCATTATTAATCGGAGCACGCTTGGCAGCATGGCGTTCATGGTGTTGCCGGTGCCGGTGTAGTCCATGTAGTAGCGTTTGCTGTCTTCTACGAGCCGGTAATAAGAAGCATTGTCGATGCCCTTGAAAGACAGGGTAGGCCCCATATGGTTGCCTTCGGCCGTGTGGTTGTACACAACATCCAGAATAACCTCTATGCCAGCTTTGTGAAGCTCCTTCACCATCTTTTTAAACTCCACCACCTGCTCTCCCAGCACGCCGGTGCTGGAGTAGCGTACATCCGGGGCAAAAAAGCCGATGGAGTTATACCCCCAGTAATTCGTCAGATCCTTCTCCATCAGGTAGCGGTCTGTCACGAAATGGTGCACCGGCATCAGCTCAATGGCTGTAATGCCCAGGTCCTGCAGGTATTTTATGGTGACAGGATGGCCCAGCGCTGCGTAGGTTCCGCGGATATTTTCAGGAATATCGGGGTGCAGTTTGGTAAAACCTTTTACATGCGCCTCATATATAACGGTTTTATGATAAGGCACTTTGGGCGCTTTGTCTCCCTCCCAGTCGAAGTTGGGGTCTACTACCACTGATTTAGGGATGTAGGGCGCACTGTCGGCTTTGCTGAAGCTCAGGTCCTCATCGGGGTGCCCTACTTCGTAGCCGAATAATGAGTCGTGCCATTCTATCGTGCCTGCTATAGCCTTGGCATAAGGGTCGATCAGGAGCTTGTTGGAGTTAAACCTGTGGCCTTCTTCAGGCTCGTAAGGTCCGTGTACCCGGTAGCCATATAGCTGGCCGGGTTTAATGTCGGGGAGGTACGCGTGCCAGACGTGGTGCGTACGCTCTGTCAGTTTTATCTGTACATTTTCGGTTGGTTCTTCAGTTGATTTGAACAGGCAGAGTTCTACGTTGGTAGCATTCTCAGCATAAACTGCAAAGTTTACGCCTTTCCCGTCCCAGGTAGCGCCCAAAGGATATGGGCTGCCGGGGTATACCTCAATATTCATAGTATAGTAGTTTCAGTCAAAAAGCTTTGAGATATTTAGTTTTATGTGGTTTTTATTAAATCTTCAACGTGTACGCATATACGTATCCCATGTTCAAAATTTATCCACACTTCTTAAAATTACCCGTAAGCGGATCTTAATTCAGGATATTATCACTGCAAAGTGTTGCGAAAAATATAGTTGAACAGAGATATGGATCCAGGTTTGATCTTGCAGCATGCTTGTACATGCGTTAGCCTGTCTTCATGGTTAAAAAAAATGGACATGTTGAACAGAAGCTTATGGAAGCAGCGTGGCGTGGCAGTGCCCGGAGTGGCAGCATAAACTTTTTTTTCTTGTTTATTCGTAAACACATTGTTACAGCGGAGCCTATATGATAAACATCGTCGACCTTTTTTTTGTGATTGTCATTCTGTCGGGGGTAGTGGCGGGCTGGCGCCACGGCTTTATGGTAGGAACGCTCGACCTGATAAGGTGGGGAATCAGTTTGCTGATAGCCTTGCAGCTGTATGCGGGCCTTGCCGGCTGGCTGGGGCGGGCGATGAACTGGAGTAGCTTCTGGCTTTTCCCGGTCTCTTTCTTTATCCTTACGATGCTGGCCAGTGTGCTAATCCATTTCCTGTTCGATCTGGTGCTGACCAGGCTGCCCGCTACGGTGCACCGGCATAAAATAAACCGGGCGCTGGGGCTTGTGCCCGGCGTGGTAACCGGATTAGTGACTTCCATCGTTATTGCCTTGCTGCTGCTGGCCATTCCGTTGCCCGACGCCATAGCGACACGGGTGCAGGAAAGCCCCATCGCCAACAGGCTGGCAACTTACACCAACCGTCTGGAGACTGCCCTGGGCCCCATGTTTGATGAAATTGGTCAACGCATGCTGACGGGGATGACGGTGGCGCCGGACTCGCAGGAAACCATAGACCTGCCCTTTAAGGTAACCAATGCCCGGCCCCGGCCAGACCTGGAGGAGCAGATGCTGGAGATGTTGAATGCTGAGCGGTCTGCCCATGGCCTTCAGCCCTTGGTGGCCGATACCTCCCTCCGCCATGTTGCCCGCCAGCACTCTATCGACATGTTCAGCAGGGGGTATTTTTCGCATCAGTCCCCCGAAGGCCAGGATGCCTTTGACCGCATCAGAGAAGCCCGTATACCTTTTCGGGTTGCCGGCGAGAATCTGGCACTTGCTCCAACCTTGCCTATCGCCCACGAAGGCCTTATGAATTCGCCGGGGCACCGCGCCAATATTCTGCAGCACAGGTTCGGCCGCGTAGGTATTGGTGTTATGGAAGGAGGCTCCCGCCGCCTCATGATCACTCAGAATTTCAGAAACTGAAGTTCTGGATTGTTAAGTTAAATGGCCTGACTAACAGCACACAGGCGTTCTCCTGGAAATAAAAGAAGCCAGTTCTGAAGCGTGGGGTTTTCAGCTTCGGGTCTTCACATCTCCAAACCAGCCATGCAGCCTTCCACTGTCAACAAGCGGCCTGGCTGCTGCGGCACATCAGTATTAACATCAATTAAACAAGGTTGCCTTTTGCAATCCAACCAGCCTGTTTGTAGTTTTAGAACATGTATACAAGAGAACAGGCATCGCAGCTGCGGCAGGCTTTCTGGACAGCTTTTGGGCAGTACATAGCACCGCACCCATCTGCCGACGGCCTCAGAACAAACTGGGCGAACTATAAAACAGGCCTCAAGCACGTTTATTTCAGGATGAAGGCCGATAAGAAGTCTGCCTCTATTGCCATAGAAATGACCCACCCGGACCCGGAGATTCAGGCCCTCTTTTATGAGCAGTTTGAGGAGCTGCGCCTGCTGCTGCACGAAACCCTGGGAGAGGAGTGGGAGTGGGTGCTGCACACTACCGACGAGCACAACAGAGTGGTGAGCAGAATTTACAAGGAGTTGCCCGCCGTAAACGTGTTCAACAAAGACGACTGGCCGGCACTAATCTCATTTTTTAAGCCTCGCATTATAGCCCTGGACGAGTTCTGGAGTACTGCCCAATATAGTTTCGACGCGCTGAAGTGAGTTTCAGATCTACAGCGTGCCGGCTTGCTGCCGCACAGCCATTGCGGTTGGTTGCCACGCCTTGTTTCAAAATGGTGCTGGTGCTGCGTCAACCAGTTGGAGTACTGCCTGCGGCACAGTTTCGGAAGATAATTCTTGATAGTTTAATCGTTTAAGCTTAATATTAAGTTTTAAATGAGAAGACAACAAGGTGGGTATGAAAAGAAAGGTTTCCTTAAAGGATATTGCGCAGCAGGTGGGGGTGTCTACAGCGCTGGTGTCTTATGTGCTCAACGGGCAGGAGAAGGAGAAGCGGGTAGGAGAGGAGATAGCCAGTAAGATCCGGGAGGCTGCCAGAGCGCTCAACTACCAGCCAAACCAGATCGCCAAGAGCCTGAAAAGCGGCAAGACCCACACCATCGGACTGATTGTGGCCGATATCGCCAACCCGTTCTCAGCGCATATAGCCCGCATCATAGAAGACGAAGCCAAGCGGCATAAATATAACGTAGTGTTTGGCAGCTCCGACGAGAATGCCGAAAAAGCCTGGGACCTGATGAAAGTGCTGCTGAACCGGCAGATCGATGGCTTTATTATTGCCCCTGCCGAGCATGCCGAGGAGCAGGTACGGTACCTGCAGGAGCATCATATCCCTTTTGTGCTCATAGATCGCTACTTCCCGGGGTTGCCCGCCAACTATGTGGCCCTCGACAATTATAAGGCCGCCTACGAAGGGGTGGAGCACCTGATACAAAAGGGCTACAAACACATTGGCATGATCAATTTCAAGTCGGGTCTTCACCACCTGCAGGAAAGGACCAGGGCCTACCACCAGGCTTTACAGGATTTTAACCTGCCGGCAGCCGAGAGTTGGTGCCGCGAAGTAAACGAAGACATGCTGAAAGAGGACATGGACCAGCACCTGCAGGACTTGCTCCTGTCGGGCCAGCCGGTAGAGGCACTGTTTCTGGCCTCCAACAAGATCGCCATTCACGGGCTCAAATTTATAAACGAGCACAAGCTGCGCGTGCCCGAAGATGTAGCCGTTATAGGGTTTGACGAGACAGATGCCTATGAGCTTTTTTATCGTCCGGTTACTCACATACGCCAGCCAATGGCAGAGATAGGCCGTGCGGCAGTTCAGGCGCTCCTGCAGCTCATTGCAGGCAACCCGGAGCCAACGCAGCTGAACCTGGCAGCAACGCTTGTGGTGAAAGAGTCCTGCTAGTTGCTGATTGGTAAATAGCTGAATTGTAAATGGTTGATCTGAAGACCAGGAGATTATACGTGATCTGATTTCAAGTTTTGAATTTTGAATTTGGCGAATCCTTCTATGAATAATTCCTCCGAAAAAAAAGTTGTTGTTTGCTTTGGTGAAGTGCTCTGGGATGTGTCGCCAACAGCTGCCACACCTGGCGGAGCCCCCATGAACGTGGCTTACCACCTGCAGCAGCTGGGTGTAGAGGCCACCCTGATCAGCCGGGTAGGCCACGACGAAAGAGGAAGAAAATTGCTGGAGCACCTGCAAGAGTGGGGTTTGTCTACCGCTTTTTGCCAGGTTGATCCTGACCACGCTACCAGTGAGGTACAGGTGCGGATGAATGAGAACAAAGACGTAAGCTATGATATTGTGTACCCCGTAGCCTGGGATTACATTGCATTGCAGGAGGCGCTGGTGCCCCTGCTACAGCACGCCGACACGCTCATTTTCGGTAGCCTGATTACACGCAGCGAGGTGTCGCGGCAGACGCTGCTGGAGCTGCTGAAGCGCTCGGCCTGCAATGTGTTCGACGTGAACCTGCGGGAGCCCTACTACTCCCCCGACATGCTGGCGCAGCTGTTGCCGCATGCCCATCTGCTGAAACTAAACCTGGCCGAGCTGGAACTGGTAACCAACTGGTTTGGCCGGAACCTGACCACCGAGCAGGACCGGATAAACCTGCTGCAGGACCAGTTCAACATCCAAGAAGTAATCGTGACCAAAGGCAGCCGGGGCGCCTCTTTTTATACACCTGCTCAACAGTATTTCCAGGAGGCTTACCCGGTACAGGTAGCCGATACCATTGGGAGCGGCGATTCCTTTCTGGCTGCTTTCCTGGCCAAAAGCCTCAGCCATGCGCAACCCGAAGTAGCCTTGGCGTATGCTGCGGCACTTTCTGCCTTCGTTACCATGCACCATGGTGCCTGCCCCCCATACAGCTTGCCATTGCTGGAGGAGTTTAAGCAGCTGAAGGAACAGCAGCGATAGCGCTATACGCCGCCTGCTGCCTGAGTCAGATCGGCTTCTTATCTTGTAGCTTATTTAAGAAAGAGATAAAAACCTTTACAGCATCTCCTCATTTTCAGATGGCCCCTTCAGCAATCAGCACCAGGCAATGAAGCAATTATTTGAATCAAAAAGCCCCTCCGGAGGCACTTTTGCTGCTTCTGTAGTATAGGCCAGGGCATTTCCCTAATGTCAGAGAGGCGGGAGTGCGGCTTCAGTTGGTCATTTATCTTGTGTTCTGCTATGTTTTATGTGAATAATTTAATAGCTTAATCTCTTGCTAATCTTTAGGTAAAAAATCAGCCTGCCAGGCTTCTGCGTGCCTGGGCGTAGAGAAAGCAGCAAAATCTACAATTTAAAATGAGAATAATAATAGCGTTACTGAGCATCTGCCTGTTGCTGCAGTTTTCGGTGCAGGCGCAATCAAAAGAAGAGAAAAGAGTGGCCGCTGCCGTAGAGACTTACCGAGCCGTATTGGTAAACCCCGATAAAGTGGTGCTGGAGAAGGTGCTGGCGGAGGAGCTTAGCTATGGGCATCCCAGCGGAGAGGTAGAAGGTAAAACCACCGTGATCGAGCAACTGGTGAGCGGCAGCACCGACTGGCTGACAATTGACCTCAGGAACCAGACCATCCAGATTGCCGGAAAGACCGCGCTGGTGCGGCACAGGCTGGCTGGGAAGCTGAATGCCAGCGAAAACCTGGAGAAGGTGAACCTGCACGTGCTGCTCGTATGGCAGAAGCACCGGGGGCAATGGCAGCTGCTTGCCCGGCAGGCGGTAAAGATCTAGCCAGACTGCTTTCATTTCTTTCCACTTTCGCCTTTATCCAAAACACTTCTGGTTCAAGCTCCCCCGCTAAGCAGCAGGTGACAGTCCCGGAGGGGCTTTTTCATTAGAATAATTTGGTGAGCGGTGCTGTTGCGGCCGCTGCTTCCAACCTGATACAGGTTGCGAACCTCATCTCCGGATCTTACCTTTCTTACTGCGCTCATTTTCAGCTGATTTCGTAATTTAATAAATAGTCCTTTAATCTCTGAAATAGAGAATTGAAGCGATTGGGAATACCTCAAATAAATGTTTCAGGCAAGGCAACCATCCGGAGGTTACGGCCGTGATGGGGGTACAAAATCCGAGAGAGTGACTGATACAGAAAGCAAAGAGGTCGGGGAGCTTCTTCGCGGTTGTTTACAGGAAAGCCGCGATGCTCAAAGAAAGCTGTACAAGCTGTTCTTCGGCTATGCCATGAGCATCTGTCTGCGCTACTCCAAAGATGCCGAGGAGGCAAAGGAAGTCCTGAACGACGGGTTTCTGAAGGTGTTCACCAGGCTGAAACAGTATGATCCGCAGAAGCCCTTTAAAGGGTGGCTCCGGCGCATTATGATCAACACCGCCCTGGATAATTACAGGCACAACCTCAGGCACTACCACCTGGCAGACCTGGAGACCGTTGAACCAGCCGCAGATACATTTGATGTGTTGCAGCAGCTGAATTATGAATACCTGATCAGTCTGATCCGATTACTTTCGCCTGGCTACAGGGCCGTGTTTAACCTGTATGTGATAGATGGGTACACGCACGAAGAAATAAGCGCTATACTGGGAATATCAGTAGGGGCTTCTAAATCAAATTTGTCGAAGGCGAGGGCAAATTTAAGGGCGGCATTAAATAAAAGCAGGATACATGAGGATAAACAATATGTCTGACGAAGAACTCGATAACCTGTTCAGGAAATCGGTAGAGAGCTTCGATCCTCCTTATGATCCGGAAGCCTGGCAGGCTATGGAGCAAAAGCTGGAGAAGACAGGAGGTGGCACGCCTGGTTTCTGGCGGGCGCTGCCGCTGGTGTTGCTGCTTTTGCTGATGAGTACCTCCACCTTACTTGATCTTAGAAAGGATCAGGAGCAGCCGCAGCAGGCTGAGAGTCTGGCCCCGGCACCACCTGCCACACCAGGGGAGCAACTACCCTTACCCGACGCTAAAACTGGTGCTGTAACCGGAGAAGCAAAGCTGCCTGGGGGCCACTCCTCCAACAGAAGTAGTACAACTCCTGTTGCCCAGGCGGCCCTTCCGGTTGCATCAGAGCAGAGTAGCATGGATCGCCGGCAGTCTGCAGCAGGTCGGATAGCAGACAAAAACAGGCCTACAATTGCAGTCAGCCCAAAAACCACCATTGCCGCAAGCCAGCCTGCAAGCTTACCGCCACGGCATGGGGCAGACAAGGTGAAGCCGGGAAATGGCGAACTCCCGGCCTCGCCACTCCAACCCGATACAACCGGTGCAGCTAAGCTGGCAGGAAAAGACATGCTGCCAATACCTGCCGCACCCGATTCGGTAGCAGTTCTAAACCAACCCGACAGTGCAAAGGAAGGAATGGCCGAGGTGGTGCCACCGGCAGAAAGTCAGAAGAAATCCTATTTTCTGAAGCAGGTACAGGTCATGTTGGCCGTAGCACCTGACCTTACCATGGTAAAGTTCAAAGATCCCCGGCAAATCAGTCCGAATGCGGGGCTGCTGGTAGGGGTGCCACTATCGCGTAGGCTGAGCCTCGTTTCCGGTGTGCTTTGGGCGGATAAACGCTATGGCGCCCTTCCGGGAGATTATGCTCCTTCGAGTGGGTATTGGGATGGAAAGCACCTGCCGGACTACATAAACGCTACCTGTAAAGTGCTGGATATTCCGCTGAACCTCCGGTGGCTGGTGCTGGAGCGGGGCCGTAACCAACTCACGGTACAGGCTGGCCTATCGAGTTATATCATGCTAAACGAGCAGTACGAGTATAACTACGAAAGCAATGTGAGCTACCCTTATACTAAAACCTATGCAGTGGATAACCAGAACAGGCACTGGTTGGCGGTGCAGAACTTCTCGGTAGGCTACTCCCGCAAACTATCGCCCGCCTTTACTGTGGGGGCAGAGCCTTTTGTTAAAATCCCGCTTTCGGCTATCGGGGCCGGAAATGTGAAATTAACCAGTGCAGGCCTGTTGCTGATGGCCGGCTATACCTTTGATCTTAAAAAATAACGCATCAACTACTACTTAAGTACCGACACAAGACGGTTTGCTACACCTGCCCTCTCAGTCTAACAGCTGAAAAAGTACTATTTGCAGAAAAACTCCTATACCATGTGTCCTGATACTTGGGCCTTTTTACATGCTATAACATAGGTTATAAGACATCTTTTGACTTCATTTTTAACTAAAACTGTATTGCTATGAAAAATTCAAACATCCTGCGCAGGCTGTTCCTGCCGCTTTTATGCCTGCTGGTAATTCCTTTTAGCGGTTGCGATGATGATGATGACGACATGAACAACCTGGTCACGTTTCAGAACATCACCCTAACTGGCGCCAAGGAGGTTCCTGCCAACAGTTCGCAGGCCACCGGTACGTTTGACGGTGTCTACGACAGGTCAACTAAGAAGATAGCCTACACCATTACATTTTCGGGTATAGATGCCACAAATATGCACTTTCATAAAGGCGGGCCAACAGAACCGGGGCCAGTGGCCATCGGTATCGGATCGGCTCCTTATACCAGCCCTGTTACCGGCCAGACACCCGCTCTTACTCAGGAGCAGGAAGCAGACCTGCTGGCAGGCATGTGGTTTATAAACATCCACAGCGCCCAATTCCCGGCCGGTGAGATCAGGGGCCAGCTGACACGGTAACAGGAGCTGCGCCAACTTTTATATCAGGAAGAAAAGCCCTGTACTGTTCCTGCTCATACGGTAAGTCTTCGTGTTTGAAAGCGCGGGAACTGCACAGGCTATTGTAAGTATAACCAGACTTTATTTCATGAAGCCAACAACCCGCCTGTTGATTTTTTTGATGGCCCTGCCAACGGCCTGTACAAACGACAACCTGGATGAGCTGAGCCTGGACCCCGGCCCCTGCGATACAACTGCTGTTACCTACTCAGCCACTGTCAGGCCCATACTGGCAGCCAACTGCTACAGTTGCCACAGCAGCGCGGACCCAAGCGGAGGAGTAGTGTTAGACACACATGCTGGTGTTAGCCAACCGGCAGGAAGCGGCAAACTTCTGGGTGTTATTTCACACGCTCCAGGCTTTGTGCCAATGCCCCAGAGCGGCGGTAAACTCTCGGATTGCAACATTACCAAAATCAGGCAATGGATAGAAGCCGGAGCTCCGGATAATTAGAAATAGCCGGGTTGATGAAAAGGATTAATGATATGAAAAAGCTACTTCTTCTGTTCCTGCTTACAGGGCCGGGCCTCTACCTGCCCCTGGTTGCCCAGGAACGATATTTTACAAAAACAGGTCACATCTCGTTCTTTTCCAAAGCGCCGCTCGAAGACATTGTGGCCCATAACCGGGAGGTGGTGTCGCTGGTGGATTTTAAGACCGGGGAGATGGTGTTCACGGTGCCGATGCGGGCCTTTCAGTTCCGGAAATCGCTTATGCAGCAGCACTTCAACGAGAACTATATTGAGTCTGACAAATATCCGAAAGCCTATTTCAGAGGCAAGGTGAACAATATAGCGGCTGTAAACCTGGCGGCAGACAACACTTACAAGGTGCTCGTAGAGGGAACTCTGACCATACATGGGGTGGCGAAACCGATCAGGACCGAGGGGACCTTTCAGGTGAAGGGCGGGCAGGTGACCGGGAGATCGACTTTTACGGTAGCACCGGCCGACTATGACATTACCATTCCGCTGCTTGTGCGGGAGCATATTGCCAAAACGATTGATATCACGGTAGACATGTTGTACAAACCATTTCAGGGAAATCTATGAGCCGACTTGTATTATGTTACGGATGGATGCTGGGCTGGCTGCTATCGGCTTCAGCAGTTGTGGCGCAGGACGACCTGATGGCCCTGGCTGAAGCACAGGACAGCGCCGCAGAACAGGTGGTGGGGGGCACCTTTAAATCGACGCGCCTTGTAAATGGCCACACGGTGGAGACGAATGGCAGCCACGCGCTACTTTTTCTGATATCGCACCGGTTCGGAACCGTCAACAGCGGGGCCTATAACCTTTTCGGCCTGGACCAGGCCACGATCAGGCTCGGATTGGAATACGGCATCACAGATAACTTTACGGTGGGGGTGGGGCGCAGTTCTTTGGAGAAAACATACGATGGTTTTGTTAAATACAAGCTGCTGCAGCAGAAATCTCCGGGTGCTCAGATGCCGGTTACGCTAACGCTCTTCTCCAGCATGGCCCTCACCACGCTGCGGCGGCAGAACCCGGAGCAGGACTTTCCGTTTGCAGGCAGGCTCACCTACACGCACCAGCTGCTGCTGGCCCGCAAATTCAGTGAACGGCTATCGGTGCAGCTGGCCCCGACCCTGGTACACCGCAATATGGTAGCCACGGGGCAGGACGAGAACAACGTGTATGCCTTTGGAGCAGGAGGGCGGTACAAGTTAACCAAACGCACCTCTGTAAACGCCGAGTATTTTTATATGCTGCCAGGTGCCACAGCCGATAGTTTTGTGAATGTGCTCTCGCTGGGCGCAGACATCGAAACCGGAGGCCACGTATTCCAGCTCATCTTCACCAATGCGCAGGGCATGGTCGAGAAGTTCTTTATTCCACAGAACCAGGGCACCTGGGCCAGCGGAGATATTTACTTCGGCTTCAACATATCGCGGATGTTCCACCTGGGTGGTAAGAAGGAGTGGTAGGTTTGGAAGTAGGCTTACAGGCAAAGATGCTCCCCCAATACGAAGGATAACAATACTCCTTGCAACTCACTGAAACTTATTACGGCCACACTCGCTGATTTAAAATTTAGAGTAGAGCGGCTTACGCGAGCTGGAAGCTCGCTTCCTATAAAACCACGAGTTGAAAGCTCGCGGGAGAGGTAGTATTTTTACTGTGGTTGTTTTGTATACCTACCCCACAATGTATTAAGTATTTGAATTATTCTAATAAAAAAGCCCCTCCCAAGCGCTTTATTACTGCTCCTGCTACCGTTGCCTATACTGCTTCTTCAGGGGGGCCAGCAGGTACTCCAGCCCGTTGGTTTTGATCTCGTAGATCGTGGCCAGCTGCATGCCCAGCTTGCCCTGCGGAAAGCCTTCGCGGAAGAACCACTCCAGGTAAAAAACCGGAAGGTCGCACAGCGTGGTGCCTTTGTACTTGCCAAAGGGCATTTTCATCCGCACCAGATCTATCAGGATATCGGAGTTTGGTTGCGCCGGGTCAGTCATGGGGTGTGGGTTTAAGGGTAAAGTAAATTATTCCAATAAAAACGGCCCTCCAGAGGCTCTTCTGCTGCTTCTGCTTCTTCTGCTGCGCAGCACTACGCTTTTATCATTTCAATATGATCGATGCCGTCCTCATCGTACACCTCTCCGGACTGCACAAAACCAAACGACTCGTAGAACCTGCGGGCATACAGCTGCGCCCCGATCCTGATAGGGCCCGGGCCAAAGAGGCGGTAACACTCGGCAATGGCAGTGGCTACCAGTTGCTTTCCGAGCCCGGTTCCTCTGCTGGCGGGGCTGGTCACGATGCGGCCAACCGATATCTCGGGGTAATACAGGCCCGGGGGCACCAGCCGCGCCGTGGCAGCCAGCACATCGCCCTGGTATAACAGCAGGTGGTGGCAATGCTGGTCTTTGTTGTCGAGGTCCAGAAACACGCAGGTTTGTTCCACTACAAACACCTCGCTCCGCAGCCGCAGCAGGTCGTACAGCTCATGCGGCGTCAGGGTGTGGAAGGGTTTGCAGGTGATAGTTTGGGTGTTGCTGCTCATGTTTTGTAAAAAGCCTGACCTAAGAGTCAGCAAAGATACGGAAGGAGGTTAAATCTGTAGCAAGCTGGAAAGAGAAAGTAGTACGCAGCTGCGTCTGGACGTGCTGTCCATTTCTGGAATACCCTTGTTATAGTATAAAATAAAAATGCTATATTGATGGATTAGAGGTTAGAGCTAAGCCTAAACCTAAACACAGGCTGTTCCGGACTTTGTTTGGAAGGCCTCAGTCTTTCTCGGAGTCGTTATGTAACATAATATTATCAAATGGATATCAAAAGAAAAATTGTGTTGCAAAAACAGCTTTGGTGTACAGCCCTAATCGTTATTTTTCTGTCTCCTGCGACACTTTTTGCGCAAAGATCTTTTTACACGCCCAAATCACTTATCATGCCGCTGCACGACCAGCAGAACCAGCTGCATGTATCGGTTGGCAGAGCTGGTGGGTACGACCTGCATCTTTCCTATGCTTTTACAAATAAGTTTGCTGTTTTCGGAACGGCCACCCTGGACCACGGTATCAAGAAAAGAAGAGGCATGCTTAACAATCGGTCCAACATCGACCGGAATGACTATGTGCTAAGAGGAGGCCTGGGTTATTTTAGAAAAAAGGAAGGGCGAATGTTTCCTATTTTGGAGGTGTATGCTGGCGCCGGTGTGACTAAAATAGATAATTATTGGTACTCCCTTTCAAGTAAATTTAGCAACGAAGAAGTTACGAAGGCCGGATACTGGAGTTATTTCGGGCAGATTAACTTCGGCGATAAGCTGGAAAGAGTGGAATATGGCGTTGGCCTGAGGCTAGTCTACTCCAACTACAATTACTTTCGGTTTTACAATCGCCACCGCTCTAACGACTTTGAGCAAAGGCAGTACATTGGCCTGCGTGGCCTTACCGCAGAACCTGGCATGAACATAACCTTTAACCTGCCGAAGCGGCTTCAGGTAACCTGCCAGTATGGCCTGGCCATCCCGTTGGGCACGAGGCCTGTAAAACAGACAAATACAACTGCCTATTTCGATGGTTCTTCTATTACGGTTCAGGAACAGGTTGAGCGTACAAGTGTGCCACTTATGGCCCTTATGGGCAGGCTAGGCTTGCAGTACACCCTTTATTTTAGCCAAAAAGAATAAACAACTCCTGTAATTCATACAGAGCAGTTGAAAAAGGTGAGGGCGGCTCATGCTGTGCCGCCCTCAATCATTAATCTCTTTTTACCAGTTTATTAAAATTGCCGCTTGGGTCGTGGAGCAGGGCCAGCTTGCTGTTCTCAAATTCTTTAAAGAACTCGTTCCAGATTATTTCCTCAAAGCTGTCGTTGCTGTCGCTCTTGTCAGGGAAATGGATGCGCAGTACACCTTCGCCACTTCCATCACTTTCGGTGCCTTTAATTACGGAAGGAACCCCTCCATGCTATAATCTCTTTTTTGTCAGTTGTTTTCTTAGATTCGCTCATAGTTTTACGTTTTGTGATTTTGTTCTATGAAGTACGCGCAGCCGGGAGTCGTGTTTCTGGTGCAGAAATCATTCCCGCGCCAGGTGGTTGCGTAGCAAATTCTTAAACATGATTTCTTTCGAACCTACTTTTATAAGGAAAAAGCTCTATTCTAATTCAATTATCAAGCCTTCATCTCCTTTCATTCTAATTTCATTCTCCACTGTTTCGTTTTCGTGATCCGGCAGAAGAGACAGGATCACCTTTCCTTTAAATTTAAACCGTTCCGGTGCAAACTGGCGGCCTTTGTCGCTGAGGTTGAGCACGATCAGGAAGCGCTTTTCATCGGTTTCGCGGAGGTAGGCAATTAATTTGTCATCGGAGTAAACGGGCCGGTATCTGCCTTTGTGCAGGGCTGGCTCCTGACGGCGGAGCGCTATCAGTTTTTTGTACAGCGCCAGCAGCGAATCCGGGTCCTCCTGCTGCGCCTGCACGTTCAGTTTGTCGATATTTTTGGCCATCCGGAGCCAGGGCTTGCCGGTGGTAAAGCCGGCGTTGGCGCTGTCGTTCCAGGGCATGGGGGAGCGGAAGGGGTCGCGGCTGAGGTCTTTGTCGGGCATGTGGAGGCCCTGCGGGTCCTGCATCTCGTTTTTCGGAATTTTTACGTCCTGCATGCCAATTTCGTCGCCGTAGTAGAGGGTGGGGGTGCCGCGCAGCGTGAGCAGCAGCATGGCCGCTACCCGTGCCTGCGCCTCGCCCACTTTGGTTGCCAGCCGCGACTGGTCATGGTTGCCTATCACCCAGTTGGGCCAGCCGGAGTTTGGCAGGGCACCTTCGTACTGGTCTATGGCAATGGCAATTTTCTTGGGCTCCCAGGGCAAGGTGAGGAGCTGGAAGTTAAAGGGCAGCTGCGCCCCCTGGTTGTCGGGGCCGTAGTAGCTCACGAGTTGGTGGATAGGCAGGTAAATCTCCCCGATCAGCACACGCTCCGGGTAGCTATCGGTGAGGTCGCGCATTTTTTCTATAATATCGTGCACCTCCGGCTGGTCGGTAGAATAAACCGGCTGGAGCTGGTTGTAGGTAGGCTGCTCCTCTTTGTAGTCGGGGTTGTCGGGGTTATCGCGGAAGTACTCGTCTTTGATCAGGTGCCACATCACGTCTACCCGGAAACCGTCTACGCCTTTGTCGAGCCAGAAGCGCATCTCCTCCAGCACCGCCTCCTGTACCTCCGGGTTGCGCCAGTTCAGGTCGGGCTGCTCCTTCAGAAAAGCGTGGTAGTAGAACTGCTCCGTCTTCTCGTCCCACTCCCAGGCGCTGCCCCCAAACATGGCCAGCCAGTTATTGGGCGGGTTGCCTTCTGCGTCAGCGTCTGCCCAGATAAACCAGTCGCGCTTGGGGTTGTCGCGGGAGGAGCGGGCTTCCTTAAACCACTCGTGCTGGTCGGAGGTGTGGTTGGGCACCTGGTCCAGGATCAGTTTCATGCCGCGTTTGTGGGTTTCGTGCAGCAACTCGTCAAAATCTTTCATGGTTCCGAACATCTTGTCAACGCTCTTAAAGTCGGAGATGTCGTAACCAAAGTCCTTCATCGGCGATTGATAAAACGGCGTAACCCAGACGCAGTCTATCCCCAGGTCGTGCAGGTAATCGAGTTTTTCGGTAAGGCCTTTCAGGTCGCCGATGCCATCGCCGTTGCTGTCGTTAAAGGAGCGGATGTACACTTCGTAGATAATGCCTTTTTGCCACCAAAGGTCTCCTGACACTGTTTTTGAACCTGGTTTTTCTGACTGCATGTTGATTGGGTTTAAGTTTTGTGGCACGCTCTACAGCATAAAACCACCTTGCTAATTTTTAGAGAACAAACGGAGGTGCAGCAGTTTAGGTTAATTGCTTATCCTCTGAACCTTTAAAGAAGGGCCCTACCCCAAGGATTTTCAGGATAAAAGGATGAACAGGATATAGATCTAAGTGCATTCAACCATCAGCAAATAACCATCAGCAAATTATTCCAATGAAAATGGCCCTCCGGAAGCTTTGCTGCTGCTGCTGCTCTTTTGTCTGAATCTTCCTATAGGGCCCCTACCCCAAGAATTTACAGAATGTAAGAATGAACAGAATTTAATTTTATGGTCGCACTTTAAAATTTTGCCATGCAATTGGGAATCCTATTTCTGAAAATTCCCTAATTCTGTAAATTCTTGGGGTGGGGCCCCTATATAAAGATTCAGACAAAAAACAGACAAAACCTGCTAACTACTATTCCTGCCGCAGCAGTCCGGTCTGTTTTGGCTGTTGCGTACGCGTCTCTTTGTTACGGTTAGGCTTATAGGTAAACTCAATAATGCAGCCGGAGCAGGCATTTTCGTCCTGCGGGTCTTCTTCTGATGGGCCGGAGGTAACGGTCACGCTGTCGGTGGAGAGGTAGAGGCGGGTGCCGTCGGGGGAGATGGCGATGTCGCGGTAACGGATCGGGGCCTTAAAGTAGCTCAGCGTGTCACCGGAAATAGCATCGCCCTTTGCATTTAGTTTCAGGCGGATGAGCCTGCCGTTTTTGAGCGATGGCACCAGCAGCGAGTTTTGCCAGCCGGGTATGGCGGCAGCTGTATACACCCCCATGCTGCTGGGCGCTTCCGATGGCCAGTCTGGTTTGTCGGTGTCGGCACGAATCTGTTTCATGACCGATAGCAGAAAGTTGTTCGGGTGGGGGAAAAAGCTGTGGATCGGGTTCTGGTAGGCAGCTCCAATGGCGTTGGCGTTTGCGGCTTCGGTGCCGATGGTGGGGTAGGTGGTCTGCCATTTGCCAGGCAGAAATGTGTGTGCTGATGTGCCAGCTGCCAGCCCGTCATAATTGCCGTCGTTGTAGCCGATGATCAGCGGGTGCCCATAGTTTTTGCCTCTCCGGATGATGTTGATCTCGTCGTCGGAGAAGGGGCCGTGCTCAGAGGAGTAGAGGTAGCCGGTGCCATTAACCATAGCATAAGCCAGGCCCTGCGCATTGCGGTGGCCGCTGCTCCAGACGGCACTCTGCCTGTTATCTGCTGAAAAGGGGTTGTCGTTCGGGATCCATTTGTCATACGGGCCGCTGTCTTTGTCCGGCTCCAGGTTAAAGCGCAGCACTTTGCCTTCGTAGCTCCGGCTGTTCTGGGCGTGGTTGGGCCGGCCTGCATTGGCATACTGGCCGGCACCCATATCGCCAACCGTAAAGAACAGGTAATTTTTGCCGGCTTCCGGTGCAATAGCCAGGCGGCCGGAGTTATGGTCGTTGCTGGCGGGTATGGTGTCGCAGAGTACTTCCGGTTTGGTGAGTTTCTGATCTTTGGCGCTGTACTCATACCGTACCAGTCGGGTGGTGTAGTAGCAGCCGCCTTCCTGGTCGCGGCAACCGTCTCCTGCCTTGTCTGCTCCGGCAAACTTATAGATGTAGGCCAAATATACATAGGGCTTGCCCTGCAGCAACTGCGGGTGCAGCGCAAGTCCCATCAGCCCGCCCTGTGGCCAGCGCTTGCCGCCACTCTGCTCTTCCTCCAACTGGTCGTAGCGCGGAAACTGCCGCTCCTGGTTCAGATCGAGTAAAATAGTGCGCTTGCCGGATGCCGGATCTATCCGACTCACCTGGTACCCCTTCGCTTCCGTTACCCACAGGTAGTTGTCGGGGCCATAGGTTATTTCCCAAGGGTCGCTTAGTTTCCGGATAACCACCCGTCTTTCAAATTCTTCTCCCAAAGGCCCTTTAACTGTTTGGGCCGCAGCCGGAACCAGCGGGATAATAAGTAAAATGAGTATAGTTCTATATAGTGGCAGCATCTAGGTAGTACTGTTAAAGTTCAAAAAAACTAAACTCCATTATTGAACTTTCAATAAGAAATAAGGTTGTCCGAAATTTTATAGAAACAACAGGTAAGCATGGGCTGCCCTTGGTGTCAGTCTCCGGGAGATCTGAGATTTTGATGGTTTTAAGCTGAAAAATAAACCAGTATGCTATTGTGTTAGAGCCTGCTGGCCTAACCTATCATCTTGTGTAGCGTTATCTATGGCAGGTTTCGGTTAAAGCTGCTAAAAAATGCAGGAAGGAGACTGGAGGTGGTTTATATGAGTTTTGCCATGTTTTTGAAGAGGGCGTTTATCTTAAACAAGTCGTGCCAGCCTCTGTTATGTCCTACTACCGGGGCCATTAATAAATAAGCTTGTGAAGAATATTTTTAAACATACCTGGCAGATTCTGAAAGATGCCAAAAAGAATTTTCAGCATGGTGAGCCGATTGTGTATAGCGCAGCCATTGCCTTTTTTACCATTTTTTCGTTGCCGGCCATCCTGATTGTGCTCACGCTGGCCGGATCTGCTTTCTTTTCAGAAAAAACAGTGCGCGAGGAAATTGTGCAGCAGCTCGAAAGCCTGATCAACCCGGAGGCGGGTGAGCAGATAAATGACCTGCTGGAGAACGTGCTGGATTTTCCGACCGGTTTCTGGAGCATTTTTGTGGCCATTGTGGTCGTCATCAAAAGTGCCACCATTATTTTCTTTATCATTCAGAAAGCGCTCAATGCGGTGTGGCAGGTGAGGGTGAAGCCCGGTGTGAAATACATCCGCTTTCTGAAGCATCGCCTCATAACGCTGGCCATGGTAGCAGGATTAGGGCTGTTGCTGGTGCTGAGCATAATGCTTAATACCGTGATCGCAGTTTTTGATGACGGGTTGCGGGATATGTTTGAAGAGCATTTTTCTCCTGCCGTACGGGCCATTAATACGGGTTTTTACCTGCTGGTGGTCTATAGTTTTTTTACGGCCATTCATAAAGTGCTGCCCGATGCCCGCATTTCCTGGAAAGATGCCCTGGCTGGAGGCGCCATTACCTCTATTCTTTTTCTAATCGGCAAACAGATTATCAATCTTGTGTTGGGCAGTATTAAAATTGTAGGCATTTATGCGGCGGCAGGGTCGTTGGTCATAGTGCTGCTTTGGGTCTTTTACTCTTCCGTAATCCTGATTTTAGGGGCAGAGGTAACCAAAGCCTACGCCAACAACCGGGGCCGCGTGATAGAGCCAACTGGAATCGCGAATAAGTATGAGCGGGAAGAAGTGCAGCAAGGATAAAAAAGCTGGCTGCCCTGTTGGCTGCTGCCTGTAACAGGCCAGATTATTCGAGAGCATAGCCTATTCTGGGGAATGAATATTGTTCCACCTTTCTTCTCTGTTGCTTTACCCGAATCTCTTCCGCTGCCTTGTTGCGAGATAAAGGCGTTGAGCGCTCACGGCTGCGGAAATCGCCTCAAGCCAGCGACTGGGATTTGTGAGATAGCCTCCTCAGGTCATTCATTTCCAAATCTTCTCATCTTCCAATTTCCAAATTGAAGAATTAGCACATCAGCACCTTAAACTAAATTATTCTAATGAAAAAGGCCCTCCGGAGCTCATCTTGTAGGGAGAAGCGGGTCGCTGGTACAAACTGCAAGCTCGCAACAGCGACCTTCTTTTTCCTACAAGTTTAGCCTCTTGAGGTCTCTGTTCCTGCTGCTCTACCCGAAGGCCGGCCTTTAACAGTTTTTGTACAGGCAGCTTGCTTGCCCTTCGCTGGTAGGAAGGTGTGAGAAGCAGGTGCGTAACGTTCCTTGCGCGCCAGGAAAACTTTTCTCTGTCGTTTCAAAATTAACTTATTGCTAACAACCTATTGGTAAAGGCAAGAACTCTTTACCTTACCTTAAAACAGCCGTAACACAGGCTTTATAGTATATGAATAGCTTTGTGGCAAATTAAAACAAGCTATTTTATGAGTTCGAAATCTTCTACTCCTTTTAAGAAACAACTGGCAGCAATCCTATTTATGCTGGTCTGCTGTTGCCAGGCAATGGCACAGGCACAAACCATTCAGGGTGTTGTGCAGGATTCGCAGGGCGCACCGCTTCCGGGTGTAACCGTATTGATTAAAGGCACCACTACCGGCACAGCCACCGACATGGATGGCGCCTACAGCCTCACCAGCCCCAGGCCGCTCAGTAACCAGGACGTGCTGGTTTTCAGTTTCATCGGCTTTAAGTCGGCCGAGGTTCCTTATAGCGGAAGCACCACCATAAGTCTGAAGCTGCAGGCAGACGATAAGATGCTGGGAGAAGTGGTGGTAACGGCCCTGGGTATAAAGCGGGAGGAGAAGGCGCTGGGCTACGCCACGCAAACCGTTACCGGCGAAAGCCTCACCAATGCACGCTCCAATAACTTCGCAAGCGCACTCTCAGGTAAGGTGGCGGGGCTTACGCTGGTGTCGCCAGGGTCAGGACCCGTTAACTCTACGCGTATATCGCTTCGCGGGGATAACTCACTGGACCCTAACGGGAATAACGCGCTGATCATACTGGATGGGGTGCCGCTTAACAGCGGATTGACCAGCTCTGGCGTTAACAATGCCTATGGGGCAGGCTCAGGCAATGATATTCCGGTAGACTTCGGGAACGGCATTGCCGACATTAACCCTGACGATATAGAGAGCATCACCGTACTGAAAGGGCCAAGCGCGGCAGCGCTATATGGCAGTCGTGCCGCCAACGGTGTACTCATTATCACGACTAAATCCGGCAGCAGCAGGAAAAAAGGCCTGGGCGTGACGGTAAACTCCAACATCAGCTTTAACGATGTGCTGCAGTGGCCGGACTACCAGTATGAGTATGGTCAGGGAACACACAACCTGAACAAGGAGGGGCAGCCCTACTACTCCTACCATGTGTCAGAGGATGGGGCTAACACAGGCAGCACCAGCAGTGCCTACGGTCCTAAGTTCGACGGGCAGTACTTCTACCAGTATGACCCCGCGCTGGAAGGGCAGTCGGCGGAGCGCCAGTTGTGGAGGCCCTACAAAGACAACATCAAAGGCTTCTTCAGAACAGGAACCACCGTTACCAACAGCGTAGCTGTGGATGGAGGTAATGAGAAGGGCTCGGCACGCGCCTCCCTGACGCACTCCAAGAACGAGTGGATCATGCCAAACACCGGCTTTGAGCGCATGACAGCTGCCCTGAGCCTGAATTATAACGTGTCGGATAAGCTCAAGCTTAACTCTAAAATAAACTTCACGCACAAGAAAAGTGACAACCTTCCCGGCACGGGCTATAGCAACCAGTCGATTGCCTACTTCATGATCTTCCAGAACCCGAACGTGGATCTGGCTTGGTATGAGCCCAGATGGAAGCAGGGCAAGGAGCAGATAGAGCAGATACATCCTTTCAGCTCCTACATCGACAACCCGTATGTGATTGCCTACGAGATGACCAACGCGATGAACAACTATTCAACGGTTGGTAACCTCTCGGCCACCTACGAGTTCTCCCCGAAAGTAGACCTGATGGTGCGCTCCGCTATCACGACAAGGCAGGAGGATCGTGCGCAGCGGCGCCCCTTCAACACCGCAAACTTTCCGTTCGGCTACTACAAAGAGCAGAGCATCTTCGACTACGAGATCAACAACGACTTTCTGCTTACCTATAAAGAGAAGATCGGCAGCGACATCGACATCAGGACCTCAGTTGGAGGCAACACCAGACGTGAAAAATACAGGCTTACAAATGGCGTGATCGATGGCCTGGTGATACCGGGGGTGTATAAGCTCTCCAACGGCATCAGCAACCCGATGATGACAACTAGCCACGCAAACAAGCACGTGAATAGCCTTTACGGTCTGGCCACATTTTCTTACCAGGACAAGGTGTTTATAGACGTGACAGGCCGTAACGACTGGTCCAGCACCCTGCCGGCACAGAACAACTCCTTTTTTTACCCTTCCATCAGCTCCAGCTTTATCCTGAGCGATCTCTTTGAACTGCCGCGGCAGGTGGCTTATGCCAAGCTGAGACTTTCTGCGGCCAAGGTAGGGAACGACACGCACCCGTACAGAACCAGGAAGTACTACGGCCAGAGCGATTTCGCCGGTTCGGGGGCGGTGCCTACCACCTTGCACAACGTGGATTTCAAGCCGGAGCTTACCACCAGCTATGAGGCTGGCCTGGAGTACAGGTTGTTCCAGGGGCGCCTGGGTATGGACATCACCCTCTACCGAAGCTTTACAGATAACCAGATCCTGGAAATCCCCCTCGACCCCACCACTGGTTACAGCCGGGCCGTGATGAACGCCGGAAAAGTGCGCAACCAGGGCGTGGAACTGATGGTGAACGCCACCCCAATAGAGGCAAGAGACTTCCGCTGGAATACGTCGGTGGTGTGGTCCAGGAACCAGAACAGGGTGATGGAGCTGGCCGAGGAGCTTGGAGCTGAGGAGCAGGTGATACACACAGGCGGCCAGGCTACCATTATTGCCAAGGTGGGCGGAAGCACAGGAGATATTTATGGCTTTGGCTTTGTAAGAAGCCCCGACGGGCAGATCGTGTACGACAATGCAGGCCTACCGGCTTACCCGGCTGAGACACAGTATATCGGCAATGCTTATGCCGACTGGAAAGCCGGTTTCAACAATGAGGTGTCTTACAAGAACTTCCGGTTTAATGTGTTGCTCGACGGCCAGTACGGCGGCATCATCTACTCTCAGACGCATCATAAGATGGCGGAGCAGGGCAAGCTGAAAAGTACGCTCATGGGCCGGGAGGAAGGCTTCATCATCGGCGATGGCGTGGTGGAAAACGGTGACGGAACCTACTCGCCAAACACGACAAAGGTAACTCCTCAGGCCTACTATACGCGCTACTACCGCCGCGCCAATGTGGAGTCCAACTCCTTTGATGCTTCTTACCTGAAGCTGCGCGAAGTACGCCTGGAGTATAACCTGCCAAAGGCGCTGCTGGCCAAGACCAGGTTCCTCCACGGGGCAAGTGTGGCGCTCTACGGCCGCGACCTGGCCATGATCACCAAGTTCCCCATATTTGATCCGGAGACGGCCGCTCTGAATGGCGGTACCATCATGCCAGGCGTTGAAATGGGGCAGATGCCTTCTTCCAGAACTTTCGGTATGAACGTTACTCTCCAGCTTTAATTCGAACTCTAAACTGATAGCCAGAGCTGGCCTGGGGTGACTCAGGCCAGCTTCCCAAAGAATAAACGCAATGACAAGAAGTATAAATAAATTTCTGGCCGTTCTGGTGGCCCTGACCTGCCTTAATGTCTCCTGTACCGATAACTTCGAGGAGATCAATATTAACCCGAACCTCATCGAAAAGATCAGCCCCGGCACACTGCTCAACCCTACCATCTATGAGGTAGCGAGCTTTAATGCCACGAGAAGCAACGCCTTCACGTTCGATCTGATGCAGGTAGCGCTGCCGTTTCCGAGCGCATCCGGTGGTGTGCACCGCTACGACATCGGCGAGAATGCCGGGAACTCTACCTGGAACACCTACTACCGCTGGCTTGCCAATGTAAAGGAAATGCAGGCGGCAGCCGTAGCAGCAGAAGACCCCAACTACGAGGCGATTGCCCTCACCCTGAATGCCTGGTTATACTCGCTGCTGACAGACTCCTTCGGGGATGTGCCCATGGAAGAGGCCTCTCGTGGCGATGAGAAAATCTTTTACCCTGCCTTTAACACGCAGCAGGAGGTTTACACGAAAATTCTGGCCGACCTGGAGCGGGCAAACAGCCTCTACGACCTTTCCAGGGGCATGGTTTACGGCACAGACATCCTCTACGGCAGCAACGTGGGCAACTGGCAGCGCTTCACTAACTCGCTGCGCCTGCGCCTGCTGCTCAGAGTATCCAAAAGGTCTGAGATGAATGCCGAGGCGCGCATGGCCGAGATCGTTAACAACCCGGGTGCAAACCCGGTGTTCAGCAGCAACGAGGAGGGGGCCATCCTTAAAATCACGGGCATTCCGCCACTGATCTTGCCGTGGGGCCGCGCCGTCGACTTCCGGACGGGTCGTGCTGCTTCTGCCTTCTTCATCGATAACCTGAACACGCTGGAGGACCCGCGCCGGACTAAGTTCTTCGGCGAGGCCACCTCCACCGACGGCCAGACCAAAGTGGGCTACAAGGGCATTCCGAGCGGCTTCGACAGCAACAATGCCCAGTTCGACTTCTCTCCGTCCAGCCCGAACATCGCGTTGGTGACCGCCCCCATGGTAGCGGTGCTGATGAGCTATGCCGAGGTGGAATTCATTAAGGCGGAGCTGGCGCAGAAGAGCATTGTAGATACCGATGCGCAGTTGCACTACGAGAAAGGCGTGAAGGCCGCCATTGCCCAGTGGGGCGCCGAGGTGCCTGCCAATTACTTCGAGAACCCTGCCGCTGCCTACGACGGCACCCTGGAGCGCATCATGCTGCAGAAGTACCTTGCCCTCTACTTTACAGATTACCAGCAGTGGTTTGAGTACCGCCGCACTGGCCTGCCCGTGCTGCCAAAAACAGCCGGTATGATGAACAACCAGCAAGTGCCGGTGCGTTTCCGCTATCCTTCCAACGTGCAGCAGATGAACAAGGAGAACTACAAGGCAGCCGTGGAGCGCATGGGTGGCGACGATATCAACACCAAGGTCTGGTGGGAGAAATAAGGTAGGCGTAGAGGCAACGGCAGAAAGCTCCGGAAGGCCTTTTTGATTAGAATAATTTGCAAAACGGGACGGCAGTTGGTCTGGTTAAGGCGAAACAGTTAGAACCTGAATTATTCAAATGAAAAGGCCCTTCCAGAGGTGGTTTCTGCCGCTGCCCCTTCACTCCGAAATAATACAATGTGCCTGGTACCCTGATACCGGTAACCTTTTAAAAAATTTATGTCACAGAAAAGAAGAACCTTCCTTAAATCGCTTGGCCTCGCCGGATTCGGGCTTACGCTGAGCACAGACCTGCTGCAGGCAAAACCAGCTGTTCCTGCCAACGGCAAAGACCTGTCGCTTGTCCAGATAAGAGGCCGTGTGCAGGCGCAGGGAAAAGGCCTGCCGAACGTAGCCGTTACCGACGGCATCAACGTAACCCTGACCGATAGCAAAGGCAATTACGAGCTGGCCAGCAATGCCACCGCCGACTTTGTGCACGTATCGGTGCCGCGGGGCTACGCCTTCACCAACGACAGGGGCATCACCCGGTTTTACAAGAAAATATTGCCTTCGAATGGCCGCTTTAAGGCAGACTTTGAGCTGCAGAAACTGCCGCAGGACGACACCAAACACAACTTTATCGTATGGGCCGATCCGCAGATGATCTCGAAGGAGGATGCCGAGCAACTCAAAACCGTATCGGCCCCCGACACGCAGGCGCTGGTGAAGAGCTACGGACCCGAGGCGCTTTTCCACGGCTTTGGCTGCGGCGACCTGGTGTGGGACAAGTTCGAGCTGTTCGAGGATTACCAAGAGGCTGTGGGCATTACAGGCGTTCCGTTTTTCCAGGTGATCGGCAACCACGACATGGACCTCGATGCCCGCACCGACGATCTTTCCTCGCGCACCTTCAAGGAGCTTTTTGGCCCGACCTACTATTCCTTTAACCGGGGTGAGGTGCATTATGTGGTGCTCGATGATGTGTTCTTTATCGGCACCGCCAAAAAGTACATCGGTTACCTGACGGAGCAACAGCTGGCCTGGCTCGAGCAGGACCTGGCGCACGTGAAGCCAGGCTCCGCCGTGGTGGTGAGCCTGCACATACCGGCCTACACCAACCAGCACATCCGCAACAACGAGAAGCAGGAGCCGCTCGGCGGGGTGGTCTCGAACCGGAAAGAGCTGTACCGTTTGCTGGCGCCCTACAAAGCCCATATCATGTCGGGCCACACGCACTTCAACGAGAAGATCGTGACCGGCGACAACCTGGTGGAGCACGTGCACGGCACCGTGTGTGGCGCCTGGTGGACCGGCCCGATCTGCTACGATGGCACGCCGAACGGCTATGGTGTGTACGAGGTGAACGGCAGCGAAGTGCAGTGGTATTACAAATCGGTGGGGCAGCCCAGGCAGCACCAGCTGCGCGTGTACCCGGTGGGAGCGGTAAAAGAAATGCCTCAGCAGCTGGCCGTAAATGTTTGGAACTGGGACCCGGCCTGGAAAGTGGAGTGGCTGGAAGACGGCCGCCGCATGGGCGAGATGCAACGCCACACGGCGCTGGACCCGCTCTCGGTGGAGTTGCACCTGGGCGCCGAAAAACCGTCCAGGCACAAATGGGTGGAGCCGCACCTGACAGACCATTTGTTCTTTGCCAAGCCCTCTGCCGCCGCACAGCGCATCACCATTCAGGTAACAGACCGCTTCCGGCATGTGTACAAAGAGGAAGTGGATATGAAAGAACTGAGCCGGCTCTAGGGTGGCCACCGGAAAGTAACTTCGGAAGACCAATTTTATTTAAATAATCTCTCCCGCACCCTCCGGGGATATAGGGAAACGCCAGTCATTACACTTTGAAAACAAGCGTTTAAAGGCCAGGGGAAACCCTGGCTTTTTTGTTTGGCTGGGAAGTAAGGGAGTGGCAGCAAGAAAGTAACTTCCGGATGAGTGGCAGAAGCAATGCCTCCGGAGGGCCATTTTTATTGACATAATTTGGAAAGTCTCACCCGAGGACACCCCGCCTTTCTTATTTCAGCTAATCTCAGTTGTGCAGGTAACAGGGCCTGCAGGCGGCGGTTTTAGCAGGGTGCTTGTGACAGGATGTTCCTTCTGGTTGTAGCTGGGCCCCACTAAGGCAGGACTGCCAGTGCTGTGCTACATCCTTCGGCTAAAATTGTCATTAATTCCATATTTCCCATTCTGAACCAAAAGTTGTGTTTTGTATTGTATTATAATCGAAAACCTGCTTACATTAGCGCATCTATATAAATGAAGATTTATATATGATTATTCTGAGTCATAACTACAATAAATAAACTTGAACGATGTTTTGGGCATTGTGCTTAGCTCATAAATACAATGCCGCGAACTATTGATGACCGGGTGCTCCTGCGAATCCTGAAAAGGGCTTTTGCCTTGGCAATAGCCGCATGGAGCCGCATAAAGAGGAGCATAGTCCTGGTTGATACACCCGTAATACCCCTATAGCCGGATACCAGCTTAGCCGGTTACAAAAGTAAGTGCTGCCAGGTGCAGGGAGACAAATTTCCAGTATGTCGGCCCACAGGTTTGTTCAGTTCTTCTTCCTTACAATCAGAGATTGATAGCTCCGTAACAGGGCACAAAACATACATGTTAAACCAGCTTCAGTTGGCCGAATTTTATTTTGCAGGAACAATGCTGCCGGTGGCTGCACAGCAGATGCCATCTGGTTTGCGCATCGCCATCATAGCGGCGTGCGCCACAGGATGCGCCTTCTGATGAAGGCCCGGCGCAAATAATAATTGTGAAATTCCCAAGTATACTACATGAAAACAACCTTTACTCCAAAATTACCTTTCCTGTTTTTCTTTTTCTGGATGCTGCAGCTGCTAACTCTCCAAGGACTGTTAGCGCAAGGCAATAATACAGTTCCAGTCTATAACGTAGACCTGACGGGGCAGCCCAATGGTATCCGCAAACTAGAAAATGTAGACCGGAACGGCAGGATCTGCAACGCCAGTAACAACGAAAATTGTGTGCAGTTCAACATCACACTCGACAGAAATGCAGGTGGGCTTGAATTTGCTATTGTAGGTGGGCCTGAACCATCCGGGGCAATGTCTTATCAGATAAATTGTGGCCCCGCCGTGCCAGTGGGGCAGCCCATTTGTGTGTCGGGAGTTGGGCCGCATGTACTAACGCTTTGCATGCCAGGTGGTGCCAAGAATGATTTTGAGATTAAATCAATTGCTGCGTTTACCCCACAAGCAGATGTGTCAGTCTCTGGAGGTTGTACGGCTACGCTTCAGGCACCCATTGCCTTTAACGAGGAATCTGTTACCTGGCGAGATATAACAGGCGGAGGCACTTACAACAGCTACCTGAGTTGTACCTCCGGGTGCTCCGCCCCAACTGTTACACCAGCTGCCAATGCGCCCGCTTTTGTAGATTACGTGGTTTGTGGCTCATCCGTAGCCTCGCCATGTTCAACTTTGCCTTTCTGCGATACGGTTCGGGTTTATTTCTACCCTCCGCCAGTCGTGTCCATCACGCCACAGCCTGCTATTATATGTCCCGGATCTGCGGGCGTAGAGCTAAGCGGAAACGTGACGGGCGGCAGCGGCAATTTTTCATACCTCTGGACCGACAGTGAGGGCAAGCTCCTTGGCACGACCCAAAAATTTCTTGCTCCCACGGTAGGAGAGTACTTTCTGGAGGTCAGAACCGAAAACTACCCGAATTGTAACAAGTTCTCTGCCTCTGTTATGGTCGTCACAGACCTTACGGTTAGCGCCGGTCCGGACCAGCTTGTCTGCTCGGTAAACCCGGTGGCGCTGGCCGGCTCGGTAACAGCGGCTACAGGCGGCACCTGGAGTGGCGGTGCCGGCACCTTCAGCCCGGATAACACTGCCATGAATGCCATCTATACCCCTACTGCAGCCGAGTTAGCAGCAGGCGCTGTCACGCTGACGCTGACTTCAACAGGGAACGGGTCCTGCTTACCGGTGCATGACGAGGTGCTCATCGCTTTTTATGACTTCGATGTGGCTTTATCAGGGCCAGCTATTTTATGTACCGGGTCTACCGCCCGTATTACGGCAGCCGTAACAGGCAGTGTAGGGGAAGTTTCTTATCTCTGGAGTACGGGTGAAACAACAGCCTCGATTTCAGATAAACCGGCAGGCACCTACACTGTAACGGTGAGCGATGGGAATAACTGCTCCATCCAAAAGTCTTTTACCGTGGTGGAAGAAGCAGGGCCTTCTGCCTTTACGGCTACTCCTACGTCTACCACCTGTGGTGCCAGCAATGGAGCCTTAGTGATCAGTGGTGTAACAGGTGGCACAGCGCCCTATTCCTACAGCCTCGACGGCAGCACCTTCCAGGCGGCCGCTACCTTTGCTGGGTTGGCTGCCGGCAACTATACCATCACGGTAAAAGATGCCAATGGCTGTACGCACACGGAAGAAGTTGTGCTGCAGGATATTGCCGGCCCTTCTGATTTTACCGCTGCCCTGCAGGCTGCTACCTGCGGCAACAGCAACGCGAGCATCTCCATTTCAGCTGTAACGGGTGGCACAGCCCCCTTTACCTACAGCATCGACGGCACCAGTTTCCAGACCGCAGCTTCCTTTTCGGCGCTGGCTGCCGCTACCTACACAATATCGGTGAAGGATGCCAATGGATGTCTTTTTTCAAAGGCAGTGGTCCTGGAGAACATTCCCGGGCCTGCCGATTTTACGTTCAATGCCGTTTCTTCTACCTGTGGTGCCAGTAACGGAAGCATAGCGGTTGGTTCTGTAGCAGGAGGTGCTGCTCCTTATACCTATAGTAAAGATGGAACTGCCTTTCAGAGTGCCTCCACATTTACAGCTTTAACGGCAGGCACCTATACGATCACGGTAAGAGACGCCAACGGTTGTTCCTTTGCGCATAAAGTGGAACTGAATAATATTGCCGGCCCCACTGATCTGACAGCTGCTGCGCAGGCTACTACCTGTGGCTCGGGCAATGGCTCACTGACAATAGGTGGTGTAACCGGTGGAACTGCCCCATACACCTATAGCTTAGACGGTACTGCTTTCCAGGCCTCAGCTACCTTTGCAGCCCTTATTGCCGGCACGTATACCATCACGGTGAAGGATGCCAATGGATGTACATTCACAAAAGCACATACGCTAACCAACATACCCGGACCCTCCGGATTTGCTACAAGTACACTGAACACCACCTGCGGAAGCAGAAACGGCAAACTGACCATAAGCGGCGTAAACGGCGGCACCGCCCCTTATACCTATAGCAAGGACGGTTCCACCTACCAAACGTCAGCTGCTTTTACCGCACTCGTTGCCGGCACCTACACCATTTCTGTTAAAGATGCAAATGGTTGCCTGTTCAGTAAACCAGTTGTAGTAGAGGATGTGGCCGGACCTTCCGATTTTGCACTTACTGCCAGTTCCTCTACCTGCGGTGCGGGTAACGGACGTTTAACCGTTGGTGCTATTACAGGTGGTACGGCTCCTTTTACCTATAGCAGGGATGGCGCGAACTTCCAGGCCTCCGCAGAATTTAGTGATTTAGGAGCAGGCAACTATACTATTACTGTGAAAGATGCCTATGGCTGTACTTTCACGCGTTCCATCACAGTGAACAATATCCCCGGCCCTACTGATCTTACTGCCAGCGCTACTGCTACTACCTGCGGTGCAAGCAATGGTGAGCTAACGATCAGTAGCGTAACCGGCGGCATAGCGCCTTACACTTACAGCAGGGACGGCATGAACTTCCAGGCCTCGGCTACCTTTACAGCACTTGCTGCCGGCAGCCACACGGTCACGGTGAAGGACGCCAACGGCTGTACCTTCGCCAGGGCTTTTACCGTGGCAGACATCGCCGGACCTACGGCCGTGGCGGCCACGACACTACCTGCCAGCTGCCAGGACAATGACGGCAGTATTGTAGTGGGAACCGTGACAGGCGGAACAGCACCTTATACCTACTCCATCAACGGCACCGACTTCCAGGCCGGCACTGCCTTTGCGGCACTGGCTGCCGGAACTTATACCGTTACTGCCAGAGATGCCAACGGCTGTTTAACCACTTCCTCCGTTACCGTCACCAGGAACGTGCCCACGGCTTTTGCCTCCACCACAGCGTCCTCCACCTGCGGCGCCAGCAACGGTAGCATCCGGGTGAGAGCCGTAACAGGCGGCACCGCCCCTTACACTTATAGTAAAGACGGTACCAGTTTCCAGACTTCCTCCACACTTTCTGGTCTTGCTGCCGGAACGCATACCATCACGGTGAGAGACGCCAAGGGTTGTACTTTCTCGCGTTCCATCACCGTCAACAATATCCCTGGCCCTACTGATCTTGCTGCCAGCGCTACTGCTACTACCTGTGGGGCCAGCAATGGTGCCTTAACTATATCAGCCGTAACGGGTGGCACCGCGCCTTACACTTACAGCAAAGACGGGGTGAACTTCCAGGCCTCGGCTACCTTTGCAGTTCTTGCTGCAGGCACGCATAACATTACTGTGAAGGACGTCAACGGCTGCACCTTCGCCAGGGCCTTTACGGTGACAGACATCGCCGGACCTACGGCCGTGGCGGCCACGACACTACCTGCCAGCTGCCAGGACAATGACGGCAGCATTGCAGTGGGAGCCGTGACAGGCGGAACAGCACCTTTTACCTACTCCATCAACGGCACCGACTTCCAGGCCGGCACTGCCTTTGCGGCACTGGCTTCAGGTGCTTATACTGTGACAGCAAAAGATGCTAACGGCTGTGTGGTGGCAACTTCTGTGGTAATCGGACCTGACGTACCAACTGCCTTTGCCAGCACAGTGGCAGCCTCTACCTGCGGCAACAGCAATGGGAACATTATAGTAGGAACGGTAACAGGTGGTACAGCTCCGTACACCTACAGTAAAGACGGCACTTCCTTTCAGGCCTCCGCTACCCTCACCGGATTCGCTGCCGGCATACATACCATCACTGTTAGAGATGCCAAAGGCTGTACCTTTGCTGCACAGGTAGAGGTAACTGATATCGCAGGACCGTCTGGTCTGACGGCCTCTGTTAAATCGTCTACCTGTGGCAGTAGCAATGGAGAAATTACTGTGAATGCTGTTTCAGAAGGTACAAGTCCTTATACCTACTCTATCAATGGTACTTCTTATCAGGCTTCTGCGACTTTTGCTTCCGTACTTGCCGGAGAATACCAGGTAAGTGTGAGAGACGCCAATGGTTGTGTATATACCGAAACAGTACAGGTGCAGGATATCACCGGACCTTCCTTTACCTCAACAGTGCAGTCCTCCACCTGCGGCAACAGCAATGGCCAGGTGGCTGTTGCTGTAACAGGTGGTACCGCTCCTTTTACTTACAGCAGGGATGGGGTTAACTACCAGTCTGCAGCAACTTTTACTAACCTGCTGGCAGGTGTCTACACCATTACCGTGAAAGATGCCAATGGTTGTCTGGCAACGGCAGCCGTAAGCATAGGTGATGTTCCGGGACCTCGTGACATTGTGTTAACAACCACTTCCAGCACCTGCGGCAGTAGCAATGGCAGTATCTCGGCAGGCACTGTAACCGGAGGTGCCGCGCCTTATACTTTTAGCAGAGATGGCATGAACTTCCAGTCCTCCGCTACATTCAGTAATTTAATAGCAGGCACCTTCAGCATCACTGTAAAAGATGTTAATGGCTGTACATTTACCAAGGCTGTTACCCTAGATGATATGGCTGGTCCGACAGACCTGCTGATCTCGGTAAAAGCCAGTACGTGCGGCAACAGCAACGGCGAATTCACTATCAGTGGCATAACAGGCGGCTCGGCTCCCTACACCTATAGTATAGACGGCACTACTTTCCAGGCTTCTTCATCCTTTACAGCCTTAGCTGCTGATACCTATCGTGTCACTGTGAAAGATGTTAACGGGTGTACTTTCGTGAAGCAGGTGGTTGTGAACGATATTGCCGGACCTTCTAATTTTACAGCTACTATGCAGGCAACAAGCTGTGGGCGCAACAATGGCAGCATCCGGTTAACTGCTGTTGCAGGCGGCACAGCACCTTATACCTACAGCAGTAACGGTACTACTTTCCAGACCTCTGCCAATTTCACAAATCTTGCTGCCGGAACGCATACCATCACAGTGAAAGACGCCAATGGGTGTATGTTCACGAAAGGAGTAGTGCTGGAAGACATAGCCGGACCATCTTACCTGTCGCTTAGCAGTGTTTCCTCGACGTGCGGCAACAGCAATGGCTCCATCACAGTTGGTGGTGTAACAGGCGGCACCGCCCCTTATACCTATGCAATAGACGGAACAACTTTCCAAAGCGCCACCACCTTCAGGTCGGTGCCGGCAGGGGAGTACACGATCACAGTTAAAGACGCCAGCGGCTGTACTTTTGTGAAGACGGTGACCGTGGATGACCTGGCAGGACCTACTAATCTTACTGCCAGTGCTACTTCCTCTACCTGTGGGGCCAGCAACGGTGCTTTAACTTTAACAGCTGTTACAGGTGGGGCCGCACCATACACCTACAGCAAGGACGGGGTAAACTTCCAAACCTCGCCTACCTTTGCAGTTCTTGCTACAGGCACGCATAACATTACGGTGAAGGACTCCAATGGCTGCACCTTCGCCAGAGCCTTTACGGTGACAGACATCGCCGGACCTACGGCCGTGGCGGCCACGACACTACCTGCCAGCTGCCAGGACAATGACGGCAGCATTATGATAGGTGGTGTGACCGGCGGAACAGCTCCGTACACCTACTCGATCAACGGCACGGATTTCCAGAATGAAACTGCTTTTACCTCTTTATCTGCAGGAACCCATACTGTGACTGCCAGAGACGCCAATGGCTGCGAAGTGACAAGATCTGTCACCGTAGCTGCCAATGTGCCGACGGCCTTTGCCAGCTCCACCATTTCTTCTACCTGCGGCGATAGCAACGGCAGTATTACAGTCGGGAAGATAACAGGCGGTACGGCCCCTTATACCTACAGCGTAGACGGCACCACCTTCCGGGTTTCTTCCACGATTGCAGGGTTAGCAGCTGGCACGCACACTATCACAGTGAAAGATGCCAGGGGATGTATTTTTGCCCGGCAGGTAATTCTGAATAATATTAACGGCCCGACTGAACTGGCTGCTACTGTTAAGGCTACGACCTGCGGCAGCAGCAACGGGTCCCTCACCATAAGCGGTATAACGGGTGGCACGGCTCCTTACACCTATAGCCTCGACGGTACCACATTTCTATCCTCCGCCACCTTTGCCGCTTTGTCTGCCGGCACCTACAGCATCACGGTGAAGGATGCCAACGGCTGCGTGTATACACAAGCAGTAGCGGTAGGTGACATAGCAGGACCTGCTGCTGTTGCGCTGCTTCCTCAATCTGCTACCTGTGGTGGCCGCAACGGAGCGCTTACGGTCAGTGGCGTGACCGGTGGCACTGCCCCTTACACCTACAGTATAGATGGCACAAACTTCCAGGGCCCGGCTACCTTTTCAGCACTGGCAGCTGGCACTTACACGATTACCGTAAAAGACGCCAACGGCTGTACAGTAACGGGAAGCATAGATGTAGAAGACATAACCGGGCCTACTGACCTGGCATGGATCAGTAAACCTTCTACTTGTGGTAGCAGTGATGGCACCATTTCCATAGGAGAGGTGACGGGTGGCACAGCTCCTTTTACTTTCTCTCTGGACGGAACAGCTTTCCAGGGTGGCTCCGGCTTCGGGTCTGTGCGCGCAGGAGAGTATTCCATTACGGTGAAAGACGCCAACGGCTGTACCTTCGCCAAAAAAGTAGTAGTGGAGAATGTTGGTGGGCCGAACGCCCTTTCTGCCAGCACCACTTCTTCTATCTGCGGGGCCAGCAATGGCGGGCTAAGCATTACGGCCGTATCGGGGGGAGTGGCCCCTTACACCTACAGCAAAGACGGCGTGAATTTCCAGGGTTCTACTTCTTTCACAGGGCTGGCTGCCGGTACCCATACGATTACAGTGCAGGATGCCAACGGCTGTACCTTCACCAGGTCCTTTACCGTTTCTGACGTTCCAGGGCCTACAACGGTGGCGGCTAGTTCAGTGCCGGCCAGCTGCGCCGACAATGACGGCAGCCTGACCGTGACCAGTGTATCCGGTGGTACAGCGCCCTATACTTATTCGATCAACGGCTCCGGCTTCCAGGCAGGTGGTTCCTTTGCGGCACTGGCCTCCGGAGCCTATACTATAACTGCCAGAGATGACAACGGTTGTGAGATTACTGGTTCTTTCACAATTGAGAAGGTTGGCCCTGCCAGCTTCAGCAGCTCCACCGTAGCCTCTACCTGCGGCCGCAGCGACGGGCAGCTGACGATCAACCATGTAGGCGGCGGCACTGCTCCATACACCTACAGTATGGATGATGGTGCTTTCCAGGTGCCAGCTACTTTCACTGAGCTGGCGGCAGGCACTTACAATATCACGGTAAAGGATGCCAATGGCTGTGTTTACAGTCAGGCTGTGGCGGTGAGCAACATCGACGGACCGATCTTCAGCGCGGCTGCCTCGGCGAGCACCTGCGGAGGCGGCAACGGCAGCATAGCTGTCAGCGGGGTTTCGGGTGGGGTTGGCCCTTACAGCTACAGCAAAGACGGAAAGAACTTTCAGTCTGCACTTTCTTTTGACAATTTGCTGGCAGGCACCTACATCATCACGGTGCGGGACGCCAACGGCTGCCTTTCAACTGAGACAGTAGTCTTAGAAGACATAGCCGGTCCGTCTGCCTTTGTGGTGGCACCGCAAGCCGCTACATGTGGCGCGCCTAACGGGCAGGTCATGATAAGTGATATAGTGGGTGGTACGGCTCCATTTTCTTATAGCAGCAACGGCACTGCCTTCCAAGCTTCCCCAGTATTTGAGGCACTGGCAGCGGGCGCCTACACCTTGACGGTGAAGGATGCCAACGGCTGTGTGGTGAGCAGAAGTATAGCGGTAGGAAACATAGCAGGACCGGCTGAGTTGGTGCTTACCAGCATGTCCTCCACCTGCGGCGAGAGCAATGGCTCCATCTCAGTTGGTGGAGTAACAGGGGGGACGGCTCCTTATGTGTTTGCCCTGGACGGCGTAAACTTCCAACCCGCCACCACCTTCGGGGAGGTGCTGGCAGGGGAGCACACGGTGACGGTAAGAGATGCCAGTGGCTGTACGTTTGCGAAGACGGTGAGAGTAGACGACGTAGCAGGGCCTTCTGATCTTGCTGCCAGTGCAGTTTCTACCACCTGCGGGGCCAGCAACGGCGAACTCACGATCAGTGGCGTAACCGGTGGTACGGCTCCGTATACCTTCAGCCAGGACGGCGTGAATTTTCAGGCCTCCGCTACCTTCACGGCTCTGACTGCCGGTCAGCACACGATCACCGTGAAGGACGCCAATGGCTGTACCTTTGTCAAGGCTTTCATGGTGACAAACATTGCCGGACCTACGGCCGTGGCCGCCACGACAGTGGCAGCCAGCTGCCAGGACAATGATGGCAGCATTATGATAGGTGGTGTGACCGGTGGAACAGCTCCGTACACCTACTCGATCAACGGCACGGATTTCCAGAATGAAACTGCTTTTACCTCTTTATCTGCAGGAACCCATACTGTGACTGCCAGAGACGCTAATGGCTGCGAGGTAACTGCCTCTGTTACTGTAACTACAGATGTGCCGACTGTTTTTGTCAGTACAACAGCGTCTTCCACTTGTGGCAACAGTAACGGCAGCATTACTGTTGCCACTGTGACAGGTGGTACGGCCCCTTACACCTATAGCTTAGACGGCTCTATTTTCCAGACCACGGCCACCTTTGCGGCGCTGGCAGTAGGTAGCCACACCATCACGGTGAAGGACGCGAAGGGCTGTGTCTTTACAGCGCAGGTGCAGGTAAGTGATATTGGCGGTCCATCCGGGTTAACTGCTTCGGTAGAGACATCGACCTGTGGGGGCAGCAATGGAGAGCTAGCTATTACTGCTGTTACAGGCGGTACAGCACCATTTACCTATAGCCTCAACGGCATTGATTTCCAGACATCAGCCACCTTCCTGGCACTTGCAGCAGGATCTTATACTATCACGGTGCGCGATGCCAATGGCTGTGAGGTCACTGAGAGAGTGGAGTTAGAGAATATTACAGGGCCTTCTGACTTTGTACTGTCTCCTCAGTCCAGCACCTGTGGCCATAGCAACGGTCAGATCAACATAAGCGATGTAACCGGTGGTACGGCTCCCTTCACTTATAGCAAGGACGGCACGAACTTCCAGGCGGCAGCTTCCTTCGATGATCTGATCGCCGGTACTTATACCATTACTATAAAAGATGCGAACGGCTGTATTGTCAGCAGGGAGGTAGAGGTGCAGGATATTGGAGGACCTGATAACCTGAACCTTACGAGTACGGCCTCTACCTGCGGTAGCAGCGATGGCTCCATTTCAATAGCTGAAGCGAGCGGTGGCACTGCTCCCTATACCTTTGCCTTAGATGGAACTACCTTCCAGAGCGCTACTGCCTTTGAAGCGGTGCTGGCAGGGGAGTACACAGTGACTGTTCGGGACGCCAATGGCTGTACGTTTGCCAAAAAGGTAGTAGTGGAGAATCTAGGTGGGCCGAACGCTATTTCTGCCAGCACCACTTCTTCTATTTGCGGGGCCAGCAATGGAGGCTTAACAGTAACCGCTATTACTGGCGGTGCAGCTCCCTATACTTATAGCGAAGATGGCGTGAATTTCCAGGCTTCTACTTCTTTCACAGGGCTTACTTCAGGTATCCATACGATCACAGTGAAAGACGCCAACGGCTGTACCTTCGCCAAGGCTTTCATGGTGACAAACATTGCCGGACCTACGGCTGTGGCCGCCACGACAGTGGAAGCCAGCTGCCAGGACAATGATGGCAGCATAACTGTGGGAGCAGTGACAGGCGGCATGGCTCCTTATACATACTCCATTAACGGAGAAGATTTCCAGACCGGAACTGCTTTTGCCGCACTGGCTTCGGGTGCTTTCACCATTACTGTGAAAGATGCCAATGGCTGTCTGGCTACTACCTCTGTCACGATAAACCAAAGTGTGCCTACGGCCATTACCACTGCCAGGGTAGCCACTACCTGTGGCAGAAGTAATGGAGAAATCACTGTACGAGGCGTATCCGGTGGCACGGCTCCTTATACTTACAGCAAAGACGACACAAGCTTCCAGACTGAACCTGCTTTTTCTGAGTTGGCGGCTGGTACTTACACCATCACAGTAAAGGATGCCAGGGGCTGTACTTATGCGGTGCAGGTACAGGTAGGCGATGTTGACGGTGTGGAAGGCCTTTCGGCTTCGGTGGGAGCTGCTACCTGCAACAAGAGCAACGGCTCCATCCTGATCAGCGAAGTATCTGGCGGCACGGCTCCCTACACCTATAGCCTGAATGGGGCAGGGTTCCAGAGCGCGGCTTCCTTTACAGCGTTGAATGCAGGCACTTATGCTGTCACGGTACGCGATGCCTACGGCTGTCTCTATACAGAGGAAGCTGTTGTGCCTGCTACCGCTGGCCCGACTGATTTTGTGCTTACCCCGCAAAGCGCTACCTGTGTAGAAAGCAGCGGAACGGTTGTCGTAAGTGAGGTGGCTGGTGGCACTGGTCCCTATACCTATAGCAAGGATGGCACGAACTTCCAGGCTTCGGCTACGCTGACTGGTCTGGCTGCGGGTAACCATTCGATCACAGTGAAAGATGCCAGCGGCTGTACATTTGCAAAAACAGTGGTAGTAGAGCAGTTGGCCGGTCCGGAGAATTTTGACGTGGCTGCGGTGCAGGCTTCCTGTGGCGATAGCAACGGTAGCATCAGCGCCAGTAGTATAGCTGGTGGCACAGCTCCTTACAGTTTCTCACTGGATGGCGTTACTTTCCAGGTTGCTGCCACCTTCGATGGTTTAGCAGCGGGAGCATACACAATAACTGTAAAAGATGCCAATGGCTGCACCTTCGCTAAGGAGGTGAACCTGGCAGAGCAGTCTGGTGTAACGGAAATTGCTACTGCCACAACGCCTGCCGCCTGTACCGATAACGGGACAATTATGGTAAGTGCTGTGACGGGGGGTATTGCTCCATACACTTACTCATTGGATGGCAGCAACTATCAGGCTTCTGCTACTTTCACCGCACTTGCACCTCAGGAATATACGGTGTTTGTGAAGGATGCCAATGGATGCACCACCTCTATTGCTGTGTCGGTAGAAGGGAACAGCCCGATGGAGGCTACGCTGGCATCTGTTCCGGCAGGCTGTGTTCAGCGCAATGGTTCTATCACAGTTGAGTCTGTTACGGGTGGTGTGCAACCTTATACCTATAGCCTGAACGGTGCTGACTTCCAAACGGGAACTTTATTTGCGAACCTGGCTGCCGGCAGCTATATCATTACGATCCGGGATGCTGAAGGGTGTGAAATTACACAGAGCCAGGAAGTGAGTAGTAGCGGAGGAGCCGAGTCGTTTACGGTGGCAGGCACCAATGCCAGTTGCGGAGGCAACAATGGCCGGCTTGAGATCAGTGAGGTGAGCGGTGGCAGAAGTCCTTACACGTACAGCCTGAACGGTACCTCTTTCCAGGCAACGCCCCTGTTTACTGGTCTGGCTGCAGGTGATTATCAGGTAACTGTGAAAGATGCAGCAGGCTGTGTGCTGGTTAAGACGGAAAGTATCGGCAGTAGCCCGGCAATTGCCAACCTGAACGTGCGCGTGGAGCCGGTGGGCTGCGGACAGAATGCCGGAGAGTTGGTGATAGAGGAAGTTTCAGGAGGTACGGCCCCTTTCCAGTACTCTCTGGACGGTGTGAATTTCTCCAGCGCTACTGCCTTTAGCGGACTGGCTGTCGGGAACTACACCCTCACCGTGAAGGATGCCAGAAACTGTACCCATACTGTTGCCGTGAGCATTGGGGAAGTTGCCAGTGCGATTGCTTCGGTGAGGCATGTGAGTTGTGCCGGCGAAGCCAACGGCGCCATCACGATCAGCGCAAGAGGAGACAACGAAGAAACAGCCTACAGCATCGACAACGGCCTTACTTTCCAGCAAAGTCCTGTGTTCGGAAATCTTGCCGGAGGTGTTTACCAAGTCGTAACGCGTTTCTCGCCTACTTGTACTGTAGCTGTTGGTACGGTTACAGTGAAGGAGCCGGAGCCGCTGCAGGTGGAGGTGACGCCGCTCACCAAGACCTTCGAAGACGACAACCTCGGAAGTGCAGCCGTTACGGCCATCAGCGGAGGGGCAGCGCCTTATACTTACCAGTTGAACAACGGCAAATATGCAGCCGATTCGGTTTTCGATAACCTACCTGTAGGCACACATGCGCTGCTGGTAAAAGACAGCAGGGGCTGTATTACGGAAGTTTACTTCACGATCGAAACCATCACCGAAATCGAAATACCGAACGGCTTCACGCCGAACGGCGATGGCATCAATGACCTGTGGGTGCTGAAGAACCTGCCGGTGCTGTACCCTGGCTGTAAGGTAACGGTGTACAACCGTTGGGGAAGTCCGGTGTTTGAGTCGGTGGGTTACAAGAAGGCCTGGGATGGTACTCATAACGGGAAGAAGTTGCCGGTCGGCACCTACTATTGTATCATAGAGCTTGGTAATGCGGAGCCGCCACTGAAAAAATCAGTCACCATTATGCGCTAAGCCTTGCCGGTAACACCTCATTTGTCTCTTATGAAAAAATATATATTCAGTTTATTCTTTCTGCTTTGTGCCGCTGGAGCAGTTGCCCAGCAGAAAGCCTTGTACAGCCAGTACATGACCAATTATTACCTGCTTAACCCGGCCGTCTCGGGGTTTGAGAAAGACCTCAACTTTAAGGCCGGCTTCCGGAACCAGTGGGTGGGTTTTGAGGGGGCGCCAAAAACGTTCTATGTGAGCGGCGAAACAGCCCTGTTTCAGAACCAGCGGGGGAGAAGGAGCAGAAAAAGAATACAGGCCTACCACGGAGGCGGAGGCTATGCCTACACCGACAATACCGGGCCCACCACGCGCACCGGAGCGCTCCTTTCATATGCGTACCATGTGCCGCTGAACCGGGATCTCTACCTCTCTTCGGGTGTATTTGCCGGGTTTCAGCAGTTCCGGTTCGACCCTGACAAGGTGCATCTGGCCGACAATTCCAACCACCTGGACCCGGTGACCCGAAACGGGCGGATCAATGCCTTTATGCCGGACCTGAGCGTGGGCACATTCCTGCACTCCGAACAGTTTTATGCCGGTTTTTCGCTGTTTCAGGTTCTGGGGAACCGGTTTTTCAGGGCGGAAGGCACAGCAGAAGCCAGCCACCTGTCGCAGCATTTGTTTGTGTCGGGGGGGTATCATGTTGAGATCGACAGAAATATTACCGTTACGCCTTCTTTCCTGGTAAAGTATGCGGGTCCTGCACCGATTCAGGCAGACCTGAATGTAAAGGGAGTGTATAACTTCAGCAAAAGAAAGAAGACCGCGTTCGATGACCAGGTGTGGGCGGGCCTCTCGTACCGCACCCAGGATGCGCTGGTCGGGCTGCTCGGCGTTCAGTTTATGGAGCAGTACCAGCTGTCGTATTCCTTCGACCTGACAGTTTCTCCGATGCGGCACCACAGCGCCGGCTCCCACGAGATTATGCTGGGTTTCAGGGTGAAGTAAGGGGGGAAGCTCCGGTTGCTGCCAATAGATTTAGGGATAGCCATTTGAAGTGCAGCAGCAGCAGCAGTAGCAGAGCCTCCGGAGGGCTATTTTGATTTAAATAATCCAGCTTACCTAAGCTGCGCACACTGCGAGGTCTTTGCTGCTTTATGCTGTTTATGTTCTGAATAGCCCCGCTGCCAGCAACAGCTTGATAACTGTGCCTGCCAATCCGGAAGCAGGAGCCTGAAAAATAAATTACCACCTGTTATTATAAATTCCTATCTTAAATTTTCGTTCAGGCCGTGGCCTTTTGCAGGAGAAGGAAGGGCAGGGACGTATCATCAGAAAGAAGCCGCAGCAAGAGCAGCGGCACCTCCGGAGGGCCCATTTCATTCGAATAATTGCTATTTGATCTGTGATGAAAATTTCTCTTAAAGGAGTGATTGTTGTGCAAGAAATGAACGATCAGTAGTTAGCGTTTTAACTTTAAAACCATTTGATCTAGGCTAAAAGGATTTCCTGGAATTTTTTAAGCGAACAAAATACAAGTCAACAGCAAAAGAAAATAAGCTAATCATGATGAATTATAAAAGTTGCCTCTGCGCAGCAATACTGGCTACCACTGTGGCCGCTGGCAGCCTTACAGGTTGTTCTCAGAAAGTAGAGCAGGCCACCAGCAGTGACTGGACCAGCCTGTTCGACGGCAAGAGCCTGGACGGTTGGAAGCGTGTGGCAGGAGAGGCCCCTTATGAGGTAGAAGACGGCGCCATAGTAGGTACTACCATCGCCAACACACCCAACACCTTCCTGGTAACGGAAAAAGAGTACGACGATTTCATACTGGAACTGGAGGCCATGATGGATAGCAATGAAAGCAACTCCGGCATCCAGACCAGGAGCCATTATGACCCGGAGGCCAACAATGGCAAGGGCAGGGTGTATGGGCGGCAGGTGGAGTTCGACCCGTCGGAGCGGGCCTGGAGCGGCGGCATTTACGACGAAGCGCGCCGGGGCTGGCAGTATCCGCTCTCGCTCAACCCGCAGGCACAGCAGGCCTTTAAGGTAGGCGAGTATAACAAGATCAGGATAGAGTGCATCGGCAACGAGACTAAAACCTGGATCAACGAGGTGCCGGTTGCCTACGTGGTCGATACCATCGACTCGAGCGGGTTTATCGGGCTGCAGGTGCACTCGGTGGGCAGCGCAGAGCAGGCCGGCAAAAAGGTGTACTTCAAAAACATTCGCATCAAAACCACTGACCTTACACCTACTCCCTTTCCTGAAGGCGTGCATGTGGTGAACAACGTGCCCAACTCCCTGACCCGTTATGAGCAGGAGCAGGGCTGGAAATTGCTCTTCGATGGAAAATCATCCGACGGCTGGGTGGGTGCTCACAAAAGCACGTTTCCGGAGCGGGGCTGGAAAGTGGAGAATGGTGCGCTCACGGTACTGCCCTCCGGTGGCGGGGAGTCTACGAATGGTGGCGACATTGTAACGAAAGAAAAATACAGCGCCTTCGACCTGTCGTTTGAGTACAAGCTATCGCCGGGCGCTAACAGCGGCGTGAAATATTCTGTAACGCTCAACGAGCAAAGCACCGGCTCGGCCATCGGGTTGGAGTACCAGGTGCTCGACGACGAAAAGCACCCCGATGCCAAGATGGGCCGCGACGGAAACCGCACCCTCGCCTCCTTATACGACCTGATAACTGCCGACAAACCCAAGCGCTTCCTGCGCCCGATAGGAGAGTGGAACAAGGGCCGCGTGGTGGTGCACCCCGACAACAAAGTGGAGCATTACCTGAACGGCATAAAGGTGCTGGAGTATGTACGGGGCTCCGAAGAATTCCGGAACCTGGTGGCCAACAGCAAATACAAAACCTGGGAGAACTTCGGCGAAGCGGCAGAAGGCCACATCCTGCTCCAGGATCACGGCGATCTGGTCAGCTTCAGAAGCATTAAGATCAAAGCTCTTTAATGTGCTAATGGGTTAATGTGCTGATGTGCTAATTTTTCAATTTGAAGATTTGGAAATTTGGAGATTTGAAGATGAGAAGATTTGGAGATGAATTTTCGCAGGCTTTAAAAAGTTATCAACTCATAACTCATCACTAGATCGAAAGTCTATCATCTAAAATCTAATATCTAGCATCTTAAAGAAGCAGCAGGAGCGGCAGAGCCTCCGGAGGGCAAAAATCATTGGAATAATCCGAGAGAGTTAGAGGAGCATAAACAACACTAATTGTAAAAAAATCTGGTAATCAAACTAACTGCCAAATGAACATACAGGAAAACAACTCCCGCAGAGATTTTTTGAAAAAGGCTGCGCTGGGTACAGTCGGTTTCTCACTCATGGGACTCAGTGCCAGTAGCTACAGCCGCATACTCGGTGCCAACGACCGGGTGCAGGTAGGCATTGTGGGCTTCTCCAACAGGTTTAAAGATTCCCTTTACCCGGCCTTTATGAACTATGCCAAGGAGCTGAATTTTGAGTTCGTAGGGGTGTCGGATATCTGGAACCGCAGGCGCGAGGAGGCGGAGGCTTTTGTGAAATCGAAGTCGGGCGGCAAGCTGAAGAAGTTCCGGAACAACGACGAACTGTACGCCAGCAAAAACCTGGATGCCGTGATCATCAGCACAGCAGATTTTCAGCATGCGCTGATGGGGGTGGAGGCCGTGCGCAATGGCAAGGACGCCTACATCGAAAAGCCGATGGCCGAGACCATGGAAGATGCACGCGCCATTCTGAAAGCAGTGGAAGAGACAGGCAAGATCGTGCAGATCGGTTCGCAGCGCCGCAGCGCCCCCAACTATATCGCTGCCAACGAGTACATCCGCTCCGGCAAGTTCGGCGACATTAAAATGGTGGAGATGAGCTGGAACGTGAACCAGCCGGGCCGCTGGCGCTTGCCGCAACTTGTAAAAGAGATCAGGGAGCAGGATACCGATTGGAACCGTTATCTCATGGACCGGCCCAAAGTGGCCTGGGATCCACGCAAATACCTGGAATACCGTTTGTTCTGGCCCTACTCCTCCGGTATTCCGGGGCAGTGGATGTCGCACCAGATCGACACGGTGCATTGGTTTACGGGGCTGGAACACCCGCGCAGTGTAGTGGCCAATGGCGGCGTTTATATGTGGCAGGATGGCCGCGAGAACCCCGATACCCTGACGGCCGTGTTCGACTACGGTCCTGCAGATGATCTTTCCAAAGGGTTCCAGGTGGTGTATACCTCTCGCTTCAGCAACTCGGCCGGGGGCGTAAAGGAGCTCTACTATTCAAATGGCGGCATGCTCAACCTCGATACCAACAAGATTACGCCCGAGGGCGGCCTGGAGGAGCGGCAGGCAAGTGCTATGGGCCTGAAACCTAACCAGCTCGCGGAGTTTACATTGCCCAGCCACGGAGGAGGTACGGCTACATCGGTTAACATGGGAGGCGACCCCACCACCTCGCTGCACGTGCGCAACTGGATGGAGTGCGTGCGAAGCCGCCAGACCCCCAATGCCTCGGTCCGGGCCGGCTACAACCACTCCGTCGCCACCATCATGACCCGCATTGCCACACAAACCGGCAAGCGCGTAACCTTCGATGATGCGCGGCAGGAAGTGGTGCAAAGCTGATCTGGCTCCTGATCAGGTAAAACTATAAAATTAAAGCCCCTACACGCTGCGCAGGCGGAGTTGGGGCTTTTTACTTTTTCATGAGCCACGACCACAGCTTATCGTCATTGGTTTTGTAGCCCACTAGGCCATATTCTTTGGCATAGTAAAACTCTTTTATACCGTTCGTTTCGGAGGCTTTCAGGTTGATGAGTTTTTCCACGAACTGGATGTTGTTGCCCAGTAGTTCGAAGTCTGTAGAATATTCCCTATCAAATCCTTCATAAGTAAAATAGTGGCCTTGAACCCTTGTTAAGCGGGGTTCTCCCTGATCTGCCTTGCTGGTGAACTTAATGGTAGTATCGTGCCCTTCCACCTCCAGGTGCAAGTTCTGTTGCTGACTTTCAAAATTTATGGTAACTGCCTGGTATTTGATCACGTTCTTTTTAACGCCGTACTTTTCGTGATTTTTTACCGTGATCTGCATCAGGTCCTCGTCTCCGGTTTCGCTGTAGAACATCCTGGTTGTACTGATGTCGGGAGCCAGCCAGGATCTGGTCTCATTTGGTAAAGGATTAGGCATGTCGTCACCGCAGGATGCCAGCATCAGCAGGAACAGGAGAGAGAGGAGAGGGAGCAGCTTTTTCATATATAGCGCCATCTCAATAAATATGCCATTTGTAATATATGGCGACTTTATGTTAAAATTGGAATAAAATATTTGCCATTATTGCTCTCGGTTTTGTCAAGCAGATCCGGTTGGGGCAGCACCAGGAGCAGCAGCGCCTCTGGAGCCAATCTAATATGGAAAAATAAGGCTTTTATTTCCTGAATGTTGCGCTGGTACGGGCTTGCCGCTGGTACTTTCCTATCAAGCCTTTCCAGAAGGGGCCAAAGCAGCTTGTGATAGATCCATTCTTTTAAGCTGTAGCCGTAAGGAACATTTGGTACGAGCGGCAAGCCCGCACCAGCGACCTGCTTTTCCCTATAAGTTTAGCCTCTTGAGGGCCTTTTTCATTCAAATAATTGCTCTGGTAAAAACCCGCCAGTGCCCTGAAACAAGCGGGCCAGCGATTTGTTTGATAAGCTGCAATGACGAAAGTTAGTTTTCAGAAGGATAATTATCATCCATGCAAAAATCAGGTTTTAGGAGCTTTACCTGTTTTTTAAAGCTATGCAAAAGGTAAAGTACAATAGGGCAATTATTTACTGGCTCCTGAGCGGGGTGTTCCTGATTCTGGCCATGGTCATTATCGGAGGAATAACCAGGTTAACCGGCTCGGGGCTCTCCATTGTGGAGTGGAACGTGATTTCCGGAACGCTGCCGCCACTCAGCGAGGCAGCCTGGGTTAGGGCATTTGAGCAATATAAGCAGTTTCCGGAGTACCAGAAGCTTAACTTTGGCATGAACCTCGAAGGGTTTAAGCAGATTTTCTGGTGGGAGTACCTGCACCGGCTGCTGGGCCGCATGATCGGCATCGTGTTTATAGTGCCTTTCCTTTATTTCCTGCTAAAAAAACAGCTTACGGGCTGGCTGTTCAAACGGCTGTTGTTTATCCTGCTGCTTGGGGCTGCCCAGGGCATTATGGGTTGGGTGATGGTAAAAAGCGGCCTCAGCGAGAACCCGCACGTGAGCCACTACCGGTTGGCAGCGCACTTTTGCCTGGCCCTGGCGCTTATCGGGGTTATTCTCTGGACAATTGATGACCTTACTTCTTCAGGGCAACCCAGGCATACGCCGGTGCGGCTAAGGCGGCTTTCAAAAATTGTGTTGGCGGCCATTCTGCTGCAAGTTATTTTCGGCGCGTTTGTGGCCGGCCTCAAGGCAGGCTTCTCTTACAACACCTATCCGCTTATGAACGGCGAATTTTTCCCATCGCACCTGAAGGGCTACCTTGCCTGGTCGGAGGTGCTGAATAATGGTGCTGCCGTTCAGTTTATACACCGTTGGCTGGGAGTACTGCTGCTGCTGCTTATTTTCTTCTTCTGGCACAGTAGCAGAGGGCAGCATCTTGTGTACGCCACCCAGCTAATACTGCTGCTGATCCTGATCACGGCTCTTGTGCAGTTTGGCCTGGGCATCGTGACCTTGTTGTTTGCTGTGCCGGTTAGCCTGGGTGTGCTGCACCAGGTAGTGGCGGTGGTGCTGTTTTCGCTGGCAGTAATGGCGGTGCACCGCTTGTCGGCAGGCAGCAGCGTGAGTGTTTAGGAACAGCAGCAGGTTACTCCCGAGGGTGTTTTTCATTGGAATAATTTGTAGGAAGTAAGCGGACAAGATTCCTTTACAGCAATCGGGTTTACAAAACACTGTATACCACAATCATATCACTCACTTATTCACCCGTTCACAATTTCGGAGCTGGCAGGTGGCGGCCGGTAATTTACCGCATCACCGAAAAGCCCTGCATGGTATACAGTATTCCCAGGCCCAGCGACTGGCTATATTGTATTTCTGAATCCTGGTCGAAGTCGTAGATCAGGTTTCCCATCAGGTTTACGTTGATGTAGCGGTTTATTTTGGCTGTAAGCACCGTATTGAGGCGATGGTCTACTTGCTTGAATGCCAGTTCCTGGTAATTAATGTAGGCCATATAGTTTAGTTTCAGGTTCAGGTTCGGAGCTATGTCCCGCTCGTAGCCAGCCTGCACCATGGCTGCGAGCCATTCTGTGCGTACTTTTTTCCCGATGGGTACCCCATACCGCTCTGTTATATTTTGGTCTGCTAAAAAAGTAAAGCGGGGGGCAAAAGGGCTTAACCGTAAGAAGAAATATGGGTTCGGCTTGTACTCGGCGCCCAGGGCAAAGGTGAGGAAGCCAGGCGAGAGGAAATTAGATATCAGCCGGTCGTTGCCGTCTGCGTCTATATCGTAGTCGTAGCCTGGAGCGAACTGCGACAGAAAGTTGGCGGAGACAAAGGCATTCCAGTCGGATGAAATCTTATGCCCGTACTTTGAGTCGAGGTAAATACGATCTATGCTTTTGCGCTGCTCCGTTCCTTTGTTCTTAATAAGGCCGTATTGCAGCTGAACCTCGTTGTCCCAGGAAACATTGCCGCTGGCGTAGTCGGCACGGGCATCGAGGTGCGCGTTAAATGCCACGGAACTAATGCCGCCTGCTTTCCAGTTATCGCTGAAGGCCGCCTGGTTCAAGTTTATGCCTGCCGAAAACGTGCGTCTCCAGGTCGTGTCTGCCGCAGTCTGCACCAGTAGCGTATCGGGAATAATCTGAGCTCGTAACATAGGCGAAACGAACAACAGTAAAAGTAGCAACTGTAAATTTTTGTTCATGATAAGTAGGTGTTAAGTTGGTGGTTTGTTTTTTTATTTGAGGATGCCTGATTAAATGTGGTAGCCTTGGTAAAGGCAGCCTGCTCATGCTTAGTCCGGTTTCCTGCTAAAGAATACTCTGTTCCAGAACCTGCTACAGACCGACCTCAGGTGAGCCAACCAATAATCTGAGCAGGTACTAAGCGCTACTTCAATTTGATTTTTAGAAAGCTTTAATGCCTGCAGCGCGACCAGAAAGCACATCTGAAAAAAACACTGATTTCAAATCTGACGAAGCCCTATTTGAAATTCCGGAGGTGACAGAAAACAATTTGCAGGCACGGTTTGGTTAAGCTATTTTTCCCTGCCTTATATACTATATTGCCGATATTTTATTTTTGCTATACGTTAAACTTGGAATTAAGTACAGAGTTATCGGTTCCATAAGTAAAACTCTTTACCACCAAGTTAGTTTGGGCAAAGGAAGTAGTTTTAAGGCCCCGATTATTCCAATCAAAATGGCCCTCCGGAGCATGCTGCTGCTGCCCGGTACTGGCTATGTAAAGTATCACTATAATACGCTGATTCACAGAGGTATAAAGCTTGACGGGCTAATGCTTTCTACAGGGTTTGGTAGAAATAATACTAACCTGGGCTGGATTGAAAACTTAAACTTAGCTGGTATAAATCAATATAGTATAAATCAATGTTAGGTTCATTCACGCAACTGTACTCTGAGAATATATAAATGAGCAAGGTTTTTTTTTCTTTAGATGGTAGTGATAATAGGAATTTATTTATTTTATTTTGCGATATTGATAATATTTCAGGAACGAGCCTTATTTTGTAGTAGGTGAAATATTTTAATACATCATACTTATTCTGTTAATTTTTATAAACCCCAAAACAAACTTATTTATGAAAAAATTAAAAACTGCTTTATTATGCCTTTCCATGGGTTTTATCACTGTTTCTTGTGAGAACGAATTAGAAGAAATGAAAACAGAGACGCTCTCGAAGACCCAGCATGTGGCCAAAGCAACTGCTATAGATCAGGGAGTGCCTGCCGGATTAGCTATTAAGGCACCGTCTGCCCTGGTGCCTTTTAATGAGAATCTTAGAGAATTATTTATAAATAAGGCTGTTGAGACCAGTGAGTGTGGGCCAACAGAATTTGTCTCTGTACAGAATAAATACCTGATGCCACTGATAAACGACTTATATGCTGTTTTTGGACCAGCGGTGTATGCCGATATGTTTTACCTGTACATGGACCTGAACCTGTATGCTGCCTATTTCGATACATCGGAACAATACTTCGGTGAGAATGGGGAGTACACCAACCTGATCAAGAAAAGAAAAAGAGACCTGGAGAAATTCTGGGATATGCCTAACCAGATCCAGATTAACGGACAGCACACGGCTACGCTGAATGACAGGGAAAAACTGGCGGATGTGTTTGAAATTGCCGGTGTTGATATCACGACCCGGGAACAGGCACTGGCAGCTGCCGACCAGATTTTATATTTAAATACCCTGTCGCCCTACCTGCCGGAGTCTCCTTTTTTCGCCATAGATGGTTTTGCCACAACATACAGAAACCTGATTGTGATCGGTGACGGAATTGTGGAAATGCTTTCGGAAACTGGTGTGGAAGAAGACATTGTCTGGACCGGAATTCTGGCGCATGAGTGGGCGCACCAGATTCAGTTTAAAAATATGGGTGCCTGGTATCCTGATGGAATTGCAGCAGACCCCGCAGAGGCTACCCGGTACATGGAGTTGGAAGCCGACTTTCTGGCTGCCTATTATATGACACATAAAAGAGGGGCTACCTTTAACAAAAAGCGTGTAGAGGAGTTCTTAACTTTGTTCTTCCAGATAGGAGATTGTGGGTTCGATAGTGACAGCCACCATGGCACCCCGTTGCAGCGTATGGCTGCCGCCCGATTAGGTTTCGAACTGGCGGACCAGGCTCAGAAGCAGGGCCACATACTGACTCCCCAGCAAGCGCACCAAATATTTGTAGCCCGCATCCATACGGTATTGTAACCAGCAGATAAGCTCACTTAAAAAGGCTGGCTGTAATGGTCAGCCTTTTTAATTTTAAATGCGTTAAAAAGCGGGCATCACAAGTTTTTTAACCAGTTTCAGGCATGCTGCAAAACCCCTCAGAAGTAGACCCAACGCTGGATGTTTTCTTTAAAATTGGCAGCGGTGTTTTCTGGACCATCACCTACCTGCTCATTCTCCGGCGGGGCTACCTCGACAAAAGCTATGGCATGCCCATGGTGGCGCTGTGTGCCAATATTTCGTGGGAATTTATTTTCTCGTTTGTTTACCCGCACAGCAAACCGCAGCTTTACGTGGATTATGTATGGCTCGCCTTCGATGTAGGAATTCTGGCGCAGTTCTTTGTGTATGGCAGAAAAGATTTTACGGAGCAATTGCCCCGAAGTCTCTTTTACCCTACCTTTCTAATTACGCTGGTTTTGTCGGCTCTTTTTATACTGCTGCTGTCGCGGGAGTTTGAGGATTATAATGGGGTATATGCGGCCTTCAGCCAAAACCTGCTGATGTCGGTGCTGTTCATTCATCTGCTGCTGAAGCGGAACGGCCCGGCCGGGCAGTCGGTGTACATTGCCCTGAACAAGATGGTGGGCACTATCTTCCCATCCATGTTGCTTTACCTGTATTTCCCGGATTCTTACCTGCTGGTACTGCTCTACATAAGCATCTTCGTGTTTGATCTTATGTACCTGGTGCTGCTACACGCCAAAACAAAAGCTGCCGGCCTAAACCCCTGGAGCAGGGCCTAGATCAGAAGTAGACCGTATGAGTATTTGTATTACAGAGGTTAAAAAATGATGGTGAAGGTGGTTCCCTGGTTTAAAGTGCTGCTCACCTGAATCTGACCTTTCATATTGTCCACCATTCTTTTAACGATATACAACCCGATGCCGCTCCCATCTACATGGTCGTGAAAGCGCTGAAACATGGTGAACAAGCTACCCTGTTTGCCAGCTGGAATTCCTAACCCGTTGTCTTTTATGGAGAGGTGCGTTTTCTCATAAATCCTCTCCACTTTCACAATTACCTCCGGCGACCTGTCCGGAGAACGGTATTTTAAGGCATTGCTCAGAAGGTTATAAATAATGCTTTTGAAATTTTTTTTCGAGAAGCCTGTCAGCAGTTTAACATCAGATACTACCTTTATGCCGGCATCGGTCTCTTCAATCAGGTTAACTAAATCCTGTTTTGCGCTTTCTACAATCTCAAAAATGTCGACTGTTTCGGGCTTTTCATTAACATGCGATTTCTCTAACTCTACAATGGTGGTGAGGTCGTTCACTGTTGTTTTAAAACGCAGGAGCGAAGACTTCAACAGGCCGGCTATTGATTTGATTTCCTCTTTGTCTAAGGGGTCTTTGGTTACCAACTCAGACAGAATATCAATCAAAGCCTGAATGTTAGTTATAGGCAGCTTCAGATCGTGCGAGGCCGTGTAAACAAAATTGTCGAGATCGAAATTGGCATTGACCAGGCTCCTGTTTTTAGATTGTAACTCCACATTGGCAAGATGGCTTCGCTCCAGTAAGTCCAAGCTTTGCAAATGAAAGGAAAGTAGTTCCGCAAACATCTTAAAGGTACCGATCACTTTCGGATTGTTCACTTGCGCAGGTTTGGAATCAATGGCGCAGAGCGTCCCGAAAAATGTGCCGTCCTTAAGTATGATGGGGATAGAAATATAGCTTTGGAGCCCGTATAACTTTGGCGTATGATGGTTTTTGTAAACGAGGTCGTCATCCACGTTATCAATGACAACCGGTTGATGATGATCTCTGATTTCGTTGCAGAGCGTAGTCCCAATCTTAAGCTCTCCGCCTTCTTCTAAACCGAACTGCACTTCGTCGCGAACGCTGCAGGCCAGCCACCTGTCCTGCGTCACCCTTGCGATGGCGGCAAAGCCCATGCCGGTAGTCTGGCAAATCACCTCGAGCATGGTCGAAACAATCGGAATTTGCCTTACTGCTTCAAAGTCTTTGTATAATTCGTCTTGCGTATCTATCATAAAAAAGGAGGTTTGCTGCCGATACTGAGTAACGATAAAGTCAGGTTACCTATTGCCAATTAACAAATATAATAAAAGCCTGCCTAAAACAGGACAATAACTTGTTAAGAGTGGGCACTATACCAATAGCAAGGCCGCTTCTATATACCAGGAACTTTGATAGTGCCTTGGCGGCTTCGGAAACTAACAGGTCATTTCAATTATTGGGGTTAAACAAAGGAATTTAGTTGGAGGGTTAGCTATAGTGCTGATAAATAAATTTTATGTTACATATTGTTGTTCAAATATAGTATATTCGTTAAGGCAGTTCCTGTTACCAAAGTTGAGCACACGAAACTCCTCCTGCTGATAGCTGCTGCGCAACATCCGTTTAGTAGTATTCTTTTACCAGTCCAGGTTAATCATCCTTCTGCGATTTCAGAGATAAACGCTCACTGGCCTGGCAAAACATTCCTGCAGTCAGCCCTAACATCCGGCTGCTGGGGCACTTGTTCAGGCAACCGGGGTTTAGGTAGAAGATGAAGTGGTGTAAATTAAAAAGGAAACACAACCTTATAATCTATATGAAAGCAAAAAATGTATTCTTTACTTTCCTGTCCCTTACTTTGCTAAGTGCGTTTACTCCTGGCTATGCACAGCAGCAGCAGCAGCAGCAGCAGCAGCCTGTCTCCGCCCAACCTGCGTCAAGAGTAGTGGAAGATGGCGGAACCGGTCCTTATAGCGCGATTATGCTCACCGAAAGCACATTGCCCACGCATACCGTCTTCCGCCCGAATGACCTGAGCGCTTTTGGTAAAAAGCATAAACTGCCCATTATTGCCTGGGGCAACGGAGCTTGTGCCAATTCTCCCTGGGAACATGTAAACTTTCTGTCAGAGGTTTCTTCTTACGGGTTCTTAGTGGTGGCTATCGGACCGATGCCACAGGAAGGAGAAAAAGGAAGCGGGAAATCAACTTCTTCTCAGCTTCTTGATGCCATCGACTGGGCGGTTGCTCAGAACAATGACAGGAAAAGCCCTTATTACAATAAGATAGATGTATCCAAAGTAGCCGTAAGCGGCATGTCCTGTGGTGGTTTGCAAACGCTTGAAGTGGCCTCCGACCCTCGTGTAAGCACTGTAGTGGTGTGTAACAGTGGTATTTTTAGTACCCCCGGCAACGGCAGGAGTGCCATGCCAAACCTGACGAAAGCCAACCTCCAGAAAATTCATTCGCCTACGCTGTATATGCTGGGGGGAGAGAAGGACATTGCCTATGCCAACGGCATGAACGATTACGAGCAAATACAACATGTGCCGGTTTTTGTGGCCAATATGGATGTTGGGCATGGTGGCACATACAGCCAGCCGCATGGTGGTGAATTTGCTAAAGTTGCCACTGCCTGGTATAAATGGCAGCTGAAGGGCGACCATGCGGCGGGAAAGCTGTTTACGGGAGAGCCTGCAGGCCTTTCGAAAAACCCGAACTGGCGCTTCGAAAAGAAGAATATGCCTTAAGGCTGCGCCAAATTAAAAATTAGAAATTATGGCAGCTATACGTTTGAATAGCTTATCAAGCATCAAACCTTTCTAAAAATCAAATTGGAGAAGCACTGGCGAGGTGGACCGTGAAATGTGCAGACTATCCTACAAAAAAGACTCTGCTCAACTGTTGGTGCGCCTGGCTACCACTGAACCTGCCTTGTATCATCATTTTAGCAGGCTTCCCTTGCCTGGAAGAATATCCATGTTGTTCAACAAACCCTCCCAAAGCATGAAAAAGTCAATTTACCTCCTTTCCTTGCCTCTTGTGGCTGTCTCTGTCCTGGCTTTTACCAATCCTCAGGGCTCCCTGGGTAGTAGCGATACTCTCCTAACGGAAAGCTCTCCCGTTTCCAATCCTGAAAATATGCCAGAAGCATCGGAAAGAAGCAAAGCACAACTTATTAGGCCTGTGGCGGCAACTGATGCGACACAGGCTTCGCCCAAACGAGAATATGTCTCAGCGCAGGCCCAAGGTTCCCTGCTCGACTATAACAACGTGAAGAAGATTCGTGAGGGTGAGACAACCCTGGCAGAAGTGGAGAAATTGTTTGGGAAACCCTCAGAAAAAGAGCTAACGGACAAGCACGAGAATTGGCACTACAAAATCAATGGCTGGCTGCGAATTCAGTTTGACAAGGCTGGAAAAGTTACCAGTTATGCATACAGATTAGACGACCAGGAAACCGTGCCTGTTCTGGATGTTAATGATGTGAGAAGAATACAGGTTAACACGTCGGATGAGGCGGCTATATTAAGCACCTTTGGGAAACCAACTAGTGTGGAAATATCACCTACTACAATTCGCTTCTTCTATCAGGTTCCTGAAACTAACACTTCGCTTTCTGTGCAGTTGCGCAGGCTTGAAAAAACTTTGGTGAGCTCTTATAACTACTCAACCCAGCATCACAACCCCGTTCGTATTGATGAAAATCAGGTCAGAGGCCTCGAAAAAAATAAAAGCACGGCAGCGGATATAGTACAAAGCTTTGGTGAGCCTAACTTAAAAATAGTTTCCGCTACCGGTGAAGACTGGACCTACAAGACAGAAAATACAAGCCTGCTCTTAAGGTTTAAGATGTGGGAGGAGACTAAAGGAGTTATATTAGAGAACTATTTGTATAAAACAGATTCATAAAACTTTCTTAATGACTGCTCTATCTTAGTTCGATAGATACCACTTAATTCATCCCTATGCACCATAAAATGAGATTAAAAGGTTTTTTTGTCAGGCACAGTCCTCTGATTTTATTAATGCTTCTGCTGGCTATTTTTCCGGGCACCCCGGGCAGTGCCCAGAAACTTAACATTAAAAACGATGTATTCCGGGACACCAGGGACGGTCAGCCTATTTACAGCCAGGGAGGGGGGATATTTACTTTCAAAGATCCTGAAACAGGCCAGGAAAAATATTACTGGTACGGCGTTCACTACAAAGAGGCAGAGACATACAGAGCGTCTCCTAACAAAACGTTGCCCAGGGCGAGCTTTGAATCAGTTACCTGCTATTCTTCAACCGACTTGGCTAACTGGACTTTTGAAGCGGACGCCATGACAAAGGCAGAAGCCATGCCGGATGGCAGATGGACCTGGGTAGGGCGCCTGGGCGTAGCTTACATGAAAGAGATAAACCAATATGCCATGTTTGTGCAACATGGGGCGCAGGTGCTGATCGCTGTTTCGGACCTGCCTGCCGGCCCCTTTAAATGGCACCAGAAGATAAGTATGCTGGACCGGATAGGCACTACCAATACCGGCGATCAGACTGTTTTCACGGATGAGGACACCGGTAAATCTTACCTGGTTTATTCTTATGGAAGGGGAAGAAACAAGATTTATGTTTCTGAAATAGGCATGAAAGACGGAAAAGTAGACCTGCTGGACTGTGTTAAAATTTTTGAGGGAGCAAGCCGCGAAGGAAACTGCATGTTTAAGTACAAGGGCAAGTATTATATGGCTGCCTCCAATATTTACGGCTGGGATTCTTCTCTGGCGTATTACCTGGTGGCAGACGATGTAAGAGGACCGTATGAGCCGCTGAATAACATGCTGGTGATGGATGGTGCCAGTGAAGATTATGCACACGTTTCGCAAACAGGTTTTTTCGTTAAACTAAATGGCAGCAAACAAGAAACAGTTGTTTACTGCGGCGACAGATGGGCCAACTTTGCCGGTAACGGGTTAGGATACAACCAGTGGGTGCCCTTATCCTTTAATGGGGCAAAGCCATATTTCAATTCCCTGGGGTCGTGGAACCTGGATGCTAAAACAGGTGAGTGGGAAGTAGCCGCTGATAATAACTACGTTAAAAATGGAAGTTTTGAGGCCGACCGAAAAAGGATGCCCAGCCATTTTAAACCGGTTCAAACTTATCTTATTGGCTGGGAAACCACCGTCCTGAAAGGGAACAGGATTTCGATTGATACGCTGAGTTCGCCCGAACTGAATTTTGCCAATTCCGAAGATGACCGGAAAACAGTTGTAGGTGAAAGAAGCCTTCATATCAGCGATAAAGTTGACTTTGAACGGAATGTTGCTCAAGTTATCAGCTCTTCTCCGTACGTTGAACTAAAGGACGGCTCCTACACGCTGAAGGCTACTATCCGGAATAGCAATGATTTTAAAAGGCTTGAGATGTATGCAGAAAGCGGCGGAAAACGGCTGGCACAAAAGGTGAAGAAAGAAAATCCGCAATGGCATACGGTTGAACTAAAACAGATACCAGTTAAAAACGGCAAAGTGGAGATTGGCTTTAGAGCGGAGGGTAAGGCTGGAGCTACCTGCCAGATCGATGATGTTTCGCTGGTTCTGGAAAAGTAACATAAGGTTAAAACATAAATCATCCCTAATTTTATACAAGGAGGGATAAGCACAAAAATCCGCTCTAGGAGTAACTAGGGCGGATTTTTTATGCCTGTCACTGCTATTCTATGTACAGCGGGAGGAGTAAATTGGCTTTTCTGTGAACACAAAAGGATCATTCCTGCCGCAACCATTCTTTAAATTAAGGATAAAGAATGATTGGTAACAGCCTCAAAAAAGCATTTTTAGCTTATTTTACCCATTTTTCACTACAATGCCTGTTTTTCAAACTCCGGAAGGAATCATGTTTTGTTTTATTAATATATATAGCAGAAGATATGTAAATGGTTTAATTTAGAATTCAAATTACAAACACCCACCTGAGATATAACACTAAATTTCTCTCACGAGTATAAGTCTCTGGGTAAAATTATTTATAAAATATAATGAGTATAATTAGACCGAGACTAAACGACTTTCATAACATATTAATAACACAGGAGGAAGTTGATTTTGCAATACCCTTTATAGATGAGGACATACCCTTGTATGTAGATCCTTTCCTTTTATGGAAATCTCCTTCTATGCAAGACAATTCTCTCCATCTTTTAATTACTAACAGCTTTAATCACTTAGGATTCCTATTATCAAAGGGAAAAGAGAAAGAAGCAATTGAATTATTAATTAGAGCATCTGAATGTGATGAAGTTGGCTTAGGAGATTCTAAATCAAAATCTGGTAAACGAATCGGAGAGAAGTTAGCAAGTGAAATATTAAAGCAATTTGATTCTATACCACAAATAAAAAATAGTGGTTTTACTCACTTTGAAGAAATTCAATTGCTTGTTGAGAATTTTTCGAAAGATAGAGTAAGTGATATTGCCTGTAATTTTATGCAATCTTTCTTGATTGATTTTACAATTGAACAGTCAGAAAAACATCATATTCCAATTGAAAGAGTAAAGTTGGAAAATGTATACAATCCTAAGGAGTTTAAATTTGCTTATGAAGAAACTTATTTGCCAATAAACCCAGAAACAAAGGAACCTATTCTTTTTGTGCCTAAAAGATGGCTCAGACATATACCTTGGTTGAATACGGATGATTATTTTAATAACTACTTTTTAAAGAATGTAAAGAAAGAAGGAGAAGAAACCCCTAATCGAGTTAAACTTTTAAACTTTAATAGGCACAATTATGATTTAGTTAAAGCTTATACAGCTATTAAGGAAAAGAGTGCTGAAAACCTTAAGAATGATCCTCTATTTAATCAAATTCCAATAACGTCGGCAAAAAGAAAAATGTCTACCATTAGCAAGTTGCCAACTGGGAAGATTGATAATGCAGATAGGAAATTTGAGGATAATGTATGTCAATTGTTAGCATCTTTACTCTATCCACATCTAGATTTTGCAGCAGAACAGAGTCGTACAGATTCAGGGGTTCTTATTAGAGATTTGATTTTTTATAATAATAGCTCAACTGATTTTCTTAAGGAGATATATGATGCTTACGGGAGTAAACAGATTGTTTTTGAGTTAAAAAATGTACGCGAAGTTACGAGGGATCATATTTTTCAGCTTAACAGATATTTAAACGATCACTTTGGGAAATTTGGCATCATAGTTACTAGAAACACTCCCTCAAAGCAAATTATAAAAAATACTATAGATCTATGGTCAGGGCAAAGAAGGTGTATTTTAATTATTGATGATTCTGATTTGAAGCAAATGACACAGATATTTGAAAGTAAGCAGAGAAATCCAATTGAAGTTATAAAGAAAAAATATATTGAATTTGTAAGGGCTTGCCCTTCGTAAATGTGAAACTATGAATACTAATGAAGTTAATTTATTTGAGAAAATACAAAGCCAACTCGATGGACTGTTATCAGAAATAACTATTCTCTCAAAGAAGTCACCTAATGATGGGGTGAATAAATTTAAATTGAAATTTATAAATGAAGTTCTTTCTAGTGCAAATAAGCTCCTTGGTACCCCATATAAACCTCTAGCATCATTTGAACAATTTGATGAGGATGATTTGCCATCGAATAGTGATGTAACATTCATACTCTCTCAGTATTTAAATTGTTTTGAAAAGATGAGAGCTGATAATATATATAGATTGCAACAATATGATGGAAACAAGTACTTCTACGAATGGTTTTGGACAGTTGATAAAAGCAAGTCTAAAATAAAAACTGGTCCACCAAAAAAAATCAAATAATATGGCTAACAGACAAATATTAAATAAGATGCCTAGCAAAGAAAATTTACCTACTAATGCTCAAATTGTAAAATTTCAGATGCTTAATGAATTAGCAGATTCCATTTACACCGAAATGAAGGAGTTTGCAAAGAAAAAACCTGATGACCCCCTTAATAAATTTAAAGTTAAAAATATTAACCGGGTATTGTCTCAGCTTAAAGAGTTTTTGAAAGATGAGCCAACGATAGATTTTTTAGATCATTTAGATGATGAATCTCTTCCTTCTAATAGTGACGCCATATTAATTATTGGTCAATTCAAAGCATCAATGGATAATTTTAGAAATAAGTATACTAATCAGTACCGTCGTTGGAGAACTGTAGAAAATCCTCAAGGAAAAGCTGTAGAATAAAGAAATAGCTCATAAAGAATAATTTCGTCCCCTGTACCGTCCCCCAAAAACAAAAAAACCCTGTAAATACTTGATTTACAGGGTTTTTTGAATGCATAATGTACCTTGGGCCGGAGTCGAACCGGCACGAGTGTAACCTCACAGGTGTTTGAGACCAGCGCGTCTACCAATTCCGCCACCAAGGCAAAAGCGCCCCTCGTTCAGGAGCGTGCTGCAAACTTAGATAATGTTTCTTTTATTCGCAACAGGTATTTTTTCTTTAGGTAATATGTTTTTACCTCTTCCAGGGCGGCCTCTTTTGTAACTCCATGAAGCTCAGGGTATCGCTGCAAAGTGGGCAGAATGTCGGCGTCTAAGGTGGCTGTTAAACCGGCGGCTTTTTCTCCTATTTCGTGCAGTTTGGCTGCGTCAAAGTCGAACTCCAGCTCCATCAGCTCCTCGTTCAGCTCCATCATCTCCATCAGGAAGGCAGGAGGGAGGTCGTTTTTGCCAGCGTCTTCCAGCAGGCCGTGCTTCTTCAGGATGTACTGCATGCGCAGGTCCGGGTTGCTGAGGGTGCGGTAGGCGTTGGTGTTGAGCGTAGAGAGCTGCAGAATCTCCTGCTGCTTCTCAGGCGTGTCGTTGGCAAAAAAATCGGGGTGGTAGGCACGGCTGAACTCGTAGTATTTAACCTTCACGGCCTTTTCGTCCACCAGGAAATTTTCGGGGATTTTATAAAAATCGAAGTAGTTTGTCATGTAGCTATTTTCGAAATATCAATGTGTACAATAGGCAGCACAAAAAGCCGCATCCGCTAATTTACTCTGTTTTGCAACAACAAGTTTACATTTAGCAAAATGCCTGAGAGCAACCAGCCATTATAATATATTTAAAAAGGTATTTCTGTAGCAATATACCGGTTACTACCGCGAGCTTTCAGCTCGTGGTCTGTCATGGGGCGAGCTTTCAGCTCGCGGAAACAGACCTGAAGGCAATTTTATCTCTCCTCCAAATCTTTGGCATGTGCCAAATGATTCCCGCGAGTTGAAAACTCGCTTCATGTAGAACCACGAGCTGAAAGCTCGCGGCAGTGATGATGGGGTTAGGGAGGGAAATTAATTTAGAAACCTCTACCTACAGCTACCTTCTAATTATTTAAATGAAATCGGCTCTCCGGAGGCTTTTGCTCCTGCTGCTGCTGCACCTCGGCAGCTTTAAACAGAAAAGGCTACCGGTGAGGGCAGCCTTTTCTGTTGGTCGTAGTGTCAGGGCTTAGGCGTTAACCTCTGCCAGCACTTGTTTTACTTTCTCGGCAGCTTCTTTCAGCACAACCGCAGAGTAAACTTTCAGGCCAGACTCATCTATGATACGGGCACCTTCTGCTGCGTTTGTTCCCTGCAGACGAACGATGATCGGCACACGGATGTCGCCAATGTTTTTGTAAGCTTCCACCACACCGTTTGCTACACGGTCGCAACGCACGATACCGCCAAAGATGTTGATCAGGATTGCTTTTACGTTAGGGTCTTTCAGGATAATTCGGAAACCAGCCTCTACCGTCTGGGCGTTGGCGCTACCGCCTACGTCGAGGAAGTTGGCAGGCTCACCGCCAGAAAGCTTGATGATGTCCATGGTGGCCATGGCCAGACCAGCACCGTTTACCATACAACCTACGTTGCCGTCCAGCTTCACGTAGTTCAGATTGTGCTCGCCAGCCTCTACTTCCAACGGATCTTCTTCCGAAATATCGCGCAGGTCAGCCAGGTTTTTGTGGCGGAACAGGGCACTGTCGTCAATATCAACTTTGGCGTCTACGGCCAGAATTTTATCGTCAGATGTTTTCAATACCGGGTTGATCTCGAACATAGAAGCGTCGATATCAATGTAGGCTTTGTACAGGTTGGTCACAAATTTCACCATCTCCTTAAAGGCATTGCCGGTAAGGCCGAAAGCGAAAGCCACTTTGCGCGCCTGGAAACCCTGCAGACCAACAGCCGGGTCGATCCACTCTTTAATGATTTTCTCAGGAGTTTTCTCAGCCACTTCCTCAATGTCCATACCACCTTCAGTAGATGCCATGATCACGTTCTGGCCTTTGGCACGGTCCAGCAGAATACTCAGGTAAAACTCTTTGGTTTCTGACTCGCCGGGGTAGTACACATCCTGCGCCACCAGCACTTTATTCACCAGTTTTCCTTCGGGGCCGGTCTGGTGCGTCACCAGGGTCATGCCCAGAATCTGGGAAGAAATGTCTTTTACCTGCTCCAGGTTTTTGGCCAGTTTCACGCCGCCGCCTTTACCGCGACCACCCGCGTGAATCTGTGCTTTGATAACGTGCCAGCTGGTACCGGTTTCTTCAGTAAGTCTCTGGGCAGCTTCTACCGCCTGCTCTGGCGTTTCAGCCACGATACCTTCCTGAATCCGGACACCGTAGCTTTTCAGAATGTCTTTCGCCTGATATTCGTGTATGTTCATGCTTTCAGTTTTATTGGAAGCACGAAAGTAAGCCATTATCCCCTGAAATTCAAGTAAACAGTTTCTAAATATTAGCCATTTGTTAATACGGCTACCCAACGTCTGTCTGGTTCTTAAGCGGCAGTTTGCTCCCGCAGGGCCCGGTAAAACAGGCCCCTGGTAACGATATGTTGCTTTCAGGAGTACAAAGAAATGCAATAACAGGATATCGAAACAGTAAAAGCATTTTATGCAGAACATATACGCTTTCTCCAGAAGGGTGGCAGTGGCCGCCTTTATCGTATTTCTCATCGCTTCGGGGTTTTATCTGATAGGCAAGGCCTCTTATTTCTTTTTGCTAGTGTTTTCGGCGGTTTTGCTGGCGGTTATGTTTTGCGGGCTAACCGATATCGGGGTTCAGAAGCTGAAGCTGAAACGCTGGCTCAGCCTTTTGCTGGTAATCATACTGGTGTTTGGCTCGGTTACCGGGGCCTCTATGCTGATTGCGCCTACTATTTCGGAACAGGCTGAAGAAATGCGCGAAACCATTCCGGAGGCGATCACAAAAATGCAGGACTGGCTGAAAGGCCGGGCGTGGGGAGAGAAGCTCGAAGAGCAGATACCTGACGATATGGGTGAGATGCTGCCGGAGCAGGAGGAATTGACAAGCATGCTGACCGGCGTGTTCAAATCTACGTTCAGCCTGCTGGCCGATTTCTTTATTGTGATTATCGCCGCCCTGTTTCTGGCTGCCGATCCTGGCATGTACACCAGGGGCTTTGTAAAGCTTATGCCCGTGCGCGCAAGAGCCCGTGTGCAGGAGGTGCTGCAGAAGCTCTACCATACCCTTAAGCAGTGGTTGCTGGGCATGGTGTCGGCCATGGCCATTATAGGGGTAAGCACCACCATCGCTTACCTGATTATTGGTTTGCCGCTGGCCTTTGCCCTGGGCCTGATCTCCTTTTTCCTGGCTTTTATCCCGAACCTCGGACCCTGGCTGGCGGGTGCGCCTGCCGTGCTGGTAGCATTTACGGTGGGCCCTGATATGGCACTAACGGTGCTGCTGGTATACGGGGCTATTCAGTTGGTAGAAAGCTACTGGGTTACACCCATTATTTTTCAGAAAACGGTAGACCTGCCCCCGGCCTTGCTGCTCTTTTTTCAGGTGCTGTTTGGTATTTTAATGGGCGGGCTGGGACTGCTGATGGCAGCTCCCATACTGGCTGTGGTAATGGTGGTCGTAAATGAGCTGTTTGTAAAGGATGTGCTGGAGCGCAGGCAGCCGGAAAAGGAAGGCCCTGATCCCGCAAAATAGAATCGTCAAAGCAATTTCAGCAAGGGGTAACTAGATCTGATTTACTTTCCTGCTTGGTTTGGGACGGAATTATTCTAATGAAAAACGCCCTCCTGAAGCTCTTTTTGTCTGAATCTTTTTTAGGGCCCTTACCCCAGGTATTTACAGGATTTCAGGATTTCCAGGATGGTTCCGGCACAAGATGTGAGGAAGCCTTCCATAATTTCTAATTTTGAATTTCTGATTTTTAATTGGGCATAGCCCCACAGGCGAATTCTGGAGGCGATGGCGCCAAAAAATAGCGGGGCATACCAGAATTCTGCCGTTTGTTTAGTAGCTTTGACTGCTATATACGTTCATTTTCCCCTATACTTACATCCATCAAGTATTGTGCTGCAGGTAATCAACATTCATAAAAAATACGGTGCGCTGGAGGTTCTCAAAGGCATCGATCTGTCTATCCGGTCCGGAGAAGTAGTGTCTATAGTAGGTGCCTCAGGAGCTGGCAAAAGTACGCTGCTCCACATATTGGGTACCCTCGATACCGCAGACTCCGGCGATGTGATGTTCGACGACCGCAACATTGCCAAACTGAACGCCACCGAGCTGGCCCGGTTCCGCAACAGGCACATCGGCTTTATTTTCCAGTTCCACAACCTGCTGCCGGAGTTCACGGCCCTCGAAAATGTTTGCTTGCCCGGTTTTCTGGCCGGACGCCCCGAAAAAGAAGTGGAGGAGCGGGCCAAGGAACTGCTGCACATGCTCAACCTGTCGCACCGGCTGCACCACAAGCCTTCGGAGCTGTCAGGGGGGGAGCAGCAGCGTACGGCCGTGGCACGCGCCCTCATTAACTCCCCACGCATCATCTTCGCCGACGAACCCAGCGGTAACCTCGACTCGCAGAACGCCCAGGAGTTGCACCAGATCTTCTTCAGGCTGCGCGAGGAGTTTAACCAAACCTTCGTCATAGTAACCCACAACCTCGAACTGGCCGAAATGGCCGACCGCACCCTCACCATGAAAGACGGCCTGATCGTGCAGGGCGAAACCATCGTTTAAGAAGACGCAGGACACACGACACAAGACACACGACTTTTCTGTTTTGGGTCCTGATACTTGTGTTCAGAAACGGAGGTATGCCACATGTCTTCAAGCAGGTTTTGTCGGTTGGAGGAGTAATTATTCTAACCCAAGTTGTGCGGTAGGAGATAGGCAGGGATAATTTACAACTCCACTACTGCTACCTAACGCATTACATGTCGGTACTGGCTTCAGCTGCATAAAAAGTTGCCGGTGAAAACACACGGCAACGGCAAAAGGAGAAGCCGACAAAGAATTCTTTTTGGAGCACTACTCGTTTTTGTCATCCTGGAAGGATCTTGTGGGCGAGAACCTAAAGCAATGGTAATTAGCTCTAATGTCTGAGTTAGCATAGCTGCTGGTACAGCTGTGACAGCAGCAGCTTGTTTTATTGCTTGTGTCTTTGTTCTTTTTGTCTTGCTACCATAGCCCTCAGGCTAAGAAGGGAAAGGCCTTCAGATGCTTATTTGATGCTTTTACATTTTGAGCAGCCGCTGTGCTTGTTGGTGAAGAACACCCAACAAGGGCCAGCGGTGCAGCATTTTTGGAATAACAGAATGAAAGTGTTTTGCTTTGCCTGACGGCTATGGTCTTGCTATAAAAAGAACCAAAAAAATCAAGACGCGAAAAATCGAGGCCCCGTTCCCCCACTCGCTGACCGCACAAAGAGTTTAGCGTCACTTTTTGCACCGGGCAACTGTAGTTGCTGCGTTGCTAACTGCCGCAATACATTCCTTTAGGACTACTGCCGCACAGGTGAATTATTTGAATGAAAAAGGCCCTCCGGAGCTCATCTTGTAGGGAAAAGCAGGCCGCTGGTGCAAAATTCAAGAAACAGAAGCCTTGTTCTTCCTAACAAGATGAGCTCCGGAGGAGCAAATCGCTTCAAATAATTCAGTCTTACAGCTTCTCCTGCCAGTGCAGCTACAAGGCCTTAATCAGCTAAATTCCTGGCACTTGGCAAGAAGCCTACTCATCCTTTTCTTATTCAAATCCGTACTATATATCCCCCTTTTCCTTTTTATTACCAGATTTCGGGTGCTATGGGAAATGGGCTTCAGGTTTCGAAAAATATTTTATAAGTGGCTGGTAATCAGATGTATAAATTAGTATTTTTTTGACGATTCTGGCACTAATCGGGCACCTGCTGTGTTTATTAATTGTACTAAAAAGCTAAGAAGAAATGAGTCAAACACAAAAAGACACCAATGTGCAGAAAAAGCCGAAAGTCGAAAGCTATGACATAGCCAAGTCGGATGAGACGCTGCACCTGGCTGTTGATCTGGCGAAGTTCATAAAAGAGAACAAACTATTCCAAAATATACAAGGCAAAGAGTACGTGAACGTGGAAGGCTGGCAATATGCCGGGTCGCGCTTAGGTATTCTGCCGGTAGTGGAGCATGTTGTCAACATCAGCACCGACGATGAAATTAAATACCAGGCCAAAGTAAACCTGCTCGACCTCAGGAGCCAGCAGGTGGTAGGAGCCGGCTTTGCGATCTGCTCCAACCGGGAGCAGGGCAAAAAGTATTACCAGGAGTTCGCTATTGCGTCTATGGCGCAGACCCGGGCCATTGGTAAGGCCTACCGCAACATCCTGGCCTGGATCATCAGAGCGGCTGGTTATGAGCCCACTCCCGTAGAGGAAATGGACTATGGCGGCAACGAGCCAGCCAAGGTGGCAGTACCGACCGAGAAGAAGGCCACCATGAAGGCTGCACCTGCCACAGCAGCCTCTGCAGAGCCAGCCGCAGTTGAAGCAGAGAAAACACCGGGTGTGCGCTATGCCTCAGCCAAGCAGAAAGAGGAGATCATCCGGTTGCTGAACAACCCGGTGATCACGCGCCAGGAAAAGACCAAGATGTTGCTCAACATCAACCGTCTGGATGAGGAGCGCGCCGCGCAGGCTATCGAGAAGCTGAAAAAGGTAATCGAAGATCGGGAGGATGGTCAGTCCGCCGCTGCCTAACCCTATTGTTAAACAGAGTTTATGCCGTCCCTGCTTCTGAAAAGAGGCAGGGCTTTTTTTGTTCTCATAATTTTTTAGATGAACTGATAAACCTGACCGGATTTTCTGCAGGCTTACAGAGTTGTGTTTGCAGTTACTGCCTGATCATATAGTTAAGGCCTAAAGAAAAGGATTGCTGTCTGATGCGCGTGGTTACAAACTGCGAAAGAAGAGCAGGAGGATTGTATGCCGCGGCAATTACAAATTTGCTGCCGATTATAACGCCGGTCCGGATACCATAGGAATAATAGAAGTTCATGAGTGACAGGGTAATATCGTTAATGGACGGATCGGCCCGCCGGGTGCCATCGTCGTAGTAATACTCTATCTGGTATGTGTTTTCAGGGTAACCGGCCAGGTTCACGCTGGCTGCCAGGCCCAGGTAGTGTTTAAAGTTGTCGCGGCTAAAGGTGGTGTAGATAACTTGCGGACTCAGGCTCAACACACGCTGGTTTACTTTATAGCTGTAGGCGTTATAATATCCGTACTGGCTGTGCAACTTGTTTTGTATTTGGTAATTGGCTGCAGTGGCGGCAAGCTCCATGCGCAGGTAGAATTTCTGCGTGTGCTTGTTCCGGAAAATGTCGAAACCCACCGCCAGTATGGGCATAATGGAAATGGGGTTGCTATCAGCATTTTCAAGGGCACTGGACCTTTCTACTTTTATGCTGCTAGCATTTAGCGCTGCACCGGCATAGAACCTGGTGGCGGGTTTAAGCGATTTTACGGAAGGCGCATTGCCGTAGCCGCTCTCGTTGATGCCAAGAATTATCTTTTCGAGGTAGCTGACTGCATACTGCGCGGAGGCAATGCTTTTTTGGAGCCTGGCATCGTCAGGCTTGAGTTTTGAGGCCAGGAACTGCAACTGGCCAACGTATCCTTTTTGTTCCATGACCTGCGTGTTGGAGCCAGGCGTAAAACTCCTGCTGAAATACAGCTCCTGCGGTTTGCTGCCGTTTTTTTCCTGAATAAAATACCTGGTTTTAAGTTGATCGGTGTAGGAGAGCAGGTCTACCTGCCCGCCTTCTACATGCAGCTTTAAAAAGACAGTGACCTCTTGTGGTGCGATATCCAGGTAAGCATGGCGTTTTAAGTCGGTTGGGTTCATGGTAATTAACCCGCTATACCGCCTATACGCCTCTATGCCTATTATTTCTACATATTGGATATCACCTGTGCTGTACTCGGTTGTATGGTTGCTTGCTTCCTGGCTTTTGAAGGTGAAGGTTGCCGGAGTATTGTTCGTTTCCCTGTAGTTAATAAAACCGCGCAGCGTGTCGCCGGCTGTGGTTACCGCAAAGCCAGGCAGGAAATTGGTTTGTGCCCTCAGCGGCAGTTGCATCATTAAGAGCAGGCCTGTCACCAGCGCCACTTGCTGAAGCTTACCCGGAAATCTGGATAAATTCATCGAATAAAACATTTAAGATTAGTGAAATGACACTGGAAACGGGTTAGTATCTATGAATGGAGAAAAAGAGGAAGGCACTAGAAAGTATCTGGTATACCCAGGTGCGCAGGAAAGAAAGGAAGCTTTTTGAAGATTTTGCTGTGCAGTTCATAGAGTATCGTCTCAGCAAATATATATTGGCCGGTGAGAGGGACAAAGGCTATTTTCTGCTGAACAAATAGTTTACACCCACAGCATAAGAGCTTAAGTTGAGGGAGTAGCCCACGTAGCGGGTAACAGCCACTGGAGGCATATAGGCGGCCGCTAATTCAAATTTCCGATTGATAATAAGTCCGGAACGAATACTGTAGGATACCCAGAGCGGCTCAATCACCAGGTAGTCTTTTTTAGTGACGGGCTTATACTCGTACGGAATGTTCGGGTTGCTGTACTGGCTGTGATAAGTGTTGTCTGAATAGGTCGAATAGTTGAATTGCAGGCCCAAACCCAGGTATGCTTTAATTTGATCGGTATTGTAGAGGTTGTAGATAAACTGCGGGCTAAAGGTGGCCGTTTGCTGCGACAAGCCATAGGTGTGCTCTGTTACGGCGCTGCCGGAGCGCTCCGTTTTCTTGATGGCATATTTGGCGCTTCCGGCAGATGCCTCAATTCGGAACTGCATTTTCTGCACATGCCTGTTTAAAAATATATCGGCGCCGACTACCACACGAGGAGACATGCTGGCCTTGTTGTGCGTGGCGTTGCTCATAATGTTTTGCCCCTCTATTGAGGCAGTATTGCTGTAAATAGCTAAACCGGCATAAAACCTCGTGCTCTTCTCTGTTACCGATGTAGTTGAGGGGCGTGGATGCGCGTGGCCGTTCAGTTTATTGACGATGGTTTGCAGCGCATAACTCCTGTAAGCGGCACTTTCGATGTCGCGCGTAAGCTTTGCAGAACTGGCGCCATATTTAGAAGCCAGAAATTGCAGCTGCCCAATATAGCCTTTCTGTTCTATTATCTGGGTTTTGCCGGTGCTCGCCACGTAGTATTTATTATAGTAAAGTTCCTGTGGCGAGGTGCCATCTTGCTCCTGAACAAAGTACCGGGCTTTTATTCTGTCAGTGTAGCTCAGGAAGGCTATTTTATCTCCCGCCTCCAGTATTTTCAGAAAAACCGTCGCATTTGCCACTATGGTGCTGCTGTTGGTGGAGAGATTTTGTATGTCCAGCGGGTTCATGGTTATGGGCCCCTCATAGCTCTGATAGGCCTCAAAACCGCTTATCTCAAAATAGCGGGAGCTGCCGGCGTCGAAAATCTGTTCCTGTCCGCCATCTGCATTTTGTCTGAAAGTGATGGTAATAGGGTTCTGGCCCCATTCTTTGTAATTGATAAAGCCTTGCAGCGTGTCGCCGGCCGTGGTTACCACAAAGCCGGGTTTGTAATTAGATTGCGCCTGAATAAAGAAAGGGCATAGCAAAAACAGGCACATAACGGAAGTAAAATGCTTCAGGGCATTCATAAAGCTAAAAATTGAAAGGTGGTAGCGTTTGTTTCTAAGGCGATCTGGTTATTGTGCTTAAAGGTACAAAAATAGTTATCGCTGCAGCACCGCTTGCAGCGATAAAATAAAGATGATTTATCATTTTGCTTTAAGGCGGTACTAAACTATCCTCTAATGAAAAAAGCCTCCCGGAAGCAGCAGCTCCGGAAGGCCTTTTTCATTAGAATAATTTTTAGAGCGCAGCGGCAGCGATGCTAGTGCACCTAAGTAAATTTTGGCGAACAGAAGTGTAATTATTCCAATGGAAAAGGCCTTCCAGCGTCTTTGAACCCTTGTACCTTAGTCCTTCATCCGCCAGAAATTACTTGCATGTGCTTAGTGCTTAAATAATTCTTTGCCGGCTTTTCCTTTTGCCATTGCCGTATGTTTTCACCGGCAACTCTAGCTGCTTTGACGCCAATACCGTTAGGTGGCACTAAGTACACGCAAGTAGTTTCTGACGGATCCGGGCCGGATCAGCAGGAGCAGGAGCAGAAAAGGTCTCCGAAGGGGTGTTTTGATTGGAATAATTCCAAAATTCAGACTTCTTTCTCTTCTCATACTGACCCGGCAGTATTTATTTGCATGTACTTAAAGGCTCTCTCTGATTCAAATGATCCTGGCGTCCTCCTATCTCTTAGCTGTACAAGATTCCGTGCGCTGTCTTCTGGCGACAGGAAAAAACCAGTCTGAGTCACTTTCGGCTGCTAATGTGCATGCTGCGTGGCCGGAGTTTTAGCGTCCGCGTCTCCGGCAGGCTGCACATTTGTTGGCCGGTAGGTCTTTTCCGTGTCGCCACAGGAGAGCATCGACTGACCGAAATACGGGTTCCGGATCTCCTTCTGCTCACTCAGCCAAAAGGCCCCGGCATCGTTGTCGGCCATGGGGCAGGACTGTTTATAAGCAACCTGCTGCACTCCGAATAGCTCCACGGCCTCGATCATGTGGTTCGAAAGCGGTGAAAAGGCGATCCGCTGTTTTTCCAGGTCCTGCAACTTCTGAATGGCTTCGGCATTTAGCTTTAGCGCAGGCAGCAGCTCCATCCACCGCTTGTGCGGTTCCTCGTTGAGCAGCGACATGTCCACCTGGTTCAGCGCCTTTATGAAGTTGCCTGCCTCTGTACGGGCCGCACCCGCTTCTGATGCCACCAAGGCGTTCTTGATCGCCAGATAATGCGCCACCAGAGCAGAAAACTGGCTCTGGAAAGCTGCCGGAACAGGTACGGTACTAGATGCGGGCACTGACATCATGCTGTAGTTGCCGCTGAGTTGTGCCGCGCCGTCTACGGCAAAGACCCCGTTCGTTACCACTTCTTCGCCTGCACTCAAGCCTGCTGTTATGGCGTAGTTCTGGCCAATTTTTGGTCCCAGCGTCACTTCCCGCATCTCAAAGGCCGGATTGTCCTGGTTGCCTGTTTTTACATACACCACAGAGCGTTTGCCAGTCCAGAGTACGGCCGTGCTGGGTACGGTAAGAGATGCACTTTCTGCTTTGGCGGCTGTTTTTATGGTGGCGTTCACAAACATGCCGGGTTTTAGCTGGTTGCCTGCGTTAGGCACCTCGGCCCGCACCTGCACCGCCCGGGTACCGCTGTTGAGCGTCGGGGTTATAAACTGCACCTTGGTTGTAAACTCTTTTCCCGGAATTCCGGCAACTGTAAAAACAATGGGAGCCCCTTCCTGCACTAGCGCCAGGTTGCTCTCGTAGGCATCGAGCGCCACCCACACGGTGGAGAGGTTGGCAACATTAAAGAGGGTGGTTCCTGTGCTAACATAGTCGCCTGTAGCCACCAGCCGTTCGGTAACGATACCCGAGGCATTGGCAAAAATGTCAAATGAAGTAATGAGTTCGTTGGTACCCTCGATGCGCTGGATCTGGTTGTTGGTGAGCCCCAGCAGGCGGAGTTTGGTTTTGGAGGCCTCGTACAGTTCCGGCATCAGCTCCCTGGCTTTGGCTGCTTCCTGCAGCTCGCGCTGCGCCGTAATCAGCTCCGGAGAGTACAGCGAAGCCAGCCGCTCCCCCTTCCGCACCGGCTGCCCCAGCGAGTTGACATACAGCCGCTCCACCCGCCCCGGAAACCGGGCCGTAATAGCCGACAAGTTCTGTTCGTTCACCTGTATAGTACCCGCTAACTGCAGCTCATTTGCTGTGCTGCCCGTGCCAACCACCGTTGTCTGAATGTTGGCCAGTGCCACGGCTTCCGGTGTCATTTCCAATACATATTTGTTGGCCTGCCCGGCACTTCTTCCGCCAGTTGTGACAGGTATCAGGTCCATGCCGCAAATGGGGCACTTGCCTGGTCCGTCCTGCCTGATCTGGGGGTGCATGGAGCAGGTGTACTGGTGTGCATCTGCCGACTCAGTTGCATGGTTATGGTTTGCCTCAGATCCTGCTCTGCCAAAAAGAAGCCAGCCCAACCCCAGCCCGGCCAGGGCAATCAGGAGGTAGGTGGCATATGTTTTATTTCTTGCTGTCATGGGTTTGTTTTTTTCTGATGATGCAGCAGCATCAGTCAGCGTTTTAAAGTATCAGTGTTTAGCAACCTCCTGTCTCCTTTAAAAAGGTGACAATGATGTCTTGCATGGTCAAATTATTCTAATGAAAAACCCCTTCCAAAGCTTCAGAGGTTCAAAAATGCCCGAGGCTTTCCGAGGCTATTCATCGCTGCTCATTAACCTTCTTATGGCCGAGACTGCTGTATGCTGGTCTGCCACCGCCTGCAGTTGCTGTTGCCGGTAGCTGAGCAGGTTCTGCCGTTGCCGAAGCACCTCCTCCAGGCCTGTGGCGGCTACGGTGTAGTTTGTGGTGAGTAAGCGAATGGCCTGCTCGTTGAGCGCCACCTGTTCCTCTAGCAGCTGCAGGGTGCTGCTGGTCCGTTGGTACTCGTACAGCAGGTTCTCCAGCTCCGTAAAAAGCTGCCTTTCGGCATAATCCCGTTGGTGCACGGCCGCCTGCCGGGCATATTCTGCCTCTTTTTTCTGGGCCGTGTATTTTTTCCGATAGATAGGAAGCGAGATACTTACCATGGGCATCAGCATGTTGCCGCCGGACATCTCACCCATCATGGCGTCCTGCCTTGGTTGAAAGACCATGTAATTCACGCCCAATCCGATCATCGGTCGGCCCATGAGCTGTGCCATCCGGTGCTGCGATGCCCTTGCCTTTTCATCCCAGGTGTACATCTGCAGCATCGGGTGATGCTGCCGGATCGAGTCCTGCAGCAGTGCCAGCGAAGCGGGTAGTGGGGCAGCACCTAAGGAGTCAGTCACCACTACAGGCAGGTCTGGTTGCCGGTGCAGCAGGTTGTTGAACTGCACTTCCTGCGGTTTCCTGGACTGGCGGAGCAGGTGCAGCCGGTTCTCCAGTTCCTTTACCTGCACCCTGATCAGGATGACATCAACCATCGTTCCGCCTGAAGACGCGCCCATGGATGCCATGGCCGACCCGCTGCTCATGCCTCCGCTGCCGCCTGGGGTAGCTGGAGTATTACCGCCGCCCATGCCTGACATGCCACCACCCGTAGGTGTGCCTCCACTTGTAGGCGCGGTTGCAGCGGCAGGGCGCTGTGGGGTAGTACCTGAGGCAGCGCCCGCACCAGCGGGCGCTTTGTATTTGGCCAGCGCTATCCGCTCCAGCGCCCGCATGATTTCGAGTTCCTTATCCACCAGCAGCACTTCCTTGTCGATGCGGTAGAGGGTGTACCAGGTGGCGCGTACATCGTGGTAGAGATTTATTTTGGCTTCTATGAAGGTGGCGAATTTCATCTGGGCCATAAAATTGGCCTCCTCTTTAGCTGCTCCCAAAGAACCAAACCAGGGAAACATCTGCATCACCGACACATCGCCTACCTGGTTGCCCATGTAGCGCTCCATCGGCCGCAGGAAAAAGTTGAAACTGGCTTCCGGGTCCGGAAGCGCCCCCACCTGCGGCACCCGCTGCAAAGCTGCCTGGTACTCGTTGTAGCGCGCCTTCAGCAATGGGCTGTTCTCACCAGCCGATACCAGGTAGTCTTCAAGCTGCTGCGCATGCAGAGAAGGCAGCAGCATCACTAGAAGGAGGATAGAAAGCAGTATCTTTTTCATTCGGAATCCTTTTTAAGTTTAGCTTCTTCGCGCCAGCTAAAGAGCACCGGCACAATAAAAAGTGAAATAAGCGCTACGGTCATGCCGCCAAACGTAGGGATAGCCATCGGAATCATGATGTCAGAACCTCGGCCAGATGATGTGAGCACGGGTAGCAGCGCCAGCAGGGTAGTGGCTGTGGTCATGAGGCAGGGTCGTATGCGACGGTTGCCAGCCTCCAGCACTGCTAGCCGCACCTCTTTTTGGGTACTAGGGCTGTTACGCTCGAAGCTTTGTTTAAGGTAGGTGCCCACTACAACGCCATCGTCGGTAGCGATGCCGAACAGGGCGATAAAGCCGACCCACACGGCCACGCTCAGGTTAAAGGTGCGCATCTGGAAGAGTTCCCGCAAGTTGGTGTCGCCCAGGGAGAAATTCAGAAACCAGTCCTGCCCGTAGAGCCACAACATCAGGAAGCCCCCTGCAAAAGCCATGGCAATGGCAGAAAAAACAAACAGCGTAGTAGTAACTGACCGGAACTGGAAGTACAGGATCAGAAATATGATGAACAGGGAAACCGGAATTATGAGGGCCAACCGTTCTTCTGCCCGTACCTGATTCTCGTAGTTGCCCGAAAATTTGTAGCTCACACCGGCAGGCACCACCAGTTCGCCCAAACTAATCTTCTGTTCCAGGAACCGCTGCGCATCCTCCACCACCGATACCTCGGCGAACCCTTCCTGCTTGTCGAGCAGCACATAGCCTGTCAGAAAGGAGTTTTCCCCGCGTATCATCATCGGACCGGGGCGGTACACCACCTCCGCCACTTCAGCCAGCGGAACCTGGGCGCCACTGGCGGTGCTGATCAGGATGTTGTTTACAGCAGTGGCATCGTTCCGGAACTCGCGGGCGTAGCGGGCGCGGATGGCATAGCGCTCCCGGCCTTCTACAGTAGTGGTCAAGGTCATGCCGCCCATAGCCACTTCAATATACTCCTGCACATCGGCCACGTTCAGGCCATAGCGACCCATAGCCTGGCGGTTCAGCTCTATCTCCATGTAGGGCTTACCCAGCGAACGGTCTGCAAATACGGCCTCGGGTTTCACAGAGGGCACTTCTTTCAGAAACCGTTCCAGCTGCAGGCTGAACTCCTCAATGGTTTTGAGGTCGGGGCCATACACTTTAATACCCATAGGGGCGCGCATGCCGGTCTGAAGCATCACGAGGCGCGTTTCGATGGGCTGCAGTTTGGGGGCAGAGGTAACACCGGGTATGTTGGCGGCTGCTATGATCTCATTCCAAATGTCGTCCGGCGTGCGGATGTGGTCGCGCCACTGGCGGTAGTATTCGCCGCGCTTATCAGGTACGAGGTTGCCATCCGCATCACGTACAAACTGGTCGTTTTCATTTGTTTTAAAGCGAAGCCTTTGCCCGTTCTCATCGGTCATATACTCGGTTTTGTATTGGATCACGTTCTCGTACATCGACATCGGGGCAGGATCGAGGGCGGTTTCGGCACGTCCTGCTTTGCCTACCACCATCTCTACTTCCGGGATGGCCGTAATGAGCATGTCGAGCTGCTGCACGATGCGGCGGTTGGCCTCTACGCCAGAGTGCGGCATAGAGGTGGGCATCAGCAGGAATGCGCCTTCATCCAGCGATGGCATGAACTCCTTGCCCATACCCGGGAAGGTGTGCGCAAGACCGCTCCAGGCCGAGCTGGTCCGGATGTTATAGCCCGTTTTATCTACTCCACTTGCAAACCACCCGAACACGCTGTTAAAACCTAACCAGCTGAGCAGACCCAATAGCATGATAAAGGACGGGATGAGCAGGAATTTGCCTTTGTTCTGCAGGCACCAGAGCAACAGGCGCGGGTAAAGTTTTATGAAAAGGGAGAAGAACCCCAGCAAAATGCCTATGACAAGCAGCACAAACAGGAAGTTAGCCACCAGGCTCACCGATACCCCCAGCGGCAGCCACTGCGAGGCCAGCAGCCACGAAACAGCCAGGGCAGCAATGGCTACTGTAACAGTAGAGTGGTATTGGCCAAAGGGCTCTGGCCGGTAGTGGTTCAGCAGATTGTTAAGGGCAAGCAAACTCAATGTAATGCCAGCCAGCGGAAGTATAAACAACGACACGAGCCCAAGGCCCAGCAGCGCCCAATTAAAGATCAGCGCCCAGCGCACGTTCTTTGCCTTCAGCCCCAGCACCAGGTGCGAGAAGGCAGGCATAAACAGGATCGTGAAAACAAGGGAGGCCACCAGGGCAAAGGTCTTCGTGAAAGCGAGCGGCCCAAAGAGTTTTCCCTCTGCCGCTTCCATCGTAAACACAGGCAGGAAGCTGACAATGGTCGTGGATACTGCTGTGATAATTGCCGTGGCTACTTCCGTGGTAGCGTTGTACACTGTTTTGAGCAGCGATTGGCCGGGTGGCGCCTCGTCGCGGTGCCGCAGGATGTTCTCGTTCAAAATAATACCCAGGTCCACCATGGTGCCGATGGCGATGGCGATACCCGACAAGGCCACAATGTTGGCATCTACATGGAAGTGCCGCATCATGATAAAGGTCATGAGTACCGCCATCGGCAGGAGCGCCGAGATCAGCAACGAAGCCCGCAGGTTGTACACCATCACGATGATGACGATAATGGTGATGAGGATCTGCAGCACGATGGCCTCGTTCAGGGTATTTAGCGTTTCATTTATCAGGTCTGTTCTGTCATAAAAGGGCACTACAGTTACTTTGGAGGTGCGGCCATCAGCCAGTTTTTTAGACGGTAGTCCGGCTGCTATCTCCTCCAGTTTGGCTTTGGTGTTGTTGATGACTGCCAGCGGGTTATCGCCATAGCGCGCCGTGACCACGCCACCCACCGCTTCGGCTCCGCTCTTATCCAGAATGCCGAGCATAGAGCGGTCGGCCGGGCCGATGTTGACCCGTGCAATGTCTTTGATGCGGATGGGTACGTTATCTGTTACGCTGACCACGGCTTCTTCAATGTCTGCGATATTTTTTACGTAGCCCAGGCCCCGCACCAGGTACTCCACCTGGTTTATCTCTACGGTGTTGGCGCCTACATCCTGGTTACTGTTCTGGAGCGCGGTCATGACCTGCATCATCGATACCTTGTTGGCCCGCATGGCATTCGGGTCGAGGTCTACCTGGTATTCTTTTATGTAACCGCCAATGGAGGCTACTTCGGCCACGCCTTCGGCTCCTGCCAGGGCATAGCGCACATAATAATCCTGGATGGTGCGCAGCTCGTGCAGGTCCCAGCCTCCGGCAGGTTTGCCGTGCTCGTCGCGCCCCTCCAGTGTGTACCAGTACACCTGCCCTAAGGCCGTGGCATCGGGTCCTAGTTTTGGCGTAACGTCGGTGGGGAGCAGGCCGGAAGGCAGGGAGTTTAACTTTTCGAGGATGCGGGAACGGCTCCAGTAGTATTCCACGTCTTCGCTAAAGATGATGTAGATACTCGAGAAACCGAACATGGAGGTAGAGCGGATCGCCTTCACGCCGGGCATACCCAGCAGCGAGGTGGTGAGCGGGTAGGTGATCTGATCTTCCACGTCTTGTGGGGAACGACCCATCCACTCTGTGAAAATAATCTGCTGGTTTTCACCGATGTCCGGAATGGCATCTACCGGCACGGGGTCGTTTGGCAGAAAGGGCACGTTCCAGTTGAAGGGTGCCGTTACGATGCCCCAGCTTACAATGAGCAGCAAGAGCAGGGTGGTAACCAGCTTCTGCTCCAGGAAGAATTTTATGATACTGTTCAGCATTCTTTTAAAATGGACACAAGTATCAAGACACAGGACACAAGACTTTTTTGAGTATGTGTTTTATTTTGGATTATCCAGCGGATCAGGAACCGGCCGGGAATTCAAAATAAGTAGGCTTGATGCTTTATTCGATTAATTTGAACGTGTGCTGCAACCCAAAAGGCAACAGCAAATTTTACCAGCCTCAGCAGAGGCAGGCGGAGATCGAAAAAAGCGGGTATCAGATAAGGAAGGACTGCAACAGCACCGGCACGTCGCGGACCAGCGGGGGAGAGGAGTAGTGGGCAAATGTTGGTTTAAGGGCAAGCTGCTGCTCAAACAGCTGCAGCAACACCACCTTTACAGCGGCAATAAATTTAAGGTCGAGCTGCTTGTGGAGCAATTGTGCTTTGCTGTCGGCCGCATCTTCTATGCTTTCCAGTACGAAGGTGTGGTTATGGCAGCAGTCGTCATCGGTGGGCGCGGGGGCATGGCAGGGCGGCAGCACTTGCTGCTGTTGCTCCATGGGGCACTCGTTGGCCCCTCCAAACAGGCTGATGTCGTGCAGTTCGCCGTCGCATACATGCATGCCTACCGAGATGCCTGTCGAGGAGACGAGCAGCAGCAGCGTAAGGGCCAGCACCATGATTTGACGAAACAGCTTCATTTTTTAGATAAAAGTCGCTAGACACAGGAAACAGGACTTTCACGGTAGATGCCCGCTGTATATCCTGCACTAGTTACAAAGGTAACGTTCAACTCTTAAAGGTACTTATATATTTCTGTAAATGTTTTACAGATTTTCAGATGCAGCTTGTTTATGTGCCGATTACTTGATGTGAAGATTTGAAGATGGTTTGCCTGGCTGAGGATAACAGCGCCATCAAGTTTCAGGCAACATCAGGACTCAATTATTCGGAACATTCTTTTATTCTGTGAATTCTTGGGGTGGGGGCTCTCTGGAAAGAGACAGGCAAAAAAGTCTTGAGTCTTATGTCCTGCGTCCTGTGTCTTAAAAAAACCTCCGGAGGGGCTTTTTGATTGGAATAATTTGACCGATCCGGAGAAACAACCCCAATCCCATTTCCCACTTTTAACGAAAGCTGGAAGTCTGGCATTTAACATCCTCATCACAGCAGTTTAATATCATTACCAGTCAGCCGCCTGTAGATGCGCAGCAGTACTTCGCTTCGGACGGCCTGGTCCTGCTGAATGTTGGTTACCCAGAAAACAACTTTCAGTTCCAGCGCGGCCGAGGTGATGTTGTTGAGCAGCACTTCGGGAGGTATCCGCTTCAGGGCGTTCGGGCTTCTCTCCACCTCTTCTTTTATGTACTGCTTGACGAGTTCGAGGTCTGTGGCGGGGTCCACTTTAATGAGCAGCTCTACCCGCACATTGCGGTTGTTCAGCGTCCAGTTGGTAACCTGCCCCGAGAGCAGGTCGCCGTTCGGCACGATTACTTCAGAGCCTTCGGTGGTGACCAGCCTGCTCGACCGTATGCCTATGTCTTTTACCCGACCTTTTTTGGTACCAATCTCGATGGAGTCGCCCAGTTCGAACGGTCGTTCAAAAATAAGGATAATACCTGATACCAGGTTGTTGACGATATTCTGCAGGCCCAGGCCGATACCCACGCCCAGGGCACCCAGCACTACGGTAATATTGGTAAGTGGCATGCCGGAGGCCGAGATGGCCAGCAGAAAGCCCGCCACCATCAGCACCAGCCGCAGGATTATCATGCGCGAGCCCTTGATATTGCGGCCCGTAATAAAGTCGTTGTTCCTGACACCGAAGAAATACCCGACATACTGCTGCAGTTTGTTGGCCAGGTACAGGATAATGAAAAAGAGGAGCACGTTGCCGATCGTAAACGTAATGCTGCCAAGGTTTCGGGTAGTTGTCAGCACACCTTCCAGAAAGGAGTAGATGGGGGTGTAGATGTTGAGGTTTGTCGTAAAAATCGCAAGCCAGAAAATAACCACCAGAAAAGACAGGGCTTTGGTGGTTATCGCCTCCATTTTCCGGTAATCGAGGTTAAAGCGAGACTCCGACCTGTCGGACAGCTTGTTGGCTTCGATCTGCAGGAAAAAGGCCTCTGTAATGAGTTCCACCAGAATTTGTAAGCCAATGATCTGGGTCAGGCCAAATATGGCGGCCGTGCTGGTGATTTTAGCCAGCGTCAGCCTGCCGAAAATATTAAAGATAATAGCCAGCACGTTCAGCACGATGTAAATAACCGATACCTGCTTTACAAAACCAGCCAGCGAAAGCGCCTGCCGGATGTGCCTCGTAAAGAAGAGGCCAAACACGACCGATATACTGTTGAAAACAAGCAAGCCAACCCGCAGCGCCGGGCTGGGGTTAATGATGGAGCTGCTGATAGCGAAAACGATGAACAGCACAAAAATCGCGATCCAGTAATAAAAAAGGTTCCGTGGCCAGTTGCGCCAGAACAGCACCGTGAGCGCCAGCATCAGGAAGAACTGCATGATTTCGACGTAGGCCGTAGGCGGGTGCAGGTCAAAAAAGGGCGCTATGTTCAGGGCCAGCACCAGCGAGCTTAACACAGGCACAGGCTTGAGATATTTAATTTGCTTGTACGTAACCCTCGCCTGGCTATTGTCCTGCCTTATTTTACGGTAATTGTTGAACACCCACCAGCCAAAAAGCAGTGTTATGCCCAGCAGCCAAAGCCAGTTATGCCAGTTCTCCCTGAAATAATAGTTTAGGAGCTGGTGCTGCCCTTCGTACGATTTCCGGAGCATGTAGGCGAGCTGCTCCTCTTCCACCGCATGGTCTTCGGCATTCCAGATATAAGCATACTCCCTTGAAAAGTTGCGGGAGTTATAGGCGCGCAGCAGCTCATCCACCCGGCCCTGCAGCTCTGTTGACTTAAAGTACAGCCCCGATATAACTGTCTGAATTTTATTTATTTTCTCCAGGTTCTGCGACGTTGCGCCGCTGGCAAGCTGCCACTGATCCCTTAACAGACCTATTTCGTTGCGGTATAAAGTAGAGAACAGGCTGTCGGTCGATAGGGCCAGCAGCACCGTGTCGCTGGAAAAGCTGTTGATCTCGGCGTTCATGCCAATCAGCTCCCTGTTAAAGCCCGACAAGATGGTGCGCCGGTTGTCTAAGACCTGCTGCATGTTGGTGAGCAGCACCTTGTACATTTGCAGGTTCTTGAGGTCGATAACTCGGCTGTAAAACGACAGGTTCTGCTCGATGGTATGCAGGTTGGCCTCTATCTCCGGCAGGCTCTGCTCTGTGGAAGAGGTACTGAAACCCCTCCTGTTAATCGAATTGATCCGGTCCAGCGTTACCCGTGCTTCTTCTACCCTGGCCAGCAGACTGTCTACAGCCTGAGCAGCTGCATTGGCATTGGTTATTGGCGCCTCCTGCTCCTGGCCGAAGGTTAGTCCGGAAAAGGTAAGGAAGAGCAGTAAAAGGAAAATTATTCGATTATTCTTCACTGTCATTAATTTTAAGATGCAAAATTAAGGATAAGACTCGAGACGTAAGAACCCGTGGTTTAGATTCTTTTTTCTGAGCCAGCACCGCAACGGGGAAAGCACTGTTAGATTTTAAAAGGCTTTTGCAGCGGCCGGACCATTTCTAATTTCTAATTTTACATCCAAACATATCTACCGCCTTTGCACGACATCCACCACATACTGAAGACTTATTGGGGCTACGACCAGTTCAGGCCGCTGCAGGAAGACATTGTGAGGTCGGTGCTGGATGGGAAAGACACGCTCGCGCTGTTGCCTACGGGTGGGGGTAAGTCTATCTGTTTTCAGGTGCCGGCCCTGGCGCTGGAGGGGCTCTGCCTGGTTATCACACCGCTCATCGCCCTGATGAAGGACCAGGTGGAGCAGCTCAACAGGCGAGGTGTGGCCGCCTTAGCGGTTTACTCGGGCATGAACCGCCGCGAAATCGACATCGCCCTGGATAACTGTGTGTACGGGAACACCAGGTTTCTGTACCTTTCGCCGGAGCGCCTGCTCACCGATCTGTTTCAGGAGCGGCTCAAGCGCATGAAGGTTAGCCTGCTGGCCGTAGACGAGGCGCATTGCATTTCGCAGTGGGGCTACGATTTCAGGCCGCCTTACCTGCAACTGGCCGAGTTGCGCAAGTGGCTGCCTGCCGTGCCCGTTATCGCCCTCACGGCCACCGCCACCGAGCAGGTAAAGCAGGATATACAGGAGAAACTGCTCTTTAAGCAGCAGCAGGTGTTCCAGAAGAGCTTTGCACGGGCCAACCTCTCGTACTCCTGCCTTTACACCGAAGACAAAGTGGGCCGCCTGCTGGAGGTGCTGCAACGCATGCCAGGGCAGGCGATTGTGTACGTGCGCAGCCGCAGGCAAACCGTGGATCTGGCCAAATTCCTGCAGAGCAGGCGCATTGCCGCTGCCGCCTACCATGCCGGACTGAAGTTTGAAGAGCGAAGTGCTGCCCAAAACGCCTGGATCCAGAACAAGACAAGGGTAATCGTGGCCACCAACGCCTTCGGCATGGGCATCGATAAGCCCGATGTGCGGCTGGTGGTGCACCTGGACCTGCCCGAGAGCCTGGAGGCTTATTACCAGGAGGCAGGCCGGGCCGGTCGCGACGAAAAGTATGCCTATGCCGTGGTGCTGTACGGGCCGAACGATGTGGCGGACCTGGAGCGAAAAGTGACCGAAGCGCATCCGCCTTTAGAGTTTATCAGACGGGTGTACCAGGCGCTGGCCAACTACTACCAGCTGGCAGTTGGAAGCGGCGCCCTGAGCAGTTTCGACTTTGACCTGCAGGATTTTGCCAAACAATACAAGCTGAAGCCGCTGGAGGTACACCATGCCATTAAACGGCTGGAAGGGGAGGGGTACCTTCAACTCAACGAAGCCTATTACCTGCCGTCGCGCCTCATGCTGGTGATGGACAGCATGAAGTTGTACGAGTTTCAGGTAATACACCCGGAACACGAGGCGCTGGTGCGCATGATCCTGCGCGTGCATGGGGGGGAGGCCTTTAGCAACTTTGTGAAGGTGTCGGAGCGAAAGCTGGCTCAACTAGTGCACCTGACGGAAGAGAACGTGCGGAAAAAACTCGAGTACCTGCACAAGCTGCAGGTGCTGGTGTACGAGCCGCAGCACGATGCCGCTCAGCTGCTGTTTACGCAGCCCCGCCAGGATGCCCTGAGCCTGCCCCTGGACCACGCCAAGCTGAAATGGCTGCGGGAACTAGCCCTGCTGAAGGTAAAAGAAATGGGCCGCTACATCGAGACCAGCGACCGCTGCCGCACCCAACTGCTGCTGGAATATTTCGGGGAGATCAGCGACAAAAGCTGCCGCATTTGCGACTACTGCCTGGTCCAGCGCAAAAAAGAGCGGACCCTGCAGGAGCAGGAGGCCCTGCGGACTAAAGTGCTGGACCTGCTGCAGGAAAAGCCCTGCCTGCCCAAAGAGCTGGTGCAGCAATTTGAGCCGAAGCATGTAGAAGCTGTAACTGGTATACTTCGCGAACTCGTGGACATGGGGAGAATCAGATACGTGGAGAGTGGGAGGCTGGAGATTAGGTAAGGGGCAGGTAATACTTCCGCGAGCTGTCAGCTCCCGTAGCTCTGGTGAGTAGCTCCCGCAAGTTGAAAACTAGGGGTATTGGTGAAGATGCTACACCCAATTATTCCAATGAAAAAGCCCCTCCGGAGGTGTTGCTGCTCTTGCTGCTGCTGGGGGCATGGGCACCCGAGAGGGGTGCGGCTACGGGAAACTTACCTTTTCCCCTGCTTGGCGGTAATGTTGCTGCCGCCCACGTTTATCACCACTCCCAGCGAGAAAACGGAGTAGGCGGCGGTCAGGTAATCTCGGTTTTTGAGGCCGATGGTGGTGCCGCTGGAGTATTGGAGCTGTACCGAGGGGTTCAGGGTAAGGCGGGTGTAAAAGATGGGCTCAATGAAAATATTGTCTTCGGGGGTAGCCGCTATTCCATTCCGCTTAAAATCGCTCATGTTGATGTAGCTGCCGCGCAGGGTTGTGCCATAGTTTAAAGGAAACTCCTGGCTAAATAACTTTAACGATTTCTTGCGCTTCGAACTGAAGTTAACCTGCACAAAATACTTGCTGAAACTGGCTTCGAAGCGGTCGGTCACCATTTCGCCCGCGTTGTTTACTTTTTTGTCGACCCGGTCGCTGCTGCCACCGCCAAAGCCTCCGTACACTTCCAGCACGCGGTTGGCTTCCGGGCCAAAGGTGGTGAAATAGCCTCCTGCCGCCTCGATCAGGTTATGCCGGAAATCTCTTTTGCGGCGCTCGGTGTTAAGCATCGAGCCATTAACCTGCACCGCAAAATGATCTGTAACAGCGTAGGCGGTGTTGAAAGTAACATTGCCTTTGGGCGTGATATGACCTCCGGCACTTAACTCCCCTTTTTCGGTAAACATGGGCACGTTCGGCACGTTGGGCATATAGGTCGAAACACAGCCTGACATCGTTACAAGAAGAAAGAGTGTCGCAAAATGCAGGTAAAGAGGTCGTTTCATATAAAAAATAAGGTGCTTGCAGTTCTTGGGGTGGAGTTGGTCTGTCACCAACAGCTTCTCAATAATACAATAGAGTAATTATCTGAAATTTATCGAGCCTCAATAATACTATACAAAATCGTGCATGTCCAGCTATTTCTGAATTATTCCGTCAAATATATCCAGGGACAAGTTAATTTCTGGCAGCCGGCAGCGTTGGTGGCGTTTCCGGGATCTGGCATAAATAACTGCTGGTAAAGTAAATAGAGGGTCTGTGCGATGCCGGAATTTTACAGAGGCGTTTTCCGGCGGCTGGCAAGAGTAAAGAATCCCCGTTGCTTCTGCCAGAGCGTGAACGGGGATTCTTTGTTGTAGAAATACTATGGTAAGGCTGCCGGGAAGTGCTTTAAAAAAGAATCGCTGAGCAGGGCAATAAACATTGCGCCGGCAAGGCTCTTCTGATTCGTGCTGCTGGTTAGACCAGGCTTTGTTACTTCACTGTCACGTCAACTTTAGCGTCTATCTGCTGCGTCAGGTCCTTTACATAGTTTCTGAAGTAGTCCAGATTTTTGAACTGCTCATCGCTTACTTCCCAGGCGCCAACTGCATAGTAAGTTATGGGTTCGTCGGCCTTCACGGCTAGCTTTGCGAACCAGGCCTGTGCCACGGGGCCGGTTTCAGGCGCGGCAGTGTAGCCCTGGTAGGCATCTTTGGGTACGAGGAGCGCCAGCGGGAGCATCCATTCTTTGTTGTAGGTTTCGTTGTCGTGGGTGAGCAGGGCTATCCAGTTGTCGCCAACTGGCATCTCTTCCAGCGGAAATGTCTTGTCCAGGTTGTTCATGCCCACCAGCAGCGTCTCGTCGCCTTGCAGCCCCGAGGTTACGCTCACCGTGTTCTGGTAGGCATACATGCCCGGCGTAATGGCTGGGGTCTCCACCATGGTATAGCTGCGGGCGGTGTTGGCCGGTTTCCAGTTGTTGTAGCTGATCTGCATTTTGGAGCGCACAGGACCTTTTGCCAGAATCCGGAACACGGTGCTCTCCACGTTGTTCACGGTGTCGTTGTTGGTAATGCCAATGCGCGGAAATTGGTCGCCTATCATCATAGCCACGCCACCGATACCTACCGAGTTGCCAACTGCCATTATATCGCGGCCCCAATCCTGCATCTGGTGGTAATTGTCTTCCACGGCGCCTGTAGCACTCAAGCCCACCTTATCCGGCGACATGGCGGCTGTTTTTTTGCCGAACAGGTCTTTGGAGTTGCGTCCGTCCAGGTAATGCCTGAAACCCACTTTGTCATTTTCCCAGCTGGGGCCGTCGGTCTGGTAAGGCTGGTAACCCAGGGCGGTGTGCACCTGGTTGGCAGACAGGGTATCGCTGGTTTTGGGCTGTACCGGCTGGTCTTTGGCACTGCGTTTGCCAAACCGGACATTGGTGCGAACGGTATGTTGGGGCGCTGTGTTTACCCAGGTTAGCTGCAGCACCTGCTCGCCATTGGCGGGTAAGTCAGTTACCAGAAAAAGCTCGTCCCACTTGTTGTCGCCATCCAGGTCGTCGAGTTGAGAAGCTATGGTGTCGCCGTTCTGGGTGAGAAGGAGCGGGTACACCTGTCCTTCTGGAATACCGGGCAACTCGCTTCTGTTAATGGCAATAGCCTTGTCGGTGAGGGCGATGGCGGCACGGTTCCGGAGCGTGATCTCCTGCGAATCGGTAGAGCCGGATGACTGGCAGGAGAAAAGCGTGCCCCACAGGCAGGCCAGGGAAAGGGCGGAGATTCCTTTTTTTATCATGCAGATTTTATGTTTTTTGATGAAAATGAATCAATCGGAAGAAGCCACAATATAGGAAGAATCTGGTAAAGGTAACGAACAGGAGAGCCTGCCATCTGCCACAGCATGAGGTAGGCCGCAAAACCGGGAGTTGAGCCTGATGAAAGTAGGGAAACTCTAACTGGGAAGCTTTGATAAAATCTAACTGAATGCGCCTGACCATCCCCTAAAGCCAAACCAACCATTTAACCATTTAACAATTAGCACATCAGCACATTCAACTAAATTATTCTAATGAAAAGGCCCCTCCGGAGGCGCTGCTCTTGCTGATGCACGAGCGGCAGGCTGGTCCTGTGCAGGTGCAGCGGGCATTCAACTATTCCTGCCCCGATGGTGTTATCAAATATAAAAGGGATTGCGGCTGAATCTTTATAGATTTGCACTGCAATACAATTATTCAAATTTTAATCAATAGGCAGCTGCGCCTGTACTAGGGGCAGTGGCCGGTTTTATAGAATATGGAAGCTATCGAAAAGGAAGAAACGCTGTCTTTCAATACCATTGAAGAGGCGATAGAAGCTATCCGGCAAGGTGAAGTCGTGATTGTGGTAGATGATGATGACCGCGAGAATGAAGGCGATTTTATATGTGCCGCTGAAAAAGTAACCCCTGAGATCATCAACTTTATGGCCACCCATGGCCGGGGCCTCATTTGTGCGCCCCTCACCGACGAGCGCTGCGAAGAGCTGGGGCTGGAGCTGATGGTGGGCAAGAACACCGCTCTGCATGCCACCCCCTTCACCGTGTCGGTAGACCTGATCGGCCATGGCTGCACCACCGGCATCTCGGCCTCCGACCGGGCCAAAACCATACAGGCGCTCATCAACCCCGCCACCGACCCCGATTCGCTTGGCCGGCCGGGCCATATTTTCCCACTGAAGGCGAAGCAGGAAGGTGTGCTGCGGCGGCCCGGCCACACCGAGGCAACAGTAGACCTGGCCCGCCTTGCCGGTCTTGCACCTGCCGGTGTGCTGGTCGAGATCCTGAACGAAGACGGCTCCATGGCCCGCCTGCCCGACCTGGTAAAAGTGGCCAGGCGCTTTAACCTGAAGCTCATCACCATTAAAGACCTGATCGTGTACCGGCTGAAGCAGGAGAGCCTTATCAGCAGGGATATTGCCATACAGTTGCCAACCGATTACGGCGATTTTGATTTATACGCTTTTACGCAGCGCAGCAACAAGGCGCACCACCTGGCCCTGGTAAAAGGAACCTGGGAAGAGGATGAACCGGTGCTGGTGCGGGTGCACTCTTCCTGCGTAACCGGCGATATTTTCGGCTCGTGCCGCTGCGACTGTGGCCCTCAGCTGCACGAGGCCATGCGCATGATCGACCGCGAAGGCAAAGGCGTGATTGTGTACATGAACCAGGAAGGCAGGGGCATTGGGCTGCTCAACAAGCTGAAGGCCTACAAACTGCAGGAGCAGGGGCGCGATACCGTAGAGGCCAACCTGGAACTGGGCTTTGGCATGGATGAGCGGGATTATGGCGTAGGGGCACAGATTCTGAGAGACCTGGGCGTAACAAAAATGCGGCTGATCTCAAATAATCCTAAAAAGCGCATCGGCCTGATAGGCTATGGGCTGGAGGTAGTGGAGAATGTGCCGATTGAAATTGTGCCAAACGTGCACAACCAAAAATACCTGGCCACCAAACGCGACAAGCTGGGGCATACCATCCTCAGCAACCTCTCGCTGAAGCTCTAACTATAGGTTTGTAGAATAGAAGACTGATTGTCAGAAGTATAACTGTTCTGACAATCAGGCTTTTTTATTTATTTTTTTAGTGAGAAGGGCAACATTTTTTTTAATTAACAATATACAATAGCTGGTTGTTAGTTGAATACCCACATTTGGGTTGGTAAACATGGCAGGGGGTGAGTGTTTAAGTGACTCTGGCTTATGAAAGAAAAATTAAATTTGCTGCGTCGGGGCGTAGCGCTCGCACTTATAAGTATTGTTGGGTTAAACACCTCCGCACAGAACCGGCTGGCCCCGGATGTACAGGAATGGCCGGTGGGTGAGGTCGTGCTCGTGTCTGGCGAGACGCTGCAGGGGCCGATCACCTACTATCGCACCGAGGATGTGGTAAACGTGCAGCAGGCCGATGGCACCCTCAGGGCACTGTCGCCGGTAAGCGTTAACTATTTTAAAGTACAGGAGTCGCCCGACGCCTACACCCGTTATTTTGTCACCTACGACTGGAACCTAGACAAGGCTTACAGCGACTTCCGGAAACCTACTTTTTTTGAACGGATGAACAAGGGGCCAATCACGCTCATTACCCGCGAAACGTATTTGCACCGCGACGTTTCTACCCGCAGACTTATGAGGCGGGACGGTTCCCTTAATTCTTATCACAACTCCGATGTGCCGAACTATGTGCAGCAGGTGGTGCCTGTGTACTATATCCATTTTCCTGACGGCGAGATCCGGAACCTCCGCAACATCAGGAAAGACCTCAACAAGATTTTTGGGAAGAAAGCAGGTGAGGTGAATAAGTACGTAAAAAAGCACCGCCTCTCCTACGATAAGCTTCACGGCCTCATCGCCATCATCAATTACTACAACACGCTGCAGTAACGCTTCATTTAATTCAAATTTAGAAATGAAGCGGTGGCTGTTCCTTTCTTATCAGGTCAGGTTTCTCAACAATGCCGTTTGCCATCCTGAGGGATGCGCACCTTCCTTAATTTCTAATTTGGCGAAAGCCATTACAGATCCCGGAACCTGAGCAGCAGGTACGATACCAGCAAAAATAAACCGATATAGCCCAGCGCCGGCAGGGTAGCCCAGGCAGGTGTGAGCAACTCTGTGGGGCTGGTGGCCTGGTCGAGGAGCTGCTGCACCGGCAGGGGGGTGAGGCTGGAGAGCACTTTCGTCGGAAAGAACTTGTCTATGTGGTCTGGTATCTGCGACCGGATGATCGGCTCCAGCACCAACACATAAGAAATAAAGGCGATAATGGCCAGGCCGCTCTTCTTGATAACAAAGCCAAACAGCATGGCCAGCGACATAAACCCTACTGCCTGCAGAAAATAATAAAACAGCGCATCCAAGTGCTGCATAATGGCTCCTGCAGACGTGTCGGTGCTGTGCCTTAATCCGAAAAATAAGCCTATCAGCAGCAGGAACAGGGTGCAGACAGCGGCTAGCCCCAGGGTTACGTAGAACTTTGCCAGCACCAGCTCCACCCGGCTAAGCCCATCCATGATCTGCTGCCTGAATGTCCGGAAGGTGTACTCATCCGAAACCAGCACAATAACCAAAATGCCCAGCAAGGTGTTAAAAAAGCTGGAAATATAGGTCAGTTTCAGCCATATGTCCGGAAACTGGTAATTGGCAGCGCCCAGTTGGGTGTTGTTGATGGTAATGTCGTGCACCGAGTAGAAAATAAGGAACACCAGCAGCATAAAAATGCCCAGTATAACCCAGAAAGTGCGATAAGGCAGTATTTTATATAACTCTAAGCGAAGTAGGTTCATCAGGTAAATCAGTTTTTGATAATCTCCATAAATTGAGCTTCGAGGCTTTTGCGGCGCACAATAAGCTGCGACAGCACAATGCCCTGTGCAAACATGTCGCGGTTAATGTCCTGGCTGTTGTAGCCTTCGCTCAGCGTCAGAACAATGCCCTCTTTGTCGGGCCTGAACTGCACCACATAGGGCAGGCGCTCCAGCAGGTCCAGCACAGGCTGCTGCTCAGGCGCGCTGATCAGCAGCTGCTCATTGGCCGAAAGTATGTCGCCTACCGACCCGGAGGCTTTCAGTTTGCCGGATTGCAGCACGGCCATGTGCGTACACACCTTCTCCACCTCATCGAGCAGGTGACTTGCCAGCACAATGGTTTTGCCCTGCGAGGCAATGCGCAGGATCAGGTCGCGCACTTCGGCAATGCCTTGCGGGTCGAGGCCGTTGGTAGGCTCGTCGAGCACCAGCACTTCGGGATCGTTGAGCATGGCGGCACCAATGGCCAGGCGCTGCTTCATGCCCAGCGAAAAGCCTTTAAAGGCGGTGTTGCTGCGAGTGCCTAAGCCCACCAGGTCGAGCACGGAGTTGATGCTGGCAGGGTCGGCTCCTTTTATTTGCGCCGCCAGTTGCAGGTTGCGTTTTGCCGTTAAGTACGGGTAAAAGTTTGGCGTTTCAAGTAAGGCGCCGATGCGCTGCTTGGAAGTCTTGCTAACGGAGGTGCCGAACCAGCTAAAGCTGCCACTGCTTGGCCGGATCACGTCCAGGACCATGCCCAGGGTAGTGGTTTTGCCGCTTCCGTTCGGGCCGAGCAGGCCGTAAATGCTACCTTCCTCCACCTGCAGCGTCAGCGCGTCGAGGGCCTGTATGCTGCCGTACCTTTTGGAGAGGCCATTTATGTCTAAAACTGTTGCCACAGGGGTTTCTGGTTTAGGTATTTTAAGAGTTGACCGGTGAAACGGCCAGGGAAGCAAATATAGAATTTTTAATTTGTTTAGGAGGGGCAAAAACAGCAAATCTGTCATCAGGCGGTTAAGGCAACTTTCGATTTTAAATGTGTACGTAAAGCGGGAACTCTAGTGGAGCCGTTGCATTGCCAGGTTTAACTGCCGGCCGAAGTTGAGGGGATGGGGGCAATAACAAATTATTCCAATGAAAAAGCCCCTCCGGAGGTTTTGCTGCTGCTCTTTAGATTAAAGTTTCTAGATTTTTTGCCTGAATTTCTGAAAAGGGCACTTCCTCAGGAATTTACAACACCGAAGAATGGGCAGAAGCATGTGGAGGAGGAAGGAGCATGGTTGATAGCGGGTACATTTTTTAGAATCTCCAGATCATCAAATCTCCACATCCATTAATATCCGGTTATAAAATCTGGAGTTGTAACATTGATTGAGTTGAGGCGTTAATATTGTAACTTGCGTTCTGACGGAAGAGCCGGCGACAGGTTATCATATATCAGAGTATCACTACCAGCCTTTACTATACCCATGCAATCTAGGCTGAAGCTAACAAGACATACATGTTAAAAAATACAGACAGTATCATATTTGACCTCGATGGCACCCTTTGGGATGCCACCGCCACCGTTGCAAAAGCCTGGCAGGCGGCAGTGAACAGGGTAGATTATGTGCAGGACGAGGTAACACAACAGAAAGTGCAATCTATTACCGGCATGACCTACGATGCCATTTACGAGAAGCTGTACCCCTACCTGAGCACAGAACAGCGCAACGAACTGAAAGCCCTTTGTGCCAAAGAGGAGCTGGAGCACATGAACAGGTATGGCGGAAACCTCTACAAAGGACTGGAGAACACCTTGCGCGCTTTAAAAGAGAAGTACCGCCTGTTTATCGTGAGCAATTGCCAGGTAGGCTATATCGAGACTTTCCTGGCGCACAGCAAGCTCCACGATGTGGTGGAAGACCACCAGTGCTACGGCACCCGGAGCCTGCCTAAAGCTGAAAACATTAAGGAGGTGATCAAACGAAATAACCTTGCTCACCCCGTGTATGTAGGCGATACCATAGGAGATTATGAGGCCAGCAAAGGGGCAGGAGTGCCGTTTATCTACGCCAGTTACGGCTTTGGCGAAGTGCCCGGGTACGATGCCCGCATCGACAGCCTGCCGGATCTGAAGAAGTTGTTTTTAGAGAGCGAAGAACTATAACAGAGGTAAGAGTTGAAAGTTTCTAGTGGCTTTCGCTGATCTGAAGAGCAGCAGCAGCAAAAGACTCGCGAGGCTGAATTTCATTAGAATAATCTGCCACCCAAATGCAGTCAGTTATGCCTCCCGACTCTCAACTCTTAGCTTCAAATGCCCGTCAATCTGTCGGTATTAGCTTGTATACATGGCCGGTTTCTACGCCAACGTACAGGTAGCCATCGGGACTTATTCTTACTTCCCGCACCCGGCCGATGTTGGGCAGCAGCTTTTCTTCGCTTACGATTTTGCCGTTCTCTATTTTGCATCGGCTCAGAAATTTAAAGCGGAGGGAGCCTGTCATCAGGTCGCCTTCCCAGCCTTTGTAGCGGTTGCCGGTCACAAATGCCATGCCCGACGGTGCAATAGAGGGAGTCCACTGCCAGATGGGGTCTTCTATGCCTTCCTGCTGGGTTTTGTCGGTGATGGGTGTGCCGTTGTAGTTAATGCCATACGACACCACTGGCCAGCCATAGTTCAGGGCGGGCTTTACAATATTTACCTCATCGCCGCCACGTGGCCCGTGCTCATGCGACCAGAGCTCACCCGTAGCCGGGTTAAAGTCGAGCCCCTGCGGGTTGCGGTGGCCGTAGGAGTAGATAGAAGCCAAAGCTCCCTGTTTGTTTACAAACGGGTTGTCGGCCGGGATGCCGCCGTCGTCTTTGATGCGGTGTATTTTGCCCAGGTGCCGGTCGAGGGTTTGCGGGTTCTGTTTTTCGTTGCCCCGATCTCCCACCGAAAAATACAGCAGGCCATCTTTGCCAAATACCATGCGGGAGCCATAGTGGTGCCGGGTTTCTGAATAAGGCTGGGCCTCAAAAATCACCTTCTGCCCGGTGAGCCTGTTGCCATCCAGCTTAGCACGCATAATAGCGGTGGTAGACAAGGTTTTGCCTCCTTCCTGCTTTATGGCCGAGTAGGACAGGTAAATAAAGTTGTTTTTGTTGAAATCAGGGTGAAGCGCCACATCCATCAGACCTCCCTGGCCTTCGGCGCGTACTTTTGGAGCTCCCTGCACCGGCTGCAACTCCTTGTTTTTGGAGACCCTGTAGAACTTGCCCGACCGTTCTGTTACGAGCAGCCCGCCATCCGGCAGAAAGGCAATGCCCCACGGAACGCCAATGCCGCTAACCACCGTTTCTAGTCTAATTTTCTGAGTTTCTGAGCTGTAGTTTTCCTGCGCACTCTCCTTCTCCTCAAACGAGTAGGCCTCCACCGACTGAATGCCTTCTTTTATGTAGGAAACGAGGTTCTCAATTTCGGCATCGGAAAAGGTTTGGGCAAAAGCAGGCATGCCGGCGGCCGGAATACCCTCTTTTATCGATTTAAATATTTCTTCGCGGGAGTTGCCGTGCTTCCAGCGCCGGTCTGCAAAGGTGGTGGCATTTTCGCCGTGGCATCCGGAGCAAAAGCTGGCAAAGGTGGTCTGTGCCTTTTTGGCGTCAGCGTCGGACAGGGCCGCCCCTGCTGTGGCTGTCCCGGTGGTGGTGTCGGTAGTGCTGCCTGAGGCGGTAGTCGTGTTGTTGACAGAATTTGTGCAACTCTCCAGGCCGAATAAAACAATGGCCAGCAATGGGAGTACCCGGTTTATGTGAAGCATAACAGTATGTGTAGTTCAGTAGTTTTGGGTTAGGTAATATGTGGGCGGCAGGCCCCCGGAAATAAATTATTCTAATCAAAAAGCCCCTCCGGAGCCGCTACTGCGCATGCTTTCTACAAAAAACCAGAAATTTAACAGGCACAGCAGCAGGAACACCACAACAAATAGTGGATGCAGTCCCTAAAACGGTAAATCTTACCAGAAGATACAAAAGGCATTTAGCCAACTGCCGCTTTTTTGGTCAAATATCGGGCAGCCTCCAAAGGTCTGGCCTCCGATATGCTACTGTTGCCGCCAGTGCTGCAACAAAGGGCCATGTCTGCCGGCTACCGGGTCGGCAAGCGGCAGGGCCACTTTGGCAATGTTCTTTACTTTTTCGGCCACATCATCGGTTTCTTTGCAAATGTCGTAATCCTCCTGGCCCTGGGGGTAGGCGCCTATTACACGGAAGTTGGAGGAGGCCTGCTTGCAGCAGTGGCCGGTTCCGGCTGGCAGCACCACCATGTCGCCGGCTGTTACTTCTACTTCCTGACCACCCGGTCCGCCAAAAATAAGGGTTGCTGCACCTGCTGCCACTCCCAACACCTCGTGGGCCACGCTGTGGTAGTGGTGGTAGCCAAATACGCCGTTGGTCCAGGTGCCCGCCCAGCTGTTTTCCCTGAAGGCCTCCTTGAACTGGTGCTCCAGGTTGTCGCCTGCCCGGAACACCTGCCGGTAGAGGAGCAGCGGCAAATCCGGGTTGTTGGGAATGCCCTTGCCAGGAGACAGAAGGATAGGGCTTGCGCTTAGTATTCTCATTTTCTTTAGCTTGTCAGAAACAAAAAAACATCTGTCCGAAGCCGGTCCGCGTCCGTGTTGGCAGGGCTAGCCTTTCTTTGTAAAGATGATGTCGGCTGTGCAGGGCAGCATTTCTCGTAAGATGCTGGCCTTGGATAAGGCAAAGTAATAGATCGTTTCTATGGCTCCTCTGTTCTCCAGCGAGGGGTCAAAGTTAAGTTCACAGGCAAGGTTCTGTTCTGCGGCAAGTTCCATTATTTTTTGCTGGATCAGTACGTCTTCAGGCACCTCGGGGCGTTTTTTGTTTACCCGGCTATGGGCTTGCTTATAGATGTATTTCTTGCAGGTGGGCTCATAGAGGTACAGGCAAACCCCTCCCGGCCGCAATACACGGTTTATTTCTTTGAGAGAGCTTCGGTGCTTTACAAAATGATGCGCTGCGGCAAAACAGAAAACAAGGTCAACAGAAGCATCCGGAAGCGGTATCTCGTAGCTTCTGCAGGCAAACGTGTTGTCGACCTTCACCTTAAATATATCTTCCCAGTATTTAATAGACTCGATGGCATAAGGGCTGATATCGGAGGTGTGCAGCGTAGCGCCCGGATAAAGCGACTTGATAATACAGGAGGCCCACCCCTGGCCAGCCCCTAACTCCAGCATAGAAGAAGCCTTATCGAAATAGCGATGGTACCTTTTTACTTTGTTGTAAAATACCGGCGCCTCGCCCATTTTGTTGAAAAGGTTCTCGAGCGTAAACACAGTAGGATTCTCCCTGGCAGAGTCTTTCCAGAAATTGATCTCTATTTCTTCCTTTTCCTCAATTTTGCGCATGTTTAATTTTTTGATGTAAAAATAGAGAAAAACATAAGGATGCCTACTGTTTTTTTAATTAGGATTCTGAAGGGGCTGCCTGGTAATTTGTTGCCACAGGAAGGTGAAGATATTAGTGGGCTGTAGTTCTGCTCCTCTACGGTCTGAAGTGCGCAACCAGAAAAGGAGTAGACCGGCCCGGCAAAATCCATGTTTCCTCTTGCCGGAGCCTGGGCAAATTAGAAATTAATGCTCAGATGTCTGGTAAGGGAAAGGCTGTAAAAATACCGCCGGCTACGTACTAGAAACCAGGGCTGCCCGTTACAGGAGTAAAGCCGCTTTCGGTTTATTTTGCGGGCGCAGCGTTTATTTCTCCCGGTTTTTTAAAGTATATTTATAGCCAGACTTTTTTAACACATATTCTTATCTTTTATGTTTACCCTCCGCTACTGGAAACCCGCCTTACTTGGTATTTGCCTGATCGGTACCGTGAATTTATGCAGCCAGAAGGCCGCAGAACCCGAGTTCGTATACAAGCAATACCGCTCTTACCCTGTGCCGGAGCAAATGACGTTTGCCGGAGAAGCTGTGCCGCTCCAGATACCAGATGTGGCCGAGCGACTGGACAGGGAGCTGCAGTCGAATGCTTATTTTCATTCCAATACCATACTGGCGCTCAAGAGGATCAGCCGCCACCTGCCCGAGATAGAGGCCACCCTGCGGGAGCAAGGCTTACCCGACGACATTAAGTATGTGGCCCTGGCCGAGAGCCTGCTGGGCAATGTGGTGTCGCCGGCAGGAGCAGCCGGGGTTTGGCAACTGATGCCGGATACCTCGCGTGGGTACGGGATCATTATCAACAACGAGATAGATGAGCGCTACCACCTGCCAAAAGCCACCGTGGCGGCTGCCGCCTATTTTAAAACCGCAAAGGCGAAATTTGGCAGCTGGACGAATGCCGCCGCTTCCTACAACCGCGGCATGAATGGCCTGCAGCGTGCCCTGGATGCGCAGCACGTAAGCTCCTACTACGACCTGTACCTCAACGACGAAACCTCGCGCTACCTGTTCCGGATACTGGCCCTGAAAGAAGTGCTCTCCAACCCCGACCGCTACGGCTTTGACACCAGCCGGATAAAAGGCTACGTCCCTCTGAAAAGCCGGACCGTAACGGTAACGGAGTCTATACCGGACCTGCCGCAGTTTGCGCTCGACAATGGCACCAATTACAAGACCCTGCGCCTCTATAACCCCTGGATAAAGGATTATAAACTAACGGTAACCTCTGCAAGGCCCAGCTATGAGTTGCAACTGCCTGCCCTCTAAGCTGGTTGTGATAATGACTCCTACGATTTCGCGGCAGCGGAGCCTCCGGAGGGGCTTTCTGATTAGAATAATTTGAGCGTTTACCCTACTTGAGGTAAGAATATTCTGATATCTATGGGTCCCATCTGGCTTAGCTGCTGCTGGATTCGGTGCCATTTAACTATATTATTGCAAAGCCGTGGCTCCGAGCGCTCACGGCTGGGGCAGGGGTCCTATATAAGCGAGGCCTTGTCCCTGGCCATCGGCGCTGTGTTCGCTCCTGTCAGGGGGGCAGGGGCCCCTTTTTGACTCGCTCTTGCTCAGGCTGCCTGCGGCACCGGACCTCTCAAATAGAGGGCCCCTTCACCCGGCGCCTCAAGCCAGAGACTGGGATTTTTTAGGTAGCCAGCTCCGGTCATTCATTTCCGAATTTTCGAATCGAGAAATTTACACATTGAACAATTAGTACACTAGCTAAATTATTCTAATGAAAATGCCCCTCCGGAGGATTTGCTGCTGGCGTTGCTGTTACAAAGTTGAGCGGGAAGAGATGAAGGTCTGGTCAACAGGTGTAAAAACAAAGAGCAGAAGCCCGGCCTTCTCAGTACCCGGCTTCTGCCCGACCTTGTTGTTTGTAAAAGGGTCAATAGCTTAAAAATGGACGGATAATATTAATTTTTTGCTTGCATAGGCCAGGGGTTAAGTTTTCAGAATAAGGGTTTAGAAGTAGTCGGTAAGTTCTTGCTGACCAACCCGGCTGTTGAGGAGCTATGAGTGGGTACTATTATTTGCAGAGACCGAAGGTGTAGATAAAGGCCGCCCCTATAGTTGCCTGGTTTTTCCTGGTCATGTTGCCGGCTTTATCTTCAAAGAAGCCGTTGCTGGCAAAGTCCATTCTAACCTCGGGCTTCAGGATAAACTGGCTGTCGGCTAATTTAATGTCGCCGGTAAGCGTGAAAGCTGTTACGTCCAGTGGCCCAAAGTAGCGCACCCCGCTCGGGTCGGAGAAGTATTCGGAACGGAGCCCGAAGGCTACCCTGTCGCTGGCATTATAGTTCAGGTATAAGGCTGCGCCACCCCAGCTTGCGTCAGAGTACCAGGGGTTTCCGGGCGCAGGGTTCGGGCTTTCTTCATTGCCTGACAGGAAAGAGCCATACGCCGCGTTGATGCCAACCTTAAAATCGTCGGTTACCTGGTACGAAGTGGTAAGGTCGAACAGGCTGGTGTAGGAACCGGACAGCTCGCCAAAGTTAGAAGCGGTGTTGTGCTCATCGCCACCGATCCAGTTCAGGTAAATGTCGAAGCCGGAAACAGGGGCCATGTAGAACTGCGCCACCAGCGATTTCTGCTTGTTATAATCCTTAATGCCGTCCCAGCCTTGTACTACGCCCATCATTACCCCAAACTTGTCGCTGATGTTGTAGTTGAGTTTGGCGCCGGTATGGTAAAACGGCCCATTGCCGAACAGGTAGGAGAGGCTGTAGTTGAAGTTAAGCGGCGCATCTATAAGCTCGTAGCCGATGTGCGTGCCAAACTGCCCGGCTGTAACCGACAGCTTATCGGTCACATCGTAGGTCAGGAAGGCCTGCTTGATGAACCTGGTATTTCCTTCGTTGCCAAAGTTGCCCAGCTCCGCATTCGGACCTATGGTGAGGTCGGCAACTGCATGAAACTTGCCATAGCTGTAGGCGAACATGGTCTGGGCAAGGCCCATAGAAACCCTGTTGTGGTTCAGGTCAAAAATTCTTCCCTGGTTGGTATCAGATAAAGGATTGTTGGTATTGTATTGATAATAAGCATCCACATAGCCAGAGAACTCGAACTTGCTTTTGGATTCAGGTGCGGGATTCTCCTGAGCAATGGTTACATTTGCTGTTGTAAAGAATGCCGCAGCGGCGAGAGGTAAAAGTCTTTTCATATTCATTTGCTTCTGTTATTTTATAATTTTCTGAGAAAAGTGTTTTGGTAATCCGTTCTTCTGCTTCTCTTAAATTGCCGTTTAAGGGAAACATAGTGGGGAGTCTGGATGCTGAATGCTACATATTGTGAGTAGCAGGACCGTGGATGGCCTTTTGTTGAGGCGGCTTCTTTACACTGAGTGAGTAACCGCCGTGGTCATGTGGTAAGCGCATAACCACAGCGGTATTCTGCCCGGTACAAGAAGGTAAAGGAGCTTAGTGGGTTACTGTTGTTTTCTTTTTGGTTTCGGCTGCGCTGGCATACCCGTTCTCTAATCTGGTAACTTCGTAGGCAGGGGCGTTTATGTCTGGGTAAGCGTGCATTTTGTGCTCGTGCATGTCAAGCCCCTCAACCTCTTCTATCTCACTTACCCGGATGCCAGCTATCGCCCTGATAGCAAACCACAACGCAAAGGCGAACGCAAAGCTGAAAGTGCCCACTACCCCAATACCAATCAGCTGGCTCAGCACCTGGTCAAAACCAGCCAGGTTGCCGAATAAGCCAACAGCCAGCGTTCCCCAGATGCCGCAGATAAGGTGTACTGAAAGTGCTCCAACCGGGTCGTCTAATCTGAGTTTGTCGAACAGCATGACACCCAGCACCACCAGTCCGCCGGCCACCAGGCCAATGACAACGGAATCTACCACTCCCATCTGGTCGGCGCCGGCGGTAATGCCTACCAGGCCGGCCAGAATGCCGTTCAGCATCATAGACAAATCTTTGGATTTAAAGAGTGCCAGCGAAGCAAACAAGGCGCCGACAGCACCTGCGGCAGCGGCAAGGCTCGTCATTACCAGTACTCTCGATACAGCGCCAGGGTCAGCAGAAAGCACGGAGCCGCCGTTAAAACCGAACCAGCCCAGCCACAGGATAAACACACCAATCGTAGCCAGCGGCATGCTATGGCCCTGGATGGGTTTTATTTTACCGCCCACATACTTGCCTAACCGCGGGCCCAGCAGCAGAATGCCGGCCAATGCTCCCCAACCGCCCAGAGAGTGAACAATGGTGGAGCCTGCAAAATCATAGAAAGGTGTTTCAAGTGTGTTAAGAAAACCGCCACCCCATTTCCACATGCCTACTATTGGGTAGCATATGCCAACAAATAGGAGAGAGAAAAAAATGAAGCTGCCCAGTTTCACGCGTTCTGCCACAGCACCCGATACGATAGTGGCGGCCGTTGCGGCAAACATCCCCTGAAACAGGAAATCTGTCCAGAAAGTGTAGCCTTCGTTATAGGCCGAGGTCTCGCCGCCTTCCGGAAGCGGAATCCCGAAACCGGCAAAGCCAAAGAGGCCCCCTGTAAAAGCCTCACCCGGGTACATCAGGGAAAAGCCCCACAGCGCATACGTTAAAAGTCCCAGGGGAGGAATAAGGCTATTCTTAAACAGGATGTTAACGGTGTTCTTCGATCGGGTCAGCCCGGATTCCAGGGAGGCAAAGCCCAGGTGCATGATGAAAACGAGAAAGATGGAAACCATCATCCAGACATTGTTTACAACAAATAGTTCTTGTGACATAGGTTTAACAATTAAAGTTGTTTGATAAGTTTTGATGAAAATGAGTGGTGAGAGGGGCTTACAGTGCGAGTTCTCCAATTTCTCCTGTCCTGATCCTGATTACTTCCTGCACATCCATGACAAATATTTTTCCGTCTCCCACCTTGCCTGTTCCGGCTACCTTCAGAATTGTGCTGATGACATCGTCCATATGTTCGTCGGTTACAACCAGCTCAATTTTAGTTCTCGGTATAAAGCCCGCGTTATAGGTGGCTCCCCTGTACACCTGGTCAGTGCCATGCTCAAGCCCAAACCCTTTTACATCGTAGGTAGACATAAAAGGAACTCCAATTTGCGCCAAGGCTTCGTATACTTCTTCAAATTTGGATGTTCTGATGATTGCTTCGATCTTCTTCATATAGATTTTAAATTTAAAGGCTTATAATTAATGGGGGTGTTTGTTTAAATTTTAATAAAGTTATGCATCAATTATTAAAAAACAATAGGGGTAAAGTTTGTAATCATGTAAAATAGATAAATTACCCCTTTGTTTTTAAGGGGGTATGGTTCGAATAAATTGTACCGAGTGATATTGTATAAAAAGCGGATTTGTACTTGCGATCGTTCTGCCTGTTTCTTAGAAGAATAGGATAGAGCGGACTGCTTTAGCAGCAGCATTGGCCTGAATTAGATATTATGGCTTTGGAATATTGCATAATACTAACTTGATTTTTGAGATGGAGAAGCCTGTCGACTGACTGAAAGTTTGGTTCAGCTTGTGTCGGAATTGTGGACTTTAGCTTGTAGTAAGGATAAAAGCGGAGGTAAAAAAAAATTCAAAAAATTTAAAAAAAATTTAGACCCCTACTTAAAAGCATGGGGGTGATGTTTAAAAAAGCAAAAAAATTGGATATGGGTATGGTGTTTTATGGGGGTGTTTGCTTGAAAATAGGAAAGAAATAATTTATGCTAGTGAACTTGATTGAATTGTTATACTGAATTATCCGATGAAGTGGCTGGTGGGTGTGCCTGAACTAAGGTGGCGGAAAGGAGTGGTATCTGACAGGTTTAAGAATGGGAGATACTTGGAGTTATCAGAGACAGGTAGAACAAAAAATGCGTGGAACCGGTTAGGTCCTCACGCATTTTCAGGATAAGATAGCAAATTTAAAATGCGCGTTCTCCATTCAGCGATGTCAGCACCTGCAGGGTGTGGACCAGCAGTTCCTCTGTTATATCGAGATGAGTAACGAAACGGACCAACTGCGGGCCAAAACTGGTGGCTTTTATAGAATGACGGGCAAGTTCCTCCACAAACGCAGCACCGGTATAGCGGTTGTTGAGTTTAAAGACAACGATATTGGTCTGCACCGGCAGTACCTGCTCCACATAATCTGCCTGCAGGAGCACCTCTTCGAGTGCCTTCGCTTTGGCGTGGTCTTCGTGCAGCCGCTCTATGTGGTGATTGAGGGCGTAAAGCCCGGCGGCTGCCAGGTAACCGGCCTGACGCATGCCTCCGCCCAGCGCTTTCCGGATCCGGTTAGATTTCTTTATAAAGTCCTTGCTGCCCAGTAGCACAGACCCTACAGGTGCCCCGAGTCCTTTGGAGAGGCAAATGGAGATGCTGTCGAAATAGTGCCCATAGGCTTGTGGCTGCTCGTTGGCCGCGGTCAGCGCATTGAAAACGCGGGCACCATCGAGGTGCAGGGCCAGCCGGTGCTTCCGGCACACTGCCGAGATGGCGGCAATCTCTGCTAGGGTATAGTAAGCGCCGCCGCCCTTGTTGGCCGTGTTCTCCAGCGATACCAGCTTTGTGACGGGAAAATGTATATTGTCGAGGGGGCGGATGTGGGCTTCCACCTGGGCAGGCGTTAGTTTTCCGCGCTCCCCGTGCACCAGCGCCACAGAAGCACCAGCGTTAAACATAATACCGCCTCCTTCATATTGGTAGATATGCGACGATACATCGCAGATAATTTCGGTCAGCGGCTCGGTGTGTGCTTTAATGGCAATCTGGTTGGTCATGGTGCCCGACGGGCAGAAAAGACCGGCTTCCATTTCGAACATTTCGGCTGTCTTTTGCTCCAGTGCTTTTACAGTGGGGTCCTCGCCGTATACATCGTCTCCTACCTCAGCCTTAAACATAAAGGCCAGCATGGCAGGAGTAGGCTTTGTGACGGTGTCGCTGCGTAAATCAGTAATTAACATATATTGGCAGTGTAAAAACTTTACTTTGTAAAAATAAAAACTTACTTTTGCCCTTCAAATTAAATATTGCAACGATGGGAGTTACAAGATTAAAAAGAAAAGACCGTAAGAATAAAGCAAGAGCTAATAACAGACAAACGAGAATCAAGCAACTGTTATTGACGCCAGTTATCAAGAATGTTGACATGGACGAGCTGAGAGCTCAGTTTGGCGAAGCTCCAAAAAACAAAGTAGCCGCCTCGGAAGAGACTGCTGCTGAGTAGTTCTTTTACGGGAAAGTAAGCCCATCTGCCTGCCGCTGCTATTTCGGCAAATGGCGGCGGCTTACTAGATAAAGATGTTAAGGAGTGTGTCTGCATAGCAGGCACACTTTTTTTATGCCCGCTTGCCAAGCTCTATCACCTGCAGTTCCTGTACCTGGCCAGCCTCCACGCTGAATCGAACCATGGTGCGGGTGGTATGGAAACCGTGCTTGCCGGCAGCCCCCGGATTTATGTGCAGCAGGTTATGGAGACGCTTGTCGGTCATGATCTTCAGGATGTGCGAATGGCCTGTAATGAAGAGCCTCGGCGGATTCTGCTGAATTTCCTGCCGGATATCGGGGTTGTACTTGCCGGGGTAGCCCCCAATGTGCGTCATCAGCACATCGAGCCCGTTCACGGTAAAGCGGTTCACCTTGGGGTGCACCTGCCGTACGTCCTGCCCATCTATGTTGCCATACACGCCCCTTACCGGCGCCAGCTCCTGCAGCCTCTCCGAAATAGCCTGCGTACCAAAATCTCCGGCATGCCAGATTTCATCCCGGTCGGCGAGCAGCCGCAGAATCTGGTCGTCAAGATAGCCGTGTGTGTCGGAGAGGAGGCCTATTTTCATGTGCATCTAATTTAAAGATCTGGAAATTATTTGAATGAAAAGGGCCTTCCAGAGGTACTTAGCGCTGCTGTTCCTGCAAACAAAAGATCAATTTCTATTCCTTGTCTAAGAACATGCCCATAAAGTCTGCCGGATAAAGGATTAGGAAATAGCTTCCTGAAGGCCCTTTTCATTCAAATAATTCATTCCTGCCCCAAAAATACTACAATCGGTTATACGGGCCTTGTATTTTTATGAAAGGAAAAATCTGCAAATCCGGAAGTAATACCAGACGGCAGATTTCTCTTAGCATACGAAGAACAGGGAAGGAATCAGCACTTTCTGTGCTCTCAACCGTCCCTATCAAAAGAAATTAAACGCCCCAGGTGTCAGGCGACTTGCGCCACTCTGCCAGTGCTGCCATAGCGCTTTCGGGAATATAGCCATTGGCCAGGGCTGCTTCGGTCAAGGCCTGGTAGTTGCTCAGGCAATGAAGCGGGATGCCCGCTTTTCTGAAATTCTCTTCGGCCACCGAGAACCCGTAGGTAAAGATGGCGGCCATGCCCACTACCTCGCCACCGGCTGCCTGCACCGCCGCTGCCGCTTTCAGGGAACTTCCACCGGTCGAGATCAGGTCCTCCACGAGCACTACTTTCTGCCCTTCGAGCAGGCGGCCTTCGATCTGGTTGCCCATGCCGTGGCTCTTGGGCTGCGGCCTTACGTATAGAAAGGGCATCTCGAGCAGGTCGGCCACCAGGGCGCCCTGGGCTATGCCTGCCGTGGCCACGCCGGCAATTGCCTCTGCGTCCTTAAAATTGGCCTTTATCAGGTCGGCTAATCGGTCTTTGATGTAGCTTCGGATATAGGGGAACGACAAGGTGATGCGGTTATCGCAGTAGATAGGGGAATTCCAGCCGGAGCTCCACTTAAACGGAGTGTCCGGGCTTAGTTTCACTGCCTCTGTTTCCAGTAGAAAAGAGGCAACCTGATGTGCAGTTTGCTTTGAGTCCATAGAGCGAAATTACAGAAATATTTGCCTTTTTGGGAAGCTGTATTTCGATTGGGAAGATTTATTTATCTATTTGCGTATATTTGAAGACCACCAGCGGTACCAGACATGAACGTTTTTATAAACGATATTCCTTTAATTCTAAAGAAATCGACCGAAAAGGTATACAAGCACCACTACGACCTCATTCTGCACGCCAATGATGAGTTTTCTTCGAAAGACCTGGTGGGCGATGTGCTCATAAAAGAGGCTGACACCCCCCTGATAGACAGGCTGGTGCGCCTGATGGAAGTGAAGAAGCTAAAAAAGCTCAACTCGCTGACACTGGTGGCCGACAAGATGAAAAAGATCATCGTGCACCTCAAAGACCAGTTCAAGATCGTAAAGGCTGCCGGCGGACTGGTGGTAAAAGATGGGAAAATCCTGATGATTTACCGGCTCGGCACCTGGGACCTACCCAAGGGTAAGCTGAACAAGAAGGAAAACGTAAAAGAGGGCGCCATGCGCGAGGTGGAGGAAGAATGCAACATTCAGGTAGAAGTGGCGGGAAAGCTGCCAAAAACCTGGCACTCCTACGCCTACAAAGGAAACAAAATCCTGAAGAAGACCACCTGGTTCCTGATGAACTGCACCGACGACAGCCTGATGAAACCCCAGGCAGAGGAGTTTATAGAAGAGGTGCGCTGGATGACGCCCAATGAGGTGATACAGGTGCTACCTGAAGCCTATTCCTCTATAAGTTTTGTGGTGAAACACTATCTTCAATCGCTGAAATCGGGAAAGGTATAAACTCATCTACATTGCCGCCAAACCGGTGAATTTCGCGGATAATGGATGAACTGATGGCGGCCAGGCGCGGTGCCGTGATCAGGAAGACCGTCTCCAGCTCGGGGTTTACGTGGCGGTTCGCTGAGGCAATGGTATTTTCGTATTCAAAGTCGGTGGTGTTGCGCAGACCGCGCAGCAGGAACCTGGCGCCTTTCTCGCGTGCAAATTCGGCCGTCAATCCCTTGTACGACTGCACTTTTATGTTCGGCTGCTCCTTAAAAACATCCTCAATAACCTGCACCATGCGCTCCACCGGTATGTAGCGCTGCTTGGTGGTGTTGTTGCCGACGGCAATGATAAGCTCATCGAACAGGTGTGCGCCCCGCAGCACCACATCGTAATGTCCATTGGTAAACGGATCGAAAGATCCTGGGAACAAGGCTATTCTTTTCATAATCAATCGCAGAGGTGTATGCTGTAGAGCTCGAAATAGCGATGCTCAAAAATGTCGTCGAACTTGTAGCTATACGCCACGTCGGCCGGTTTCTTGCCAAACCGGATGTGGCGCACATATTTTTGCAGCATCGAGAACAGGGCCGAGTCGTGGGTGATGTCGCCCAGCACCGTAATAGTTTCTGCCTCCGGATCCATTTTCTGTTCCTGCATCACAAAAATGACAAAGTAAATAAAATCTTCGGGGCCCAGGTACTGGAAAATATTGCAGAACTCCAGTCCGCTCTTGCTGATCACGGTAATAGTGACATAGTGCTGCTCCACAAACAGGTACAGCCGGCGCTCCCGGCTGCGGCCGGTTTGGTGCAGCAGGCTCCGGATAAGGGCGCTGGTCTGGTGCAGGTACAGCACCGGCTTGTGGTGGGTAATTTCTTCCACAGCCTGCAGGATAACAGCAGGCACTGAGAAGATGTTTACGGCCTCCAGGTCGGCATGGCGGTAGGCCAGCACCTCGTCCTGCTGCGGGTCCAGCTCGCTGTGCAGGCGCAGGTAGTCGGCCTGATGCGCCGGCTCAAAAAGCGTTTCGGGCACCAGCGTAAAATTCTGGTTGCTGATCAACACCCGGATGCCGTGCCAGCCCCGGTGCTTCAGGATGGCGCTGCTTTTGGCTATGAGGCGGAGCTGCTCGGCCACCTGCTGCGCCGAGAACACGGTGAGCAGCTCATAGTCTTCCAGCACCACAAATTTGTTGCGTTTCAGGTCGACCACCCCGAGCCGAACCGATTTCTGGCTGATGGCCAGGTACAGGTTGCTGTCGGGTGCCTGCGAAAGCGCAAAAGCCTCGTCAAGTATCTTGTGTGAAAGCCGGAAGTGCGTGCTGTTCGTATTCAAATTAGTGGGTAATAAAGAAACTGATTGCCCGAGCAGGTGCCTTACTGCCTCGCATGCTGCAAGTATATAAAAATTATGGCAATTGTGCTGCCTGCAGCCCATGGAATGATTACATGCGTGATCGAGAGAATCAGGGGAGAGAGATGAAGTAAGTGCCTGCCTTGGTGGTAAGAGCATGGCAGCCAGATCAGAAACGGGAGGCAGTGCCTGTGGCAGAAAAGGCTTCCGGAAGGCCATTTTCACTCGAATAATTGCCGGGAACCAGGCAGCTTCATCTGGCGAATTCACTTTGTGAGTTTCCTGGCGGTCACTTAAGCGCTCCTTCTCCTTTTCCTCATCTAATTAGTACCCACCTGCAATTATTCCAATCAAAAGTGCCTTCCCGAGTGTTTTTCAACCTAAGCCATCCTCCTTACCATATTGCTCTTGAGAGGGTGTGGCCTTATAAGATCCGGGGAATAAAAGCAACTCTGGTTTATGAATTTGTCCGTGGCGACGATTTCCAGGCCGGACGATTCCGTTTATAATCTAACGCATGACCTGCCCAGGAGCAGCGCTTTTTGAAATGTATGGGATGGAATGGAATTTAAAATCGGCTTCCGGACGTTTAGGAGGAACAGGGCCGAATTTTAATTTTTGGGCCTGGATGCTTCATATTGAAATCCAAATGTTTAAATTTGGAAAATTTGAGTTTATGATACAGCGGAGTTCGCGGCTCGACAACGTGTTTTACGAAATACGTGGGCCCATTTTTGAGAAAGCGCAAGAGCTTGAGCGCCAGGGGTATAAGATCACGAAGTTGAACATTGGAAACCCGGCGCCTTTTGGATTTGATACCCCAGACGAGATCATTCATGACATGATCCTGAACCTGCGCAACGCGCAAGGGTACACCGACTCCAAAGGACTTTTCGCGGCCCGCAAAGCAGTAATGCACTACATGCAAAGCAAGTCGGTGCGAGACGTGAAAATAGACGACATTATCATCGGCAACGGCGTGAGCGAGCTTATCCTGATGTCGATGCAGGCGCTGCTCAACAACGGCGATGAAATCCTGATCCCCTCGCCGGACTACCCGCTCTGGACGGCTGCTGTCACACTTTCTGGCGGCAAGGCCGTGCATTACCTTTGCGACGAGGAGTCGGACTGGTATCCGGATGTGGCCGACATGGAGAGCAAGATCACGAGCCGGACCAAGGGCATTGTCATCATCAACCCAAACAACCCGACCGGCACCGTTTACCCGACCGATGTGCTGCAGAAGATTGTGCAGGTGGCGGAGCGGCACAACCTGATCATTTTCTCAGACGAGATCTACGACAAAATATTATATGACGATACTGCCCACTTCTCTACGGCGGCCCTTTCTGACGATGTGCTCTTCCTGACCTACAGCGGCCTGAGCAAGAACTACCGTGCGGCCGGTTTCAGGGCAGGCTGGGTGGTTATCAGCGGCAAAAAGTCTATTGCCAAATCGTATATAGAAGGCCTCAACGCCCTGGCCAGTATGCGCCTGTGCAGCAACGCGCCGGCCCAGTTTGTGATCCAGACGGCCCTAGGTGGCTACCAAAGCATCAACGATCTTGTGCTGCCAAAAGGCAGGCTGCGCCGCCAGCGCGATGTGTGCTACGAAAAGCTGACCTCCATTCCGGGCATTACCTGCGTGAAGCCGAAAGGAGCTTTTTATATGTTCCCAAGAATTGATGTGAAGAAGTACAACATCCTCGACGACCAGCAATTTGTACTCGACCTACTGGAAGAGCAGCGGGTGCTGATGGTGCAGGGCAGCGGCTTTAACTGGAGCAAACCCGACCATTTCAGGGTGGTGTACCTGCCAACTGTGGAGGAACTGAACGAAACCATGGATAAACTCGCGCTTTTCCTGGAGCACTACAACGGGGCAAAGTCTCTGGAGCTTCCCAAAGACCTGGAGGTTAGCCTCGACATGAATTAAGCCATAACTAACCTCAACTTGGC